>DATIOD010000075.1:0-33252 GCA_035473635.1 Gaiellaceae bacterium | reverse complement strand
TGCAGGCTACGCTGGATCGTCGTGAGCATCTCCGTTCTCGTCGTCGAGGACGACGGGCCGATCCGCCGGATGCTCGAGCGCACCCTCGCGGCGGAGGGCTACCGCGTCGCCGGCGCAGAGGACGGCGGCGCCGCGCTCGCGGCGATCGAGCGATCGGTCCCCGACGTGCTCGTCCTCGATGTCGGCCTGCCCGGCGTCGACGGCCTGGCGGTCTGCCGCCGGCTCCGCGGCAAGGGCCTCTCGCTTCCGATCCTCCTGCTCACGGCGCGCGACGCCGTCGCCGATCGCGTTGCAGGTCTCGACGCCGGCGCCGACGACTACCTCGTCAAGCCGTTCGCCGCCGAAGAGCTGCTGGCGCGTGTCCGCGCGTTGCTGCGCCGCGGTGTCGCTGTCGGCGAGGTGCTCGCGTACGGCGACCTCGTCTTCGACGTCGACGCGCGCTCCGCCCACCGCGCCGGCGTCGAGATCCCTCTTCGTTCGCGCGAGGCCGATCTCCTCGAGCTGCTCCTCCGCAACCCGCGCCGCGTGATCAGCCGGGCACAGGCCCTCGAACGTGTCTGGGGAGGCGGAGCGGCCGCGAGCCCGAACGTCGTCGACCGCTACATCTCGTACCTCCGCCGCTCGCTGGGCTCGCCGCCGTTGATTGCAACGGTGCGCGGTGTCGGGTTCCGGCTCGAGCGATGATCCCGCGCTCGCTCGGAGCCCGTTCGATTCTCGCGGCGTCGCTTGCCATCCTCGTCGCGCTCGTGGTCGTCGGTGCGGGCGTCGACGTCCTGATCGGACGCCAACTCCATCGCTCGCTCGACCGCTCGCTGCGCCAGCGCGCGGCCGAGGTCGCGCAGCTGAGCGCGTCCGCACCCGCGCTGCTGACCACACCGGGAGCGCTCGACACGTCGATCGGCGGGCAGCAGGTCAGCGTTCAGGTCGTCGACCGCCGCGGGCGGATCGTCGCGCGCTCGCTCGCGCTGGGAGGACGCGTGCTGCCGGTGCAGCTGCTCGCGCGCCGCGTGATCGCGACCGACGCCGCCGCGTTCGCTCCGGCCGAGCTGGGGGGAGACGACGTGCGGGTGTACGTGGCGCCGCTCGCGGACGCCGGCGGCCCGGCGGCGGGGGGCGCCGTCGCAGTCGCCGCGTCGACCCACGACCTGAGCTCGACGCTCGCCGACGTCCACGTCGTCGTCTTCCTCGCCGCGCTCGTTGCGGCCGCCGTCGCCGCGGCTGCCCTTGCCCTGCTCATGCGACGGGCGCTGCGCCCGCTCGGCCGGCTCGCCGGCGCCGCCGCCGAGATCGAACGGACGGGCGACCCGCGGCGCCGGCTGCCGCAGCCCGAGGCGGACGACGAGGTCGGACGCCTCGCCCGGACGCTCAACGGCATGCTTGCGGCGCTGGAGCGCTCGCGGGACAACGAGCGGCGCTTCCTCGCAGACGCCTCGCACGAGCTGCGGACGCCGCTGACCGCGCTGCACGGCAACATCGCGTACCTCGCGCGGCACGGTGCGACCGACGAGCTGATCGCGGAGCTCGAGCACGACAGCGCGCGGATCACGAGGCTCGCCGACGACCTGCTCGCGCTCTCGCGGGAGGAGTCGGCGGCCCGGCCCGACGAGCCCGTGCGGCTCGACCTCGTCGCCGCGCAGACGCGCGACGCAGACGTCGTCGCGCCTCGCCCGGTGACCGTTCGCGGTGACCGCGCGGCGCTCGAGCGCGCGCTGTCGAACCTCGTCGAGAACGCGCGCCGGCACGGGCACGGGCGGATCGTCGTCGAGACCGGCACGTCGAACGGCGTCGCCCGGCTCACCGTCACCGACGAGGGCCCGGGCGTGACCGGCGACGAAGCCGAGCAGGTCTTCGAGCGCTTCCGGCGCGGGCACAAGGCCGGGCCGGGGTCGGGGCTCGGGCTGGCGCTCGTCCGGGCGACTGCCGAGCGGCACGGCGGTCGCGCCTTCGCGGACGGCGCCCGCTTCACGATCGAGCTGCCTGCTCTCAGAGAGGTCTCAGAGTCGGTCGGTACAACGGGCGGCGAGCAAGAGAAAGGATCGCCGTGAGCTTCCTGCGCAGACTCTCGACCCGCAGCCTCGTCGTTCTGATCGCCGTCGTGTGCGCGGCAGCCGTCGGCGGTGCCGCGATCGCCGTGGCCGCCGGGGGCGGCGGCTCGCCGCCTCCGCCCAAGCCGCTCGACCGGGCGCTCGCGGACGCGCTCGCGGCGAATCCGCCCGAGGGCGTGACGGCGCGGGTCACGTTCACGAACAAGCTGTTTCCCTCCGGCGCGCTGCTCGGACAGGTGGGCTCGGCGCTGATGTCGGGCGCTTCGGGACGCCTCTGGCTGACGAACGACGGCCGCGGGCGGATCGAGCTCCAGTCGAACGCGGGTGACGTGCAGGTCGTCTGGAACGACAAGACGATCTCCGTCTACGACGCCTCGTCGAACACCGTCTACCGTGCCGACCTCCCTGCGCGCGATCACGCCGGCGCGCAGAACGGCGGCGGCCCGTCGCTCGCGGAGATCGACTCGTTCCTCGCCGGCCTCGGTGAGCACTGGGCCGTGTCGGATGCGCAACCGACCGTGGTCGGCGGGCGGCCTGCGTATCGCGTTTCGGTGTCGCCGAAGCACGACGGCGGCCTGCTCGGGTCGGTCGCGCTCGCCTGGGACGCGGAGCAGGGCGTGCCGCTCGAGGCGGCGGTCGACGCGCAGGGCAGTAGCTCTCCGGTGCTCGCGCTTACGACCACCGACATCTCCTACGGCGCCGTCTCGGACTCGGACGTCGACATCGCTCCCCCGGCCGGCGCCAAGGTGGTCGACCTCGGCTCGGGCCCGCACCCGGGCAACCGCCCCGGCGCGGGGGCGCCTGCGGTCAGCGGGCTCGATGCCGTTCAGGCGGCCGCCGACTTCCCGGTCGTCGCGCCGCCGACGCTGGTGGGGTTGCCTCGCCGCGACGTGAGACTGGTGGGCGGGCACACCGCAGTGGCGCTCTACGGCCAGGGCCTCGGCGGGATCGTCCTGGTCGAGCGCAAGGCGGCCGACGCCTCTCCGGGCGCCGGCGGAGCGCTCTCCGCCCTGCCGACGGTCTCACTCGACGGGCTGACCGCACACGAGCTCGCCACCCAGCTCGGGACGGTGCTCGCCTGGGACGCCGGCGGCACCAGCTTCGTGCTGGCCGGCTCGCAGCCCGCTGCGGCTGCGGAGGCCGCGGCCAGGGCGGTGAAGTGAGCCCGGCCGCGCCCGTCGAGGTGCGCGGTCTCGTCAAGCGCTACGGGGACATCGTCGCCGTCGACCACGTCGACCTCGACGTCGAGCCGGCCGATGTCTTCGGCTACCTCGGGCCGAACGGCGCCGGCAAGACGACGTCCCTGCGCATGCTGCTCGGCCTCGTCCGCCCGACCGCCGGTACGGCGCGCCTGTTCGGGCGCGACCCGCTGATCGACGGCGCGAAGGCGCTCGAGGGCGTGGCTGGGTTCGTCGAGGGGCCGCGCTTCTACCCCTACCTCTCCGGCCGCCGCAACCTGCGCCTGCTCGCCGACTACGACGATCCCGTCTCGACCTCGCGGATCGAGGAGGTGCTCGCGCTCGTCGATCTGCGGGACCGCGCGAAGGACCGCGTCGGCGGGTACTCGCACGGGATGCGCCAGCGCCTCGGGATCGCGGCCGCGCTGCTCCGACAGCCGAAGCTGCTGCTGCTCGACGAGCCGACGACCGGCCTCGACCCGGCCGGCATGCGCGACATGCGCGACCTCGTCCGGCGCCTCGCCGGAGAGGGGATCACGATCCTGCTCTCGAGCCACCTGCTCTACGAGGTCGAGGAGCTCTGCAACCGCGTGGCGATCATCCGCAAGGGCGGGATCGTCTACCAGGGGGCGCTCGGCGACCTGCTCGCGACCGCTGCGAGCACGTACCGGCTCCGTGCCGTCGAGCCGGAGCGGGCGAGCGCGGCGCTGCTCGCGCAGCCCGGTATCGGCGCGGTCGAGTCGCGCGACGGCGAGCTGCGGTTCACCGCGGACGAGGAGGCGGTGGCGGCGCTCACGCTCGCACTCGGTCGCGCGCGGATCGCCTTCACCGCGCTCGTGCCGGAGCGCGCGAGCCTCGAGGAGCTCTTCCTCGGTATGACCGAGGGGGAGTCCTCCGATCACGATCGCGTCTCGGAGATCGCGGTATGACGGCAGTCGCGCGGGTCTACCGCTGGGAGATCGCCAAGCTGCTCGCACAGAAGCGCACGTACGTCGGGCTCGGCGCGGCGATAGTCGTGCCGATCATCTTCGTCGTGGTGCTCGTGCTGCAGACGGGCGGCCCGAACGACGTCCCGCTCGGACGGTCGATCCGCGAGACCGGTCTCGCCGTTCCGTTCGTCGTCCTCTTCTTCATGTCGATCTGGGGCCTCCCGCTCGTCACCTCGCTCGTTGCGGGCGACATCGTCGCGTCGGAGAGCCACAACGGGACGCTGAAGACGATCCTCACCCGCTCGCGGGAGCGGGGTGAGGTGTTCGCCGGCAAGGCCCTCGCCACAGCGACGTACACGATCGCGCTGGTCTTCTCCATGGGGCTCGTCGGCGTCGTGGCGGGCAGTCTCGCCTGGGGCCTCCATCCGCTCACGTCGCTCTCCGGAACCAAGGTGTCGCCGGCGCACGGGTTCGCGCTCCTGGTCGCGAGCCTCGCGATCTACGTCCTGCCGCTCGCGGGCGTCGCCGCGTTCGGGCTGATGCTCTCGACGGTGACGCGGAACAGCGCCGCCTCTGTCGTCGGCGCGCTCATGTGGGCGCTCCTGATGCAGCTCCTCGGCGTGCTACCGGGCACCGAGAGCTTCCGCGCGTACCTGCTCGGCACGCAGTTCGACGCGTGGCACGGCTTCCTGCGCGTGCCGGCCGACTGGGTGCCGGTGACGCGGGCACTCTGGGTCTGCGCGCTCTACATCGTCGTCCCGCTCGTCGCCGCCTACCTCGTCTTCCTGCGGCGGGACGTCGCCGGCGAGTAGCGCTCAGTTGAGCTCGACTGCTCAGTCGAGCTCGACCTGCACGTCGACGCCGCGGGCGCGCTGGCCCGCCTCCCAGGCGCGGACCCGCAGGTAGATCGCGACGCGCATGCCCTCGGCCGAGTAGGAGCCGAGCACGCTCACGCGGACGCGCCCGGGGCCGATCTCCTCGGCGAGGACGTCGCCGCGGCCTCGGAGGTCGGCGAGCAGGTCGTCGACGAGGGTTGGATCGTTGAGGCTGATTGTCGGCATCGCTGGCTCCCGCAGTGCGTATTCACGGTGTAAATCGCGGGCCGGAGACGCACACCGGTCGTACGGCTGGACCGGGCTAGATGGTTGACGCCACGTGCTCGCGTGTCCGGTTGCGCGGCCTGAGGGCACCCGGCCGCTCCCGGCCTGTTCGCGGCGACAGGGCCGCCCCGAGCAGGCCGTCCGCTTCACGCCGTCGCACCGGCACCGATGGCGCTGCCATCGCCCGCCGGCACGCCGCCGCGCCCGACCACCCCCAGTCCACGCCCCGAAACAGACGATCCCGTGGCGTCAACCATCCATGGTTGACGCCAGCGCCTCGGCGATCGCGTCCTGCTGCGAGAGCGTTCGCCCCTCGGCGACGAGCGCCGCAAGCCGCTCCGCGCCGAGCGAGGACGCGAGCGCCGAGAGCGTCCGCTCGTAGCCCTCGCGCTCCGCGACGCCCATCTCGACTCCGAGTGCGCCGAAGAGCTCGTCGGCGGCACCGAGCAGCCGCGCCGCGCGCTCGCCGTCGTCCTCGGCGAAGGCGAGCTCGCCGCTCGTCTCGAGCGAATAGGCGATCACCTCGCGGTAGCCGAGCCGCTCCGCCAGCTCGAACGACTCGGCGAGCAGCTCGCGCGCGCGCTCGCGGTCGCCGGCGTTGGAGCGCGAGCGTGCGAGGTTGTGCAGCGAGACGGCGAGGCCGTCGAAGTCGCCGCTCGCCCGCTGCTCGGCGATCGCCTGCTCTCCGTACTCGAACGCGGCTTCGTGGTCGCCCTGGAGCTCGGCGATCGCGGCGAGGTTCGCGAGCGCGACCGAGGCGCGGTGCGTGCGACCGAGCTCGACGAACAGCGCATGGCTCTCGCGGTACGCGGCGGCGGCCTCGTCGAGCTCGCCGGCCTGGGACGCGACGCCGCCGAGCTCGGCGATGCAGCGCGCGACCCCGTCCTTGTCATCGAGCTTCCAGTAGAGCGCGAGCGCCTCGCTCCAGATCTCCCTGGCGGCGTCGAGGTCGCCCTGCCGGTAGGGGAACGAGCCGCCTGCCGCGAGCACCGCCGCCCGGAGCGACTCGTCGACCCCGGCTGAGTCCGCGATCGTGCGGTCGAACATCGCCCGCGCCTCGCGTAGATGACCGCGCACGAGCCAGTACCACCTGAGCGCGATGACGAGCCGCGACTCGATCTCGACCTCGCCGGCGTCGGCCGCCCAGGCGAACGCGGCCCGGATGTTGTCGTGCACCGCGTCGAGACGCTCGAACGCGTCCTCGTAACCCTCGCCGCCGGCCATGATCCGGTCACCCTCCCCCTCGGCGACCGCGAGGAAGTGCTCTGCGTGCCGGCGGGCGAGCTCGTCGTGCTCGCCGCGTGCACGAACCTGCTCGGCGGCGTAGTCACGGATCGTCTCGAGCAATGCGAAGCGCGGCGCGTCCGAGGCGACGCGTCGCACGAGGTTGTTGTCGACCAGCGTCGCGAGCGCGGACAGCGAGCCCGGGCCGACGACCGCCTCGATCGCGTCGAGCGTGATGCCGCCCGCGAACACCGAGAGCCGGGCGAGCAGCGCGCGCTCGTCGTCGGCGAGCAGCTGGTAGCTCCAGTCGAGCGTCGCGCGCAGCGTCTGCTGCCGCTCCGGCAGGTCGCGGGCGCCTTCCGTGAGCAGGTCGAGCGACTCGGTCAGCCGCTCGGCGAGCGCGGCGGGCGGAAGGACGCGCGTCCGCGCCGCCGCGAGCTCGATTGCGAGCGGCAGGCCGTCGAGCCGGCGGCAGACGTGCGAGACGTGCGCGACATTCGTGTCGCCGACGGCGAAGCTCGGGTCGAGTGCGCGTGCCCGGTCGGCGAACAGCTGGACGGCGTCGTCGATCGGGAGCGGCGGCACCGGGTACTCGTGCTCGCCCGAGAGCCGAAGCGGCACGCGGCTCGTCACCAGGACGCGGATTCCCTTCGTCGCCGCGAGGAGCGCGCTGATGTCGACCGCCGCCGTCTGCACCTGCTCGAAGTTGTCGAGCACGACGAGCTGCTCGCGGTCGCCGACGTGCGTGGCGAGGGCGGCGACCGGCTCGTCGGCGGTCTCGGGCACCTCGAGCGTGTCCGCGACGGCCTGCAGCACGAGGCTCGCGTCCGTGATCGGCGCGAGGTCGACGAACACGGCGCCGCCGGGCAGCTCCGGCCCGAGCTCCGCCGCGGCGGCCAGCGCCAGCCGTGTCTTCCCGGCTCCGCCGGGGCCCGTGAGGGTCACGAGGCGCACGTCGCGGACGAGCGCCGTCACCGAGACCAGCTCGAGCCGCCGTCCGACGAGCCGCGTGGGCGGCGTCGGCAGCCGGAGGGGTGCCGCCGACGGGGCGGCCGGCGCGGCGAGGGACTCGTCCTGGCGCAGCACCGCCCGCTCGAGCTCCTGGAGCGCCGGCCCGGGCTCGACGCCGAGCTCGTCGATCAACAGCGCGCGTGTGTCCCGGTATGCGTCGAGCGCGTCCTTCTGCCTCCCGGCGCGGTACAGCGCGAGGATCCACTGCTCCCGCAGCCGCTCGCGGTAGGGATGCTCGGCGACCAGCTGCTCGATCTCCGCGAGCACGTCGTCGTGGCGGCCGAGCTGGAGCGCGGCCTCGTTCCGGAGCTCGAGCGCAACCACGCGCCGCTCGTCGAGCGCTTCGGCGGCCCGCTGCGTCGGCTGCCCGCCGAGGTCGGCCAGCGCAGGCCCGCGCCACAGGGTGAGCGCCCGGTCCAGCCCGCTCGCCGCGGCCTCCGGCGAGCCGCCGGCGAGCGCCCGCGAAGCCTGGTCGAGCAGCGTCTCGAAGCGCTCGACGTCGAGCTCGGCGGGATCGATTCGGATCCGGTACCCGCTTCCGTGCGTCTCGATCCGTTCCTTGCCGATCGCCCGCCGGAGCCCGTGCACGTAGACCTGGAGCGCGGATGTGGCCTTCTCCGGGGCCTCTTCGTCCCAGAGCGCGTCGATCAGATGCGTGCGGGTCACGGTCTCGCCGCGGTGGAGCAGCAGCTCGGCCAGGAGCGCGCGCTGCTTCGGCGCCCCGAGCGGGACGGTTTGCCCGTCGACCGACACCTCCACCGGCCCGAGCAGGCGGAACTCGATCACCGAGAGCACCCCTTAAGTCGACCCCAACCGCATCTTAAGCGGCCCGGCGGACTCTCTTTCCCGAGAGGCCGCCGGGGTGGCGGCCACGCCAAAAGGAGACGAGAGATGATTCGTGCAGGGGAAAGCATCGAGAATCCGGTCACGGGCGAGCGGATCGTGTTTCGCCAGACGTCGCACGAGACCGGCGGCGAGGCGGTCGTGATCGAGTGCTTCGTGCAGCCCCACGGCTTCGTGGCCTCGGCGCACGTGCACCCGAGCCAGGAGGAGCGCTTCGAGGTGCTCGCGGGAACCGTCGGCTTCAAGATCGGCGGCAAGGAGCGGATCGCAGGCCCGGGCGAGCGCATCACCGTCCCGGCCGGCACGCGCCACCGTTTCTGGAATGCCGGCGAGGACGTCGCGCACTTCGCGTGCGAGATCCGGCCGGCGCTGCAGTTCGAGTCGCTGCTCGAGACGATGTTCGCGCTCGCGGCCGACGGCAAGACGAACAAGAAGGGGATGCCGAACCCGCTTCGCCTCGCGGTCATCGCGAACGAGCACTTCGACACCGTGCGGCTGCCTTTCCCGCCCGCGATCGTCCAGCGGATCGGGCTCGCCCTCGGCGCGCCGATGGGTCGGCTCTTCGGCTACCAGCCGGCCTACACGCCGGAGGTCCCGACGCCGGCGCCTGCCGCGCTCGGGATCTAGCGCTTCGTCGGAAGCGGTGCCTGGCACGTTGGTGCCAGGCACCGGGGTCATGTGCCGTCGACCTCGACGAAGCCGAGCTCGAGCAGGTCGGTGAGCGCCTCGAGCGCCTCGTCCGTCAACGCGTGCTCGGCGCGGCGCGGCAGGCCGGCGCGGGCGATCGACTCGCGCAGCGTCGCGCTCCCGTCGAGGCCGGCGAGCGCGGCGGCGACCGCCGGCGGGCACTCGATGTCGGGGTACGTGCCCTCGTCGAGGAGCAGCCGCGACTCCCGCCGCCCGTCGTGCGGGTCGAGCCGCTCCTCGAGTCGCACCGTCTCCGCGAGCTCGAAGGCCGTGTCGAGCAGCTCGTCGTCGCCGTCGGCCTCCGCGAGGAACGCCTGCGCAGCGAACGCACGCTCGATCTGCGCGCCGGCCGCCTCGAGCTCGTCGGCGGAGACCGGGTCGGCGCGAACGGCGGCGGGCCGTCCGCCGTTCCTTCGGTGCAAGAGCACCGCGCCCTCGGTGATCCAGCCAACGCCGAGGTCGCGGAAGTACTCGGTCCACGTGTCGAGCGCCTCCCCGAGCGCGTCGTCCTCGGTGAGGTGGTCGTTCCAGGTCGCGGCGTGCTCGAGCGGGTCAGCGCCCGTGATCCCGAGCACCCACGCATCGCAGCCGCTTCGCCGGAGCCACTCGTTGACGCGCCCGTCGGGCTCGTCCTCCGACTCGGCGAGCCAGCTGACGAGGAGGGTCGCGTAGCCGCCGTCGGCGAGCGCCTCGGCGGCGCCCGCGACGACGCGCGCGGAGAACTCGTCGGCGGGCAGGCCGCCGTCGCGGTACTGCCACTTCGTCTCCGGCGAGATCACGTACGGCGCGTTGCACGTGATCAGATCGAAGGTGTCGCCGGCGACAGGCTCGAACAGGCTGCCCAGTCGCGCCTCCACGTTGTCGAGCCCGTTCAACGCCGCGTTGAGCGAGGCATATGCGAGCGCGCGCGGGTTGACGTCCGTCGCGATCACGTGATCGCAGTGGCGCGCGGCGAGCAGCGCCTGAGCGCCGTTCCCCGTGCCGACGTCGAGCGCGCGCCTGCGCCGAGGACGCGGAGTGAGCGCCGCGCACCACGAGGCGGTCGGTGTGTACGCGGCGACATAGCCGGGCGGGTCCTCGGCGCCGCGCGGGAACGCGTCGCATGCGAGCAGGAGCCCCTCGGCCGGCATGATCCGCGCCTGCGGTTCGATCAGCTCTCCGTCCCGCCGCGCGAGCCCGATCGCGATCAGCGCGCCGACGCCGTCGTCGCCGAACGCGCCGGCCAGCTCGCGCTCCGGCACCGCGAGCTGCAGCAGGAGCAGGCGCACGGCCGTTGCGAGCGTCGACGCCGGCAGCCGCCGGTCGAAGACGACGACGTCCTCCGCGTCGGCGCCCGGACCGTCGTCGCCGAGCAGGTCGACGATGTGCTTCTCGTCGTACCGAACCGCCTGCAGCGACGCGCGAACCGTCGCGGCGGCGGCGTGGTCTGCGACCGGCTCCACGGTTGCGACTCTAGTCAGCGCCACGCGTCGAAGAGGCGCTCGACCTCCCGCCGGCTCTCGCGGCGCGACAGCACGTACAACCGGTCGCCGTCCTCGATCAGCGTCGAGCCGCGCGGCGGCAGCGCCTCGCCGTCGCGCACGATCACCGCCACGAGCGCGTCGCGCGGCAACCCGAGCTCGCGCACATGCCGCCCGGAGACGGCCGAGTCCGACGCGACGCCGAACTCGAGCAGGCCGCTGCCGAGGCTGTCGACGGCGGCGACCTCGAGGGGCGGCTCGTACGAGCCGCGCGCGCGCCCCGTGAGGCCGAGGCGTCGCGCGAGCGGCTCGAGCGTCGGCCCCTGGATCACCGAAGACGCGACCACGACGAAGAACACGGCGTTGAAGATGGTGCGGCTCTCGTGCAGGCCCGCCGCGTAGGGGTAGGTCGCGAGGACGATCGGCACCGCGCCGCGCAGCCCGGCCCAGCCGAGGAACGTACGCTCGCGGACGCTGAAACCCTGGAGCACCGTCGACAGCCACACCGCGACCGGTCGCGCGACGAACAGGAGGGTCGCCACGATCGCGAGCCCGGGAAGGATCACCGACGCGAGCTCGTGCGGGAACGAGAAGAGCCCGAGGACGATGAAGAGACCGACCTGCGCGAGGAACGCCAGTCCGGCGTGGAAGTTGACGAGCGTCCGGCGGAGCCGCGTGGCGGCGTTGCCGATCCAGAGGCCGACGATGTAGACGGCGAGGAAGCCGCTGCCCCCGGCGACGTCGGCGAGGCCGAACCCGACGGCGGCGGCGGCGATCGTGAACACCGGTGCGAACGGCACCGCCAGCTCCGGCAGGCGCGCGAGCGCCCAGGCCGCGGCCGCACCGACCGCGAGGCCGAACGCCAGGCCGACCGCGAGCTGGCGCAGCACCAGCGCCGCGAGCTCGACCACGCCGCTCGAGCTGCCGTCGACCCACGAGATCAGGCCGACCGTCAGCGCGACGGCGGTGGGGTCGTTCGCACCGGACTCCGCCTCGAGCACGCGCGCGAGCCGCCGGCGCACGCTCGTCACCCGCAGCGTCGCGAACACGGCGGCCGCGTCGGTCGAGGCGACGACCGCGCCGAGCAGGAACGACGCCGACCACGAGAGCGGGAACACCGCGTGCGCGGCGAGCGCAGTGATCGCCATCGTCACGACGATCCCGACGGTGCTGAGCGCGGCGGCCGGCGCGGCGACGCGCTGGATCGCCCGCCACGGCGTAGTGATGCCGCCCTCGAACAGGATCACCGCGAGGCCGATGATCCCGACGGTTCGCGCGAGGTGCGCGTCCGCGAAGTCGATCCCGCCCGGCCCGTCGCTCCCGAGCAGCATCCCGAGCCCGAGGAACACGACGAGCACGGGCACGCCGGCCCGCCCGGCGAGCGTCGCAGCGGCGACGGAGACCAGCAGCACGCCGCCGACGATCAGGATGAGCGTCCCGGGTTCCACCGCCTGCAGTCTGTCCGAGGATCAGGCGAGGAGCAGTGCGAGCAGCGCCTTCTGCACGTGCAGGCGGTTCTCGGCCTCGTCCCAGACCGCGGACTGCGGGCCGTAGAGCACGTCGGCCGTGATCTCCTCCCCCGGGTGCGCGGGCAGGCAGTGCAGGACGATCGCGCCGGGCGCCGCGCGCTCCAGCAGGGCGGCGTCGACGCGGTAGGGCTCGAGCTCGCGGATCCGTCGCGCTGCCTCCGCGTCGGTCCCGAGGCTCGTCCAGATGTCGGTGACGAGCACGTCGGCGCCCTCGGCCGCTTCCCGCGGGTCGCGCACGAGCTCGACCGGCGTTCCCCCCGGCGGCTCGTACCCGGGCGGGCACGCGGCGACGATGTGCAGGCCCGTGAGCTGTGCGAGCCCCGCGAGCGAGACGAGCACGTTCGTGCCGTCGCCGACCCAGCCGATGCGCACACCGTCGAGCCCGCCGAGCCGGTCGCGGATCGTGAGCACGTCGGCGAGCGCCTGGCACGGGTGCTCGGCCTGCGTCAGCGCGTTGATCACAGGGATCGTCGCGACTTCGGCCCACGCCTCGAGCTCGTCGTGCGCGAGCGTGCGGATCGCGACAGCGTCGACATACCGCGAGAGCACGCGCGCCGTGTCGCCGATCGACTCGCCGCGCGAGAGCTGCAGCTCGTCGCTGCGCAGCGAGATCGGCTGCCCGCCGAGCTGGGCCATCGCCGCCGAGAACGACAGCCGTGTGCGTGTCGAGGGCTGCATGAACACGAGGCCGAGCGTGCGCCCCTGGAGCCTCGGCGTGAGGTCGCCCTTGAGCTCGCCGGCGAGATCGAGGATCGCCTCGACCTCGGACGCGACGAGATCCGACGAGCGCAGCAGGTGCCGGCCGGTGAGGTCGACGGGCAGCGGCAGCGTCACGCCCACCGCTCCTCGGCCGCGCGCACGGCCGCGGCAACGTCGCCGAGCCGCGGTGCGGCGGCAGGCGGTGTGAACGTCCCGTCGCGAACGGCTCCGGCGACCTGCTCGTGCGCCTCGCGGAACGGCACGCCCTCGAGCACAAGCGTCTCGGCCGCATCCGTTGCCCGCAGCAGCGGGTCGCCGCACGCGGCCGCCATGCGCTCGCGGTCGAGCTCGAGGCCGTGGACGAGGACGGTCAGCGCGGCAAGCGCGCCGGCGATGTCGGCGCGCGCCGCGAACACGGGCTGCTTGTCCTCCTGCAGGTCGCGGTTGTAGGCGAGCGGCAGCGACTTGACCGTCGCGAGCAGCCCGGTGAGCCGGCCGATCGCCGTGCCGGCCTTGCCTCGCGCGAGCTCCGCGACGTCCGGGTTCAGCTTCTGCGGCATCATCGACGAGCCGGTCGCGGCCTCCTCGGGGAGCCGGGCGAACCCGAACTCGCTGCTCGTCCAGAGCACGAGCTCCTCGCCGATCCGCGAGAGGTGGACGAACAGCACGGTCGCCGCGTACAGGTAGTCGAGCGCGAAGTCACGATCGGCGACCGCGTCGAGCGAGTTCCGCATCGGATCGGGCGGCGGCGGAAGCGGGAGCGTCGAGCCGGCGAGCGCGCCGGCGCCGAGCGGCGACGGGGTCGCCTGCGCTCGCGCGAACGCCAAGCGCTCGCGGTCGCGCTCGAGCATCTCGCACCACGCAAGCAGGTGGTGGCCGACGGTCACCGGGATCGCGCGCTGCAGGTGCGTGTAGCCGGGGAGCGGCGTGGCGACTTCTGCGGCGGCCCGTGCGAGCAGCACGCGCGCGAACGCACCGAGCGCTTCGGTCGCCTCCTGGCAGGCGTCGGCGACGTAGAGCCGCATCGCCGCTGCGACCTGGTCGTTGCGCGACCGGCCGGCGTGGATCTTGCGGCCGACCTCGCCGAGCCGGCGCTCGATGAACGAGTGGACATCCTCGTCCTCGCCCTCGACCTCGTGCAGCTCCGCGAGCGCCTCGCGCACGTCGGTCAGCTCCGCGTCGTCGAGCAGCCCAGCGGCGTGCAGCCGCTCGGCGTGCAGCAGCGTGCCCTGGACGTCGTACGGGAGCAGCTCGTCGTCAGTCGCGCGCAGGAACTCCCACACCTCCGGCGCGAGCTCGCCGCCGACGCGGCCGGCCCACAGCATCACAGCGTCCAGCCCAGACGCTCGAGCATGCGCCGCGAGTCGGTGATGTCGTTGAGCTTCAGCGCGAGCTGGCCGATCCGGTCGCCGGCGCTGAACGCGGTCGAGCTGCGCTCCATGCTCAGCCGCTCGGGCTCGTACGAGAGGTGCTCGCCGCGCGTGTCGACGATCGTGTAGTCGTCGCCGCGGCGGAGCTCGACCGTCACGGATCCCGAGACCGGGCGCGCGACCCACCGCTGGAGCGACTCGCGCAGCATCAGCGCCTGGACGTCGAACCACCGCCCCTCGTAGAGCAGACGGCCGAGCCTGCGTCCGTCGACCGCGTAGCGCTCGAGGGTCGCCTCGTTGTGGATTGCGGTCAGCAGTCGCTCGTACCCGATGTGCAGAAGTGCCATTCCCGGCGCCTCGTAGATGCCGCGGCTCTTCGCCTCGATCACGCGGTTCTCGATCTGATCCGACATGCCGAGCCCGTGGCGTCCGCCGATCTCGTTCGCCGCGAGGACGAGCTCGACCGGGCCGAGCTCCCGTCCGTCGATCGCGACCGGCACGCCCTCGGCGAACTCGACCGTCACCTCTTCGGGCTCGATCGCGACCGCAGCGTCCCAGTGGGCGACGCCCATGATCGGCGTGACGATGCGCATCGACGTGTCGAGGTACTCGAGGTTCTTCGCCTCGTGCGTCGCACCGAGCAGGTTCGCGTCGGTCGAGTACGCGAGCTCGGCCGACGTGCCGTGATCGAGCCCGCGCGCCGCGAGCCACTCGCTCATCTCGCTGCGCCCGCCGAGCTCTTCGACGAAGGCCGTGTCGAGCCACGGCTTGTAGATGCGCAGGTGCTCGTTCGCGAGCAGGCCGTAGCGGTAGAAGCGCTCGATGTCGTTGCCCTTGTACGTCGACCCGTCTCCCCAGATGTCGACGCCGTGCGCGGCCATCTCGCGCACGAGCAGCGTCCCGGTGACCGCACGCCCGAGCGGCGTCGTGTTGAAGTACCGGTGCCCCGCGGTCTGGATGTGGAACGCGCCGCACTGGAGGGCCGCGAGCGCCTCGCCGGCGAGTGTCTCCTTGCAGTCGACGAGCACCGCGTCCTCGGCGCCGTAGCGAAGCGCGCGGGCCGGCACCGCGCCGATGTCCGGTTCGTCGTACTGACCGAGATCCGCGGTGAACGCGTACGGAACGGCACCCCGCTCGCGCATCCACGCGATCGCGCAGCAGGTGTCGAGGCCGCCCGAGAACGCGATCCCGACCCGCTCGCCGACCGGCAGCGACGCGAGGATCGCGCCGCCCTCGGCGGCCGACGGCAAAACGCTCATTCGGCGACCCCGTCGATCAGCGCGTGCAGCTCGGACGCCAGCTCGCCGCCGGTGTGCGGCTCGCGTGCAGCGACGAAGACGGTGTTGTCGCCCGCGATCGTGCCCGCGACCTGCGGCAGGCCCGCACCGTCGATCGCGTCGGCGAGCGGCACGGCGACTCCGCGCGGCGTCTGCACGATGAGCAGCGCGCCGGACGGCGTCATGGCGCCCGCCCAGCGCCGGAGCGCCGTGGTCAGCTCCTCGAGCCGGCGCAGGTCGGCGGCCCCGGGCAGCGCATAGACGAGCCTGCCGTCCGACGCGCGCACCTTCACGAGCCCGAGCTGCGCGATGTCGCGCGAGACCGTCGCCTGCACGGTGTCGATGCCCTCCGCGCGCAGCGCGTCGGCGAGCTCGGTCTGCGTCGACAGCTGGTGCTGCTGCACGAGCCTGAGGATCGTTCCCTGGCGCTCGTACTTCGTCGTCATGCGAGAACCTCCGCGAGGATGTCGACTGCCTGGGCGGCCTCGTCGGCCGTGATCACGAGTGGGGGCGCGAGTCGCAGCGTGCGTTCGCCGGCGGTGCCGACGACGAGGCCCCGGGCGAGCGCCCCGTCGACGACCGGGCCGACCGGCCGGTCGATGTCGACGCCGAGCAGGAGGCCGAGCCCGCGCACCGCGCCGAACGGCGCGAGCCCGGCTGCGAGCTGCGCCGACACGTCGCGCACCCGGGTCAGGAACGCGTCGTCGATCGTGTCGACGACCGCGCACGCGGCGGCACACGAGACGAGGTTGCCGCCGAACGTCGAGCCGTGGTCGCCCGGCTCGAAGCCGATCGGCGCGTCGGCGGAGACGAGCAGCACGCCGATCGGAAGGCCGTTCGCGAGGCCCTTGGCGAGCGTGACTGCGTCCGGCTTGACGCCGCTTCGCTCCCAGGCGAAGAACGACCCGCAGCGGCCGACGCCGGTCTGGATCTCGTCGAACACGAGCATCGCGCCGTGCTCGTCGGCGAGCTCGCGCGCCTCGGCGAGCGTCTCGGCCGAGAGCGGGTGCACGCCGCCCTCGCCCTGAACCGGCTCGAGCACGATCGCCGCCGTCTCGTCGGAGACGACGTCTGCGAGCGTCGACGGTGTCGCGAAGACGACGCCCGGGAGCAGCGGCTCGAACGCGGCGCGCTTCGCCGGCTGTCCGGTGATCGAGAGCGCGCCCGCCGTGCGTCCGTGGAAGGAGTTCTCGAGCGCGACCAGTCCCGGCCGGCCCGTCGACTTGCGCGCCCACTTGATCGCGGCCTCGACGGCCTCGGCGCCCGAGTTGCAGTAGAAGGCGCTCGCGCCGCCGAAGCGATCCGAGAGCCTGGACGCGAGCTCCTGCATCGGCTCCGTCCAGAACAGGTTCGACACGTGCCAGAGCCGGTCGAGCTGCGCGTGTGCGGCTGCGAGCGGCGCCGGATGCCGGTGCCCAAGGGAGACGACGGCGATCCCGCCGAGGCAGTCGAGGTAGCGCCTGCCGGCGGCGTCGACGAGCCACATGCCGTCGCCGTAGACGAACGTGACGTCGAGCCGCGCGTACGTCGGCAGCAGGTGCTGCGTCGCGGTGTCGGTCATGCGACCACCGCCGTGCGGCCGATCGCGGCCGGGACGCCCGCCTGCGCCGCCGTGACGGCGGCCCGAAGCTTCGGGACGATTCCGCCTTCGAGCAGCGCGCGGTCGAGCAGATCGGTTGCGTCGCCGGCGTCGATCCGCTCGACGACCTCGCCGTTCAGGATCAGCCCGTCGACGTCGGTGAGGAAGAGCAGCCGGTCCGCGGCGAGGCCCTGAGCGAGCGCCGCCGCGGCCTCGTCGGCGTTGACGTTCAGCGGCCCCACGGCGAGCGGCGCGACCACCGGGATCTGCCCGGCGGCGAGCGCGTCGAGCACCGCGGGCGGCGCGGAGGGGAGCGGGTCGCCCACGAGCCCGAGCTCGGGCATCTGCACGGCCTGGAGGCCGATCTCGTCGCCGTTGAGCTGCAGCGCGCGCGGGCCGAGCGCGGCGCACAGCGCCTCGCCGACCTGCGCGAACGAGCGGCGCACGACGTCGAGCGCGTCGGGGCCGGTGACGCGGCGGCCGCCGACGAAACGGACCGGGATCCCGGCGCGCTCCATCTCGAGCGTGATCTGCTCGCCGGCGCCGTGCACGACGCATACCTGCTCGACCTCGGCGAGCGCGAGCACCGTCTCGGCCGACTGCGCCGCCACCGCGCCGCCGAGCTTCACGACGACCGGTGTCATGAGCGGTAGTCCGCGTTGATGCGGACGTAGTCGTAGGACAGGTCGGTGGTGAGGTAGCTCGCGGTTGCGTCGCCGAGCCCGAGGTCGAGCACGATCGAGCAGGTCGCGCCGTCGACCGGCGGCTCGACGTTCTGCGGCGCGCCTGCGACGAGCACGGGAGTGCCGTTGTAGGTGAGCGAGACGCGTGCGGGGTCGAGCGGCGCGTAGCCGCCGTTCAGCGGAGCGCTCCCGGCCGCCATCAGCACACGGCCCCAGTTTGCGTCGCGACCGAACAGCGCGGTCTTGACGAGCGGCGAGGTCGCGATTCGCTGCGCGACCGCGCGCGCGCCGGCGGCGGAGGCGCCTCCGGTGACCGTGATCTCGGCGACGATGGTCGCGCCTTCGCCGTCCGCGACGATCTGCGCCGCGAGGTCGGCGCACACCGCCTGCAGCGCGTGCACGAACGCGGTGTCGGTGTCGGCCGTGCGCGTGAGCGATGACGCGCCGGAGGCGAGCAGGACGACGGCGTCGTTCGTCGAGCACTCACCGTCGACCGAGATCGAGTTGAAGCTCTCGTCGACCGCGGGCCGGAGCAGCTCGATCGCCTCGCCCGGCTCGAGCGGATAGTCAGTCGTGACGACGGCGAGCATCGTCGCGACGTTCGGGTGGATCATCCCCGAGCCCTTCGCCATCCCGCCGACGGCGAAGCCCTCGCCGCGCGAGACCGCCTGCTTCGTCTTCGTGTCCGTCGTCAGGATTGCCTGCGCCGCGTCCTCGCCGCCGTCCTCCGACAGTGCGGCGGCGGCCGTCGGCAGCGCCGCGCGGATGCGGTCGAGCGGCAGCGGGGCGCCGATCACGCCGGTCGAGAGGACGAGCACCTCCTCGACGTCCAGCGAGAGGAGCCGCGCGGCCTCGGCCGCGGTCGCGAGAGCGTCGATCTCGCCGCGGCTCCCCGTCGCCGCGTTCGCGACCCCGCTGTTGACAACGACAGCCTGCGGCTCGGCCAGCTCGAGGTGCGCCTTCGAGACAACCACCGGTGCGGCCTGAACGCGGTTCTGCGTCCACATCGCGGCGCCGGTCGCGCGCGTCGTGGCGCGGACGAGCGCGAGGTCCTTGCCCTCGCGGCGAATGCCGGCCGCGACGCCGGCGGCCGCGAACCCGTTGGGCGCGGTGATGCTCATACGAGCACCCCGCTCAGCCGCAGGCCGGCAGTCTCGTCGAGGCCGAGCGCGACGTTCGCGTTCTGGACGGCCTGCCCGGCTGCGCCCTTGCCGAGGTTGTCGATCGCGCAGACGACGATCGTCGTGTCGGTCGAGCGGTCGGTGAAGACGGCGACCTCCGCCGTGTCCGTGCCCTGGACGCGGCCGAGCTCGGGCGCGACGCCCTCCGGGAGCACGCGGACGATCGGGCTCGATCCGTACGCGTCCTCGATTGCTTCGCGCGCGTCGCCGTCGAAGTGGACGTAGCAGGTGGCGAGCAGGCCGCGGCGCACGGGCAGGAGATGCGGGACGAAGCAGATGTCGAAGCCGAGCTGCTCGGCGATCTCGGGTGCGTGGCGGTGCTCGCCCACCGCGTAGGGCGCGAGGTTCTCGAGCACCGCGCCCGCGTGCGACGAGTGCTTGAGGGTCCGTCCGGCGCCGGAGACGCCCGACTTCGCGTCGACGATCGCCGTCTCCAGCTCTCCGGCCAATGGGCCGAGGGCGAGCAGCGCGGCGGTCGCGTAGCAGCCGGGGTTCGCGATCAGCCGGCCCTGCGGCGGGTAGAGCTCGGGCAGGCCGTAGCTCCACGCGCCGGGTGCAGTGCCGTACCAGTTGCGCGCGGTCTCGGCGTCGCGTAGCCGGTGTGCGGCCGAGAGGTCGACGACGACGGCGTCCGCGGGCGCCTCGAACGCCGCCGCGGCCGCGTGGCCGGTGCAGAGAAAGAGGACATCGGCGCCCGACGCGGCCGCCTCGGCGTTCGAGACGAAGGTGGGAAGGTCGCCGTCGAGGCGCGGGTCGAGCGCGCTCGCCGGCCGGCCCACGAGCGAGTCCGAGCCGAGCGCCACCGGCTCGAGCTCGGGATGGGCGAGCAGCCGGTCGAGCGTCTCCTGGCCGGTGTAGCCGGCGCAGCCGATGATGGCAGCCTCGAGCATCTTGCTTAGTATGCACTATAGTGCAAATCATGCAATCGATTCCGACCGGCCTGCTGGTGCTCGAGGACGGCACGACTCTGCCCGGCGTCTCGATCGGCGCACCGGGGATTGCCGCCGGCGAGGCCTGCTTCACGACCGCGATGGCCGGCTACGAGGAGGCGGTCACCGACCCGAGCTACGTCGCCCAGGTGCTGTGCTTCGCGTATCCGCTCGTCGGCACGTACGGGGTCGACGAGCGGCGGCTCGAGTCCGAGCGCGTGCAGTGCGAGGGCATCGTCATGCGCGACGCCCGCCCGGCGTTCGCCGGCTGGCTGCGGGAGCGCGGTGTTGTCGCGCTGACGGGCGTCGACACGCGCACGCTCGTGCGGCGCATCCGCGCCGGCGGCGTCGTGCGGTGCGCGCTCGGCGATGCGCCGCCGGCCGAGCTGCAGGCGCGGGCGCTCGCGGAGCCGCCGATCGACGGCCGCCCGCTCGATCGGCGGGTCGGGACGCTCGTCCCGTACTCGGTGGGCTCCGGGCCGCGCGTCGTCGTCGTCGACCTCGGCACGAAGTACTCGATCCCGCGCCGCCTGGCCGCCGCCGGCCTCGAGGCGCTCGTCGTCCCGGCGACGTGGGACGCCGACGCGATCCTCGAGGCGAAGCCGCGCAGCGTGCTCGTCTCGAACGGGCCGGGGGACCCCGCGGTGCTCGCGGACGAGATCGACACGATTCGCTCGCTGCTCGGCCGCGTGCCCGTGTTCGGCATCTGCCTCGGCCACCAGCTGCTCGGTCTCGCGCTCGGCCACGACACCTTCAAGCTGCCGTTCGGCCATCGCGGCGCGAACCATCCCGTGCGCGACACGCGCACCGGTCGCGTGCTGGTCACCGTGCAGAACCACGGCTTCGCGGTCGCCGCCGAGGACGACGCCGCCTACGTGTCGCTGAACGACGGCACGTGCGAGGGCCTCGAGGGCGACGGCTTCGCGAGCGTCCAGTTCCACCCCGAGGCTGCGCCCGGGCCGCTCGACGCCCTGCCCTTCTTCGACCGGCTGGCCGACGCGTGCCGAAGCGCACCGACCTTCGCACGATCCTGATCCTCGGCTCCGGCCCGATCCGCATCGGGCAGGCGTGCGAGTTCGACTACGCCGGCGCGCAGGCGTGCCGCGTGCTGCGCCGCGAGGGCTACCGCGTCGTGCTCGTCAACTCGAACCCGGCGACGATCATGACCGACCCCGAATGGGCCGACGCGACCTACCTCGAGCCGCTCGACTCGGGGACGGTGCGCGAGGTGATCGACCGCGAGCGGCCCGATGCGATCCTGCCGACGCTCGGCGGCCAGACGGCCCTCAACCTCGCCGTGGAGCTCGCCGACTGCGGCGTCGAGCTGATCGGTGCCGACATCGTCGCGATCCGGCGCGCCGAGGACCGCGAGCTCTTCCGCGAGACCGTCCAGGCTGCGGGTCTCGCCGTGCCGCACTCGATCGTCGCCTCGTCGGTCGATGTCGACTTCCCGGTGCCGGCGATCGTGCGGCCGGCCTTCACGCTCGGCGGAACCGGTGGCGGGATCGCGCACACGCGCGCGCAGCTTGCCGCTGCCGTCGCGCGCGGGATCGCTGCGAGCCCGGTAGGCCAGGTGCTCGTCGAGGAGTACCTCGGCGGCTGGCAGGAGCACGAGCTCGAGGTGATGGTCGACCGCGCCGGCAACGCCGTCGTCGTCTGCTCGATCGAGAACCTCGACCCGATGGGCGTGCACACCGGTGACTCGTGGACGGTCGCGCCGCAGCAGACGCTTCCCGACGCCGCGTACCAGCAGCTGCGCGAGGCGGCGTTCGCGACGGCGCGGGGGGTCGGCGTCGCCACCGGCGGCGCGAACGTTCAGTTCGCGGTCCACCCGGGGACGCACGAGCTGCGCGTGATCGAGATGAACCCGCGCGTGTCGCGCTCGTCCGCGCTCGCGAGCAAGGCGACCGGCTTTCCGATTGCGAAGCTCGCGGCGCTGCTCGCGGTCGGTTACACGCTGGACGAGCTGCCGAACGACATCACGCAGCAGACGACGGCGGCGTTCGAGCCCGCGCTCGACTACGTCGCCGTGAAGGCGCCCCGCTTCGAGTTCGAGAAGTTTCCGTGGGCCGACCGCGCCCTCGGCGCCGAGATGCGCGCGATCGGCGAGGCGCTCGGGCTCGGGCGGACGTTTGCCGAGGCATTCACGAAGGCGTTCGAGGGGCGCGAGTCCGGCCCTGTCGCGTTCGACGAGTCGCTGCTCGGCAGGCCGCTGCCCGAGCGGTGGGATCTCTACCTCGAGGCGGCGCGCCGCGACCTCGAGCTGCCGGGCATCCATCCGTACTTCGCCGAGCAGATCCGCGAGGTTGCCACTGCGCCGCAGCCGACGGGGCGGCCGGTCCGGCTGGCGGTCGACTCGTGTGCCGGTGAGTTCGACGCGCGAACGCCGTACTACTACGTCACGCACGAGGGAGAGGACGAAGGGCCGCCTCCTTCGGGCCGCGCAGTGGTCGTGCTCGGCTCGGGACCGAACCGGATCGGGCAGGCGATCGAGTTCGACTACTGCTGCGTGCACGCGGCGCGCACGCTGAAGGAGCTCGGGTACGAGGCGGTGCTCGTGAACTCGAACCCCGAGACCGTGTCGACCGACTACGACACCTCCGACCGGCTCTATCTCGAGCCGCTGACCGCGCCGCGCGTGCTCGAGGTGTGCGAGCTCGAGCGCCCGATCGGCGTGGCGGTCTCGTTCGGCGGCCAGACGCCCCTCCGGCTTGCGCCGGCGCTGGCCGCGGCGGGCGTGCCGCTGCTCGGCGATCCGCTGGACGCCATCGATGCCGCTGAGGATCGCGCGCGGTTCGCGGAGCTCGTGGGCGAGCTGGCGCCGGAGTGGGGCGCCGCCGCGAACGCGGACGACGCGCGTGCGATCGCCGACCGGCTCGGTTATCCGGTGCTGGTGCGGCCGCACCACGTCCTCGGAGGACGTGGCATGCACGTTGCTCGCGAAGCCGCCGAGCTCGACGTCGTCGGCCCGTGCCTCGTCGACCGCTATCTCGAAGGCGCGCTCGAGCTCGACGTCGAGGTGCTTGCCGACGGCGAGGGCGCGTGGACCGCTGCGATCCTCGAGCACGTCGAGCCCGCCGGGGTGCACTCGGGCGACAGCGCGTGCGTGCTGCCGGGACCGTCGGTGTCACGCGAGCTCGACGCGCGCGTTCGCGACGCAGCTTCGCTCGTCGCGCGTGCGGTCGGCGTCCGGGGCCTGCTCAACCTGCAGCTCGCGTACGCCGGCGGTCGGCTTTACGTGCTCGAGGCGAACCCGCGCGCGTCGCGGACGGTCGCGTTCGTGGCGAAGGCGACGGGCGTGCCGCTGGTCGAGCACGCGGTGCGCCTGCTGCTCGGCGAGTCGCTGCGCGATCTCGACCTGCCGGAGCGCGCCGAACCGAACCGCGTGTGGGCGAAGGAGGCCGTGTTCCCGTCGGAGCGGTTCGCGGGAGCCGATGCGCGCGGCCCCGAGATGCGCTCGACCGGCGAGGTGATGGCGTCGGCGCCGACCGCCGTCGAGGCCTACCGGCGCGTCCTGCGCGCGGCCGGGAAGAGCGCCCGTGGCGGCCGCGTGATGCCGCCGCTCCAGGCCGTCTGATTCGGTGCCAGGCACCAAGGTGCCTGGCACCGCAGTGCGCCTGACGGTTTCTTCACACATCGCGTGCACCCTGGCCGGGTGAGGCGTCTCGCCGCCGCCGGGGCCGCACTCGCAGTGCTGCTCGTGCTCGCCGTGCCTGGCCCGTCAGGCGCGACGTCGACGCGCGCCGCCGATGTCTTGACGGGCTACGGCTTCGAGACGTGCACCGCGCCGTCGCTCGCCGCGCTCAACGCGTGGGCTGCGTCGCCGTACCTGGCCGTCGGCATCTACCTCGGCGGCGTCAACCGCGCGTGCAAGGACGGGAACCTCTCGGCGACCTGGGTCTCGAAGACGCTCGCGGCCGGTTGGAGCCTGCTTCCGCTCTACGTCGGTCTGCAGGCGCCGTGCGTCAGCCAATCGGGGCTCGCCAAGATCTCGCAGACGATTTCCACGGCGACGACGCAGGGCAGCGCGGCCGCCGACGACGCGGTGGCGAAGGCGACGCAGTTCGGCCTGCCGTTCGGCAGCCCTCTCTACCTCGACGTCGAGGGGTACGCGACGAACAACGCGGCGTGCAGCAAGGCGGTGCAGGCCTTCGTCACCGGTTGGGTGAACGAGCTGCGCGGCGCCGGGTGGGTGTCCGGCGTCTACGGCAGCGCGGCGTCGACGATCCGCGACATCGCGACGCTCGGCGCCGCGATTCCCGACGCGGCGTGGATCGCGAACTGGAACGGTGTCGAGGGCGTCTTCGGCGACACCCACGTGTCCGACGCGCTGTGGGCCGACCATCAGCGCGTCCACCAGTACAAGGGCGGACACAACGAGACCTGGGGCGGCGTGACGCTCAACATCGACAACGACTACGTCGACGGGCCGGTCGTCGGCCCGACCGGGGCGCCCGCCCCGCCGCCGCCACCGCCGCCGACAACCTCGCCGACGACGCCCACGGGCGGCGCGGTCGGCTCGGGTGACGCCAAGGCGGCCGCGTCGTGGCCGCTCGAGGCGTTCTCGGTCCCGGTCGTCGTGACGCTGACGCCCACGTCGCAGCCGAACGCCACGACGGACTACGCGGTGCAGCTCACCGTCACCCAGGCCGATACGCAGGCTCCCGTGACGCGATTCGGCGCGCCGGTCACCGTGCACCTGCTCACACCCGCGGCCGGGCTCGTTCCCTCGTACTCGGGCGACGGCACGACCTGGAAGGCGATCCCGAAGCTCGCGTCGGGGGCGGTGCCGGTCGACACGGGCTACACACTCGATCCGGACGGGACGGCGGAGATCAAGACGTTCGTGCCGGGCTTCTTCGGCCTGCGCTCCGACACGACGCCGCCGACGCAGCCGCAGGCGTTCGTCGGACGCTTCCACGGCAACTCGCTGGTGCTCCAGTGGCAGGGCGCAACCGACGACGGCGGCATCGTCGCCTCCTACGACGTGCTGCTCGACGGGAAGCCGGTGCAGAAGCTCAAGGGCACGTCGCGCCGCGTGGTCGTGCGCGCGTTCCACTCGAGCGGGCTGACCGTCTACCGCGTGCGTGCCGTCGATCCGAGCGGCAACCTCGGCAAGCCGACGCGGCCGGTGGCGGTGAAGCCGAAGGCGCGTCCCGCAGGCATCCCGCGGGCGATTCCACGCTGGGCGTTCGGCCTCTTCGCGTGGCAGCACGGACAGGGAGCGCGCCCGGCGACGGCGCCCAAGCGGCCGCCGGCCTGGTACTGGAGCTGGGCCGCATGGCGGCTCGTGCCGTACCGCGTCGCAAACTGACCGCGGTTTCCGCGAGTATCGGGTCGCGATGAACTGACCCGGAGGTGCGACGAAGATGAAGCTCAGAGACGATCGCGCGGCGACACGTGAGAGCGTTCCCTTCACGATCCGCACGGCCGACGGCGACGCCGTCGAGCTGACCTACTCCTCGCCGAGGCCCGCCGCGGACCACGACGAGCGCGCCGTGCTCGAGCAGCTGCCGTGGTTCGAGGAGGGCAAGCCGCTCCGCAACTACATGCTCCACGAGACCGACTTCTACGACGAGGTCGAGCAGATCTGGGGACGCCGCTGGGGCGCGGAAGGCCTCGGGACGCTCCGCGAGGTGCTCGTGTCGCGGCCGAGCGAGAACGAGATCCGCCCCGAGTACGCCGAGGAGTGGCAGTACTACTACTCGAGCGCCGCGGGCAACGCCGACCTCGGCCGGCTGCAGGCACAGTTCGACGAGTACTACGCGGTGCTCGAGGCGAACGGCGTCCGCGTGAACTACATCGAGCCGCCCGTGCCGGCGATCGGCGCGTACGGCTGGATCAAGAACCTCGTCACGCTCGCCGGCGCGGGGCTGGTCGTGCGCGGCGGCGCGCTCCTCCATCGCTACGGGCTCGGCTCGTGGCAGCGCGGGCGCGAGGTGATCTGGGAGAAGGTGCTCGCGACGCTGCAGGTCCCGATCTACATGACGTTCCACGGGACGGCGATCTGCGAGCCCGGCGCCGGCCGCTGGCTCGACGCGACGACGTTCGTCTTCAACGAGTCAGTGGTCGCGAACGAGGAGGGTCTCCGGCAGCTCCGCTTCGTGCTCGAGAACCTCGGCATCGAGCTGATCGTCTGCCACAGCCCGGGCTGGTACGACTCGACGGGCAACGGCAACATCGGCACGTCGCACATGGACATGGTCATGCTCGCCGTCGACGAGCGCACCGTCCTGCTGGCGCCGCACCTCGTGAACTACGGATTCGTGCGCGAGCTGATCCGCCGCGACTTCACGATCATCGAGGTGCCCGTCGAGGAGTACTGGGACCTCGCGCTGAACGGGGTGACGCTCGCGCCCGGGAAGGTCGTGATGAACAGCGGGTCGCCGACGGTGTTGCGTGCGCTCGACCGCCACGGTGTCGAGGTGATCCAGGTCGACTTCTCGGAGAGCCACAAGTTCGCGATCGCCGGACTTCACTGCGCGACGCTGGAGCTCGTTCGCGATCAGCCGTAGTTCCAGTTCTAAAGCCTGCTAGCTTGGCGTTAGAGATGAACGGTCTCGACGCCGTCGGCGATCCAGAGCTGCGCGCCGCGCTCGTGTACGCGCGGTCGCAGGCACGCCCGATCACCGCAGACCAGCTCGCCGAGGCTCACGACGTGCACCGCAACGTCGCGCGCTCGCGGCTCGAGCGACTGGTCAAGGCGGGCCTGCTCGTGCCGGGATACGAGCGAAGGACCGGGAGGACCGGCCCGGGCTCCGGGCGGCCCGCCAAGACGTACACGGTGGCGCCGGAGCTCGTCGCGATCGAGTTCCCCGCGCGGCGCTACGAATCGCTCCTCGGGCACGTGCTCGATGCGCTGCCGGCGCGCGGCCGTCGCGCCCGGCTGCACGAGGTCGGCGTCGCGTTCGGCCGCGACCTCGCGACGGCTGCCGGCCTCCGGCCCTCGCGATCTCTCCGCGCGGGTTTCGAGCGCGTGTGCACGGCGGTCGGACGGCTCGGGTACCAGGCGTCGGTCGAGGAGGTCTCGGCGGACGGAGCCGTGATCGCGACGCCCACGTGCCCACTGCGGCCCCTCGTGCGCGCCCGTCCCGAGGCGGCCGAGATCGACCGCGGCATGTGGGCCGGGCTTACGGCCCAGGCGCTTTCCGGTGTCGAGGTCGCGCGCGTCGAATGCGAGACGCGCGACTGCCTCGCCGATCACGCCTCCTGCCGCGTGCTGATCACGCTCGGGGTCGAGCGGCGCTAGCCGCTTGCGCAGCCTCGAGCTTCTAAATACACTATCACGGTCTAAATGACTGAACTGCTCGTACGTCTGCTGCACGGCCCACCCGGCCACCCGGCTCACCCGCCCCTCACCGACGCGACGATCGGCATGTTCGTGCTCGCGGCGGGCCTGGCGGTGGTCGGTGCGCTGGGGTGGATCGAGTCGGCCGCCGGGCCGGCCATGTGGCTGGCGCTGATCGGCGGCCTGATCGTCGCCGTGCCGACGGCCCTCACCGGCTTCGCCGACTGGGTGACGATCGAGTGGGGGTCGCCCTTGTGGCGCACGGCCACGCTCCACCTGAGTGCGATGGTGACCGCCGTCGTCCTGTTCGCGGTCGCCGCCTGGGTGCAGCACGCGGGCTACCGTGACGGCTCGGTGACGACGGGCGGGCTCGTGCTGGTGCTCGTCGGGCTCGTCGCCATGACCGCAGGAGGCTGGCTCGGCGGCGCCGTCGTCTTCGTTCACGGAATGCGTGTCGAGGGAGGAGAGAGATGAGTTGGGCTGCGCTGATCGCCTGGATCGTCACCGCCGCCGGCGGGTTTTTCCTGCTCGCCGTCTGGCTACGGAACGGTGGCATGAAGCCGTCCGACCAGAACCCACGGATCCGGCCGCCGCTGATCCTCGGCCACTTCGCGCTGGCGGCCACCGGGCTCGTGCTGTGGATCATCTACGTCGCCGCCGGCGGTAGCGCGCTCGCCTGGATCGCGTTCGCGCTCCTGCTCGTCGTCGCCCTGCTCGGGTTCGGCATGCTCGGGATCTGGCTGTCGCGTCGCCGCGGCCGCGGCGGCAACATCGAGGCGTCGACCGGCGAGCCTCCCGAGCAGCGCTTCCCCGTCCCGGTGGTGGCGCTCCACGGACTGCTCGCGGCGACCACGCTCGTGCTCGTGCTGCTCGCCGCTGCGGGAGTCGGATGAGGCTCGCCGAGTTCGCCGGCCTGGAGCTGATCACCGCACCGGGCCTCGTCATGACGCCGCGCGCGACGAGCGTGGGGCTGGTCGACCGCGCGCTCCGTCACATCGGCGGGCGCGAGGCGGTCGTCGTCGACGCGGGCACCGGCTCGGGAGCGATCGCGATCGCAATCGCGCGCGCGGCGCCGCACGCGCGCGTCTTCGCAACGGACGTCAATGCGGATGCCGTCGCGCTCGCCCGGCGCAATGCCGAGCGCTACGGTGTCGACGTGACGGTTCGTCACGGCGATCTACTCGAACCGGTTTCGGGGCCGATCGACGTCGTGGTTGCGAATCTCCCTTACCTGCCGAACGACGAGGGAGCGTTGCATCCCGATCTCGACGAGGAGCCCCTCACGGCCGTGTTCGCGGCCGGCGACGGCCTCGACCACTACCGCCGTCTGAGCGAGGCATCGGCCGACCGGCTCTCCCCTGACGGGCTGCTCGCGGTGCAGCTGCGCGGCGAGCTGCTCTCGTTCCCGGCCGCGAGGCTGGACCTCTTCGACGCCGTCCTGGAGCGCGCCGCGTGACCGTCACGCGTGCGCCGGCCGAGTACCGCCCCGAGCGGTACGCGCCGGAGCGGGTCTCCGCGGAGGAGGCCGAGGCGCGTGCACGCGCGTTCCTCGACCTGATGAGGACGCGGCGGTCGGTACGGCATTTCTCGAGCGACCCCGTGCCGCGCGACCTCGTCGAGAACGCGCTCCTCGTCGCGGGCAGCGCGCCGTCCGGTGCGAACCAGCAGCCGTGGACGTTCGTCGTCGTCTCGGACCAGGAGACGAAGGAGCGCATTCGCGCCGCCGCGGAGCGCGAAGAGGAGCTGCTCTACCGTGAGCGCGCCGGGGTCGAGTACCTGGACGCGATCCGGCCGATCGGAACCGACTGGATCAAGCCGCACCTCAGTGACGCGCCGTACGTGATCGCAGTCTTCGAGCAGCCGTGGCGCTGGGAGGACGGCGAGAAGCGCAAGCACTACTACGTCCGCGAGTCGGTCGGCATCGCGGTCGGATTCCTGCTCGCGGCCCTCCACACGGCCGGGCTGTCGACACTCACGCACGCACCTTCGCCGATGGGCTTCCTCAACGAGATCCTCGACCGGCCCGACCACGAGCGCCCGTTTCTCCTCATCCCGGTCGGCTACCCGGCCCCGTCGGCGAAGGTGCCGCAGCTCGAGAAGAAGACGCTCGACGAGATCGCGACCTTTATCTAACTAGCCGCCGTTAAGGTTGCGGCCATGGCAGGTACGAGCGTGGCGGCAGGCGCTGCGGCGACGGCTGCCCTCGGGATCGAGCGCGGCTCGAGACGCGCGGCCGGCGAGTGGGCCGCAGTGCTCGAGCAGGTGCCGCTCTTCCAGACGCTCTCGCGGCGCCAGCTCCGCCGCGTCGTCTCGCTCGCCAGGCCGAAGCGGTTCCAGCGCGGCGTTCCCGTCGTGGTCGTCGGCCGGCCGGGCGATGCGTTCTACGTGATCCTCGACGGCCATGCGTCGGTCGGCGTTCCCGGACGGCGCCCGCGGCGCATCGGCCCGGGCTCGTACTTCGGCGAGATGGCGCTGCTCGACGACGCGCCGAGGTCGGCGACTGTCACCGCCGCCGGCGAGCTGCTCGTGCTGGAGATCGGCCGGGCGGCCTTCCTGCGGCTGCTGAAGCAGGAGCCGCAGATCAGCTTCGCGCTGCTGCATGCGCTGGCCACGCGCGTGCGCCTGCTCGAGCGCATCTCATAGATGGCGGCGGCGCCCGATGTCTTCGGGATCGTGCTCGCCGGAGGCGAGGGCAAGCGGCTCGCGCCGCTGACCGACGACCGCGCGAAGCCGGCCGTCCCGTTCGGCGGGAACTACCGGCTGATCGACTTCGCGCTCTCGAACCTCGTGAACGGCGGCCTGCTGCGCATCGTGGTGCTCACCCAGTACAAGAGCCACTCGCTCGACCGCCACGTCGCCGCGACCTGGCGCCTGTCGCCGCTGCTCGGGAACTACGTCGCGCCGGTGCCCGCGCAGATGCGGCGCGGCCCGTACTGGTTCTCCGGCTCGGCCGACGCCATCTACCAGAACCTGAACCTCCTGTACGACGAGCGGCCCGACTACGTGGCGGTGTTCGGCGCCGACCACATCTACCGGATGGACCCGCGGCAGATGATCGACCAGCACGTCGAGGGCGGGGCCGAGGTGACGGTGGCGGCGATCCGCGTCCCGATCGAGCAGGCCAAGGAGTTCGGGGTGATCGAGACCGCGTCGGACGGTCAGACGATCAGCGCTTTCCGCGAGAAGCCGGTCGACGCGGTCGGGCTTCCCGATTCGCCCGGCGAGGTGTTCGCGTCGATGGGCAACTACGTGTTCACGACGAAGGCGCTGATCGAAGCGGTGACCGCGGACGCCGGGGAGAAGACGTCGAAGAACGACATCGGCGGCGACCTGATCCCGCGACTCGTCGCGGCCGGCACGGCGCAGGTCTACGACTTCGCGCGCAACCGGGTTCCGGGCACGAACGAGCGCGAGCGCGCGTACTGGCGCGACGTCGGGACGCTCGACGCGTTCTACGACGCCCACATGGACCTCATCTCGGTCGAACCGGTGTTCAACCTCTACAACCAGAGGTGGCCCATCCTCACGTGGCCGGATCCACTGCCTCCAGCGAAGTTCGTCTTCGAGGAGGACGGCCGTGTCGGACAGGCGCTCAACTCGATGGTGTGCGCGGGCGTCGTGGTGTCGGGCGCCACCGTGCGGCGGTCGATTCTCTCGCCCGAGGTGCGGGTGCACTCGAACAGCGAGGTCGACAACTCGATCCTGATGCACGGCGTCGACGTCGGCAGGCACGCGGTCGTACGGAAGGCGATCATCGACAAGAACGTGCGCATCGCCGAGAACGCGCAGATCGGCGTCGACGCGGAGCGGGACCGCGAGCGCTTCACCGTCTCGGCGGGCGGGATCGTGGTGATCGGCAAGGGCGCGGTCGTCGAGGCGGATTAGCTTGCCGACAGTGGTTGCGCTGCTCCGCGGCGTCAACGTAGGCGGCCGGAAGCTGCCGATGGCCGAGCTGCGCGAGCTCGTCGAGTCGCTCGGCTACGACGACGTTCGCACGTACATCCAGAGCGGCAACGTCGTCTTCCGCGCGGCGAAGCGCCCGCGTCCCGCGGAGCTGGAAGCGGCGATCGACGAGCGCTTCGGCCTCGGCGTCGACGTGATCCTGCGCTCGCCTGCCAATCTCGCAGCCGTTCTGAAGCGCAACCCGTTCCCTCGTGCGGACCGCGCGAAGCTGCACGTTGGCTTCATGGCCGCGAAGCCCGCGGCATCGGTCGTCGCGGCGATCGACGGAGAGCCCTTCCTACCTGACGAGTTCGCGGTCGTCGGCACCGAGCTCTACCTCCACCTGCCTGACGGGATGGCGCGCACGAAGCTGCCGGACCATGTGTTGCGGCGGCTGAAGGTGCCGACGACCGTGCGCAACTGGAACACGGTCACGAAGCTCGTCGAGCTCTCGCGCGCCTGAGCGTCTGCTCGGTCTCGTCGGCCCACGCGAGCGTGGCGCGGGCGCGCACGATGCCGTGACGAAGCGCAATCCGCGAGTGCGGCGGCTCGTCGCGGGGGAGCCCGGCCTCGGTCTGCTCGAACTCGGCGATGCGCTCGGCGAGCAGCGTCCGATAGGCGTCGAGCTGTGTCAGCGCGGCCGCCGGCGCGGCGTTCCAGCCGAAGAAGATCTTGAGCAGGAAGATCCCTGGCTCTCGCTCGATCTCCTCGATCCAGCGCCGTAGCGCGGCGCGGCCGGCCGGTGTGATGCGGTAGACGGCCTTGTCGGGGCGACCTTGCTGCTCGATCTCGCGGCTCCGGGCGTACCCGGCCGCGACGAGCCGCGGCAGCACCTTGTAGATCTGGCTGCGGGACGGCGCCCACATGTGGCCGATGCTCCGGGCCGCGGTCCTCGAGAGGTCGTAGCCCGACGACGGCCCGAACGCGATCAGGCCCAGCACTGCGAGCTCGGTCGTCGATGACTTGGTAGTCTCTCTGAGACTAGATGCCATGAGACTAATTCTCACTCTAGCCCTCGCCGCGGCCGTCGCCGGCGTCGCGACGGCGGCCACCGGCCCGCCTCGTCCGCTCGTGGACAAGTGCGGCACGTCGGGCTTGACGGCCTCGCCGTTCTGGCTCGAGGCGTCGGACGGCGTCCGTCTGTACGCCGTGGAGGAGGGCGCCGGTCCCATCGGTGTCGTGCTCGCGCACGAGTCGCCCGGAGACCTCTGCGGCTGGCTGCCGTACATCGCGATGCTCGCCCACGCCGGCGTGCGCGCGCTCGCGTTCGACTTCCGCGGGTTCGGCGACTCGGAGCGGCCCACCTCCACGCGTGACTTCCTCGCGTACGGCCGCGACTTCCGCGCGGCGGTCGCGCGCCTGCGCGCCGACGGCGCGAGCAAGGTGTTCGTCCTCGGCGCGTCGTTCGGCGGCGCGGCCGCGCTCACGTACGCGCCGTCGCTGCGCGTCGACGGCGTGGTGAGCTTCTCCGGCGAGACGCACATCGCGGGCACCGGCCTCGACGGGCTCGCGGCGATCCCGCGGCTTCGGGCGCCGCTCCTGATCGTCGGGTCTCGCCACGATCCCTACCTCTCGGTCGCCGACGCGCTGCGGCTGCTGCGGCGGGCGAGCTCGCACGACAAGCGCACGGCGCTCTATCCCGGCGGCTACCACGGCTGGGACCTGGTCGAGGACGCGCCGTACGCGGCGCACGTGCGCACGCTCGTGCTCGCCTGGCTGCGCGCGCACTAGGGTTGGCGCATGACGTACTCGATCGTTGCCCGCGACGCGGAGACGGGCGAGCTCGGCGTGGCCGTGCAGTCGCAGGCGTTCAACACCGGTGCCGCGGTGCCGTGGGCCCGCCCGGGCGTCGGCGCGGTCGCCACGCAGTCGTTCACCGACCGCCGCTACGGGTGGCGCGGGCTCGAGCTGCTCGCGGACGGCCTCTCGCCCGAGGAGACGCTCGAGCGCCTGCGGTCCGACGACGAGCTGGTCAACCTGCGGCAGGTGGGGATGCTCGCGCCCGACGGGTCCGCGGCGCAGTGGACCGGCGTGAACTGCGTGCCCTCGGCCGGGTCGGCGCGAGGCGGAGACTGGATCAGCCAGGCGAACATGGTTGCCTCGCCGCGCGTATGGGAGTCGATGGGCGAGACGTTCGAGTCGACCAAGGGCGAGCTCGCGCTGCGGCTGATGGCGGCGCTCGACGCCGCCGAGGCAGCGGGCGGTGACTGGCGCGGCCGCGGCGGCGCGGGGATCGTTGTCGTGCCGGCCTCGGGCGAGCCGTGGGAGCGGGTGATCGACCTCCGCGTCGAGGACGGT
>DATIOD010000074.1:0-2216 GCA_035473635.1 Gaiellaceae bacterium | reverse complement strand
GACACGCGCTACCTGCTCTCGTTCCTGCCCCAGAACAATCTCGAGCGGCCGCTGCACACGCCGCCGACCGATCCGGTCGATCGTGAGGCGCCTGAGCTGGACACGTTCATCCCGGACGAGGCGACGAAGCCGTACGACATGAAGCAGGTGATCGCGAAGGTCGTCGACGACGGCGAGTTCATGGAGGTGCAGCCGCGCTTCGCCGCCAACATCGTCTGCGGCTTCGCACGGCTCGGCGGCCATCCGGTCGGCGTCGTCGGCAACCAGCCGGCCGCGCTCGCCGGCGTGCTCGACATCGACGCGTCCGTCAAGGCGGCGCGCTTCGTCCGCACCTGCGACGCCTTCAACGTCCCGCTCGTCACCTTCGTCGACGTCCCCGGCTTCCTGCCGGGCACCGAGCAGGAGTGGGGCGGGATCATCCGCCACGGCGCGAAGCTGCTCTACGCCTTCGCCGAGGCGACCGTGCCCAAGCTGACGGTGATCACGCGGAAGGCGTACGGCGGGGCGTACGACGTCATGAGCTCGAAGCACATCCGCGCCGACTTCAACGTCGCCTGGCCGACCGCAGAGGTTGCAGTCATGGGCCCCGAGGGCGCCGTCAACATCGTCTTCCGCAAGGAGCTCGAGGAGGCCGACGACCCCGAGGCGCGCCGCGCCGAGCTGATCGCCGACTACAAGGAGCGCTTCGCCAATCCCTACCACGCCGCCGAGCGCGGCTATGTGGACGAGGTGATCGAACCGAGGCTGACGCGCCCGATCCTGATCTCGGCGCTCGAGATCGCGAAGACGAAGCGCGAGCCGCGCCCCAAGCGCAAGCACGGCAACATCCCGCTCTAGTCCGGGATCGGCTCGCCGTCGGCGCCGGGCACGAGGTGGTACCACAGCCAGGAGTCGTCGAAGTCGGTCTTGATGCTGCGGACGAGATGGTCGCGGAGCGGGATGCCGAGGCGCTTGGCCGCCTCGATCGCGAGCGCGCGCTCGTCCCGGTCGTCGCTCGCCAGCGCGGCCGTCGTCATGGTGTGCCACTCGGGCCGCGTGACGATCGCCCGGCTCAGCTTCCGTGCCCGCTTGACGCGTGGGTGCGCCGACTCGAGGAAGACGCCGAGCTCGTATGCCACGATCAGTGCGTCGAGCGTCGAGGCCCGGTCGGTGAGAAGCTCGAGGAACTCCTCAGCAGCGATCGCTGCGTCCGAATGGTCCAACAGCGCCTCCGGCTCGTAGAACGACCACGTCAGGCCGTCGAGGATCGACCGGGTGGCGCGGCGGAGGTCGTCGTCGACATCGCCGGAGTCCAACGCCTCGCAGAGCCATCCGACCCCGAGGTCGAGCGCATGGGCGATCGCCACGCTGCGGCGAAGCAGGAAGCTGTAGACGCGTTCGTCCCTGAAGTGGAGGAGAAGCCGCGACAGCTCGGTCGCGCCGCCACTGCTGACATCGGGAAGGAGCGCGAGACACTCACCGACCCAATCGTCCGCACCGTAGCCCAACGCCGCGGCGGCGAACAACGTGAACTCCTCGTGCCGTGCGAGCACGCGAAACACCTCGGCGTCCTCTGTGCGCTCGAACGTTCCGACGAGCACGACGGCGAACTTCAGCTCTTCGCGGCTCCGGGTCGCGAACAGGATCGTGCGAAGCTCGGTGTAGAGCGCATTCGGGTCGCTCGGCGGATCGTCGCGCAGTCGAGCCCCCAAGCCCCGCACGAGCGTGATCTGCGCTCCCGCCTGAAAGAGCTCGGTCACTGCGTTCCTCGCGCGACGGTCTTGCCGGTCGGCGACCTCGCGGAGTGCCCGGTGGAGCTCGTCCACCCGTTCGTCGATGTTGTCAGGCGCCGGCCGGCATGGCTCGCCGGTCGTCGTCGCGTCCTCGTCGTCCGGAAGCGCCTCGCCGCACGGCTGTAGCCCGGCCTTCCCCGGCTCGATGTGAGCGAGGATGTGCTCGTAGATCGATCGCGAGCTTCGCCGCATCACTCCAAACGGATGCTGTCGCGCGCGTCCGTGGAGCTAGACGAGCGCGAGCCGGCCGGCGTCGCAGATGCACCGACAGCCGTCGCAGAAGGTATCCGGGAGACACACCGCGTCTCCGATGTTGACGAGCCGCACGGCCGCATCATACAGTGTCTAGGCAATGCCTAGGCAGACATTCTCGGCCGCCGAGGCCGCTCGTGCGCTCGGGATCAGCGTCGACACGCTTCGCCGCTGGGATCGGGACGGGAAGAT
>DATIOD010000073.1:0-22906 GCA_035473635.1 Gaiellaceae bacterium | reverse complement strand
GCACCGCGACGCGGTCGGCGAGCTGCTCCGCCTCGTCGAGGTAGTGCGTCGTCAGCAGGATCGTCTCGCCGAGCGCGCGCGCGGTGGCCTGCCCCGCGGACGTCAGCGGCCGCAGGGCGTCGGGTTCGCCGGGCGCCGCCTCGGCATGCCGAACCAGGAAGACGCGCACCGAAGCTAGCCTAATGCGGCTGCGATCTCGCCCAGGACAGCGACCATCTCGACGTCCTCGTGGACGAGATGCTGGAGCATCGCGCGCTCCACGCCGGCCGCCTCGAATTCCCGGAGCCGCTCGACGACCTCGTCGGCGCTGCCGTGGATGCCGGGCGCGGCGTCACGTCCGGTGAGCGCGCGCCAGGCCGCCAGGCGCTCGTCGGTGTCGGCGCGATCGCGCCCGGTCACGCAGCCGATCATCATCGAGAAGCGGAGCGGTTCGCGTCCGGCGGCGCGGGCGGCGTCGTCGATCACGCGGCGGCGTTCGCGTGCCTCTTCGACGCTCGGGAACACGGTGTTGTACTCGTCGGCGAACGCGACCGCGGCGCGGACGGTGCGCGGCTTCGCGCTCCCACCGACGATGATCGGCGGCCGTGGCTGCTGCACGGGCCGAGGCCGGATGTCGTCCGCCTCCGTCAGCTGGCGGGTGATCTCGGCGAGCTGCCGGTCGAGCTCGTCGAGCCGCTCGCGCGTGGTCAGGAACGGGAAGCCGTAGCTCTCGTGCTCGGCCTCGTACCAGCCGCCGCCGATCCCGAGCTCGACGCGGCCGTTCGAGACATGGTCGACGGTCACGACGTTCTTGGCCAGGACCCCTGCGGGCCTGAACGTCACGGGCGAGACCATCGTCCCGAGCCGGAGGCGCTCGGTGCGCGCCGCGAGCGCGGCGAGCGTCGCCCAGGCATCGAGCGAGCCGGACGGCTCGCCGCGGACGATCGAGCGATAGTGGTCGGACCGGAAGAGACCGTCGAGCCCCGCTGCCTCCGCGGCGTGCGCGAGCGCGAGCCACTGCTCCCAGGTCACGCCCTCCTGCCCTTCGATCATCAGGCAGATCCGCATCGCTACTCCGGGGTCACGTACGCGGCCGTCAGGCCGCCGTCGACGAGGAAGGTGGCGCCGGTGACGTACGAGGACTCGTCACTCGCCAGGAAGAGCGCACCGTTGACGATCTCGCGGGGCTTCGCGAGGCGCCCCGTCGGCCAGTGCGCGCGCCGCCGCTCGAGGGCAGCCGGGTCGTCGCCGTAGATCGAGAGCAGGAGCGGCGTCTCGACGGGGCCGGGGCAGAGCGCATTGACGCGTACCTGCCGGCGTGCGAACTGGACGGCCAGCTCGCGCGTCATCGAGAGCACCGCGCCCTTCGATGCCGTGTACGAGATCTGGGAGGTCGCGGCGCCGACGATCGCGACGAAGCTCGCGACGTTGATCACCGACCCGCCTCCCCGCTCGAGGAGGTGCGGGATGCCGTGCTTGCAGCAGAGGAACACCCCTTTTGTGTTCACCGACTGCACGCGGTCCCACGCCTCGACACGGGTCTCGAGCACGGACGCGTCGTCGCCCGGCGAGATCCCGGCGTTGTTGTAGAGGACGTCGATGCCGCCGAAGCGCTCCGCGGCCGTGGCCATCATCGCCTCGACGCTCGACTCGTCGGCGACGTCGACCTGGTGGGCGAACGCGCTCCGGCAGCCTGCAGCCGTCTCCTCGGCCGCGGCGAGATCGACGTCGGCGACGCAGACCGACGCTCCCTCCTCGGTGAACAGGAGCGCTGCATCCCGTCCCATCCCGCTTCCGGCGCCCGTGATCACGCAGACCTTGCCCTGCAGGCGTTTCGGCATCAGCCCTCCGTCGAATAGAAGACGTTCTTCACTTCCGAGTAGCCGGCGAGCGCGTGCAGGCCGAGCTCGCGCCCGAAGCCCGACTGCTTGAACCCTCCGAACGGGGTCTGCACCCGCACAGAGCTGTTCGAGTTGACGCTGATCACGCCAGTCTCGAGCGCGCGTGCGACGCGCAGCGCGCGCGCGCCGTCGCGCGTCCAGATCGAACCGGACAGCCCGTAGTCGGACGCGTTCGCGATCCGGATCGCGTTGGCCTCGTCGTCGAACGGGATCAGCGCGGCCACGGGGCCGAACACCTCCTCGCGCGCAACGCGGTCGTCGTTCGTCGCCTCGACGACCGTTGATGACGGTCACCGTCACCGCGCGATTGAATCACGCGCGCGTCTCGTCACAGGTTTGTCACTGTCGCCTGGCGACTGGACACGGCTTGAAGCGTCGAGGCCGTCCTCGACGAATCGCCGATACGCCCGGCGTGCGGCCTTCGGCGTCGGGCCGAACAGCTCGAGCACGGCCGGGACGTGGTGGAACGGACGCGGATGCTCGAGGCCGATCGCCGCGCGGTAGCCGGACCACGGCCAGCGCTCGAGGCGCTTCTCCTGCCGAGCGGCGACGGCGTTCAGCTCGATGTAACGGCAGGTGGCAAGGAGGTGAGCCTCCGTCTCGAGCAGTCCGGCGTGGAAGCCGTGCCTGACCAGATGCCCCGTGCCGGTTCGTCCACTCTGCTCGTTCAGCCGGCGTGAGAAGCCGTGATTGATCACGCGCATTCCTTCGCTCAGCCCGCCTTCCGTGAGCTTGATCAGGAAGTGGTGGTGGTTCCACAGGAGCGTCCAGGCGAGCGTCACCCAGCCGAGCTTCGCCGCCGTGCGGCCGTAGAGCGCGAGATAGAGCTCGTGGTGCTCCGGTGTCTCGAAGAGCGGCCGGCCGAAGTTGCCGCGGCTTCCGACGTGGTAGTAGCCCTGGGGGTCGATCGGGGGCCGGGGAGGCACGCTTCGAACGTAGCCGCCGTCCGTCGAGCCAGGGCTATCACGCGAGACGTTGTTGCACTTCTTTCACCCTCACCTGGCGACTGGACACGGCCCGCCCGGCCAGCAGGGGTCGCGCGCGCCGTCCCGGGCCGGGAGGACGGCGCGCGCAGGCGGCCGGTCTACGTCGCGACTCGGGCGTAGACGGTCGCCGTTCCGAGCTTCAGGCCCGGCTGGAAGAGCGTCGTGCCGAGCGTCGCATTGAGGGCTGCTGCGGCGGCCGCGGTGAGGCGCGCGCCGACGTTCGCGACCGTGACGTACGGCAGCGACTTGACGATCTGCGCCGACGATAGGTCGAGGTCGAGGATCGCCACCCTCATCTGCGGGTCGCCGTTGACCTCCGCGGTCAGATCCGGATGCGCGCCGATCTCGATCGTGAAGCCGGTCAGCGTCAGCGACCTGAACGTGCGCAGGCTGAAGAAGCGAAGCCCGCCGGAGTGCTCGACCTGTCCCGCGAGCGTATCGGCGTCGACGGCGCCGCCCGTGATCGGGAACGAGTACGTGACCGTCGGGCCGCAGAAGAGACAGAGCTGCGTCCCGGTCGGCCCGACCGGCAGCGGGAGGATCAGGTTCCGAAGCAGTGCCCGGGTCGTGCCGGGATCGGTCGTGAGCGTCGTCTTGACGCCGTCGAGCTGAACGATCGTGCCCGCACGTGCCGGTGAGACACGCGCTGTCAGCGCTGCGAGCGCTACCACGAGCGCGACGACCAGCGAGAACGCGATGAGCGACCGCCGCGAGTTCCGGTGTTTCATGCCTACCTCCGTCGGAAGTTGTCGTGTGTGGTAGCCCGCCCCGCCGCGAACGGATCACCGCCGCCGCTGATCCGCCGGCCCGGCCGCGGCGTATCCCGTCGTGTGCGCATTCGCGGTTCGCTTCGGTCCCGTTTCGGCTATCACCTCGTGCGACGACGTGGCCGACGAGACTCAGCCAGACCGGCCCGACCCGGCCGGGGAGGAGAACGCCGCCGTCTCGGCGGTCGCAGCCGGCGACGTCCGTGCGCTCGAGCAGCTCTACCGCCGCTACGGCCGGCTGGCCTTCAGCATTGCGTTCCGGATCACCGGTGACCGCTCGACAGCCGAGGAGTGCACGCAGGATGCGTTCCTCGCGCTGTGGAAGCACGCCGCCGAGTTCGATCCCGCCCGCGGCCGGCTCTCGAGCTGGCTGTTCACGGTCTCGCGCAACGCCGCGATCCGAGCCGTGCGTCGCCGACGGCCGACGGTCGAGCCGGACGAGACCGAGCTCGCGTCCTCCGACCCGGCGCCCGACGAGCTCGTGCTCGCTGCGGATGCCGCCGAGGACGTGGCGCGCGCGATGGCGGAGCTTCCGCCGCCGCAGCTCGAGGTGGTGCAGCTCGCCTACTTCGACGAGCTGAGCCAGACCGAGATCGCCGAACGGCTCTCGTTGCCGCTCGGCACCGTCAAGGGCCGGATGCGGCTCGCGCTCGACCGATTGCGCGCGAGCCTCGAGACCGGCGACATTGCAGGAAGGCGAGGATGAGCACCGAGCGGCCCGACGACCACGAGCTGGAGCAGACCTTCTCCGCCCTAGAGGCGCACCTGCCGCGCGTCTCGCCGCGCGCCGACCTGTTCGACGAGATCGAGCGCTCGATCGAGACCGACCGCACGCCGGCCGCCGCACCCGCCGCCGCGCGCCCGCGCCGCCGCCCGAGGCGTTGGCTCGTCGCCGGTCTCACGGCCGCCGCCGTCGCAGCAACCGTCCTGATCGTCGCGCTGCTCGCTTCCTCGAACGGCGAGAGCCCGGCGCAGCGCAGTGCGATCGTCGCGAAGGGCGGCACCTCGGTGCACGGGAGCGTCGAGGTGTTCGCGCCGCAGACCGCGGGCGGCCACGTCGTGCTGCACCTCGCCGGCCTCCAGACCGCGCCGGCCGGGAACCACTACACGGTCTGGGTGCTGCGCGTGGGCGCGACCGAGATGACGCCGATCGGCAGCTTTGCCGACGGCCGGCGGGCGACGTTCACCTTGCCGCTTCCCGGCCCAGGTGCGTACCGCGCGCTCGACATCTCGCTCCAGCGCAACGACGCCTCGCCGGTGCACTCCGCGCAGAGCGTCGCGGGCGCGACGCTCGGCTGAGCAGCCGCCGCGCACCGCCACTGATCCACGCATGCGCCTCGTGTCTACCACCGCAGTGCAAGCACCTGCGATCGGAGGTACATGATGAAACGCATACTCGCACTGTCGCTCGGCCTGCTGCTCGTGGCCGGAGGGCTCGCGCTCGTCGCCGCCCGGGCGCGTTCCGCCCAGGCGGCCCCGTCGGCGCAGAAGAACATCGTCCAGACGGCTGTTGCGGCGGGCCAGTTCAAGACGCTCGTCTCGCTCGTCAAGCAGGCGGGGCTCGCCAAGGCGCTCTCCGGCACCCAGAAGCTCACCGTCTTCGCGCCCACCGACGCGGCGTTCGCGAAGGTCCCGAAGTCGACGCTGGAATCGCTCGCGGCCCATCCCGCCAAGCTGAAGGCAGTGCTGCTCTACCACGTGGTCAAGGGCGAGGTGCTCTCGGGCCAGGTGGTGAAGCTCACGTCCGCGAAGACGCTCGAGGGCCAGCCCGTACGCATCCACGTCGCGAACGGCAAGGTCTTCGTCAACAATGCCCAGGTCGTCAAGGCCAACGTGCTGGCCTCGAACGGGGTCATTCACGTCGTCAACCGGGTGCTCCTGCCGCCCATGATGTAGGGAAAGGCGAACCGTTTCGCATGCTCCGGCGAATCCGGAGACGCCGACTCCGGATGAAGACTCAACCGACCAGCCGCCCCGTTGCGCTCGCGACCGGGGCCGAGATGCGCGTGACCGGGCCCGGTGCGGGCCCGGTCGTCGTGTGCGTGAACGGCGGCCAGTCGGCGCGTGTGCCTGGCACCTGGAGCGCGTCGCTCGAGTGGCTCGTTCAGCGCGTGTCGCCGCTCGTCCCGACCGTCTCCTTCTCCGAGGTGCGCTACCGCGTGAAGTCGTGGCACGCGCTCGACCTGTGCGAGGAGGACACGCGGGCCGCGGTCGAAGCCTCCGGGGCGCGGCGGACGCTGCTGGTCGGCTACTCGATGGGCGGCGCGGTCGCGGTCCGCAGCGCGGACGCGCCCGGAGTCGAGGCGGTGCTCGGGCTCGCACCGTGGCTCCCCGACCGGCTCGGGCTCGAGCCGCTGCGCGGGAAACGGCTCGACGTCCTGCACGGCTCGCTCGACCGCTGGCTGCCCGGCATCCCCGGCGTCAGCCCCGCGAGCTCCCGCCACGGGTACGAGCGGGCGAGAGGGCTCGGCATCGACGGCAGCTACCGGCTGATTCCCGGCGCAGTGCACGGGATTGCACTGCGCGCGCGAGCCGGAACGGTGGCGCTGCCCGGCGCGCGCCGCTGGGCGGCGCTCGTCGCCGAGCGGGTCGCCGGCTGGGCGGCCGCGTGACCGCCGTCGTCGGATCCGTCCGCCCGGCAACGAGCCGGGTCAGCCAGCTCGTGACGCTCGTCGCGGTGGTCGTGCCGCCGCTCGGGATCGTTCTGGCCGCCGGTCTGCTCTGGGGCATCGCGTTTCACTGGGCCGACGTGGCGATCATGGTCGGGTTCTACGTCGTCTGCGCGTTCGGGACGACGATCGGCTTTCACCGCTACTTCACGCACAGGGGCTTCGAGGCGACGACGGCGGTCAAGGGGACGCTCGCCGTGCTCGGCTGCATGACGATGCAAGGCCCGCTCATCCAGTGGGTGACGGATCACCGCAAGCATCACGCGCTCTCGGATCAGCCCGGCGATCCGCACTCGCCGCACGTCGGACACGGCGACGGTGCGCTCGGCGCGGTCGGCGGCTTCGTCCACGCGCACGTCGGCTGGCTGTTCAGGAACCTCGGCATGGAGGAGGGGAGGGAATACGGTCGCGACCTCTACGACGACCTGCTGATCGTCTGGGTCGACCGTCTGTACCTGCTCTGGGTCGCGCTCACGCTCGGCCTGCCGTTCCTGCTCGGCTGGGCGATCGGCGGAACCCCGGCCCGCGGGCTCGAGGCGCTCGTCTGGGGCGGCCTGATCCGCATCTTCCTGTACCAGCACGCGACCTTCTCCGTGAACTCGGTGTGCCACATGTTCGGGCGGCAGGACTACCGGTCGCGCGACGAGGCGCGGAACAACTGGGTGGTTGCACTGCTCGTCTTCGGCGAGGGCTGGCACAACAACCACCATGCGTTCCCGGCGTCGGCGCGGCACGGCCTCGACCGCTTCCAGTTCGACCCGTCGTGGTGGATCATCCGCGGGCTCGAACGGCTGCGGCTCGTGCGTGACGTGCACGTGCCCTCGCCGCGACAGCTCGAGCGCCGCCGGCTGGAGCACGTCTAGAAGATGCGCGTCGCCGTCGTCGGCAGCGGCGTCGCCGGGCTCGGCGCCGCGTACGTGCTCTCGCGCGCGCACGAGGTGGAGGTGCTGGAGCGCGAGCACCGGCCCGGCGGTCACGTCAACACGATCACGGTCGACGGCCTCGCCCTCGACACCGGGTTCCTCGTCCACAACGAGCGCAACTACCCGTTGCTCGTGCGCCTGTTCGGCGAGCTCGGCGTCGCGACGCAGGAGTCCGACATGTCGTTCTCCGTGAGCTGCCGGCACTGCGGGCTCGAATACGCCGGACGCCGGCCGTTCGCGCAGCTGCGCAACGCCGCGAGCGCGCGCTTCCACGCGCTCCTCTGGGAAATCGGCCGATGGCTGCGAACCGCGCGCCGGTCGCTCGATGAGCAGGATCTCGACGGGTGGTCGCTCGCGCGCTACCTCGACGAGCACCGCTATTCGCAGCGGTTCCGCCACCACTTCCTCGTGCCGCTCACGTCCGCGCTCTGGTCAGCGGCTCCGGGTCGCGCGCTCGAGTACCCCGCCGCGGGCGCGATCCGCTTCTTCGACAACCACGGGATGCTCGGTTTCCGGCGCTTCACCTGGCGGAGCGTCGTCGGCGGGAGTCGAACCTATGTCGACGCGATCGCAGCGAGGCTCGGCGGGGTTCGCACCGGCGTTCCGGTGCGGAGCATCCGGCGGTCTCCCGGCGCCGTGCACGTGCGGACGGCGGACGACGTGACGCGCTCGTTCGACGCCGTCGTCGTCGCGACGCACGCCGACGAGGCACTGCGGCTGCTCGAGGATGCGACGGACGACGAGCGGCGGACGCTCGGCGCGTTCGCCTACACGGCAAACGTGGCGACCCTGCACACCGACTCGAGCTTTCTGCCGCGCTCACGCGGGGCGCGGGCGGCGTGGAACTACCGGATGGACGGCGACGAGCGGCCGACCGTCACCTACTGGCTGAACAGCCTGCAGCGGCTCGACACCGAGAACGACTACCTCGTGACGCTCAACGAGCACGTCGAGCCCGAGTACGTGCGTGCAAGCGTCGGCTTCCGCCATCCGCTGTTCACGGTCGAGACGCTTGCTGCGCAGTCTTGGCTCGCGGCGCTCACGCGCGACCGCACGGCGTTCGCCGGCGCGTACCACGGGAACGGCTTCCACGAGGACGGCCTCGCCTCGGGCGTGCGCGCCGCAGCGGGGCTGGGAGTGCGCTGGTGAACTCCGCGCTCTACGAGGGCACGCTGTTGCACGTGCGACACGCGCCGCGTCGCCACCGCTTCCGCTACCCGGTGGCGTACTGGCTGCTCGACCTCGACGAGCTGCCCGAGCTCGAGGCGCGCCTGCGGCTGCTCTCGGTGAATCGCGCGAATCTCGTCTCGCTGCGCGACCGCGACCACTTCGACGGCGACGCGACGCCGCTGAAGGAGGCCGTCGTCCGCGCGGCCGGCGACCGGAGCGTCGAGCGCGTGCTCGCGCTCACGCAGCTGCGCGTCCTCGGCTTCGTGTTCAACCCGGTGTCGTTCTACTGGTGCTATCGGGCCGACGGCACGCTCGCCTGCATGGTCGCCGAGCTGAACAACACGTTCGGCGAGCGGCTGGCCGAGGTGCTCCGCGGCGACTCGCTCGCGTACGAGCACGACAAGCGGCTGCACGTCTCGCCGTTCATGGGCCTCGATCAGCGCTACCGCTACACGTTCTCCGAGCCCGGCGAGCGGCTGTTCGCGCGGATCGAGGTGCACGAGGGCGACGGGATGCCGCTGCAGGCGGTGCTGGCGGTGCGGCGGCGCGAGCTGACGACGGCGAACCTCACGCGCTTCCTCGTGCGCTACCCGCTCATGCCGCTGCAGGTCGTGGCGCTGATCCACTGGCAGGCCTTGCGGCTGTACCTCAAGCGCGTTCCGTTCCACCACAAGCCGCCGTTCGAGCCCGGCAAGGGATCGGTTCGCACGTGAGCATCGCCGCTGTCAGCGTGCGCGCGTTCGACCGGCTGTTGCCCGAGCTCGAAGAGGGAACGCTCGAGGTGCTCCTTCCCGGAGGGCGCCGGGCGCGGTACGGGTCGGGGCCGACGGTTCGCATGACGATCGACGACGGCCGTCTGTTCCGGCGCCTCGCGACCCGGCCGCGCCTCGGGCTCGGCGAGGGCTACCAGGCGGGCGAGTGGCACGCCGACGACCTCCCGGCGCTCCTCGAGCTGCTGCTCCGAAACGCCGCCCGAGCGGCCGGCCGCCATCCGCGCCTCCGTGCGTTGACGGCGGCGCGGCCGCGCGTGAACCGCCGCACCGGGCTGCTCGCCGCGCGGCGAAACATCAGCGCCCACTACGACCTCGGCAACGAGCTCTTCGCGCTCTTCCTCGACGAGACGATGACGTACTCGTGCGCGATCTTCGACCACGAAGGCGAGCCGCTCGCGGAGGCGCAGCGGCGCAAGCTGCGGCGCGTCTGCGACAAGCTCGAGCTCGGCCCCGGCGACCATGTGCTCGAGCTCGGCTGTGGCTGGGGCTCGTTCGCGCTGACGGCGGCCGGTGAGTACGGAGCCCGCGTGACGAGTGTCACGCTCTCGGCGGAGCAGGCCGCGCTGGCGCGGCGGCGTGTCCGCGCTGCCGGCCTCGAGCGGCGTGTCGAGATCCGCCTGGAGGACTTCCGCGAGGTGCGCGGCCGCTACACGAAGCTCGCGTCGATCGAGATGATCGAGGCGGTCGGCGAGCGGCTGCTGGCGCCGTTCTTCCGGGCCGTTCACGAGGCGCTCGAGCCCGGCGGCCTTGCCTGCATTCAGACGATCCTCGTCCCGGAGCCGCGCTACCGGCGCTACCGCTCGACCCCCGACTGGATCGAGCGCCACGTCTTCCCGGGCTGCCTGATCCCGTCGCTCGGCGTGCTCGCGCAGTCGGTGGGCGACCTCGAGCTGCGCGACGTCGACCAGATCGGGGGCCACTACGCGGACACGCTCGCCGAGTGGCGCCGTCGCTTCCTGTCTCGGATCGAGGATGTGCGCGCGCTCGGGTACGACGCTCGCTTCGAACGGACGTGGGACTTCTACCTCGCCTCGTGCGAGGCGCTGTTCCGCGCCGGGCTGCTGCGCGACGCCCAGCTGGTGCTCGCCAAGTGATCGACTCGCGCTGGCTGCTGTTCCTGCTCGCGTGGGCGCTTGCGGCCGCAGTGCAGCTCGTCCTCTACCTCGTGCAGCGCCGGACCGGCGACGCGACGGCGGTCGACGCCGGCTGGGCCGCCTCGCTCGCGGCGATTGCGGTGCTCTACGGACTGCTCGCCGACGGCGACGCGACGATGCGCGCCCTCGTCGCGGTGACCGCCGGGCTCGAGAACCTCCGGCTCGCCGTTCACGTCTCGCGTCGGATCGGAGCGGGTGAGGATCGGCGCTACCGCGAGCTCCGCGCACGCTGGCGCGCGCGCGGCATCGAGCAGCGTCGGTTCTTGGTCTTCTTCCAGGCGCAGGCGCTGCTCGCGGCGATCCTGTCCCTGCCGCTCCTGCTGGCCGCGTTCGACGACGGCATCGGCGCGCTCGCCTGGGTGGGCGCCGCACTCTGGCTGGTCGCCGCGTCGCTCGAGTGGGTCGCCGACGCACAGTTGCGGCGCTTTACCCGGGAGCCCGCGAACGACGGGCGCACGATGCGCTCCGGCCTGTGGCGCTACTCGCGGCATCCGAACTACTTCTTCCAGTGGTTGACGTGGGTCGCCTACGCACTGATCGCGCTCGCGGCGCCGTACGGCTGGATCGGGCTCGTCTCTCCGGCGATCATGCTCATGCTGATCCTGTTCGTGACCGGCGTCCCGCCGGCCGAGGAGAGCTCGCTGCGGTCGCGCGGCGACGAGTACCGGAGCTACCAGCGCGCGACGAGCGTGTTCGTGCCCTGGTTCCCGAAAGGACAGGGCGCGTGAACGTCGTCGACCGTGTGATCGCGATGGACGCCGTCCCCGAGCCGCTCCTTCGCGCTGGTATCCGCGCGAACGTCGCCGCCCGGCTGCGGCGCGAGCGCGCACGCGCGCCGCACTCCCGGTCTGCCTTCGTCGAGGAGCTGCGCACCGCGCCGATCGCGCTCGTCCCGGAGCGGCCGAACGAGCAGCACTACGAGGTGCCGCCGGAGTTCTTCGAGCTCGTGCTCGGCCCGCGGCTCAAGTACAGCTCGTGCCACTGGCCCGCCGGCGTCCACTCCCTCGCGGGCGCGGAGGAGGCGATGCTCGCCCTGACCTGCCAGCGGGCGCGGCTGTGCGACGGCCAGTCGATCCTCGATCTCGGCTGCGGTTGGGGCTCGTTCGCGCTGTACGCGGCCGAGCGCTACCCCTCGTCCCACGTGACGGCCGTGTCCAACTCGGCGCTCCAGCGCCGCTACATCGAGGCGCAGGCGCCGCCGAACCTCGAGGTGATCACCGCCGACGTCAACCGGCTCGCACTGACCCGGTGTTTCGACAGGGTCGTCTCGGTGGAGATGTTCGAGCACATGCGCAACTACGAGGCGCTGATGGCGGTGATCGCGGGACTGCTCGCCCCGGAGGGCTTGCTCTTCGTGCACCTCTTCTGCCACCGCGAGCTTGCGTATCCGTACGAGACGGGCTGGATGGCGCGGCGGTTCTTCACCGGCGGCACGATGCCGTCCGTCGACTTGCTGCCATCCTTCGACCGCGACCTGCGGCTCGTCGAGGGGTGGCTCGTCGACGGGACGCACTACGCACGCACCGCCGAGGCGTGGCTCGAGCGCCTCCACGACAACGAGCGCGAGATCGCGTCGCGCTTCGGGCGCGCGTTCCTGGCCGACTGGCGCGTGTTCTTCCTCGCCTGCGCCGAGCTGTGGGGCTACCGGAGAGGGACGGAGTGGCTGGTCGCCCACTACCTCTTCGGCCGATGAGAGGAGCGGTCGCAGGCGCGCTCGCCGCAACTCTTTGGGCGGCGGCCGAGCCGGCGCTCGGGCGCGCGTTCGGAACGACGTTCTCGGACGTCAGGCTGCTCGGCCGCGCGGTGACGCGCGGCCGCCTCTGGCCGGCGGTCGGCCTCGTCGTGCACGTCGCGAACGGGGCGGTGTTCGGCTGGACGTTCGAGCGCGTCGGCGCCCGCGGCATCCGGCAGGGCGTGCTCGCGGCCGAGGTCGAGAACCTCGTGCTCTGGCCCGGCATGGCGCTCGTCGACCGCTTCCATCCCGACCGCCGTGACGGAACGTGGCCCCGCCTCGTGACGAGTCCGCACGCGTTCGCCTACGAGGCCACGACGCACGGGCTCTTCGGCGCGCTGCTCGGCGCGCTCGTCCGCGACTAGTGCGCACGGCGATCGTGCTCTTCACCCGCGACCTGCGGGTGCACGACAACCCGGCTCTCGCGGCCGCCGCTGACGCCGCTGAGCACGTGCTCCCGCTGTTCGTGCTCGACGACGAGATCCTCGACCGCTTCGGCGCACCGAACCGACGCGCCTTTCTCGGCGAGGCGCTGCGCGACCTGGCGGGGTCGCTCGGCGGGCTCGCCGTGCGCCGCGGCGAGACCGTCGCCGAGGTCGTGCGGCTCGCGCGCGAGGCCGACGCCGGCGCGGTCTTCGTCGCGGAGGACGCGGGTGCGTTCGCGAAGCGACGCGAGCGGCGGCTCTGCGAGCAGCTCGAGGTTCGCGTTTTCCCTTCGCACTCCGTCGTCGCGATCGACGACGTGCGCACGACTGCCGGCACGGGCTACCGCATCTTCACGCCGTACTGGCGGGCCTGGCGGCAGGCGACGCGTCGTGCGGTGCTCCCCGCGCCGCGGATCGCCCTTCCGCCGGGTGTCGAGCTCGGCCGCCTGGCGGACCTCGGTCCGGGCGACTCTCCCGAGCGCACGCCCGGCGGCGAGCGTGCCGCGCGCGCGCGACTCGCGACGTTCGTCGACGAGAGCCTTGCCGGCTACGCCGAGCGCGCCGACGACCTCGCGGCCGACGCCACCTCGCGGCTCAGTCCGTACCTCCACCTCGGCTGCATCTCCCCGCGCGAGCTGGAGGAGCGCACGCGGTCCTGCGAGGCGTTCGTGCGCCAGCTGTGCTGGCGCGACTTCTTCCTGCAGCTGCTCGCGGCGAACCCCGGCTCCGTGCACGACGACCTGCGGCCGCGAGCGGTCGCCTGGCGCCGCGATCCCGACGCGCTCGAGGCGTGGAAGGACGGACGCACCGGCTACCCGATCGTCGACGCTGCGATGCGCCAGCTGCGCGCCGAGGGCTGGCTCCCGAATCGTGCCCGCCTGATCGTCGGGTCGTTTCTGACGAAGACGCTTCGTATCGACTGGCGCGAGGGAGCGCAGCACTTTTTCGACCTGCTGGTGGACGGCGATCTCGCGAGCAACACCGGCAACTGGCAGTGGATCGGGGGGACCGGTGCGGACACGAGGCCGAACCGCGTCCTCAATCCCTTGCGGCAGGCCGTGCGCCACGATCCCCACGGCGACTACGTCCGCCGCCATCTCCCCGAGCTGTCCGCTGTCCCGGGGCGGAGCGTGCATACGCCCTGGACGCTCGATTCGCCTGTCGACTACCCAGCCCCCATCATCGAAGGCTTAAGTCGCGCTTAGCCGGGACCGCTACCACTCCGGTCATGAACTCCGCCGCCGCTGCTCGCCGCAGGGTCCTCGTTCTCGCTGCCGCCGGCCTCGTCGCCGCCGCGATCGGCGCCAAGATCGCGTTCGCGCGCATGGCCGCGCCGACGATCGGCAACGGCGTCGTCGTGATCGAGACGAACCTCGCGTACCAGAACGGCGCGGCCGCCGGAACCGGCATGGTGCTCACGTCCTCCGGCACGGTGCTCACGAACAACCACGTGATCGCGGGCGCGACGACGGTCAAGGTCGTCGTCCCGGGCACCGGTCGCAGCTACACGGCGCGCGTCGCCGGCTATGACGTCCAGGACGACGTCGCGCTGCTGCGGCTGCAGCACGCATCGAACCTCAAGACCGTCTCGACGACGAGCTCGAAGCTCTCGCTCGGCTCGGTCGTGCGCGCGCTCGGCAACGCCGGCGGCACCGGCTCGCTGACCTCCGTGACGGGCCGCGTCACCGGGCTCGGCAAGACGATCACCGCGAGCGACGACCAGGGCAGCTCCGAGCAGCTGTCCGGCCTGATCGAGACGAACGCCGCCGTGCAGCCGGGCGACTCAGGCGGGCCGCTCCTCAACTCGGCTGGACGCGTCGTAGGGATGACCACCGCGGCTTCGGCACGCGGCTTCGGGTTCAGCGACGTCTCGGCGACCGACGCGTACGCGATCCCGATCACGAAGGCGCTGACGATCGCCAAGGCGATCGCCGCCGGCAAGTCGTCGACGGCGATCCACATCGGCCCGACCGCGTTCCTCGGGATCCAGGTGCAAACCGACGGCGACGGCGGCGTCCTCGTCGCGGGTGTCGTCTCGAACGGGCCGGCGGCGAACGCCGGGCTCCAGGGCGGCGACGTGATCACCTCGATCGACGGCCGCTCTACCTCCACGTCGACCGCGCTCCGCCGCTACATCCAGACGAAGCAGCCGGGCGCGAAGGTCACGGTGGCCTACGTCGACCAGACGGGCTACGGCGCGACCGCGACCGTGACGCTCGGCTCCGGCCCGCCGCAGTAGCGGATCAGCGCGCGGCGCGCCGCTCGGCGGCCGCCTCGACGAGCGATGCGAAGAGCGCGCGGTCCTCGTCCTCCTCCGGGTGCCAGAGCACGCCGACCGCGAACCGAAGCGACGGGTCCTCGACCCCTTCGAGCGTGCCGTCCGCGGCGCGCGCCGACTCGGCGAGCCCTTCGCCGACCCGGCCGAATCCCTGATGGTGGTGCGACTTGGCCGCCGCACTCGGTCCGAGGATGGCGGCGAGCCGCGTGCCCTCGAGCACCTCGACGGGGTGCTCGCCGAAGACGCCGGCCTCTGCCCGGTGCACCTCGTCGCCGAGGCGGTCCGGGAGATGCTGCTCGATGTCGCCGCCGCGCACGACGTTCAGCACCTGCGAGCCGCGGCAGATCGCGAGCACCGGGACGTCGCGCTCGAGCGCCGCGCGCATCAGCTCGAGCTCGAACTCGTCCCGCTCGCGCACGGTGCCGGTCGTCTGGGCATGCGCGTCCGCGCCGTACAGCTCCGGCTCGATGTCCGAGCCGCCCGAGAAGACGAGCCCGTCGACCGCGTCCAGCGTCTCGTCGACCGACGCGCCCGGGGGCACCAGGAGCGGCGACCCGCCCGCCTCTTCGACCGCGCGCACGTAGGACGCCGGGATCAGCGCGGCCGGGAGGTTCCAGTACGACCAGGCGGCCTGGGTGAGGTACGTCGTGATGCCGACGACGGGCTTGCGCCCGGGGCGCGTCACAGCGCCTGGACCCAGGCGGTGTCCGCGACGTGCGCGTCCGCCGTGCCGAGCCAGCCGGGCACGGGATCCGGCAGGCGCAGCTCGACCTCCGCCGCCTCTTCCAGCCGGTTGCGCGCGCGGAGGAACCGAGCAAGCCCGACCCGCGCCTCGGCCTCGAGCAGCCGGTAGTCGGTGCCGTCGAGCAGGCCGACGGCGTCGCGCAGGAGCGCCTCCGCCTCCTCGTCGCATCCCTGCGCGGCGCGCACGAGCCCGAGCGTCGTCATCGTCGAGCTCTGCGAGGTGAGGTCCTGCGGGCTCAGCTCGGAGCGCGCGAGCGTCGCGAAGCGGTCGGCCTCCTCGATCCGGCCGGTGACGAGCAGCGCCTCGGCCAGCGCGCGGTGCGCCTCACCCAGCCGGCTGAGCTCTTCGTTCGCCTGGAAGACGCGGGCGGCCTCGCGGAACTCCTTCTCCGACTGCTCGGCGAGCCCGTCCACGAGACCGATCCACCCGAGCATCAGCCCGCACCACGCGGCGTCGCCCGACGCGCCCACGTCCAGGTACAGAGAGCGCGCCTCGACGAACGCAGCGGCCGCCTCGGGCAGCCGTCCCTGGATGCGGCGGAGCGCGCCGACGGCGTTCGCCTCGCGGGCGCGGGCCAGCACACCGTCCGCGGCCGGGCGCTTGCGCAGCACCTCTTCTGCGGCATCGAGCTCCAGCCGCAGCTCGAGGAGCCACTGCAGCGTGCCGAGGGCGTCGATGCGGAGGTCAGGCCGCTCGGCGCGGTCGGCGATGGCGAGCGCCTCGCGCGTGTAGGCCTCGGCGCTGCGCAGGTCGTTCGTCCACCAGGCGGCCGACGCGAGCCGTCGCAGCGCGTCTGCCCGCGCCTCGTAGTCGTCCTCCGGCAGCGTCGCGAGCGCAGCGCGCGCGAGCGAGATCGACTCGAGCGGGTCGCCGTCGCGGCCGAGGAGCGAGCTCGCGAGCCCCGTCAGCGCGCGGCCCTCGAGACGCGCGTCGCCCGCGTCGACGGCCTGCTCGCGCACCTGCTGCATCTCGGCGGCCACCGTGCCGAGATCGCCGAGCTGGCGCGCGGCGTCCGCCGCGAGGTAGAGCCGCCACGGCGTCGGTTCGAGCTCGAGCGCGCGCCGCAGCAGCCGGCGTGCCTTCGCGAACGCATCGGACGCGTATGCGCGGCGCCCGGCCTCCTCGAGCGTCGCCGCCGCGTGCGCGGCGAGGTCGTGCGGCGGGCTCCCGTCGAGCTCGGCGAGCAGCGCGCAGGCGCGATCGAGGTGGAACGCGCTCACCTCGACGAGCTCGGCCGGCACCCAGCCGGCGAACCGGCGATGGGTCTCGGCGCGCTCGGCCTTCGTGAGCGCCCCGTAGGCGACGTCGCGAACGAGCACGTGCGTGAACTGAAACGCGCGGTCGCCGGAGATCGTCGAGCGGTCGACGGCGGCGATCAGGTCGCGCTCGATCAGCGCCTCCAGCGCCTCGGCCACGTCGTCCTCGGCGGAAAGCTCCTCGAGCGCCCCGCGCCAGAAGACGCGTCCGATCACGGCGGCGCGCTGCAGGAGCCGCTTCTGGTCGGGCGCGAGCAGGTCGATCCGCGCCGCGATCAGCGCCTGGACGCTGTCGGGGATCCGGTCGAGCGCGGCGCAGTCGAGGTTGGCCTCCACGAGCATGCGCGCGGTCTCCTCGAGGAAGAGCGGGTTTCCCTCCGCCTTCTCGAGCAGCAGCGCCAGCTCCTCGGTGCCCGCGGCCGCCGGCAGCAGCTCGGCGGCGAGCTGGTCGCTCTCCTCGGCGTCGAGCGGCACGAGCTCGATCGACGCCGCGCGCGGGTTGCCGCCGCCCCAGGCCGGGCGGGCGTCGAGCAGCTCGAAGCGCGCGACGCACACGATCAGCAGCGGGATCTCCCGGCGGGCGCGCGCGAGGTTCTCAACAACCTCGAGCAGGCGCTCGTCGGCCCACTGGATGTCCTCGAACACGAGCACGAGCGGCTGTGCATCGGCGAGCTCCTCGGCCCAGCGCAGCGTCGCCCAGGCGATCTCGGCGTCCTCGCCGATGCCTTCCGCCGCGCCCAGCAGCCCGAGCGCGACGCCGAGCAGGTCGGCGACCGCATCGCTCTCGCACGAGACGCGCAGCTTCTCGAACGCCTCGGCCGCCGGGTCGTCATCGGTGATCCCGGCCGACGCCTTCACCATCGACGCGATCGGCCAGTACGTGATGCCCTCGCCGTACGGCAGCGCGCGTCCGGTGAGCACGGTCGCGCGCTCGATGTCCTCCGCGAACTCGGCGATCAGGCGCGACTTGCCGACGCCGGGGTCGCCGAAGACGGTCGTGAGGTGCGGCCGGCGGTCTCGAAGCGTGCGGTCGTAGGCGTTGCGGAGCAGCTCGAGCTCGGGCTCGCGGCCGACGAACGCGGCCTGCGGACGCCGCTGCCGCGCCTGCAGCACGCGCGTCGCTCGCCACGACCAGACCTCCTCGCCGGGCCTGATCTCGACCGCGCCCGCGTCCTCGACGTCGACCGCGCCGACCGTCAGGCGGCGAGCGCCGGGGCCGAGCGTGATCACGCCCGCGGGCGCCGACTGCTGCAGCCGCGCGGCGACGACGACGGCCTCGCCGGTCGCGAAGGTCGAATCGCCGTCGTCGACCACCACCTCACCCGACTCGACGCCCGCGCGCGCCTGCAGGCCGAGCTCGTCGACCGCCTGCAGCACCTCGAACGCGGCCCGGACGGCACGCTCGGCGTCGTCCTCGTGCGCGAGCGGCACGCCGAACGCCGCCATCACGGCGTCGCCTGCGAACTTCTCGACGGTGCCGCCGTGCCGCTCGATCGACGCGGACGCGCGCTGGAAGTACTGCGTCACGCGGCGGCGCACGACCTCGGGGTCGCTTGCGGTGACGAGCGCGGTCGAGTCGACCAGATCGACGAACAGGACCGTGGCGAGCTTCCGCTCCACGTTCCAAGTCTAGGAACCGCGGTCACCCTGGCGCGGACTTCTAGACTCGAGAGGTGGCGGGCTTTCGCTATGTCTTCGTCGACGTCTTCACGGACGTGCCGCTCGCCGGCAACCAGCTCGCCGTCTTCACGGACGGTCGCGGCCTCACGGACGAGACGATGCAGGCGCTCGCGCTCGAGATCGGCTTCAGCGAGACGGTCTTCGCGTTACCGGCCGAGTCGCCCGACGCCGACGTCCGGATCCGGATCTTCACCCCGACCCGCGAGCTCCCGTTCGCCGGGCATCCGACGCTCGGCTCCGCCTTCGTGCTCGGCGGCCCGTTGCAGAAGGTCGTGATCCGGCTCGAGACGGGGGCCGGCGTCGTTCCGGTGGAGCTCGAGCGAGAGGGGCCGCGCATCGTGTTCGGCTGGATGGAACAGCCGATCCCCGAGCTCCGGGAAGTCGACGACGCGTCGGCGATCCTCGCCGCCCTCGGGATCGAGCGCTCCGGGCTCCCGATCGAGCGCTGCGACATCGGGCCGGGCCACGTCTACTTCGAGCTCGAGTCGGCCGACGCGGTGGCGGCGCTTCGGCCCGACGTCCAGGCGCTCAAGGCGGCGACGCGGGACGGCGTGAACTGCTTCGCGCGCGACGGTGCGCGGTGGAAGACGCGGATGTTCGCCCCCGACCAGGGCGTGGTCGAGGACGCCGCGACCGGTTCGGCCGCCGGCCCCCTCGCCGCGCTGCTCGCGCGCCAGGGCCGCATCGAGTTCGGCGAGCAGATCGAGATCTCGCAGGGCTCGGAGATCGGCCGCCCCTCGACGCTCTACGCGCACGTCGAGGGCGAGGCGGGCCGGCTGGAGCGCGTGCTCGTCGGCGGCTCGGCCGTGACGGTCGCGCGCGGCGAGTTCATCCTTCTCTGAGCTCGACCGCCTGGATCTCGGGCAGCTCCACCGCGAGCGCGGTCCAGAAGCGGCCGCCGTCGCGCGTCACATAGAGGCGGTTCCGGCCTGCGAAGAGGGCGACGTCCGGCGTCTCGGGCGAGAGGGCGAGCGCTCGACCCGGTGGCAGGCCGTGCCCCGAGGCGCGCCAGGTCGAGCCGGCGTCGTGGGAGACGAGCAGCGGCGGCTTCGTGTCGACCACCGCGAAGACGGTTGCGCCCGACGCGGCCGCGGCGACCACGCGCGGCAGGTTGAGCACGAGCTCGGGCGGAGTCGACGGCTCGTCGCTCGTCGGCTCGACGGCCTCCGTCTCGAGCTCGACCGTGAAGGTGCCGCCCGCGGTGGCGACCAGCGCGATCATCCCGCCAGCATCGCGGCGACGACGGCCGTGGCCCGGCGCGCCGCGCCGAGCGGGGGCAGCCCGGCCTGCCGCCCCGCGATGTACGAGGTGGCGAACGCGTCGCCGGCACCAGTCGCGTTCACGTCCAGCGGGCGCGCGGGGACGAACTCCTTCGCTCCACGCCAGTAGACGGTCGAGCCCCGCGCGCCGTGCGTCACGAGGATCTCCTTCACGCCGAGAGCCGTCACGTCGCCGACGATCTCGGCCTCCTCGTCGGCGAGCTTCAGCACCCAGAGGTGCTGCAGCAGGGCCGGGTCGTAGTCGGCGTCCAGTCGCAGTGGGCCGAGCTCGGGGACGCGGACGAGGCCCTGCGCGTCGTACGAGACGCGGAAGCGCCGCGCGAGCGCGGCGATCGTCGTCGCAGGGAACTCGCCGCGGAAGAGCGGCGCGACGTGCACCCAGCGCGCTGCGGGCAGCGCGGCCACGTCGGCGGGCGCCCACGTGTCGCCGATCGCCTCGACGCGCATCTCGCGCTGCTGGCCGTCGAACCTGAAGGAGAAGGTGGCCGTCGACGTGCCCGTCAGGCACGTCACCGGAGTGCCGAGGTGGACGAGCGGCGGCAGGAGCACCTTGCGGTCGGCGGCCGCGCACCGCGTCACCACCCGTGCCGGCGTGCGCAGGCGGCGCAGGGCGCGCGCGCCGTGGAACGCGCCGCCGCCCGCACGCGGAACGCCGTCCGGGAACACGTCGCGCGAAAGGCTTCCGACCAGCGCGATCACGCGCGGGCGAGCTCCGGCCCCCGGCGGGTGACCAGGCGCGCGAGCGCGGCGAGCCCGAAGGCGACCGCGAAGCTCGGCAGCGACGCGCCGCCCCAGGGCAGCGCGTGCGGGTGCACGTGAGCGACCAGATCCGTCCACCACCCCGGCCCCTGCGGGTAGAGCCACTGGTACAGGGCGAAGCCGGCAAGCCAGGCGACGATCATCTCGAAGCGGACCGCCGGCGCCTCGAACACGTCGGCCCGGATGTAGTGGCAGCCGCCGAGCACCCAGTCGGCGAGCAGCACCGCGAACAGCGGCACGAAGAACGAGCCCAGGAGGTAGAGGAAGGGCTGGTAGTTCCGCAGGTCGATCAGGAGCGCGCCCCCGGTCGCGATCGCCGCGGTGGTCGCGACGAGCAGCCGCTGCGGCACGCGCGGCATCAGGTTCTGCAGGCTGACGGCGCCCGAGTAGACGTTCGCGAACGCCTCGTCGCTCTCGTCGACGGTCAGCGCGAGCAGCGCGAGCACGCTTGCCGCGCCACCCGCGGCGATCGCCGTCAGCAGGCCGGGCGCGTCGGAGATGTGCCGCGACATCGCGATCACCGCGCCGAGCGCGAACAGCGGGATCGTCGGCACGAAGTAGCCGAGCCCCGCGCCCCAGAACCCTGCGCGGCGGGTGCGCGAGAAGCGCGTGTAGTCCGCTGCGAGCGGCGTCCAGCTGACGATCGACGCGAGCACGAGGTCGAAGCCGGGCCAGAACGCGTCCGAGCCGCTGCGGTTCCAGAGCGCGACCGGCTGTTGATCGTGCAGCGCCCACCAGCAGAGGTAGAGCAGCGACGCGATCACGATCCACACCGCGAACTTGCGGACGTACCGGCGCACGAAGCCGACCGGCCCGAGGAACGCGAGCACGGTCGCGACCACGCCGAACAGGATCTTCCAGAACGCGACGCCGCCGACGCCGAACACCTCCTGCGAGAGGGCGCTCGCGCCGGTGGCGATCACGATCAGCTCGAAGACCGACCAGCCGAGGCACTGCAGGATGTTCAGGCCGGTCGGCAGGTACGAGCCGCGATGGCCGAGCGGCGCGCGCAGCAGCACCATCGCGGGGACGCGCGCGTCGGCGCCGATCGCGCCGGCCAGGCCGAGCAGCAGGTTGCCGACGAGCGCGGCCGCGGCGATCGCCGCGAGCGCGACCGGCAGCGAGAGCGCGAGCCCGAACTCGGAGGCGGGCAGGACGAGGAACGCGCCGGCCACGATCACGAGCAGCGACACGGAGAGGTTCGCCCAGAGGAGGAAGCCGTCGAACGTGCCGAGGACGCGCAGCCGGTCCGGGACCGGCTCGATCCCCCAGTTCGGTGTGTCGGTGTCGCTCACGCTGCTCCCTTCGCCGGTGCGAACCGGATCAGCTTGGCGTCACCGAGCCGCTGATCGCGCCGGAGAGCGGCAACCGCATCGTCATCCAGCTTCCTGGCGTCGACGATCCCGCCCGCGTCAAGGACATCATCAAGACGACGGCGATCCTGCAGTTCCGCCTGGTCGAAGGGACGCAGACTTCGGATCCGAAGACGGCGCTCGACTCCGTGCCTGCGAACATGAAGACCGAAGTCGACGTGCTTCCGGGCACGCGCGTGGATGAATACGGCCGCGCGTCCGGCAGTGAGTACTACGCCGTGCGGAAGATCGTTCCGGTCACCGGCACCGATCTCAAGACCGCACGCGTGCAGAAAGGCCGCCTCGGCGAGCCTGTCATCGGGTTCTCCATGACGCCGGACGGTGCGCGCAAGTTCGGCGAGCTGACCGGCGCCAACGTCGGCAAGCAGCTGGCGATCGTGCTCGACAACAAGATCGAGTCGGCGCCGCGCATCAACTCGCGCATCGACGACCAGGGCGTCATCGAAGGCCGCTTCACGCAGCAGCAGGCTTCCGATCTCGCGCTCATCCTGCGCAGCGGCTCGCTGCCAGCTTCGCTTACGACTCTCGAAGAGCGCACCGTCGGTCCTTCGCTGGGACGCGACTCGATCCGCCAGGGCATCACGGCTTCGATCATCGGCTTCATCGCCCTGATCCTCGCCGTCATCTTTTACTACCGCGGTGCGGGCATCAACGCCGTCGTGGCGCTGCTGCTCAACCTCGTCATCCTTCTGGGCATGATGGCCTACTTCAAGGCGACGCTGACGCTGCCTGGAATCGCGGGCATCATCCTGACGCTGGGTATGGCCGTGGACTCGAACGTGCTCGTGTTCGAGCGCATCCGTGAAGAGCTCCGCGAGGGCAAGACGGTTCGCGCCGCGATCGAGCAGGGCTTCGCACGCGCGTTCGGCACCATCATCGACACACACATGACGACGATCATCTCGGCGTTGTTCCTGTTCCAGTTCGGAACGGGACCGATCAAGGGATTCGCAGTCACGCTGCTCATCGGTCTGGCGGCGTCGGTGTTCACCGCGTTCTTCGTGTCGCGCGTGATCTTCGACATCGTCTACAAGCCGACCGACAGACCCAAAGAGA
>DATIOD010000072.1:0-113731 GCA_035473635.1 Gaiellaceae bacterium | reverse complement strand
TCGCGCTCGCGTTGATCGCCGGTGCGATCGCCGTCATCGTCGCCGCGCTCCACCGACCGAGCCGTGCGCCTGCGCGCGTCGTGCTGCGCGCGAGCTGGGCGGTCACCCCGGGCGTCGTCAACCCGGACGTGACTCAGGCGGACCTGTCGTCGACGGTATGCCGGCGCGGATGGACGAGAACGGTGCGGCCGCCGACCTCGTACACGAACGCGCTCAAGCTCCGGCAGATGCGCGCACGTGGTCTCCGCGGACCCCCGTCCGCCTACCAGGAGGATCACCTGATCAGCCTCGAGCTCGGAGGTCATCCCACCGACCCGCGCAACCTCTGGCCGGAGCCGTATCCGCGCGCGGCGGAGGTCGACCGCGTCGAGAACGAGCTGAACGCGAAGCTCTGCTCGGGAGCGCTGACGCTGGCAGACGCGCAACGCACCGAGTCGGCGCTCAAGCATCGGGACGGGTGACGTGCGCCTCTTAGCTTCTTCTGAGGCGACGGTGGTTCGATGCGACTCTGTTCTACCTCCGCTATCTCCGGAACGAGCTCGTCCGCCGCCGAGGCAGGACGATCCTGACCGTGCTCGGTCTCGGGATCGCCGTGGGCCTCGTGATCGTGGTCTCCAGCCTCTCGCGCGGGCTCGACCAGGCACAGAAGAAGACGCTGAACCCGCTCGCGGGCATCGGCACCGACCTGACCGTGACGCTCGCGCCGCAGCAGCAGTCGGCGGGCTTCGCCGGCCCCGGCGGCGGGCCGGGCGGCGGCGGCCAGAACCGCGACCTGATCCAGTCGAACCTGTCCGTGCTCACCGACCTGTCGAAGCTCGGCAAGCCGGGACAGCACTTCGTCCACGACTTCTTCCTGCCCGGTTCGCAGCTGACGTTCCAGCAGAGCGCGGCCACGCAGATCGCCGCCGTGCCCGGCGTCGCGCAGGTAACGACCGGGCTGACCCTGCTCGGCGAGCACCAGGAGGGCGTCGTCCCGAAGATCGTCGCCACGCTGAAGACGCAGCGGCAGACCTTCCAGATCCAGCGCAACATCCCGCGGCCGACCGCCGCGCAGTTCCAGCAGATGCAGGCGTGCTTCGACAAGCTCCGCAGTCAGAACGGCGGCTCGACCGGCGGCGCCAACGGCAGCGGCGGGAACGGCAACTTCGGCTTCGGCGGCAGCAACGGCGGCGGCGGTTTCCGCGCCGACCGCGGTGCGTTCGCGAAGTGCCTGCCCGCGAGCCTGCGGCGCCTGCGCACGCAGTTCACGACGCCGCAGCAGACGCTCCGGCAGGTCCTGAACCCGCCGCAGACGAACATCAAGACGAGCGCGTACACGATCGGCGGCGTCGACCAGACGCACCCGACGCAGGGGCTCGTCACGACGGCGCAGGTCACGAAGGGCCGCTATCTCGACGCGAAGGGCGGCAGCGAGGCGCTCGTCTCGACTACCTATGCGGTCAAGCACTCGCTGAAGGTGGGCTCGAAGCTCGACCTGAACGGCACGCAGTTCGTCGTCGTGGGACTCGTCTCGCCGCCGCTCGGCGGGCAGACCGCGGACGTCTACCTCCCGCTGAAGCAGCTGCAGACGCTCGCCAACCAGAAGAACCTCGCGAACGTCGTGCTCGTTCGCGCCGCCTCGAGCTCCCAGGTCGGCGCCGTCCAGAAGGCGATCGAGACGGCATTGCCGAACGCGCAGGTCGCGAGCTCGAAACAGGTCGCCGACACGATCAGCGGCTCGCTCGTCGACGCCTCGAACCTCTCGCACGATCTCGGCTTCGCAGTCTCCGCCGCCGCCGCGCTCGCCGCCTTCCTGCTCGCGGCGCTGCTCGCGCTCTCGTCGGTCGGCAAGCGGGTCCGCGAGCTCGGCACGCTGAAGGCCCTCGGTTGGACGCAGTGGAAGGTCGTGCGGCAGGTCGCCGGTGAGTCGCTCGCGACCGGGGCGCTCGGCGGGCTGGTCGGGATCGGGCTCGGCCTCCTCGGCGTGCTGGTGATCGACGCGTTCGGGCCGAACCTCACCGCGCACTCGACGACGGGCGCGTCCGCCGCGCTCCTCGGCGACCTCGCCGCCGCGACCGAGCGCACTGCGACCAGCACCGTCTCGCTCGACGCCCCGGTGGCCGCGACCGTCCTTGCGATCGGCTTCGCCCTCGCTCTCCTGGGCGGGCTGATCGCCGGGACGGCGGGCGCCCTCCGGGCCGCGCGCCTTCGTCCCGCCGATGCGCTCAGGCAGGTCGAATAGTGGACGCCCAGTACAGCGCGCACGGGCTCGCGAAGTTCTTCCAGCGCGGCCCGACGACCGTGAGGGCGCTCGACGGCGTCGACCTCGAGATCGCACCGGGCGAGTTCGTCGCGCTCGAGGGACCGAGCGGGTCCGGCAAGACCACCCTGCTGCAGCTGCTCGGTGGGCTCGACCGCCCGAGCGGCGGCGAGGTGGTCTTCGAGGGCCGCGACCTCGCGCGGCTGCCCGACCACGAGCTGGCCGAGCTGCGCCTCTCGTCGTTCGGCTTCGTCTTCCAGCAGTTCAACCTGATCCCGACGCTCACTGCCCTCGAGAACGTCGAGGCGAAGCTCGCGCCGGCGGGCGTCGACGACCTGCGCGGTCGCGCCGAGCGGATGCTCGAGGAAGTCGGACTCGCCGAGCGCGCCGACCACCTCCCACCGCACCTGTCGGGAGGTGAGCAGCAGCGCGTGGCGATCGCCCGTGCGCTCTCGATCGAGCCGAGAGTCGTGCTCGCGGACGAGCCGACCGGCAATCTCGACACGAAGACGGGCGGCGAGATCGTCGACCTGCTGGCCAACCTCGCGGCCGAGCACGGGTCGACCGTGATCGTTGCCACGCACGATGCGACACTGGCCGCGCGCGCCCCGCGGCGGATCGCGATGCGGGACGGCCGGCTGGCCGGCCTCGTCGCCGTCTGACGCCGGCCGCGGATTAACCCGGACGGCGCACGCGGCGGCCGCTGGTAGCCTCGAAGGGACGTGAAGCCCGTCGAGCAGCTCGAGTCGGTCGTGATTCGCTTCGCCGGCGACTCGGGCGACGGGATGCAGCTGACCGGCGGGCGGTTCACCTCGGAGACCGCGCTCACCGGCAACGACCTCGCGACGTTCCCCGACTTCCCGGCCGAGATTCGGGCGCCGGCGGGCTCGCTCCCCGGCGTCTCCGGGTTCCAGCTCCACTTCGCCGACCACGACATCCTCACGCCCGGCGATCGCCCCGATGTGCTCGTCGCGATGAATCCCGCCGCGCTCAAGACGAACCTGCTCGACCTGCCGAAGGGCGGCACGCTGATCGTCGACACCGATGCGTTCAGCGACCGCAACCTGAAGAAGGCCGGGTACGCCGCGAACCCGCTCGAGGACGGCTCGCTCGGCGACTACCAGCTGCATGCCGTCCCGCTGACGTCGATGACGGTCGGCGCGCTCAAGGAGATCGACGGCGTGACGCCGCGCGAGGCCGAGCGCGCGAAGAACATGTTCGCGCTGGGCCTGATGTCGTGGCTGTACGGGCGGCCCGTCGAGTCGACGACCGAGTTCCTGGAGAAGAAGTTCGCGAAGCGACCGGAAATCGCCGCCGCCAATCTGAAGGCCTTCAACACCGGCTACGCGTTCGGGGAGACGTCCGAGGCGTTCGCGGTGCAGTACGAGGTCAAGCCCGCGAAGCTGCCGCCCGGCCTTTACCGGCAGATCACCGGCAACACCGCGCTCTCCTACGGCCTGATCGCCGCGTCGAAGCTGTCGGGGCTCGATCTCTTCCTCGGCGCGTACCCGATCACGCCGGCCTCGTCGATCCTCGAGGAGCTTGCGCGGCAGAAGGCGTACGGCGTGCGCACGTTCCAGGCCGAGGACGAGATCGCCGCTGCGGGTGCGGCGCTCGGCGCGGCCTTCGGCGGCGCGCTCGGCGTGACGACGTCTGCCGGTCCCGGGATCGTGCTCAAGTCGGAGACGGTCGGGCTCGCGATCGCGCTCGAGCTGCCGCTCGTGGTCATCGACGTGCAGCGCGCAGGGCCGTCGACCGGCATGCCGACGAAGCCGGAGCAGGCCGATCTGCTGATGGTGTTGTTCGGGCGCAACTCCGAGTCGCCGGTGCCGGTGCTCGCGGCGGCGACGCCGGGCGACTGCTTCTACGCGGCGATCGAGGCGGCGCGCGTCGCGCTCACCTACCGCACGCCGGTCTACCTGCTCTCCGACGCCTACCTCGCGAACGGCGCCGAGCCGTGGCGGATCCCGGACGTCTCGTCGCTCGCGCCGATCCCCGTCGACTTCGCGAGCGCCGGCGACACGCCGTTCCTTCCGTACAAGCGCGATCCCGAGACGCTCGCGCGACCGTGGGCGATTCCCGGCACTCCCGGGCTCGAGCATCGCATCGGCGGGCTCGAAAAGGCGAACGAGACGGGCAACGTCTCCTACGACCCCGAGAACCACGACCTGATGACCCAGCTTCGCGCGCAGAAGGTCGCGGGCATTCGCGTCCCGGACGTCGAGGTCGACCACGGCGAGGGTGCCGACCTGCTCGTGCTCTCGTGGGGCGGGACCTACGGTCCGGTGCACGCCGGCGTTCGCCGCGTGCGCGACCAGGGGCACGCAGTCGCGCACGCGCACCTACGCTGGCTCAACCCGTTCCCGGAGAACCTCGGCGACGTGCTCCGCAGCTACGAGCGCGTGCTCGTGCCCGAGATGAACCTCGGGCAGCTGCGGCAGCTCGTCCGCGCGCGCTACCTCGTCGACGCCGTGGGCTACAACCGCGTGACCGGCAAGCCGTTCCGTGCGAGCGAGATCGCGGAGGCGGTGGAGGCGCACCTGTGAGCGAGCTGAAGCTGACTGCGAAGGACTTCAAGTCCGACCAGGAGGTGCGCTGGTGCCCGGGCTGCGGCGACTACGCGATCCTCGCCGCGCTGCAGAGCTTCATGCCCGAGCTCGGGATCGAGCGCGAGAAGATCGTCTTCGTCTCCGGCATCGGGTGCGCCGCGCGCTTCCCGTACTACATGCAGACCTACGGGATGCACTCGATCCACGGCCGGGCCCCCGCGATCGCGACCGGCCTCGCCGTCTCGCGGCCGGATCTCGCGGTGTGGGTGGTCACCGGCGACGGCGACGCGCTCTCGATCGGCGGCAACCACCTGATCCACTCGCTGCGCCGCAACGTGAACATCAAGATCCTGATGTTCAACAACCGCATCTACGGCCTGACGAAGGGCCAGTACTCGCCGACGTCCGAGCAGGGGAAGGTCACCGGGTCGACGCCGTTCGGCTCGGTGGACTACCCGTTCAACCCGCTCTCGATCGCGCTCGGCGCCGAGGCGACCTTCGTTGCGCGTGCGATCGACACCGACAAGGCAGGGCTCACGGCCGTCCTGCGACGCGCGGCCACGCACCGGGGAGCGTCGTTCGTCGAGATCCTGCAGAACTGCAACATCTACAACGACGGGGCGTTCGACGTCGTGCGCGAGCAGAAGGAGAACCGGCTGTACCTCGAGCACGGATCGCCGGCTGGTGACACCGGCATCACCCACGACGAGACCGACTTCGCGACCTCGTTCGCTCTCTCGCGGATCACCCACGAGTCGCACGGCGTCGTGCCGCTCGGCGTGTTCCGCGACGTGCAGCGCGAGAGCTACGACGAGCTCGTCGAGAACCAGCTCGCGGCCGCCGCCGACGGCAGCGACCTGCAGTCGCTCGTCGGCTCCGGCGACACCTGGTCGATCGGCTGAGAGTCGCAGCGGGCGCCGTCACTCGAGCCGCGTGGGCAAGGTCGTCTACCAGGTCTACGTGCGCTCGTTCGCGGACGCGAACGGCGACGGTCACGGCGACCTGGCCGGCGTTCGCTCGAAGCTCGACTACCTGAGCTGGCTCGGCGTCGACGCCGTCTGGCTGAGCCCGACCTACCCGAGCCCGAACGTCGACTGGGGCTACGACGTGTCCGACTACCTCGACGTGCACCCCGACTACGGGACGCTTGCGGACCTCGACGCCCTGATCGGCGACGCGCGCGCACGGGGGCTCGAGCTCTGGCTCGACCTCGTCCCGAACCACACGTCGAAGAGCCACCCGTGGTTCACGGGGCGTCCCGACTACTACGTCTGGTCGGACGACGTCCCGAACGACTGGACGTCGGTCTTCACGGGGAAGTCCGCGTGGGCGTACGACGAAGACCGTCGCCGTTACTACCTGCACCAATTCGCGCCGGAGCAGCCCGACCTCGACTGGTGGAGCCCGGCGGTCCGCGACGAGTTCGAGCGGATCCTGCGCTTCTGGTTCGACCGAGGCGTGACCGGCCTGCGCATCGACGTCGCCCACGCGCTCATCAAGGACCGCGAGCTCAGGAACGGCGTCGAGCACATGCGCGACCGTCCCGAGGTGCTCGAGATCTACGCGCGCTGGCAGGAGATCGCGTGCGCGTACGACCCGAAGCCGACGCTGATGGGCGAGACGTACGTCCCGCTCGGCCGCGTGTTTTGGTACGCGTCGCAGCTCGACCTCGTCCAGAACTTCGACTTCGTCCGGTCGAACCTCCGCGCCGAGGAGCTGCGGCCGATCGTCGAGCAGGTCGAGGAGAGGCTGCCGGCGGGGCGCTCGCCGCTCTGGTTCGGGTCGAACCACGACCACTCGCGGCTCGCGACGCGCTGGGCCGGCGGCGACGAGCGCCGTGCGCGCGCAGCGTTGTTCGTGCTGCTCACGCTGCGCGGAACGACGCTGCTCTATCAGGGCGACGAGCTCGCGCTCGCCGACGGCGCGGTGCCTGGCGACCGCATCACCGACCTCGCCGACCCCCCGCGCGACCCGGAGCGCACCCCGATGCCGTGGACGCCGAGCGGGGAGGAGTGGCGCGACCCGTGGCTGCCACTCCGCGACACCACGCGCAACGTCGAGACGCAGAAGGGTGATCCCGACAGCACGCTCGCGTTCGTCCGCGGGCTGATCGAGTGGCGGCGCGAGATCGGCGATGCGCCGTATGCCACGCTCGGGAGCGATCCGGGCGTCTGGGCGTTCGCGCGCGGTGACGCGACGTGCGTCGTCAACCTCACGGAGCGGGACGCGCAGCACGACGGCCGCCGCCTCGGCCCGTGGGAGACGGCGATCTACTAGGCGGCGGAGACCTGCACCTGCGCGCGGCGCATCAGCGCGCGCGAGGCGGTGTTGCCGAGCTCGACGAGCGCGTGCAGCCTCCGGATGCCGGCCGCCCGCGCGTCCTCGGTGAGGCGTGTCATCAGCAGCGTGCCGACGCGGCGCCCCTGCCAGTCGTCCGCCACCTCGATCGCGACCTCGGCCGCCTCGCCGTCGCGCACGAGCCGCGCGATCCCGATCGGCTCGCCCTTCACGACCGCGACGAGAACGTGGTGGTCGGCGTCGACCCGCGAGAGCTGCTCGAGGTCGCGTTCGGAGAGCACGTTCTTCGCGCCGCCGAAGCGACGTAGGCGTGATGCCGGGCCGAGCCGGTCGAACACGGCCTGCACGACGTCCGCCTCTCCGTTTCGGAGCGGCCGGACCGTGACGCCCTTGACTACCTCCGAATGCACCGACTGCCTCCGTGCATCTTCCCGAGGCTAGAAGCGCGGGCGCGTTCGGTCATCGGTCGCAGTGCTGATGCTCCGCTCCTTCACGAGGACGATCTTGCGGGCGCGAATGGCCCGGGCGCGTCGGCGGGACGGGCCATCTTTGCGGGATGGCCCGTGCAGGCCACTACGCTTGGCATTCATGGATCAGGAGATCCGCCACCTGGACTTCGAGGGTCGCCGCCTCGCCTATTCGACGCTCGGCGAGGGCCCGCCGATCGTGTTCGGGCCGCGCTGGGTCAGCCATCTCGAGGAGGAGTGGGCCGACCCGCGACAGCGGGCCTTCTACGCCGAGATCGCGAAGACGTACCGCGTCGTCCGCTTCGACCGGATGGGCTGCGGTCTGTCCTCGCGGGAGCTCGACCCCCGGCCCTCCGTCGAGTCGGAGTCGCGGCAGCTCGAGACGGTGATCGACGTGCTCGGCGAGCCGGCCGTCGTGTTCGCGTCGTCGTGCTGCTGCGCATCGACCTCGGTGCTCGCGATCCGCCGGCCGCAGGCGATCTCCAAGCTCGTCTACTTCGGCGGCTACGCGGCGCGCGACGACATCCCCGAGGTGACGAAGCGCTCGCTGATCGAGTTCGTGCGCCTGAACTGGAAGCTGGGCGCGCAGATGCTCGCCGGCCTACTCGACCCGCATGCGAGCGGAGACGAGATCGCGTTCTCCACGCGCGTGCAGCGGCAGGCAGCGTCGGCGGAGGCCGCGTCCGTCTTCCTCGAGCTCGACCTCGGCGCGGACGTCCGCTCGATCCTGCCCGATGTCGAGGTGCCGGTGCTCGTGCTCCATCGCCGCGGCGACCGGACCGTGCCGATCGGCCGCGGCCGCGAGCTGGCCGCGCTGCTTCCGAACGCGCGCTTCGTGCCGCTGACCGGCGACTCGCACATGCCCTGGTGCGACGACCAGCGGGAGCTCCACCGCGCGCTCGCGGGCTTCCTGCACGGCGGCGACGCGGCCGAGCCCGACGACGACTCGCCGCTCACCGCGCGCGAGACCGAGGTCCTACGCTTCGTTGCTACGGGCATGAGCAACCGGGAGATCGCGCGAACGCTGATCCTCTCGGAGCACACGATCCACCGCCACGTTGCGAACATCCTGCGCAAGCTCGCGCAGTCGACGCGCGCAGGCGCCGCCGCCCACGCCGCGCGCCACGACCTGATCTAGCTCGTCAACCAGGCGGCGATGCGCGCCGCCACCTGCTCGCCGCGATCCTCCTGCAGGAAGTGGCCGGCCCCCTCGAGCGGCGGGTCGAGCTCGGCGTTCGGGAGCAGCGAGGCCATGGCCTCCGCCGCGCCGCGTCCGAAGATCGGGTCGCTGTCCGAGAAGACCACCAATGCGGGGCGATCGAACGAGCGCAGCCGCTCGCGCACGTCCAGCATCGCCGGCGCCGACGGGTGCTCCGAGCTCGTCGCGACGAGCTCGGGGAACATCGCGATGCCGACGCGTGACTCGGGAACCGGGAACGGCGCGTCGTACCCCGCGATCACCTCGTCCGTCGCCGGCTGCACGAGCGAGAGCCGCACGAGCTGACCGGCGACGATGTTCGTGTCGACGCGGCGCATGAACGCCCGGAAGCGCAGCCACTCGTCGTTGGGTGCTCGCGCACCGATGCCGGTGTTGAGGACGACCAGCCGTGCGACGCGCTCCGGCTCGGAGACGCACAGCCGGAAGCCGATCGGGCCGCCCCAGTCCTGCACGACGACGGTCAGGTTCCGGAGGTCGAGCTCGCGCACGAGCCGCTCGATCGACGTGTAGTGGGCGTCGTACGAGTACCAGCCCCGGTCGGTCGGCTTGTCCGAGCGGCCGAAGCCGAAGTAGTCCGGCGCGACGCACCGCGCGCTCGCGGCGAGCGGCGGGATCATCTTCCGGTAAAGGAACGCCCAGGTGGGCTCGCCGTGCAGCAGCAGGATCGGGTCGCCCGCGCCTTCGTCGAGGTAGTGCATGCGCAGGCCGCCCTGCTCGACGTAGTTCGGCGCGAACCCGTAGCCGGGCAGCCCCTCGAAGCGATCGTCAGGTGTGCGGTACGCGCCGGCGTTCACGGCAGCTCCTCTCCGGGAGGCTCGAGGACGATGCGCTCGGCCGGCCGCAGCGGCAGCTCGGAGTCGACGTACGAGCGCACCGCTTCGTCGATCCCGACGTCGCGCTTCGACTGCTCGGAGAGGTACCAGCGGTGCTCGAGCACCTGGTGGAAGACCTCTGCGGCCGGCAGCCGGCCCTGCAGCCGGTCGGGCACGGCGGCGACCGACGGCTCGAAGACGAGCTGCCGCCATTCGGACGCGACCGCGGACTCGGAGAGCGGCCGGCCCATCTCGCGCTCCCGCGACTCGCGGTAGCGGGCGAGGTCGTTCAGCATCCTCCGCGCCTGGTTCTCCTGCGCGTCCAGCCCGGTCAGGCGCAGGAGGCGGTGCCGGTGATGACCCGGCTCGACGACGTGCGGGTCGAGCCGCAGCCGGTAGCCGCCGTCCGTCGCATCGAGGGAGATCTCCTCGACGTCGAATCCGAGCGCGTTGAGCCGGTGCAGCCGCTCGTCGAGCTTGTACCGCTCGTCGGGGCCGAACGTCTCCTCGTGGGTGAGCTCGTCCCACAGCGCCCGGTAGCGCGCGACGATCTCGTCGCCCGTCTCATCGGGGTCGAGGTCGTCGGGCAGCCCGACCTCGGCGTCGACGTCGAGCAGCTCGCCGATGACGTTCTGCTGCGCGATGTCGAGATCGTAGGCGCGCTGACCGTCCGACAACGCGCCGTGCAGCTCGCCCGTCTCCGCGTCGACGAGATAGGCGGAGAGCGCCCCTGCGTCGCGCCGGAAGAGCGCGTTCGAGAGCGAGCAGTCCCCCCAGAAGAAGCCGCGCAGATGGAGCCGGGCGATCAGCTCGACGAGGGCGTTCAGCAGGTGCGTGCGCAGGTCGGGGATCGCCGCGCCGGTGAAGAGCACGCGGTACGGGAGCGAGAACTCGAGGTGGCGCGTGATCAGCGCGGCGTCGAGGTCGCTGCCGCGCGCGGTCACGATCCCCACCGGTTCGACGACGGGCAGTCCCTGCCCCTGTAGCCGGCGCAGGAGCGTCCACTCGCGCCGCGCCGGGCGCTCCGGCAGCTCCTTCACCGCGTAGAGGGCGCCGTCGTACTCCACGAAGCGCACGACGTGCCGGCTGATCCCGCGGATCACGGTCACCAGCCGCTCGGAGTCCCACGCCTCGAGCGGTGCGCGCCAGGGCAGGTCGAGGAAGCTCGGGTGGCCCGTGCGCGCGACCAGCTGGAAGGTCGAGCTCAGGCCGCGAGTCTAGGCAGCAGATGCACGGGCGCGACGCCGCGCCGGCGCAGCACGAGGTAGCCGGCGGTGGTCGCGACCAGCGCCGATGCGCCGGCAACGCTGAAGGCGAGCGGTGTGCCGCCGCGGTCGCACAGCCATCCGACGAAGAGCGCGCCGAACGGCGACAGGCCGTTCCACGCGTAGTAGTAGAGGCCGAGCACGCGGCCGCGCAGGTGATCGGGCGTGTCGAGCTGGACCTTCGCGTTCGCAGCGGCGACGTAGGCGGCGAAGAACAGGCCGCAGAAGAAGAGCAGCCCGGAGACGAGGAGCACGCTGTGGACGGGCGCGATCAGGAGCTCGAACGCGCCGAAGCCGCCCGCGCCCACGAGCAGCACGCGCCACCGCGCCTTCGCCATCGCCGCGCTTCCGAGGGCGCCGATCAGCGCGCCGACGCCGAAGCTCGCCGAGAGCACGCCGAGCGAGCGTGGACCGGCGTCGAGCGTGTTCTTCGCGAGCAGCGGCAACAGGATGTTGAAGTTGAAGCAGACGGACGCGAAGACGACCATCATCGCGAGCACGACCTTGACCGACGTCGAGCGGCGCACGAACCCGAACCCCTCGCGCGTCCCGCGCCAGACGGTCGGACGGCCGCGGCTCTCGAGCGGGTACAGCTCGCCGGTCCGCATCGCGAGCAGCGCCGCGAGCACCGCCAGGAAGCTGACCGCATTGATCGAGAAGGCCCAGCCGGCACCGAACGATGCGATCACGATGCCCGCCACCGCCGGGCCGAAGATGCGTGCGGTGTTGACGAGGCTCGAGTTGAGCGCGATCGCGTTCGGCAGCTCGTCGCGGCCGACCATTCGGAAGGTGAGGTTCTGGCGCGACGGCGCGTCGAAGACGAGCGCCGCACCGGTGAGCGCGGCGATCACGTAGAGCTCCCAGAGCTTCACGGTGCCGAGCAGCGTCACCGCCGCGAGCACCGCCGACAGCGTCATCTGCACGGCCTGCGTCGCGATCACAGTGCGCCGGTTGTCGAAGCGGTCGGTGACGACGCCCGCGAGCAGGCCGAGCAGCGTGAACGGGCCGAAGCGGCAGATCGAGATCAGGCCGACGGCGAGTCCGCGCGAGCCCGGTGGGGCCAGCGACACGGCGAGCCAGTACATGGCGACGTTCTGCATCCACGTCCCGCAGACCGACGCGAGCTGTCCCGCGAAGAACAGGCGGTAGTTGCGGTGGCGGCGGAGGCTCGAGAACGTCCGGCGTGAAGCGGCGGTGACTGCCGTCATCGGCTCCGCGGCTCGAGCAGCCGTTCGAGCGGCTCGATCGCGGCTTCGATCCGATCACGCTCTTCGTCCGACAGTCCGTTCAGGTGCTCGACGAGCCAGGCGGTGCGACGCTTGCGCACCGAGCGGAGCACACGCTCGCCCTCGGCGGTGACCGTCAGGCCGATCTGACGCCGGTCGCTCGCCCGCGTCCGCTCGATCATGCCGGCCGACTCGAGCCGCCCCAGATGGCCCGACATGCCGGGCGCCGAGATGCGCTCGCGCTTGGCCAGCTCGGACGCGGTGATCAGCGGGTTCGCCGCGATCTGCGCGAGCAGCGAGACCTGGCCACCGGTGACGCCGAGCGAGTGCACCTCGCGACGAAGCTCGCGGGCCAGGCGCAGGAGCGCCGGCCTCAGCCGGTTCGCGATTGTTACGGAATCGTTAGCCACCTGAATCATTAACTAGCTGAACTATAGCAGCCATTTGCCCTCGCCGATGAGTGGGATGCGCCTGCCGGCGTGGTTGACCCCGACGACTTCGAGGTCGTCCGTTCCGATCATCACGTCGAGATGGGTGCCGGAGCGGTTGACGCCGTAGCGGGAGCGGCCGAGCGGAACCGATCGCGTCTTCGCGAAGCCCGTGCCGAATGCCATGTGCGCGGCGGCGTTCTCGTCGAGCAGCGTGTTGAAGTAGATCCGCCCGGTCTTGCCGATCCGGGAAGAGGAGTCGACCAGCGCGACCTCGCCGAGGCGGTCGGCGTTCGGGATCGCGCCGAGGAACCGGGCGAGCCAGTCGCGGTCGGCCTTCCGCTTCGCCTCGAGCCGCACGAGCCGGCCGCCGCGGAACTCGCCCGAGAGCCCTTCGATCACCCGGCCGCGGAAGCTGCGAGGGCGCGAGCAGCGGAACGTCCCCTCGGTCGCCGCCGCGTCGGGTGAGATGAAGCACTCCTCGGTCGGGGTGTTCGGGGCGACCTGGCGCCCCCAGCTGTTTCGCTCGCCGCCGCCGCGCCAGACGGAGTACGGCGCGATCTTCACGCGCAGGTCGGTGCCGCGGTCGCGCAGCGAGACCTCGGCCAGGTCGAGCTTCGTCAGCCGGGCCGCGCGCCGGCGCAGCGTCGCGAGATGCGCCGTCCAGCCCTTCCCGTCGGGTGGGTCGCTCGGCCCGACGCGGCAGAAGGAGAGGAGGTCCTTGGCCAGGAGCCGCGCCGCGCGATCCGGCCCGACGCCCGGGAAGACTCGCGTCGCCCATTCGGCCGTCGGCCAGCTGCAGATCGTGCGCCGCTGCGCCTCCCGTCGGGCCCGCCGCACCTCCGGCGCCGCCGCGAGACGGCGCGCGTCCTCGGCCACGCGGTCGGGCGGCAGCCCGGCGAGCACCGAGACGTCCGTGTCGCCGGTCACGAGCACCATCGCCACGTCCTCGCGCTGGAGCTCGCGCATCCGCACCTGCTGCCAGCGCGTGCGGCGCCCGAGCGCATCCCGCCGGGCTCTCGTGATCCGCGCCGCGTAGATGCGGTTGTCGTCGACCTCGGCGTCGACGGCGGCGGCGCCGGCCCGGTACGCCGCCTCCGCCAGCGCGACCGTGAGCTCGCGATGCGCGGGCGCGGAGCGGATCAGCAGTGTGTCCCCGCGGCGGAACGACACGCACCCGTCGAGCAGCATGGCCGCGTAGCGTTGGAGCTCAGCGTCCGCCATGGGCGCTGTCATCGCGGGAGAACGTAACGGGTACGGTGCGGTCGTGGCGAATCCGCTCGACTCGCTGAAGGCCCTCGGAGAGCAACTTCGGGCCCAGATCGGCGAGGAGCTGGACTTCGAGCCGCTGCGGCGGGTCGAGCCCGCGCGGCCGCTCGAGGAGCTGCTCGCCGAGCTCGATGCTCTGCCCGGGCTCGAGTCGGTGAAGGAGCAGGTTCGCGCACTTGTCGCCTTTCTCCGCGTCCAGGCGCGGCGGAAGGACTCGGGGCTGTCGGAGGTCGCGACCACGCAGCACCTCGTGTTCCTCGGCAATCCGGGCACCGGCAAGACCACGATTGCGCGGCTGCTGGCGCAGATGTACCGCTCGATGGGACTGCTGCGCCGGGGGCATCTCGTCGAGGTCGACCGCGTCGGGCTCGTCGGCCAGTACGTCGGACTGACGGCGATCAAGACGGAGCGCGTGATCCGGAAGGCGCTCGACGGTGTGTTGTTCGTCGACGAGGCATACGCGCTCGCACGCGGCGACGAGCGGCTCGACTTCGGCGATGAGGCGATCGAGACGCTCCTGAAGCGAATGGAGGACAATCGCCACCGGCTCGTCGTGATCGTTGCCGGCTACCCGCGCCTGATGCGCCGCTTCCTCGAGTCGAACCCGGGACTGCGCTCGCGCTTCTCGCGGGAGATCGAGTTCCCCGACTACTCGACCGGCGAGCTCGTCGAGATCTTCGACCGGTTCGCGGGCGAGGCCGAGTACACGCTTGCCGACGACGCGCACGAGACGCTGCGCGTGATCTTCGACGGGGCCGAGCGCAACGAGGGTTTCGGCAACGCGAGGTTCGCGCGGACGCTCTTCGAGCAGGCGCTGAACGCGCAGGCCATGCGGCTCGGCGAGGGCGACGTCGAGCTGATGACCCCGTCGGAGCTGATGGGCCTGACGTCGACCGACCTTCGCTCCGGTGCGCGGGCGCTCGGCGAGGAGCCGCTCGACCCGGCGCAGCAGCGTGGGTCGTGGTTCGGCCGACGTCGCTAGTGATCTAACGGTGCAGCTCCTCAACGTCCTCGACTACGAGGCGGCGGCCGCCGCGCAGCTCGCCGAGGGCCCGCTCGGCTACTTCGCCGGCGGAGCGGGCGACGAGGTCACGCTGCGCGAGAACGTCGCGGCCTACGGGCGCTGGGTGCTGCGGCCGCGCGTGCTCGTCGACGTCGCTGACTGCACGACGAGGACGACCGTCCTCGGCCAGGAGATCTCGATACCGCTGCTCGTCGCGCCCGTGGCGTTCCAGCGGCTCGTGCACCCGGACGGCGAGGTCGCGACGGCTCGCGCCGCGCGCGACGCCGGCACGATCATGTGCCTGTCGACGATCGCGACCGCGTCGCCGGCGGAGGTCGCCGAGACGGGCGCGCCGCGCTGGTTCCAGCTGTACGCGATGCGCGACCACGGCCTGACCGTCGAGCTGATCGAGCAGGCGCGGGCGTGTGGGTACGCGGCGCTCGTTCTCACCGTCGACGCGCCCGTGCCGGGCCGGCGCGAGCGCGACCTGCGCACCGCGGTGACGATCCCACCGGAGCTGAAGGTCGCGTCGCTCGGGCGCGGCGACCTGACGCCCGCCGACGTGCTGCGCCTCGTCTCGCCGTCGCTCGCCTGGGCGGACGTCGAGCGGATCGTCGCGGACGCCGGCCTGCCTCTCCTCCTCAAGGGGATCCAGACGGGCGAGGACGCGCGCATCGCCTGTGAGCACGACATCGCAGGGATCGTCGTCTCGAACCACGGTGGCCGGCAGCTCGACGGCGTGTCGGCGACGATCGAGCTGCTGCCGGAGATCGCCGCAGCCGTCGACGGCCGCGTCGAGCTGCTGCACGACGGCGGCATCCGGCGCGGCACCGACGTCGTGAAAGCGCTCGCGCTCGGCGCCCGCGCGGTGCTCGTGGGCCGTCCGGCGCTGTGGGGGCTCGCCGTCGGCGGCGAGGCGGGCGTGCGCGCCGTCCTCGACCTGTTCGCAGCCGAGATCCTGAACGCGCTGCAGCTGCTCGGCTGTCGCTCGCCGGGCGACCTCACTGCGGGTCATGTCGCTCGGCGGCGGCACCCGGGGCCGTAAGGCGCGGCGTCTACCCTGCCTCGGGTGAGAGGCTGCGTCCTGCTCGTCGCCGCGCTGGCCGCGCTCGCCGCCGTGCCCGGCCGGGTGCACGCCGACGGCGGCTCGCCGTGCGGGCTGCCGTCGTCGACGCCGCTCTGGATCGACTACGCGGGGCACAACGCCCCCATCGTCCCGAAGTCGGGGCTCGTCCTCGCCGTCTCGTCCGGGACGACGCTGCCGGCACAGATGCGGCAGGCGGGCGCTGCGACGATCTTCTTCGACCTGCACCTGAACGATCGCGTCGGCACGCCGTCGGCGCCGGCCGACCCGTCGACGATCGCGCTGAAGGCGCAGAAGGAGTTCGCGTTCGCGCAGGAGGTCACCGGATGCGCGACGCCGCTGATTGCCGAGAACGAGCTCTTCGGCGCCCAGACGCCGACGCCGTGGAGCGCCACGAACGCCCAATACCGCGCCAACGTGCTCGCGCTTCTGCGCGAGCTCGACGCGCTCGGCGCGACGACCGCGATCACGATCGCGAACCCGCCGTACACCGGCGGCGACGCGGCCGACTGGTGGCGCGACGCCGCCGATGCGGCGATCCTGATCCGCCAGGTCTACTTCACGTCGCCCGGGTCGAAGGCGCTCTACAAGATGGGTCCGGACGCTGCGAGCCGCTCGATGCGCAAGGGCATGCGCGGGCTCGTCTCCCGCTTCGCCCAGATCGGGATCCCCGCGTCGCGCGTCGCGCTCGAGCTGCAGTTCCAGTCCGCTCCCGGCCAGGGCGGGCGCAACGGGCTCCAGCCGAAGGCGGCCTGGCTCGAGATCGTGAAGCTCGAGGCGCTCGCCGCGAAGCAGGTTGCCGCCGAGACCCACGTGCAGGGGATCTGGTCGTGGGGCTGGCCGTCGTTCTCGGTCGCGGGAGACGATCCCGACAAGCCGGCCGCGGCGTGCGTCTACCTGTGGACGCGCGACCACTCTCTGTGTGACGGCCCCGCGCTCGCTGGGCCCGACTTCGACACGTCGCTGACCGAGGGGCAGATCAGCCTGCCCGCGGGCGTCCGTTGCACGCTCGGCACCCGGACGATCCGCAAGGTCGACGTCGGCCGCGCCGCGCAGCTCACCGGCGATCTCGACTCGGCCGCGAGCGCGCTGCTCGAGCGCGCGGTGCTGCGCTCCGCCGCGCCCGTCGACCCGGCGACGACGCTCGCGGCAGAGCGCGCCATCGTGCGCGACCGGTTCGGCGGGAGAGTGTCGCGCTACCGCAGCGCGCTCGCGGCCGCCCACGTGACGCTCGCCGACGCGCGTGCGATCGTCGCCGACCGCATCGGCCGCGAACGGGTCGAGCAGCGGTTCCGCCCGCGGCCCGCCCCGGCCGGCGACGTCGCGGCGTTCCTCACCACGTACGCAGCGACGTCCGTGCGCAAGGTCGCCGTCGCGCCGCGCGCGCCGTGGCTGGGCGACGTCGACGAGGGGCTCGCCGTGGCGACGCTCGCGCCCGCCGAGGTGTTCAAGCTGCCGTCGGGTCGAAAGGCGACCATCGACACGATCGACGGGCGCTTCCAGGTGCAGCCGACCGGCCCGGCGCTGCCGCTTCTCGCTGTGCCGCGCGGGCAGGCCGAGGCCGTGGCGCGCGCGGTGCTCGAGCACTTCGCGCGCGACGCCGTCTACGACAGCTGGCTCCGCACGCAGGAGGCGGCGCTTCTCGGGGACGCCGTGTGCATCCGGGACGACCTTCCCTCGACGGGCGACGTCGACCTCACCGCCTGGGTGCCGTTCCTCGGCAACTAGAAGGCACTTGACCTCAATCTCGATATAGGTAGAGTTATAGCGATGGTTCGTGCTCGCCGGCCCTCTCCGCAAACGCTGAAGGTGCTCGACTCGTTGGCTGCCAACCCGTCGGCCTGGCGGTATGGCTACGAGCTGGGGCTGGAGGTCGGTCTGCGCTCGGGATCGCTCTATCCGATCCTCGTGCGGCTTTGCGACCGCGGATTGCTGGAGGCGAGATGGGAGGAGGGCGCGCCCGCCGGCCGCCCGCCCCGGCATCTGTATCGCCTGACCGACGATGGGCTCGAGCACGCCGCCGCTCTCGGTGCTCGACGGGTCGTGAAGCGGCGTGCCCGGCCTCGGCCGGAGTTGCGGGGTGCGTCATAGCCTCGGTGTTCGTCGTGGCGTTCGCTGTCCTCGCGGCGCTCGCCGCTCGGGCGATCGTCCGCGGTCTGCGAGGCGATGCCGAGCACGACCTGGCCCACCGGTTCCTCGCCGTCGCGGTGCGCGGGCTGCCGCCCGGTCGGCTCCCTTGGGGGCGCGCAATGCTCGCCGAGCTCGATCAGCTCGAGGGCCGGCAGACACGCTTGCGGTTCGCGTCCGGCTGCGCGTTGGCCGCGGGTCGCATACGCCTTCGGTCCCCGCAGCCCGGCGGCGCCGGCTTGCGCGCCGTCATTCTCGGCTGCGCCGCGTTCTCGCTGGCACTGGTCGGCTACGGGTTCGTTCAGTACCCCGGCCTGCGTTCGGAGCCCGACATCTGGTGGGCGATGATCGGCTTCCTGGTGACCCTCCTGGTCTACGCGGGACTCGCGATCGTGCTTGCGCGAGGCGTCAGCCCGCAAGCGATCGCCGCGCGTCGTCTCGGGCTCGGCGGAGGGCTTGCCACAGGCGCATGCTGGATGATCGGGATCGTGCCGCCTGCCGCCCTCAAAGGCTGGGTCTTCCTTCCGCTGCTCCTCGCACTCATGGGTCCGGCAACAGTGGCAATGTGCGCCGGCCGTCGTTTCCGGGACTCGCGTACAGCCGATCTCACGGCCCTTTGGAGCGGGCTCGTCGCCGGCCTCACGGTGTTCGCGGTCTGGGTGACGCTCACCTACGCGAACGCCGGCGGCCCGTACGACGACGGCCTCGTCAGGGACTTCCACACGAGCGGCGCGCACGATCTCGCCACCTACGCGGTCAGTGACAGTCTTGGAAGCGGACTGGTTCTCCTCGCCGTGATCCCGACGGTCGCCCTCGCGCTCGGGACTCTCGGCACCCGCCTCTTCAAGGCGTCACGGCAGACCTGAACGGGAGTGGGCCCGGCCTTACGACCGGGCCCACGTGGGCGGTGCGTTCGTCGTTCGGAGCTAGAGGGACGGCGTCGTCGCGGGCGGCGACGGCGGCGTCGGGACCGCGGGCGGCGTCTGGCCGGTCGCGTGGAAGCTCGCGCGGAGCTTCACCACGGCGGCGCGGGCCTGGAGCACCGCGGCGCGCATCTGCAGGTTGGTCGCGCGGATCTGCAGGTTGGCCTCGCGGATCAGCGGGCGGAGCTCGTGCCGGGGAACGCCCTGCAGCCGGGCCGCCTTCACGTCGGCGCGGAGCTTCGCGCGGTCGCCGAGGCAGACCGCGAGCAGCGACTTCCAGTCGCCGGTGAGCTTGAGCGCGTCGAGCTTGATCTTGAGGCGTGCCGCCTTCTTGTCGGAGGTGCCGACGAGCGACTCGGCGTCCGCCTGCAGCGTCGCTGCGTCGGCGACGACGGTGTCGTGCTTCGTCTGCACGTCGGACTGGAGCTTCGCGATGTCGGCCTGCACGGTGGCGACCGGGTCGTCGGCCATGGCGGCCACCGGCGCGATTGCCGCGACGGTGAGGGCCAGGGCCGTCAGGAAGAGGATTTTCCGCATGGTTCGAGTCACACTCCTGGGGGATGGGACGGGATCGTGCAAAGCCGTCGGAATGTGCTCGCCGCGTGTCAGCGGGCGGTCTCTGCTCTGTAATTCGTCCGTAAAACGGGATCTCGATCGAGATCTGGAGCTAGATCTCGAAGATCTGGATCGATTCGATGTAGCCGAGCGAGTACTCGTTGTTGTCGGTGCAGTGCATGCCGAACGACGCGGCGCCGCCGGCCCACGGCGCCAGCACGGCTCCCGGCTCCGAGACCGCAGGCGTGTACGCGGTGCGCTCGCCCCACGGGCCGGTCAGGTGCATCGTGATCTCCGACCCGGTGAAGTGGCCGACGATCAGGAACGTCCCCGGCTCCGGCGGCCTGAACTCGATGTACGCGGCGCTGCCGACCCACTCACCGCCGGCGCCGGTGCGGACGATCGTGTCCATGAAGATCACGTCGGCGGTCGTGTCCCAACGGCCCGGCATGTAGACGTCGAGGTTCCCGTACGTGTCGTAGGGACGCCGTGCGGAGAGCTCGAGGAACGCCGGCCCGGCCGGCGTGACCTCCTGCTTCATCAGCTCGGATGCGAGCTCGGCGATTCGTGTGGCGCTCACGCGCTGGAGCAGCGGCACCTCGATCGAGACGTGGTCGTCCGGCCCCCTCCCGTGGAGCGAGCCGTGACCGCGGGACGGAATCGTGGGCCAGGGCACGATCTGGTACTCCCTCCTCCGGTGCCGCAGGAGCCGGGATCCGCGTGAAGTGCCCCACCGTACGCCTCGTGCGGGCGCCGTTCAACCCAGGATGATGGCGGCCACGAGCGTCAACCTCGTGCGGTCCGCGCGCTTGCTGCTCCAGGACCGGCTGGCCGAGCTGCTCGAGGGGCTGCCCCGTCCCGAGGCCGATGCGCTCTCACGGCTGCTCGCGCGCGTCGGCGAGACCCTCGCCGGCACGGCGCCGCCGCCGCGTCCGCCGCGCCCACCGGGGCCTGGCCCACCGAGGCACTGAGCGCCCTACGATTCGGAGTGCCGTGACGGCCGAGGGCCACGCTCACCACGCCCATTCGCACGTGCACGTCGAGCCCGACTCCGACTCTCGGCGGCTCGCCGTCGCACTCGCGCTGATCGTCGGGCTGATCGTCGTCGAGGTTGTCGCCGGGATCCTCGCCGACTCGCTCGCGCTCATCTCCGACGCCGCGCACATGCTCACCGACGCCGCGGCACTCGCACTCTCGCTCGTCGTCATCCGCCTCGTCCGACGGCCGGCGGGCGGGAACCTCACGTTCGGGCTTCGCCGCTCGGAGGTGCTGTCGGCGCAGGCGAACGGCGCGACGCTGCTCGTGCTGGGCGGGCTGATCGTCTACGAGGGCATCCACCGGCTGATCGACCCGCCCTCCCCGGCCGGGACAGTCGTGCTCGTCGTCGCGCTCGTCGGCATCGCCGTCAACCTGCTCGCGACGCGCGAGCTCGCCCGCGCGAACCGCGCCTCGCTGAACATTCGCGGCTCGTACCTCCACCTGCTCACCGACCTGTTCGCGTTCATCGCGACGGCCGTCGCCGGGCTGCTGATCATCACCGTCGGCTTCGACCGCGCCGACGGAATCGCATCGCTGCTCGTCGCCGCCGTGATGCTGTGGGCGGCCTACGGACTCCTACGCGACTCGGGGCGCGTGCTCCTCGAGGCGGCGCCGTCGGGGCTCGACGTCGGCGAGATCGGCTCGGCGCTGGCGGCGAACCCGCGCGTCGAGAGTGTCCACGACCTCCACGTGTGGGAGGTGTCGTCCGGTTTCCCGGCGCTGTCGGCGCACGTGCTCGTGCCGCCGGGCGACGACTGCCACGGCATCCGCCGCGAGCTCGAGCGGATGCTCGTCGCGCGCTTCGGGATCGACCACACGACGCTGCAGGTCGACCATTCGCGCGGCGGCCGGTTGATCGCGATCGACCGCCCGCACGCGTGACTCGACACCGTGCAGGTAGGTTGGACAGGGGACGTCGAGTTCGACCAGGAGGAGACGATGGCACTACAGCTAGGCGACACCGCACCCGACTTCCAGGCCGAGACCACTCAAGGGCAGATCCAGTTCCACGAGTGGCTCGGCGATTCCTGGGGAGTCTTGTTCTCGCATCCGAAGGACTTCACGCCGGTCTGCACGACCGAGCTCGGCTACATGGCCAAGATCAAGCCGGAGTTCGACAGGCGCAACGTCAAGATCATCGGCCTCTCGGTCGACCCGATCGACAAGCACGAGCAGTGGGCCGACGACATCGAGGAGACGCAGGGCTCGCGCCCCAATTACCCGATCATCGGCGACGTCGACTTCAGCGTCTCCAAGGAGTACGGGATGCTCGGCGCCGATGTCTCCGGCGACCCCGGCGACCGGACGGCCGCCGACAACCAGACGGTCCGCAACGTCTTCGTAATCGGGCCCGACAAGAAGGTCAAGCTGATCTTCATCTACCCGATGACGACCGGCCGCAACTTCGACGAGGTGATCCGCGTGATCGACTCGCTCCAGCTGACGGCGAAGAACAAGGTGTCGACGCCCGTCAACTGGCAGCAGGGCGAAGACGTGATCATCGCGGGCTCGGTGTCGGATGACGAGGCGAAGGAGCTCTTCGGCGAGTGGGACTCGCCGAAGCCGTACATCCGCATCGTGCCGCAGCCCTAGAGGCGCTCGGCGGCCCGGCGGCCGAGTAACGTCGGGAGGACATGGGCTCGGGCACGACGTGGGGGCTGCTCGCGGCGACGTTCACCGCGTCGTTCGTCGAGTTCGTTGAGGCCCTCACGATCGTGCTCGCGATCGGTGTGACGCGCGGCTGGCGCTCGGCCCTCGCCGGCGCCGCCGCGGCGTCGGTCGCGCTCGCGCTGTTCACCCTCGTCGCGGGCTACGCGCTGGTCAACTGGCTGCCGCGCGCCGCGCTCCAGCTCGGGATCGGCGCGCTGCTCCTGATCTTCGGGCTGCAGTGGCTGCGCAAGGCCGTCCTGCGCGCCGCCGGCCTGAAGGCGCTGCACGACGAGGAGGAGGAGTTCCGCGAGCAGACGACGGCGGCGCGCGCCGCGCCGAACGAGCCGCACCTCGGCCTCGACTGGTTCGGGTTCGTCGTGTCGTTCAAGGGCGTTTTCCTGGAAGGTGTCGAGGTCGTCTTCATCGTCATCACCTTCGGGTCGAACGCCGGCCGCGTGCCGCTCGCCGCGGTCGGCGCGGCCGCAGCGGCCGTCGTGGTGATCGCCGCCGGCCTGATCGCGCACCGGCCGCTCGCACGCGTCCCGGAGAACGCGCTCAAGTACGGGGTCGGCGTGATGCTCGCGAGCTTCGGCACCTTCTGGTCGGTGGAAGGCCTCGGCGTCGTCCAGCCCGGCGGGGCGAGCCTCGAGTGGCCCGGCGGCGAGTGGTCGCTGCTCGCGCTGCTCGTCGCCTGGCTCGCGCTCTCCCGGGTGCTCGTGCGCGTCGTGCCCGCGCTGTCGGGACGGCGCCTGCCGCTGGTGACCGCGCCGTGACGCTCCGCGGAGCGCTTCGCGCCTTCGGGCGCTTCTGGTGGGAGTTCGTCGTCGGCGACGACTGGAAGATCGCCGCCGGGGTCGCGTCGGCGCTCGGGGTTGGTGCGGTGCTCGCCGCGACGGCCTCGGTCGACGCCGGCTGGGTCGCGCCCGTGGCCGGCTGCTGCGTGCTGCTCGCCTTCGCGATCGTCGTCGTCGCCGACGTCCGTGGTCGCGCACGTTGACCGAGGTCGGCATCGGGATCGTCGGCTACGGGCTGATGGGCCGCGCGCACGCCCACGGATACACCGTCGCCCCGCACGTGCGCGAGCTCGGCGTGACGCCGCGCCTCCGTGTGATCAGCGGCCGCGACGAGGCGGCGGTTGCCGCGGCGGCGGCGCGCTACGGCGTCCCCGAGTGGACGGGCGACTGGCGCGCCGTCGTCGCGCGGAGCGACGTCGACATCGTCGACGTGTGCACCCCGCCCGGCGCGCACGCCGAGGTCGTCGAGGCTGCTGCGGCCGCCGGGAAGGCGGTGCTCTGCGAGAAGCCGCTCGCCGCCGACTACCCGTCGGCGCTGCGAGCGGCGGTCGCGGTCGACGAGGCCGGGGTGCCGAACGCGATCGGTTTCAACTACCGCCGCCTCCCGGCGCTCGCACTCATGCGGCAGCTCGTGCAGGACGGCACCGTCGGCGAGATCCTGCTCTGGCGCGGCAGCTTCCTCTCCGACGAGTTCCTCGATCCGGATATCCCGTTCGACTGGCGCTTCGAGCGGCGGCTCGGCGCATCGACGTTCGCCGACCTCGGCACGCACCTCGTCGACCTCGCGCTCTGGACGGTCGGCGAGGTGGACGAGGTCGCCGCGCAGTCCGAGACGTTCACGCGCGAGCGCAGCGGCCGAGCCGTCGACGTCGACGAGGCGTCGTCCGCGCTCCTGCGCTTCCGCGGCGGCGCGCGCGGCACGCTCGAGGTCGCGCGCGTCTGCGCGCGGCGCCCGTGCGACTTCACGGTCGAGGTGAACGGCACCCGCGGCACGCTCCGCTTCGACTACGCCCGCCTCAACGAGCTCTGGCACGGCGACGTCGCCGACGACGGCACGTTCTACGGCATGCGGCGGATCCGGGCCGAGCATCCGTCGCACCCGTACGCGGCCGACTGGTGGCCGATCGGCCAGGGCGTCGGCTACGGCGTCACGTTCGTGAACCAGGCCGCCGACCTGCTGGCGCTTTGGCCGAGTGGACCGTGGGAGCCCGGCCTCGCCCACGGCGCGCGCGTGCAGGCGGTGTGCGAGGCGATGGAGCGCGCGGCCGCCGAGCGCCGCTGGGTGCGGATCGACGAGGTCACGGTATGAGCGTGAGAGCGGCGGTGATGACGGGCCCAGGCGAGATCGAGGTGCAGCGCTTCGACGCGCCCGACCCGGAGCCCGGTGCCGTCGTGCTGCGGCTGAGCCTCTCGGGCGTGTGCGGCACCGACAAGCACACGTTTCGCGGCGAGACGGCCCAGTACGCGGGCACCGCGCACGAGCGGCGCCTCTCGTACCCGTTGATCTGCGGCCACGAGAACGTCGGCGTCGTCGAGGCGGTCGGCGGCGAGGTGCGCGCCGACGACGGCACACCGCTCCGCGTCGGCGACCGGATCGTGCCCGGGGCGAACGTCGCGTGCGGGCGCTGCTGGTACTGCCTCGCGGGCGAGCCCTACTACCTCTGCGAGCACCTCGAGGACTACGGCAACTCGCTGAACGTCGCGCGGCCGCCCTCGCTCTTCGGCGGCTGGGCGGAGCTCATGTACCTCCTACCCGGCACGCCGCTTTTCCGGGTTCCGCCTGCGCTCGAGGACGAGCTCGCCGTGCTGACCGAGCCGATGGCCGTGACGCACGGGGTGGAGGCGGCGCGGCGCGTGCTCGACGTGCCCTTCGGCGAGACGGTCGTAGTCTACGGCGTCGGCCCCCTCGGGCTGTGCCACCTGCTCAAGTCGCGCTTCGTCGGCTGCGGCGAGCTGATCGCGATCGACCGTCTCCGCGCTCGCCTCGACGTCGCCTCTGACCTCGGCGCGACGCTCGTGCTCGACGCCTCGGAGCTCGAGCCGGACGAGCTCGTCGCGCGCGTGCGCGAGCACACGCGGCGCGGCGCCGACGTCGTGCACGACTGCTCCGGAGCGCCCGAGACGTTCCCGACGGCGCTTCGGCTCGCGCGCACCGGCGGCGTGGTGGTCGAGTCGGGCGCGTTCGTCGACCTCGGCCCCGTCGAGGTAAATCCGAACCGCGACATCTGCACGCGCAGCGTGACGGTGATCGGAATCGGCGGCGAGCGAGCGACGGCGTATGCGCCGTCGCTCCGGCTCCTGGAGGCGAATCGCGATCGCCTGCCGGTCGAGCGGATCGTGTCGCACCGGCTGTCGCTCGAGTCGGCGCGCGAGGCGCTCGAGGTCTCGCAGGGCGACGGCGCGATGAAGGTCGTCCTCGACCCGCGACTCTAGGCCGCTACGCGTCGCGTTCGTAGCCGAGCGCGCGCGAGATCTCGCGCGCACCGTCCACGAGCAGGCGCACGAACTCGTCGCGGTCGGCGCCGAGGACGAGCGACTTCATGCCGCCGATCGACAGCGCGGCGCGCACGCCGCCCGTGTAGTCGAAGATCGGCGCTCCGAGCGATGCGATGCCCGGCGTGACGTCCTCGTCGCTCACCGCATAGCCGCGCTTCAGCGTGGCGTTCAGCTCGCGGAACAGCGCGAGCCGTGTCGTCGGCGTCTCGCCGATGTGTGTCTCGAGCGCTCCGTCGTCGACGTACGTCTCCCACTCGTCGACCGGCTCCCACGCGAGCAGCACGCGCGGGCCTGCGCCGGCGTGCAGCGGCAGCGAGCCGCCGAGCCGCAGCGCGAGCGACTGCACGCGCAGGCCCTCGAGCCGCTCGATGCACACCGCGCTGCGCTCCCGCCGCACGAGCAGGAACACGGTCTCGCCGACGCGCTCGTGGATGCGCTCCATCACCGGCAGCGCGGCCTGGCGCTCGTCGAGGCGCTCGACGACCGCCGCGCCGAGGCGCATCAGCTTCCAGCCGAGCCGGTAGGAGCCGGCCTGCGCGCCGGGCTCGACCAGGTCGAGCGCCTCGAGGCTGCGGAGCAGCCGGTAGGTCGTCGTGCGCGGCTCGTCGATCAGCTCCGCCAGCCGGCGCGGCGTCGCCTCGCGCTCCTCGGCCAGCTGCTCGAGCAGGAAGACAGCCTTGGCGAGTGCGCGGATAGGGTTCTCGCGGACCTGCTCCTTGCGTTCCGTGAGTGCCAGCTCGAGGACCTCCTGTTCCGCATCCTAGACAGGCTGTCCGCATGATGGTACGTTCGCCGCGGCTGTGGGGGCAACGATGCAGCGGATGACGACCCTTCCGACTCCAGCCGACCAGGACGTCAAGGACGCCGCCGCCGGGATCGACCTGCGCGCGGTGGTGAAGCGCTACGGGGCCGCAACCGCGCTCCGCGGGCTCGACCTCGAGATCCGCGACGGCGAGTTCTTCTGCCTGCTCGGGCCTTCCGGGTGCGGCAAGACGACGACGCTGAACCTGATCGGCGGGTTCGTCGCTCCGACCGAGGGCGAGATCTGGATCAGGGGCAGGCGCATCGACCGGCTGCCGCCGCACAAGCGCCCGGTCAACACCGTCTTCCAGTCGTACGCGCTCTTCCCTCACATGAACGTGCGCGAGAACGTGCGCTTCGGCTTGAAGATGGACCGCGTGCCGCGGGACGCGTCGACCGAGCGCGTCGAGGAGGCGCTCCGGCTCGTCGGGCTCGAGGACTTCGGCTCGCGGATGCCGGTCCAGCTCTCCGGTGGCCAGCAGCAGCGCGTTGCGGTGGCCCGCGCGCTCGTGAAGCGCCCGGCCGTGCTGCTCCTCGACGAGCCGCTCGGCGCGCTCGACCTGAAGCTGCGGCAGCGGCTGCAGATCGAGCTGACGCAGATCCACCGCAACGTCGGCACGACCTTCGTCTACGTCACGCACGACCAGGAAGAGGCGATGTCGATGGCAGACCGCATCGCCGTGATGAACGACGGCCGCATCGAGCAGCTCGGCACACCCGAGCAGGTCTACCGGCGGCCGAGCTCCCGCTTCGTCGCCGACTTCATCGGCGACTCGAACTTCTTCAGTGCGACCGTCGACGGAAGCGTCGCCCGGCTGTCCGACGGCACCTCGGTTCCCTGTGACGGTGCAAGGACCGGGACCGCGACCCTCATGGTGCGCCCGGAGGCGATCGTCCTCGCCGCGCAGGAGGGCTCGATCACCGGGCGTGTCGTGCAAACCTCGTTCCTGGGCAGCTTCGTCCGGGTCGCGGTCCAGACCGCGTCGACCGAGGCGCCCGTCGTGGTTGCGCTGCGCGAGTCGTCCGCCTTGCCGCAGGTCGGCGACGAGGTGCCGCTCGCCTGGCGGGCCGAGGACGGGATTGTGCTGGAGCCGACCGCGTGACGTCGGCGGCGGCGGTCTCGTCGTCGTCGGAACCGCGTCGCCGCATGTCGCGGCTCGGTTCCGGCCTGGCGTCGTACGTCGGGTTCGTCCCCGCGCTCCTGCTGCTCGGGCTCTGCTTCCTCGTCCCGTTCGCGATCATCGTCTGTTACTCGTTCTGGGAGACGATCGACTACTCGGTCGTCCATCACTGGACGTTCGACAACTACCGCTACTTCTTCAGCGTCGGGAGCTACGTCTCGACGATGTGGTGGACGCTCCTGGTCGCCGTCGCGGCGACGGTGATCGCGATCGCGCTTGCGTTCCCCTTCGCCTACTGGCTCTCGCGCTACGCGCCGCAGCGACTTCGGACGTTCCTGCTCGTCCTCGTGATCGTCCCGTTCTGGTCGAGCTACCTGCTGCGCGTGTACTCGTGGCTCACGATTCTCGGCGAGAAGGGGGTCCTCAACCGCTTTCTCCAGTGGATCGGGATCACGAACCACCCGGTCGGGATCTTCCTCTACGACCGGCCGGCCGTGATCCTGGTGCTCGTCTATCTCTACTTCCCGTTCGGGGCGCTGACGCTCTACTCGTCGATCGACCACTTCGACTGGAACCAGCTGCGCGCCGCGATGGACCTCGGCGCGTCGCCGCTGCAGGCGATCTTCCGGATCCTCGTCCCGCAGATCAAGCCGGGCATCATCACCGCGGTCATCTTCGTGTTCATCCCGATCCTCGGCGAGTACCTGACGCCGCAGATCGTCGGCGGCACGGGCGGCGTGATGATCGGCAACCTCATAGCCAACTTCTTCCAGGCGGCCGAGTACACACGCGGTGCGGCGATCTCGCTGCTCGTCGCCGGCTTCATCGTGCTGCTGCTCGTGATCTTCAGGAAGTCGCTCTCGACGAAGGAGGCCTATGGCGCGTGACGTCGAGGTCGCGTCCCGCCGCGGGCGGATCGCGCGCGCCGCGCTCGGCTGGTACGCGCTCGCGATCTACGTCTTCCTGTTCGCGCCGATCGGGCTGCTCGTGCTGTTCAGCTTCAACGCGAACCGGTACGGCACGTTCCCGATCACCGGCTGGACGCTGACCTGGTACCGGCAGGCGTTCAACGACTACCAGGTGCACGACGCCGTCTCGACGACGATCAAGATCGCGCTGCAGGTAACCGTCATCTCTGCGGTCGTCGGGACCGCGGCCGCGTTCCCGCTCGTGCGCTCGCGGCTCCCGTTCCGCGAGGGGATTCGCATCGTCCTGATCCTCCCGATCATGATTCCAGGGATCCTGATCGGCGTCTCGCTGCTCGTGCTGTTCACGAGCACGTTTCATCGAACGCTGTCACCGGAGACCGCGGTGATCGGGCAGGCGGTCTACACGACGCCGTTCGTGATCCTGCTCGTGGCGGCGCGGCTACAGGGCTTCGACAGCGCGCTCGAGCGCGCGGCCGCCGACCTCGGCGCGAACGCGTACCAGCGGATGCGACGCGTGATCCTGCCGCTCATCTTCCCCGCGATCCTGGCGGGCGCGCTGTTCGCCTTCACGCTCTCGCTGGACGAGTTCATCATCACGTACTTCCTGATCGGCGCCAACAACACGCTGCCGATCTTCATCTACACACAGATCAAGTTTGGGATCACTCCGGAGGTGAACGCTGTGGCGACATTGCTGCTCGCCGGCTCGCTGCTCCTGCTCGCGCTCGCGTTCCTGCTGCCGCAGCTCGTGCGCCGCGCCCGTCTGAGGCCGACCTCGTGAAGGTCGCCACCGCCCCCGTGTCGTGGGGGATCTGGGAGCTGACGATCGACCGGCCGGACCTGATTCCGCCGCAGACGTACCTGGAGACGATCGTCGACATGGGCTACACGGCGACCGAGACCGGGCCGCCGGGCTACTTCGCCCCGAGCGGCGCCGAGGCCGCTGAGCGGGCGGGGCGGTTCGGCGTCGAGCTGGTCGCGACGTTCCTGCCGCTCCGTCTCGACGACGAGGCCGGCTTCGTGGAGGATCTCGGCGCGCTCGACCGGACAGTCGAGGTGCTCGAGGCGACCGGCGGCGGCGTGGTGCTGCTGGCCGACATGGAGACGCCCGATCGCGCACGGGCCGCGGGCAACGAGGAACGGCGTCGCCAGACCGCGTGGGACGGCGAGACCGTCGACCGCGCCGCCGAGCGCCTGCAGCGCGCGACCGAGATCGTGCGCGGCCGCGGTCTCGACGTGGCGCTGCACCCGCACGCCGCGACGCACATCGAGTCGGAGGAGGAGGTCGATCGGATCCTCGGCCGCACCGACATCGGCCTGTGCGTCGACACCGGCCACACCGTCGTCGGCGGCGGCGATCCGGTTGCGCTCGTGCAGCGCTATGCCTCGAGGCTGCGCCACGTGCACCTGAAGGACGTCGACGGCGCGGTGCTCGCGCGCCTCGAGCGGGGCGAGGTCGACATGGACGAGGCCTGGCCGCTCGGCATCTTCTGCGAGTTCGGCGCCGGCGTCGTCCCGATCCGGGAGTTCCTCGCGCTTCCCGAGGTTCGGCATCTCGAGGGGTTCGGGGTGATCGAGCAGGACCGCGTCGCAGTCACGGTCGACGACATGCCCGAGGTGCGCGCGTCGGATGAGCGCAACCGCGCGCTCGTCGAGCAGTGGCTCACCTGAGTTGTTCCGCCTCGGGCTGATCGGCGCGGGCCGCATGGGCTCGACGCACGCGCGCGCGCTCGCATCGTCGCGCGAGGTCGCGATCACGTGCGTCGTCGACCCGTCCGACGATGCCGCGGCGCAGGTCGACGCAGCGCGCGCCACGCTCGAGTCGCTGCCCGCGGTCGACGGGTTCCTCATCGCCGTCCCGACGAGGCTGCACGTGCCGGTCGCGACAGCGCTGGCGGAGCACGGCCTGCCGATCCTGTGCGAGAAGCCCTGCGGCCTGACGATCGACGAGACGCGGGCGATCGCCGCGCTCGGGGTGCGGGTGCAGGTGGCGTACTGGCGCCGGTTCGTGCCGGCGCTGCGCGAGCTGCGTGAGCGCATCGCGGCCGGCCGGCTCGGCGAGCTCGTGCTCGTCTCCTGCGCCCAGCTCGACGAGACGCCGCCGCCGGCGGCGTTCCGCGACCCGGCCTCGAGCGGCGGCATCGTCGTCGACATGGGCGTCCACGAGCTCGACCAGCTGCGCTGGCTGACCGGGCGCGAGATCCTTGCCGTTCACGGCGTCGCGGGCGCCGTCGGGTTCGACGACCCGGTCGAGGGCGACCCCGAGCTCGTCCAGCTGAGCGTCGAGCTCGAGGGCGGCGTCGCGGGCTCGATCACGCTGGCGCGTCGCTACGCACCCGGCGAGACGTGCCGCGTCGAGGCGATCGGCCTCGACGGCGCGGAGGCTGTCGACTTCGTCGCGCCGCCCGGCGGCGACGAGACGATCGCCGCCGCGCTGCGCGCGCAGGCCGAGGACTTCGCCCGCGGCGGGGGCGACGGCACGTCGATCGACGACGCCGTCGCCGCGCTCGAAGCGGCGATCCGCGCGAAGCAGGCGCTCGGTCTGTAGTCACGCTCCGCGTTCGGCCGCCAGGAACATCGCCGTCAGGAGCTCGGTGTCGATGCGGGCCTGCTCGGGCGGGGTCAGGCACGCGGTCCCTTTGACGCAGCAGTCGTGGAAGTGGACGAGCTCGCGGCGGAACGACTCCTCGAACGAGCGGTAGCGGCCGACCGCGTTCGCGTAGTCGTCCGGATCCTGACGCTCGTAGACGGTCGGGCTCATCTTGAGCCACGGCGACGGGAAGGTAAGCGAGCGCACCGACGTGTCGAAGAAGAGCTGGATCGACTCGCGGTACTCGCGCGTGTCGAGCAGCTGGATCCACACGCTGTCCCAGCGCGCTCCGTTCGCGAGCACGCAGTAGCCGGCGACCGACCTGCCGCCGTTCCACCACGCGCCGTCGACGACGCGCGCCGGCAGTCGCTCGCCCATCCGCTCGAGCAGCCCGTTGACGATGTTGACGTGGTGGACGAGCGACCCGAGGTAGCCGTCGGAGAACGCGAAGCACGCCTCCGGATCGCCGCGCCCGACCGCCGCCTCGACCTGCTCGCTCTCGGCGCGGCGGGCCTCGTCGATCACGTTCCGGGGGACGTCGGAGCCGCGCACGATGTCCCCGGGCAGGAAGTACGGCAGCCACTCCGGGTCGTTGACGACGATGCTCACGTAGCGAAGGCCGCCGGCGTTCGCGGGCGCTTCCTCGAACGCCCGCTGGACGGCCGGGTCGTGACGCTTCATGTAGCCGACCTGCACGACCTTGCCGGCGCGGTCGCGGGCGGCCGTGATCCGATCGATGTCGGCGACCGTGATCGCGAGCGGCTTCTCGCAGAACACGTGCATCCCCGTCTCGAGCGCGGCCAGCACGATCTCGACGTGGGTGCCCGCAGGCGACGCGATCAGGACGGCGTCGAGGCCGCCGGCAGCGACGAGCGAGCGCCAGTCGGTGTGCCCCGCCGGGATGCCGAAGCGCGCGCACATCGCGTCGCGTACCGTCTGCGACGGTTCCGCGAGCGCAGCGATCGAGAAGCGATCCTGCAGCTCGTTCAGGTGCGGCAGATGCTCGGCCTGGGCCACCATTCCGCCGCCGATCACGCCGACGCGGAGGGGCTCGTTCCGTCGGCTGGACACGTTGTCCGCATCATGGTACGTTCGCCGCGGTCCGCGCAAGCGGCATCTGTGCGGCCATCCGGCAGGTCGTGAACGGAAGAGGAGGCGAACGCACGATGGAGCACCTCGAACGGCCGATGACGCGCGGCGGTCTGCTGCGCGCCGGAGCGGTCGGCGCCGCCGGGCTCGTGGCGGCGGGAACGGCGGGACGCGCGCTCGGCGCGACGCGGGTCGATGCGAGTGGCGTCACGCTCAACTGGCTGACGTGGTCAGACCACTACTTCACGAATCAGCTGCAGGCGGTGAAGAAGTCGACCGGCATCGGCGGCCGAGTGCAGCTGATCAGCGACGACTCCGACGGCTACATCAAGGTGAAGCAGGGCGGCGGGCACTGGGACATCTCGTCGGAGGACGCGCTGTGGGTCCCGAAGTTCTACAAGGAAGGCCTGATCGTCCCCTTCGACATCAAGGACTTCCCGGTCTCGAAGCAGCTGTACCCGATCGCAACGCAGGTGCCGTTCTGGAAGGCCGGCAACCTGCAGATGGGCTATCCGTTCGGCTGGTCGAGCCTGCAGATCTACTACAACCCGAAGTACGTCAAGACGAAGCCGGACAGCTACCACGCGCTTCTGAACACGGCGTACAAGAAGCGGATCGTGCTCGAGAACCAGCCGACCGACCTGATGGCGATGGCCGGGCTCGCAACGGGCGCGAAGGCTCCGTACAACATGACGACGGCCGAGATCGCGAAGGCGAAGGACTTCCTGAAGCAGCTCAAGCCGAACGTGCTGAAGCTGGTGTCGCAGAACACCGAGGTCGTGCGCGCGCTGACCGATCAGTCCGCGTGGCTGACGATCGAGAACATCGGCACCGACCAGCGCGTGATGGACGCGAAGGGCCCCGTGATCAAGTCGGCCGACCCGAAGGAGGGTCTGTACGGCTGGATGGACGCGGAGATGCTGCTGAAGCAGTCCCACAACCAGAGCTCGTTCGAGCAGTTCATCAACAAGATGGAGCAGGCCCCGTGGATCGCGAAGAACTTCATCGCGAACGGGCGCCCGCTCTTCAACGAGGCGGCGTACAAGATCCTCGTCAACCAGGGGCACAAGGATCGCGCCGACCGGTTCTTCTACAACCAGCCCGAGCGCCCGATCAAGATGACCCTCAAGGGGCCGTCGGGCAACGTGCAGGCCTACATCGACGCCTTCAACGAGGCGTTCGCCGCGTAGAGCACGACACGAGCGTCGGAGTCGCGGCGCGGGGCCGCGGCTCCGTACGCTTGCGCGCATGACGACCGCCGTCGACGGTCTGCTCGCCGCCGGCCGGGACGCGCTGCGACGCGCCGCGTGGGCCGATGCACGCACGGCGTTCGAGCAGGCGCTCGCCGCCGGTGAGACGGTCGAGGCGCTCGAGGGCCTCGGCTCGGCTGCGCGGTGGCAGATGGACGGCGCGCAGGCGCTCGCCGCGCACGAGCGAGCATGGACGCTCGCGCGTGGGAAGGACGACCGGACGGCGGCCAGACTCGCGATCGAGCTCGCCTTCGACTGCGGGCAGTTCCGGGGAGACGCCGAGGCGAACGGCTGGCTCGAGCGCGCCGCGCAGTTGCTCGAGCGGCTGACGCCGCAGCCCGAGCACGCCTTGCTCGCGTACCTGCGGGGCAACCGCGCGCTCAACGGCGATCACGACCCGGTTCGCGCCGCCGAGCTCGCTGCGGCCGGTGTCGAGGCCGCCCGCGCCGCCGACGCGTCGGAGAACGAGCTGGCCTGCCTCGCGCTCGAAGGGCTCGCGCTCGTCGCAGGCGGGGACGTGGCGGCCGGCATGGGGAAGCTCGACGCGGCGACGGCCGCGGCAGTGGCAGGAGAGATCCAGAACGTACGAATCGTCGAGGTGATCTGCTGCCACCTGATCGACGCGTGCCAGCGCGTGCGCGACCTCGAGCGCGCCGCCGAGTGGTGCCATCGCGTGCGGCAGATCTCGGACCGGTACGGCGATGCCGAGATCTTCGCGACGTGTCGCACGCATTACGCCGACCTGCTCGTCTGGCGCGGAGAATGGCCGGAGGCGGAGGAGGCGCTGATGTCGGCCTGCCGCAACCTCGCGGGCGTGCCGCGCAAGGTCGTCGACGGGCTCGTCCGCCTGGCGGAGCTGCGGCGGAGGCAGGGCCGCGTCGAGCAGGCGGAGGCGCTGCTCGCCGAGGCCGAGGGCCACCGTGCGGTGATGCTCGTGCGCGCGGCGATCGCGCTCGACCGCGCCGACGCTCGAGGCGCCCACGAGCAAATCGACCGCTACCTGCGCCGCGTGGGGCCGGCCGACCACTTCGATCGTGTGCCTGCTCTCGAGCTCGCCGTTCGTGCCTCACTCGCGCTCGACGAGCGGTCCGGTGGGGAGGCCGCCGCCCGCGAGCTCGACGAGATCGCGGCGCGCGTGGGTACGTCGCCGCTCCGAGCCGCCGCACTTCTCGCGCGCGGACGGGTCGCAGCCGGCGTCGATCCGGACGCGGCGCGCGCCGCGCTCGAGGACGCCGTCGACCTTTTCGACGCCGACGCGGCGCCGTACGAGGCCTCGCAGGCGCGCCTCGATCTCGCCGGCCTCCTGCGCGAGCTCGGCCGCCCTGCCGACGCGGGCCGCGTCGAGTCCGAAGCGCGGGCGGTGCTCGCCCGGTTGGGATCGCCGACGCGCGAGCCGGGCCCAGCCGGCTCGCCGTTGACGCGCCGCGAGCGCGAGGTGCTGCGCCTCGTCGCAGGTGGGATCTCGAACGATGCAATCGCCGCGCAGCTGTTTCTCAGCGTGCGCACCGTCGAGCGCCACGTCGAGAACATCTACGACAAGATCGGCGTGTCGGGCCGCACAGCCCGCGCCGCCGCGACGGCGTGGGCGATCGGGCACGGCGTCGCCTGATCCCGAACATCCGTAGCGCACGACCGCCGTTTGGGTACCGGTACGCATGCGCGCCCGGCTCGTCCGGGCCAGACTCCTCGGCATGGTGGTCGTCGACGAGCTGGGAGTCGTCGAGCAGGCGGCGCTCGTTCGCTCCGGAGAGGTTTCCGCGCGGGAGCTGGTCGAGTCCGCGCTCGAGCAGATCGAGCGCTCGAACCCGACCGTCAACGCCTTCGTGTCCGTGACGCCCGAACGTGCGCTGGCGGAGGCCGATCGGGTGCGCCCGGGTGACCCACGTCCACTCTGCGGCGTGCCCGTCGGGATCAAGGATCTGCTCTCGGCGACCGAGGGAATCGCGACGACCGAGGGCAGCGACGCGTTCGGCGACTGGGTCGCAGGCCATGACACGGCGCACGTCCGGCGGCTGCGCGAAGCGGGTGCGATCGTGATCGGCAAGACGAACACGCCCGAGCTCGGGTTGCGCCCTGTCACCGAGAACGATCGCTACGGCGCGACGCGCAACCCGCGGCATCCCGAGCTGTCGGCCGGCGGCTCGTCGGGCGGCGGCGCGGCGGCGGTCGCGGCCGGGATGGTGCCGCTCGCCGACGGCAGCGACCTCGGCGGCTCGATTCGCATTCCGGCAGCGTGCTGCGGCCTCGTCGGGCTCAAGCCGAGCCGGGGCCGCGTCTCGATCGGCCCGGACTTCGGCGAGCTCGGAGCCGGTCTGCCCTGCGACGGGGTGTTCACGCGGACCGTCCGCGACACCGCCGTGGCGCTCGACGCGATGGCCGGCTCCGAGCCCGGCGACCGCCACTCGGCTCCGGCGCCCGCACGCTCGTTCGCCGAGTCGGCGAGCGCCGGCCCGGGCCGCCTCGCGATCGCGTTCACCACGAGCGCGCCGCTCGGGGTCGCGGTCGACGACGAGCCGCGCCGCGCCGTCGAGGCGACGGCGGAGATGCTTTCCGAGCTGGGCCACGACGTGCGCGAGCAGGCGCCCGACTGGGACGACGAGTGCTTCCCCGACAGCTGGTCGACGTTTCTCACGGGCACCGCGCAGCACCTGCTGCGCGTCGTCGAGCGCCTGCACGGCCGGCCGGTCGACGCGGAGCGGCTCGAGCCTGCGACGCGTACATGGCTCGTCGACTCGGAGCCCGTCGCCCTGGTCGACTACCTGGAGGCGGGCGAGCGCTTGTGGGCGTTCTCGCGGCGCGTGCTGCGCGACTGGCCGACGGATCTCGTCGTGCTGACGCCGACGCTGACCCGTCTCCCGAGCCCGGTCGGGAGCATCCGCGCGCAGGCCGGGATCACCGACGACGCGGTTCGCTTCAGCGCGCTGCTCCGCATCTGGAACGTGACGGGGCAGCCCGCGATCTCGCTGCCGCTGCGCGCGACGGCCGAGGGAATCCCCGTGGGCATCCAACTGGTCGGTGCACCCGGCCGCGACGACCTCGTGCTCTCGCTCGCGGCCCAGCTCGAGGCAGCGGCCTGATGCACGCCTCGATCTGGCGCTACCGCGGCGACCCGGACGAGCTCATTTCGCGGTACGAGGCGAGCCTGGCCGAGGCTCCGGCCTCGACCTTCGTCGTCCACCTCTGCCTGCGTGCGCCCGACGGGATGATCATCGTCGACACCTGCCCGAGCCGCGAGGCGTTCGAGGGCTTCGCCGCCGGGCCGTTCCCCGAGCTGCGGGCCCGGCACGGCATCCCCGACCCGGAGCGCGTCGACGACTTCCCGGTGCAGGCGGCCTTCGCCGACGGGGTGCGCGTGGTCTAGCCTGGAACGGCGTGAGAGCGCTCGCCGCCTGGAACATGTGGTACCGGGTGGCAGGCAGCCTCGCGGCGGTCGCTCTCGTTACCGCGGCGATCGAGCTCGCGAAGCCGTGGGTGCCGGTGCTCAGCCTCGGAGTGCTCTACATCCTGGCCGTGCTGCCGGTGGCGATTGCCTTCGGACTCGCGTACGCGGTCTTCGTGGCGGTCGGATCGATGCTGGCCTTCAACTTCTTCTTCCTGCCGCCGCTGTACACACTCACGCTCGCCGACTCGCGGAACTGGTTCGCGCTCGTGGTGTTCCTCGTGACGGCGGTTGTCGTCAGCGAACTCGCTGCGCTGCTCCGGCGGCGCGCCGACGAGTCCAGCCTGCTGGCCCAGGTCGCGACCTCGCTGCTAGAGCGCGGGGACGTGACGGCGGAGCTCGACTCGATCGCCGCCGAGGCTGCCCGGGTCCTGCGTGTCCGGAGCGCCCGCATCACGCTCGGCTCCGGTGCTCCAGAGGCAGGCGAGGTGGGCGAACCGCTCGTGGCCGGCGATCGGCGCGTCGGCACGATCTTCGTCCCCGTCGACGAGCAGCGCCCCACGGGCCGCCGGCTCCTGCGCGCGCTCGCCACGCTGCTCGCCGTCGCGATCGACCGCGAGCGTCTCGCGCGCGAGGCGTACGACGCCGAGACCCTCCGCCGCAGCGACGCCGTCAAGACCGCAGTGATCCAGGCGGTCTCCCACGACCTGCGGACGCCGCTCGCGACGATCGAGACCGCGCTCGGCAGCCTCCGGAGCGGCAGCCTTCTCCTCACCGAGCAGGACCGCGGAGAGCTGCTCGAGGCGATCGCTGTCGAGCTCGACCGGCTGAAGCGGCTGGTGGAGAACCTGCTCGACCTGTCCCGGCTCCAGGCGGGCGCGGCCGAGCCCGTCCCGGAGGTCTGGACGCCGGAACAGCTACTGGCGGACGCACTCGACGAGCTCGAGCGCGCGGAGCGCGTCGAGGTCGTGGTGGCCGCCGACCTCCCGCTCGTGCGCGTCGACGGCGGCCAGATCCAGCGGGTCCTGGTCAACCTGCTCGAGAACGCGCTCAAGTTCTCGGAGGCTCCGTCTCCCGTGCAAGTGCGCGCGAACCCGTCGCGTGGAGAGGTCGTGCTCCGCGTGACCAACCGCGGCCCGGGGATCCCCCAGAACGAGCTCGACCGGATCTTCGAGCCGTTCCAGCGCGGCGCCGCGGGGTCCGCCGGCGGCGCGGGGCTCGGGCTCGCGATCGCCCGGGGGTTCGCAGAGGCGAACGGCGGGCGCATCTGGGCCGAGTCGCGGCCGGGTCAGGGCGCGACGTTCGCCCTTGCGCTCCCGACGGTCGAGCGCCCGGCGTTGATCTCGGCGTGAACGGAACCCGCGTCCTCGTCGTCGACGACGAGCCGCAGTTCCTGCGCGCGCTCGCGACGAGCTTGCGTGCGGCAGGGTACGACGTGGAGACCGCGACGACGGCCGCCGATGCTCTCACGAAGCTCGGGCTCGCGCCGCCCGACGCGGTCATCCTCGACCTGGTGCTGCCCGACAGCAGAGGAACCGACGTGACACGCGAGCTCCGGACCTGGAGCGACCTGCCGATCATTGTCGTCTCCGCCGTCGGCGAGGAGTCCGAGAAGATCTCTGCGCTCGACGCGGGCGCAGACGACTACGTCACGAAGCCGTTCGCGATCGGCGAGCTGCTGGCGCGCCTGCGTGCCGCGCTTCGGCGCTCCGGCGGCACGGCGTCGACCGTGATCGAGGTCGGAGCGATTCGAGTCGATCTCGAGAAGCACGACGTCTCGGTCGACGGGCGGCGCGTGCATCTGACTCCGCGTGAGTTCGAACTGCTCCGGCTCTTCGCCCAGAACGAAGGCAAGCTGCTGACGCACCGCACGATTCTGCGCGAGGTCTGGGGGCTGGCATATCAGTCGGAGTCGAGCTATCTGCACGTGCACATCTCGCAGCTTCGCCGCAAGATCGAGGCCGACCCGACACGGCCGCGCTACCTGCTGAACGAGCCGGGAGCCGGCTACCGGCTGGTCGATCCGGACCACGCCGCTCAGGCTCTTTAGTCCTCGTTTAGTCGCGCGCCTCGATTCTTTAGTCCGCCTTTCGCCGGGCAGAACTACCGTCGAAGGCGTGTTCGATCTCGCTGCGCTCGCGATCCCCGTCGCGTGCTTTCTCTTCATCTTCGTCTTGCTCTGGGCCCTGGAGCACGTCTGATGTCGGCCGCCGACCTGTTCGGCCTCGTCGTATCGCTGCTCGTGCTCGTCTACCTCGTCTACGCCCTCTTCCGCGGGGAGCGTTTCTAGGTGTCCGGCCAGGGCCTGACCCAGATCCTCGTCTACGCGGTGGCGCTGGTCGTGCTCGGCTATCCGCTCGGCGTCTACATGGCCCGCGTCTACGCGGACGGGCGCGTTGCGGTCGGACGGTGGTTTGGCTGGCTGGGCTCGATCGAGAACGGCTTCTACCGTCTGATCCGGGCCGACGCGGCCAAGGAGCAGGACTGGAAGGCGTACTCCGTCTCGGTGCTGGTCTTCACGATCCCGTTCCTCGCCCTCCTGTACGTGATCCAGCGCGCGCAGGGGCACCTCTTCCTGAACCCGGACCACATGAAAGGCGTGCCGGCGCACCTGTCGCTGAACACCGCCTCGAGCTTCATCACGAACACGAACTGGCAGTTCTACGGCGGCGAGTACACGATGTCGTACCTGACCCAGATGGCCGGACTGGCCGTGCAGAACTTCGTCTCCGCGGCGGTCGGAATGGCGGTGCTCGTCGCGATCGTCCGCGGCATCGCGCGCCGCTCGGGTGGGACGCTCGGCAACTTCTGGGTCGACCTCTACCGGTCGCTCGTCTACATCCTTCTGCCGCTCGCGCTGGTCGTGAGCGTTCTCCTGATCTGGCAGGGCGTGCCGCAGACGTTCTCCGGCCACGCCACCGCGCACACCGTCCAGGGCGCGACACAGACGATCGCCCGTGGTCCGGTCGCATCGCAGATCGCGATCAAGCAGCTCGGCACGAACGGAGGCGGTTGGTACAACTCGAACTCCGCGGTGCCGTTCGAGAACCCGACCGGGCTCTCGAACTTCATCGAGATGCTGGCAATCCTGCTGATTCCCGCGGCGCAGGTGTTCATGTTCGGGCGGATGGTCGCGGCGCGCCGGCATGCGTTCGCGGTGTTCGCCGCGATGTTCATCGTCTTCGTCATCGGGATGGCTGTGAACCTCCCGGCGGAGCAGCACGGCTCGCAGGTGCTACGCGCGTCGGGCGTCAATATCACGCAGGGCAACGGGCAGTCCGGCGGCAACATGTCCGACAAGGAGGTCCGGTTCGGCCAGGCGGCCACGTCGAACTGGGCGGTCGCCACGAGCGACGCGTCGAACGGCTCGGTGGACGGCGGCTTCGACGCGATGACGCCTGCCGGCGGCGCCGTGCCGCTCGTCAACCTCTTCCTCGGCGAGGTGATCTTCGGCGGCGTCGGCTCAGGCCTCTACGGCATGTTCTTCTACATCGTCATGGCGGTGTTCATCGCAGGCCTGATGGTCGGCAGGACGCCGGAATGGCTCGGCAAGAAGATCGAGGCGCGCGAGATCAAGTACGCGGCCGTCGGTGCTCTGTTCGCGCCGACGATGGTGCTGACGCTTGCCGCGATTTCGATCTCCACCAAGGCCGGTTTGGCGTCGGTTTTCAATCCCGGTGCACACGGCTTCACGGAGACGCTCTACGCGTACGACTCGCAGGGCAACAACAACGGCAGCGCGTTCGCGGGCTTCGGCCTGACAAATCTCAGCGCCTATCTCGGCGCGATCGCGATGCTGCTCGGCCGGTTCGTGCCGTTGGTCGCCGGCCTCGCGCTCGCGGGTGCGCTCGTCAAGAAGAAGGCCGCGCCCGTGTCGGCCGGCACGTTCCGCACCGACGGCCCGACCTTCGTCGTGCTCGTCGTCGGCGTGATCGGGCTCACGGCCGGCCTGATGATCTTCCCCGCCCTCACCCTGGGCCCCATCGTCGAAGGACTGATGCACTGATGCGGAACCTCGTCCCCTCCGTGATCGCGATCGTGGTCATCACCGCCTTCTTCGGCTTCGCCTATCCGCTGTTGATGACGGGAGTCGCGCAGGTCGCCTTCAACCACCAGGCGAACGGCAGCCTGATCAAGGCCAACGGAACGGTCGTCGGCTCGGACCTCGCCGCTCAGGCGTTCACGAGCCCGCGCTACTTCCATCCGCGCCCGTCGGCGACGTCGCCCGCCTACAACGCCGGCGGCACGACGTTCGCGAACCTCGGACCGACGAACCCGGACCTGGCAAAGAACATGAAGGCCGCGGCCGCGTCGATCCTCGGGCTCGAAGGCCCGTACAACCCGGGGCTGACCACCCACGACATCCCGGTGGACGCGGTCACGACGTCGGGATCCGGGATCGACCCGGACATCTCGCCCGCGAACGCGGCGCTCCAGTCACGGCGCATCGCAGCGGTTCGCCGCCTGCCGCTCGCGACCGTGCAGAAGCTGATCGACCAGAGCACAGACGGTCGCTCCTGGGGCTTCTTCGGCGAGCCGGGCGTGAACGTCCTGAAGCTCAACCTCGCGCTCGACCGGACCGGAGCCGGCTGATGTCGACAGCAACCACACCCACCGCGCCGCCGGCTGCCGCCTCGGAGGCGACCCGGGCCAGGCGGTCGAGCGTCTTCTCGCGGGAGCTCGTCCGCGCCGCGATCGTCGATTCCTTCCCCAAGCTCGACCCGCGCAACCAACTCAAGAACCCGGTGATGTTCATCGTCGAGCTCGGCAGCGTGATCACGACCCTGATCTTCCTCCTCGAGCTCGCACGGGGAGAGTACGACCAGCTCTGGTTCGTCGGCGTGATCGCGTTCTGGCTGTGGCTCACCGTGCTGTTCGCGAACTTCGCCGAGGCGATCGCCGAGGGCCGGGGCAAGGCTCAGGCGAACGCCTTGCGCGCCACCCGCGTCACCACGGTCGCGAAGAAGCTCGTCGGCGACGCGCTCGTCGAAACGCCAGCCCCGGATTTGCAGAAGGGCGATCGCGTTGTCGTCGTCGCCGGCGACGTCATCCCTGCAGACGGGGAGATCGTCGAGGGTGTCGGCTCGGTGGACGAGTCCGCGATCACAGGCGAGTCGGCACCCGTGATCCGCGAGTCGGGGGGAGACCGTTCCGGTGTCACCGGTGGGACACGACTGCTCTCGGACCGGCTGGTGATCGAAGTCACCCAGGAGCCGGGCGGGTCCTTCCTCGAGCGCATGATCGCGCTCGTCGAGGGCGCCGAGCGGCGCAAGACGCCCAACGAGATCGCGCTCAACATCCTGCTCGCCGGCCTGACGATCACGTTCCTCGCGGCGGTCGTGACGCTGCGCCCGTACGCGCTCTATGCGGGGACGGCGACGTCCCAGACCGTGCTGATCGCGCTGCTGGTGGCGCTGATCCCGACGACGATCGGCGCGCGTCTCTCCGCGATCGGCATCGCCGGGATGGACCGGCTCGTGCAGCGAAACGTGCTCGCGATGTCGGGTCGTGCGGTCGAGGCGGCCGGGGACGTCGACGTCCTCCTACTCGACAAGACGGGCACGATCACGCTCGGAAACCGCCAGGCCGCTGAGTTCGTCCCGGCGCCGGGAGTCGACGAGCGTGAGCTCGCAGAGGCTGCGCAGTTCGCGTCGCTCGCCGACGAGACGCCCGAGGGCAGGTCGATCGTCGTGCTCGCCAAGGAGCAATACGGCTTGCGCGAGCGGGAACTCGGAGAAGCCGGGGTCGAGTTCGTGCCGTTCACCGCCGCCACACGCATGAGCGGCGTCGACTTCAACGGCACCCGTCTCCGCAAGGGCGCGTCGGAGGCGATCAAGCAGTTCGTCGCCGAAGAAGGAGGCGAGACTCCGCCGGAGGTCGACGCTACCGTCCAACGCATCGCCGAGGACGGAGGCACGCCGCTCGTAGTGGCGAAGGACAACTTCGCGCTCGGCGTCATTCATCTCAAGGACGTCGTCAAAGGCGGCATGAATGAGCGCTTCGACGAGCTCCGGAGGATGGGGATCCGAACAGTGATGATCACCGGCGACAACCGGGTCACGGCGGCGGTCATCGCGCGCGAGTCGGGTGTCGACGACTTCCTCGCCGAGGCGACGCCGGAAGCAAAGATGGCGCTCATCAAAGAAGAGCAGGCGAAAGGGCGCATGGTCGCCATGACCGGCGACGGGACGAACGACGCTCCCGCCTTGGCGCAGTCCGACGTCGGGGTTGCGATGAACACCGGCACATCCGCCGCCAAGGAGGCCGGGAACATGGTCGACCTCGACTCGAATCCGACGAAGCTGATCGAGATCGTCGAGGTGGCCAAGCAGCAGCTGATCACCCGCGGCGCGCTCACGACGTTCTCGATCGCGAACGACATCGCGAAGTACTTCGCGATCCTGCCGGCGATGTTCGCCTACACGTACGCGACCGAGCCCGGCAAGCGCGGCCCGTTGAACTCGCTGAACGTCATGCATCTCGGTGATCCGAAGAGCGCGATCGTCTCGGCGATCATCTTCAATGCGCTGATCATCCCGGTGCTCGTCCCGCTTGCGCTCAAGGGAGTCAAGTACCGCCCGATCGGAGCGACGGCGCTGCTGCGCCGCAACCTGTTCATCTACGGCCTCGGCGGGGTGATCCTGCCGTTCGTCGGGATCAAGCTCATCGACCTCGTCGTCCACAACCTCTTCGGCGCGTGACGATTCGAGCGCAGTGCGCGGTCACTACCGGATCCTGCTCGGAATGGCCGCCGGCGTCGGCAAGACGTACCGCATGCTGCAGGAAGGACGACAGGCGCAGAGCGAGGGACGCGACGTCGTGATCGGCTATCTCGAGCCGCACGACCGTCCGGAGACGTCGGCGCAGGCGGAGGGGCTCGAAGTAGTGCCGCGGCTTGTCGACGTGCACGGTCACCTGCCGCTCGAGGAGATGGACGTCGACGCCGTGATCGCTCGCCGGCCCAGGCTGGCGCTGATCGACGAGCTCGCCCACACGAACGCGCGGAGCATGCGCAACGAGAAGCGCTACCAGGACATCGACGAGGTGCTCGACAGAGGGATCGACGTGATCTCGACGGTCAATGTCCAGCACCTGGAGAGCCTCAACGACACGATCTTCGAGCTCACCGGCGTGCGCGTCCGGGAGACGTTCCCCGATCGGGTGCTCATGGAGGCCGACGAGGTCGTGCTCGTCGATCTCACGCCGGAGGCGCTGCAGGAGCGGCTGCGCGCGGGCAAGGTCTACGCGCCCGACCGAGCCGAGGTGGCGCTGCAGAACTTCTTCCGCTCCGACAACCTCTCGGCGCTGCGCGAGCTCGCGCTGCGCGAGGTCGCCGAAGACGTCGAGGCGAGACGGCACCCGCCGGGTCTCGAGCCGCTGAGCCAGCAGGCGGTGTCGGAGCGGGTGCTCGCGCTGATCGAGCCGCAGGCGAAGTCCCAGCGCATCCTCCGTCGGGCCTGGCGGTCGTCCCAGCGCCTCGGCTCCGAGATCGACGCGATCTGGGTGCGCCGCCCGGGCCGGCCGGTCGAGGGCGAGGAGGCGACGCAGCTCGCGGCGCTCCGGCGCCTTGCGAGCGTGCTCGGGATCCACTTCCTCGAGATCGAGGGAGACGATCTCGTCGACGTCGTACGGCGCGTGGCGCGCGAACGCGGGTCGACCTACGTCTTCGTCGGTACCCCCGACGAGTCCCGCCGACGCGAGATCTTCGGCGGATCGTTGTTGTCGCGCATGGTCCGCGAGCTTCCTGGCATCGACATTCGCGTCGTCGCGAATCGCACCGACCGCGAGGCGGACCACCGGTGATCGTGCTGACGATCGTCCTGGGCGCAGCGGTCGTGATCCTGTCGATCGCGCTCTACGCCGCGACCCGTCCGCCGAAGGTGCTTCGGCGCGCGGCCCGCGCGCGGCGCATCCTGGTTCCGTTCACGGGCACCAGCCTCGACCCGACCGTGCTACAGGCGGCGATCCGGATCGCATCGGCGGAGGAGGCTGTGCTCGTTCCCGCGTACCTCCTGATCGTCCCGCTCGAGTACCCCGAGGACTCGGCGCTCCAGAAGGAGGTCGCCGTCGCGATGCCCCTGCTCGAGGCAGTCGAGCATGCGGCGCTGCGGGCGGGCGTTCCCGTGGACGCGCGCATCGAGAAGGGGCGGACGCCGACGCATGCGCTCCGCCGCCTCTGGGAGGCCGAGTCGTTCGACCGCCTCGTCGTGCCGGCCCGCGCCGGCGGCCACGACGGGTTCAATCCGAAGGAACTCGCCTGGCTGCTCACGCATGCGCCGACCGAGACGGTTGTGCTCCGCCCGAGCCCGAACGGGGCGGACCTCTTGCCGCGGCGGAAGCACATACCCTCGCGGAGGCGCCGCCGTGCGCTCGCCGCGGCAGCGCACTAGCGTTTGCACGCGTGAGGATCGGCGGCCGCATCTACGCGGCGCTCTACGACCGCATGCTCGGCGGCATCGAGGAGGCCGGCCTCGCCGCGCGCCGCGGGGAGCTCCTCGCGGCCGCCCGCGGCCGCGTGCTCGAGATCGGCGCAGGGACAGGCGCGAACCTTCCGCACTACGGCGACGGGGTCGAGGCGCTGACGATCACCGAGCCCGACGAGTCGATGGCGCGTCGGCTCGAGCAGCGCGTGCGGGAGCTCGATCGCGAGGTGAGCGTCGTGCGCGCCCCTGCCGAGCGGCTGCCGTTCGGCGACGCCTCGTTCGACGTCGTGGTGTCGACGCTCGTCCTCTGCACGGTGCCCGATCAGGGCGACGCGCTCGCTGAGCTTCGCCGGGTGCTCGTGCCCGGCGGGCGCGTGCTGTTCATCGAGCACGTTCGCGCGGACGAGCTCAGGCTCGCGCGGTGGCAGCACCGGTTGAACGGGGTGAACCGCGTGTTCGGCCGCGGATGCAACTGCAACCGCGCGACGCTCGACGCGATCGACGCAGCGGGGTTCACGCTCGGCGCGGTCGAGCACTCCGAGCTGAAGAAGGCACAACCGCTCGTGCGGCCGCTCGTCGTCGGCAGCGCCGTCGCGCCCGATTGAGCGCTACGACGCTGCCGCCGGGCCGAGCCCGTTTCGCAGCAGGTTCGCGCGCCCGGTCGGCCACGGCAGGCAGTTCGTGCCGGAGCCGGGGACGTGGAACACGTCGATCCCGTGGTCGAAGGCGCTCAGGACGATCTCGAGCGTGCCGTCGCCGTCGAGGTCGCCGACCGACGGCGCCGCCGGCACGCCGATGCCGTTGCCATCGCGTCCCTGGTGCGGCAGCTTGACGTCGTAGAGCAGCTTGCCGGCGCTCGACAGCACGATCAGGCGCCCCGCCCCGGGCGTGAGCGCGTACGTGCCGAAGATCAGCTCGGGCTTGCCGTCGCGGTTGAGGTCGGCCGCTACGACCTCCGAGGCGAACGTCTTCGGCGCGCCGTGTGCGTAGTGGTAGCGCCACAGCCGCCTGCCGTCGGGGCTGATGGCGTAGACGTAGCCGTCGGGAACTGCAGCCACGATCTCGGGTCGCGCGTCGCCGGAGATGTTGACCACGGTGGGCGCGGGGATGCCGCTCGGGGGATACCAATCGCCGTCGGGCCGGACGGCGGGCTTCGAGCTCACCGGCGGCGCGACGAAGCCTTTGTGACGCATCGCCGACCGCGCGCCTCCGTTCTGGGCGCCGTCGAAGGCCATGAACGCGTAGCCCTGCGTCTCGTACGGCTCCTTCTTCTCGATGTTCGGGAGCCCGATCACCTCGTTGTGGCCGTCCCGGTCGAGGTCGGCGACGGTCGGCGGCGACGCGGTCCACTGCAGCCACGGCGTGACCCGCACGTCGGGCCAGGGCCCGGTGTGGCGGTGGTAGTGGTTCAGCTCGACGGTCGGGCTCAGCCAGCGGATGAACTGCCCCCAGCCCAGGCGCCGTCCGGTGTCGCCGCTCTGGCGGTTCGTGAACCACGGCGACGCGAGCACCGAGGTCCCGTCGTCGTTGAAGACGTTGATCTGGTGGTTGTCGAACGTGACGACGATCTCGAGCTGCGGGTCGTCGTCGACGTTCCCGATGCCGACGTTCTCTCCGTAGGCGCCGTAGCCGTGGTTGCCGACGCCGTTGAAGTCGGCGTCGTTCCCCGCGCCGTGCAGCTGGTTGTACCGCGGCCACGACGTCGTCGGCGCACCCTTCGGGTGGTAGGCGTGACCCGACGCGTCGAACACGAACACCTGCGAGCCTGACGACGACGTGTTCGTCGTCGTCGCGACCACCTCGACGCGGCCGTCGCCGTCGAGATCGGCGGCGGCGAGGCCGCGCACCTCCGGGCACTGACCGCCGCTGCAGGTCGACGCCGGCCAGCCCGCCTTCAGTCGCAGCTGCCCGCCCGTCAGGTCGTAGGCGGCCACTGTTCCCTCATTGCCGCCCACGACGATCTCAGGCAGCTTGTCGCCGTCGAGGTCGGCGACCACGCCGGGCGCGTAGACGCGTCCCTTGGTCGCCGTGCCCTTGCCGAGCAGGCGGCCCTTCGCGTCGAACACGAACGTCGAGTAGAAGGGCGCGACGATCTCGAGCTTCCCGTCGCCGTTCAGGTCGACCAGTCCCGGAGACGCGAACCACCCGGTCTCGCCCGTGGCGATGTTGCGGACGAAGCGCGGCGCCTGGACCGCGGCCCTGCCGCCGGCCGCGGCGCACGTGAGCGCGCGCTCGTGTGCGGGTGCCGCGCCCGCAAGGGCGAGCGAGGAGGCGACGAGCAGGACGGTGACGGCGACTCTGGGCGAGACGATCCCTGCAGGTTGAAGCATCGGTCGGCTGGGTGCACCATGGAGCCGTGGCTGCGGTCCACGCCTCCGTTGGGAGCGACCTGCTCGAGCGCGAGCTCGAGCTCGACACGCTCGCGTCGTGTCTCGCCGCCGTGCAGGCCGACTCGCGCGGCCGGGTCGTCGTCCTGAGCGGCGAGGCGGGAGTGGGGAAGACCGCCCTCCTGCGGCGCTTCCGCACCGAGTTCAGCGGTGTGCGCGTGCTGTGGGGCGGCTGCGACTCCCTCTTCACGCCGCGGCCGCTCGGGCCGCTGGTCGCGGTCGCTGAGACGGTGGGCGGCCCGCTCGCCGAGACGCTCGAGTCGGACCCGGCGCCGCACGAGGTCGTGTCCGCGCTCGTGCAGGAGCTTCAGCGCCAGGGCCCGAGCGTCTTCGTGCTCGAGGACGTGCACTGGGCCGACGAGGCGACGCTCGATGTGCTGCGCCTGCTCGCACGGCGAAGCGAAGCCGTCCCCGCTTTGATCGTTGCGAGCTGCCGCGACGACGAGCTCGACCGCCGGTCGCCGTTTCGGGTCGTGATCGGCGAGCTCGCATCGAGCGGGCAGGTGACGCGAGTCAGGCTCCAGCCGCTGTCGTCCACGGCGGTCGCACAGCTCGCCGCGCCCCAGGGCCTCGACGCGGACGAGCTGTACCGCAAGACGGCCGGCAATCCGTTCTTCGTCGTCGAGGTGCTTGCCGCGCGGTCCGAGGTGATTCCCGAGACCGTGCGCGACGCGGTCTTCGCGCGCGCGGCACGCCTGTCCGGAGTTGCGCATGCCGTGCTCGAGGCGGTGTCGATCGTTTCGCCGAGCGCCGAGCTCTGGTTGCTCGAGGCGCTCGCGGGCGACGCGCTCGGCGGAGTCGACGACTGCGTGTCGTCGGGGATGCTCACGAGCGACGCCCGGTCGGTCGCGTTCCGTCACGAGCTCGCGCGTCTTGCGGTCGAGAGCGCGCTGCCGCCGAGCCGGGCGCTCGAGCTGCACCGGCGGGCATTGACCGCGCTCGCCGCTCCCCCAAGCGGGGCGCCCGACCTCGCGCGGCTCTCGCACCACGCGGAGGCGGCAGGTGACGCCGAGGCCGTGCGGCGGTACGCCCCCGAGGCGGCCGCTCGCGCGGCGGCGCTCGGCGCCCACCGCGAGGCCGTCGCGCAGTATGCGCGTGCGCTCCGCTTCGGCGACGGGCTGGCCGCGGACGAACGAGCCGACCTGCTCGAGCGCCGTGCGCGGTCGTGCTACTGGACCGACCAGTACGACGAGGGGATCGCGTCGCTCGAGCAGGCGCTCGAGATCAGCCGCGAGCAGGCCGAGGTGGCGCGCGAGGGGGAGCTGCTCGTGCACCTGTCCGACCTCCTCTGGTGCCCCGGGCGAACGACCGAGTCTGCGCGGGCGGCGCGCGAAGCCGTCACGCTGCTCGAGCGCCTTCCGCCCGGCCGGGAGCTGGCAGTCGCCTACGCGCATCTGGCGGAGAACTGCTCGCGGGATCTGCGGTCGGCCGAGGCGGTCTCGTGGGGCCGTCGCGCGCTCGCGCTGAGCGAGGAGCTCGGCGACGTCGGGGTCTCGAGCGCGGCGCTCGGGACGATCGGCTTCTGCACGGACGACCCTGAGATGCTCGAGCAGAGCCGCGAGGTCGCGAGAGCCGCGGGCCTCGACGAGCGCGTCGGTATCGCGTGGCTCCGGATCGCCCTGAAGGCGGTCGAGATGCGGCGGCAGGAGGGCGGGCGTCTCCTGCGCGAGGGCCTCGCGTACTGCAGCGAGCACGGGTACGAGCTCTACCGCCTGTACCTGCTGGCGGGGCGGGCCCGCTTCGAGCTCGGGCAGGGTCGCTGGTCGGCTGCTGCAGACACCGCGGAGATCGTCCTCCGCATTCCGCGAACGTCGATCACCCCGAGAATCCACGCGCTGACCGTGCTGGCGCTCGTCCGCGCACGGCGCGGCGACCCGGAGGTCGCTCCGCTGCTGGAGGAGGCCTGGGAGCTCGCCGAGCCCACCGGAGAGCTGCCCCGGCTCGGCTCGGTTGCCGCCGCGCGCGCCGAGGCCGCGTGGCTTCAGGGGCGCATCGACCTGATCGCGCCGGCGACCGACGAGCCGTTCGACCTCGCCTGCCGCCGCGGCGCGATCTGGACTGCCGGCGAGCTCGCGCACTGGCGTCGTGCCGCCGGCATCGAGGACGCCATGACGAGCGAGCTCGCGCACCCGTACGAGCTCGAACGAGCCGGAGAGAACGAGCTGGCTGCGGCAGCGTGGCGGGAGCTCGGGTTCCCGTACGAGTCGGCGCTCGCGCTCGCCGCCGCAGGCGGCGAGGTGGAGCTCCGCCGTGCGCTCGACGAGCTGACTGCCCTCGGCGCGTCGCCGGCAGCTGCGATCGTGGCGCGAATGCTGCGCGAGCGCGGTGTGCGCGCCGTGCCGCGGGGCCCGAGGGCGGCGACACGAGAGAACGCCGCCGGCCTGACGGCGCGCGAGCTCGAGGTGCTCGCGCTGGTCGCGGAGGGCCTGCGGAACGCCGACGTGGCGAAGCGGCTCTACCTCTCGGAGAAGACCGTCGACCATCACGTGTCCGCGGTGCTGCGCAAGCTCGACGCGCGGTCGCGCGGCCAGGCCGTCGCCGAAGCCGGCCGACTCGGCCTCCTCGCCGAGAACCGGTAGCGCCTGCTCCCAACATGGGGAGGTCTCCCCATGTGCCGCGCCCGCGTCGTGCCTAGCGTCGAGTGAGATGCCGCGTTACCTCGTCGAACGGGTCTTTTTCGAGTCGTGGGATCTCGGCGGCGACGGTGGGGACGGATGCCGCCGGATCGTCGAAGGGAACCGAGACGAGGTGACGTGGCTCCACTCGTACGTGAGCGAAGACGGAACGAGGGCCTTCTGCGTGTACGACGCGCCGAGCCCCGAGGCGATTCGGCGGAGTGCTGCGCGCAACGACCTGCCGGTCGACTCGATCACGTCGATCCGCGCTCTCGACCCGTACGCCTATCCACGGAACTAGGAGGAAACGCAATGCGCAAGGTCATGTTGCTCGGTGCGCTGTTGGTCGTGGCGGTCTCAGGTGCGGCGGGGCTCGCCTCGGCCGGGGTCGACCGCCCGGCTGCGACGCAGCATCGCTCGACCGGCTCGGAGCAGTTCGCTGCGACGCTCGCGAAGGCACGCATCGCCACGTCGAAGTACGTCACGAATCTCGCCGCGGCGAAGGCGGACGGCTACCAGATCATCACGAAGATGATCCCGAACATGGGCATCCACTACATGAACCCGAAGATCACCGGGTTCGACGTGACGAAGCCGCCGATCCTCGTCTACGAGAAGCACGGCGATGCGTACCAGCTCGGTGCGCTCGAGTGGGTGTTCCCGTCGAAGCCGGCGACGCCGCCGCTGCCCGGCGCGCGCTACGGCGCGTTTGCGGCGGCATGCCACTACGCCGACGGCACGTTCGTCCCGGAGGCGTCGCAGGACGCCTGCCCGAAGACGGCGCCGGGCTCGGGGGCCGCGTTCGGCTTCTGGCACCCGAATCTGATCACGCTGCACGTCTGGCTCTGGTACCCGAATCCGCTCGGCCTCTACTCGAGCCTGAACCCGCTCGTCAGTCCTTACAACGCCGGGTAGGCGACACCGGTGCCTGGCACGTTGGTGCCAGGCACCGGCTTTCGGTCGCACCCGGGCGTACGCTCGTCTGCGTGCACGAGCTGACGAAGGAGCAGGCGCGGCGGATCGCGGTGCGCGCGCAGCCGCTCGAAGCGTCGCGGCCCATCGACCTGGCCGCCATCGTCCGACAGCTGACGCTCCTGCAGATCGATCCCACCGCGGCGATCGCGCCGAGCGCCGACCTCGTCGCCTGGAGCCGCCTCGGCTCGTCGTACCGCCCCGAGCACCTGAAGCGGGCGCTCGAGCAGGACCGCACCCTGTTCGAGCACAACGCGCTGATTCGTTCCCGACGAGACATGGGCCAGGATCCTCCGGGATGCCGTGATCGCCGCGACCGTGGTGACGTACTGGACGGCGATCGCCCTGCGCGCGTTTCTCGTTCCGCGCGTCGTCGTTCCCGCGATCGCGATCGTCGCCTGGTCACGATCACGACGACCGGCTTCGGCGACCTCGCGCCGGCGAGCGATCTCGGCCGTGCGCTCGCGTCGGTCGAGGTCGTCTTCGGCCAGCTGTACCTGACGACGGTCGTCGCGGTGATCGTCGCAGCCGCCGCGCGCGCTCGGCGCGCGCCGCGTCCAGACGACTCGGCGACGTGAGGTAGGGTCAAGCGGCGTCTCCGACTGCCGGAGGAGGGCCGTGGCACACGCACCAACTCGAGAGGGAACGCAGAAGAAGGGGATGGTCTGGATCGCGGGCGGCACGTTCGCGATGGGCTCCGACCGTCACTATCCGGAAGAAGCGCCCGTGCGCGAGGTGAGGGTCGGCGACTTCTGGATCGACGAGCATCCGGTCACCAACCTGGAGTTCATGCGCTTCGTGAAGGACACCGGGCACGTGACCTGGGCGGAGCGGGAGCCCGACCCGTCGCAGTACCCGGATGCAGAGGCGGACATGCTCTTCGCCGGCTCGATCGTGTTCATGAAGACCGACGGTCCGGTCGACCTGAGCAACCACTTCAACTGGTGGGTGTGGAAGCGCGGCGCGTACTGGCGCCAGCCCGACGGCCCCGGGAGCTCGCTGCACGGGCTCGAGCGCCATCCGGTCGTGCACATCGGCTTCAGCGATGCCGAAGCGTATGCGGCCTGGGCCGGCAAGGAGCTTCCCACCGAGGCGGAGTGGGAGTACGCAGCGCGCGGCGGCCTCGATCAGGCCGAGTACGCGTGGGGCGACGAGTTCATGCCGAAGGGCAGGCCGATGGCGAACACGTGGCAGGGCGAGTTTCCGTACGAGAACACGCTCGAGGACGGCTACGAGGGAACGTCTCCGGTCGGGAAGTTCCCGGCGAACGGCTACGGGCTCTACGACATGACCGGGAACGTCTGGGAGTGGACGACCGACTGGTACTCGTCGGATCATCGACCGACGTCACCGTGCTGCACGGGTGACCTTCGTGCGGCGAGCGTCGATCCCAACGATGCATCGGCGATCCCGCGCAGGGTGATGAAGGGCGGGTCCCACCTGTGCGCACCGAACTACTGCCGTCGCTACCGGCCCGCGGCGCGCATGGCGCAAGCCATCGACACATCGACGAACCACCTCGGCTTCCGCTGCCTCGTCCGAGCCGAGTAGCAGCACACCACCACCGCGAGTCAGGAGGGGACGACGGATGCCGAAAGGGAAGCCGAACATCCTGATCATCTGGGGCGACGACATCGGTTGGTTCAACCTCAGCGCCTACAACCACGGGGTGATGGGGTACCGCACGCCGAACATCGACCGGATCGGGAGTGAGGGCGCGATGTTCACCGACTGGTACGGGCAGCAGAGCTGCACTGCCGGCCGAGCCGCGTTCATCACAGGGCAGTCCCCGATCCGCACCGGCCTCACCAAGGTCGGCCTCCCGGGCGCGGACCTCGGTCTGCAGGCCGAGGACCCAACGATCGCGGAGCTCCTGAAGCCGCACGGCTACGTCTGTGGGCAATTCGGCAAGAACCACCTCGGCGACCGCGACGAGTTCCTGCCGACCGCGCACGGGTTCGACGAGTTCTTCGGGAACCTCTACCACCTGAACGCGGAGGAGGAGCCCGAGCACCCGGATTATCCGAAGGACCCGCAGTTCCGCGAGCGGTACGGGCCGCGCGGCGTCCTGAAGAGCCGGCCAAGGAAGAACGGGACTCAGAAGATCGAGAACACCGGCCCGCTCACACGCAAGCGGATGGAGACGATCGACGAGGAGTTCCTCGGCGCGACGATCGATTTCATCGAGCGGCAGCACAAGGCGAACAAGCCGTTCTTCTGCTGGTTCAACTCGACCCGGATGCACATCTGGACGCACCTCAAGAAGCGGTCGCAGGGCGTGACCGGGCTCGGCGTGTACCCGGACGGCATGGTCGAGCACGACGGCCACGTCGGGAAGCTGCTCGACGTCCTCGACCGGCTCGGCATCGCCGACGACACGATCGTCATGTACTCGACCGACAACGGGGCCGAGGTGATGACGTGGCCCGACGGCGGGACGACGCCGTTCCGCGGCGAGAAGGACACGAACTGGGAGGGCGGCTGGCGCGTCCCGTGCATGATCCGCTGGCCGGGTCACATCGAGCCGGGAACCGTCTCGAACGAGATCTTCTCCCACCAGGACATGCTCCCGACGCTGCTCGCAATCGCCGGCGAGCCCGACATCGTCGAGAAGGTGAAGAAGGGGCACAAGGTCGGTGACAAGACCTTCAAGGTGCATCTCGACGGCTTCAACTTGCTCCCGCTGCTCGAGGGGGAGGTCGACGAGAGCCCACGACCCGGTTTCATCTACTGGAGCGACGACGGCGACCTGCTCGCGCTTCGCTACCGGAACTGGAAGATCCACTTCATGGAGCAGCGCGCACACGGCCTCCAGGTGTGGGAGGACCCGTTCGTGCAGACGCGCGCGCCGACATTCTTCAACCTCAGGAACAACCCGTTCGAGATCGGCGCGGAGGACGCCGCGTTCTTCTTCAACAAGGAGAAGGCGGATCGCCTCTTCCTGCTGCTCCCTGCCGTGGCGCTCGTCAGCGAGTACCTGAAGACATTCGAGGAGTTCCCGCCGAGGCAGAGGCCGGCGAGCTTCAGCGTCGACCAGGCGCTCGAGGCCGCGCGGGCGCGCGAGGAGTCGCTGCACGAGATGGCGAGCCGCGGGTAGCCGACCCGGGACTGGAAATGGCCGCGCGCCCCCGGTAGGGTTCGTGCCACTTCGCGCATTCTCTTCGGAGCGCGGGTGGAGGGCCTGTGTCGGCGAGGGTGTGCGCCAGCCGCAAGGAGAGGAGGCGCAGGCATGGGGTTGATGGAGACCCTGACCGGGCTGCTGAAGTCGAGCGGCCTGGATGACAAGGTGACCAAGAGCGTCATGGGCATGGTCGGTGACGGCTCGATCTCGCTGGACAAGTTCAAGGCGCAGGCCGACAAGGCCGGCCTCGGGCACGTTTTCGACTCGTGGGTCGGCAAGGGCGAGAACAAGCCCATCACTGCCGAGCAGGTCAAGCAGGCCGCCGACCCGCAGAACCTGCAGCGGATCGCCGACGAGTCGGGGATCAGCGTCGACCAGGCCGCCGGCGAGCTCAGCAAGTCGCTGCCGAAAGTGGTCGACCACCTGTCGCCGGACGGCGTTCTTCCTTCCGCCGATCAGGTGAAGTCGGCGGTCGGCGCAGCGACGTAACAGGACCGCCGGGAGCGGACCGCGGGCCACGACAGCGTCCGCGGCCGCTCCCGAAGACGACACGACGACGCGCGACGTGGAGGTGCAGTCACGATCGACGGGACCGTCACCACGAAGGAACCGGATCAAGAGGAGCTCCTCGAGGGGATCGACAACCCGATCGAGCGGCTGAAGCTGCTCTCGGAGAACGACGAGGAGATCGCCAAGTACCTCGACGCGATCGAGGTCACGAGCCCGCGTGAGCGCGAGATGCTCCAGGAGATCGCGCGGACGCGCCCGTTGGCGCAGGCCGAGCAGTTCCCGCAGGCGCACCGCAACATCGTCGAGGCGCTCGAGTCGCTCGCACGCCACGGTTACCGCGGCACGTCGGCGGGCAAGAAGGCGGGACCACTCCGACCCGTGATTCGCTGGGGCGTGGAGTTGATCGGGCGCTACCTCGTCGTGTCGTACATCCGCGAGATCTCGACACGGCTTCGGAACCTGTACACGCTGCGTGAGGCGCAGGCGGTTCCCGGCAGCTTCGAGCGCCACGAACTGCGCCGTGCACGTCTCGACGCCGAGCGCATGGTCGACGCGCTCAAGACGAAGGCGTTCGCGCTCCCGGCGTTCATCTTCGCGCTCGCGATCCCGCTCGGGGCGTCGCTCGGACGCGCGACCGGGGTCTTGAGCAGCACCGCGGTCGCGTCGGTGATCGGTGTCGTAGGGATGCTGCTCGCCCTCGCTGCCTCGTGGTTGATCCTCCGCGGCGCCGCGCTCGCGTCGCGGCGGATCCGGCTCGCCACGCGCGGTCCCCTGAAGGCGCTCTGGACGACGATCGGCTGGTGCGGGAACCCGCCGAAGGCTCAGACCCGGACGTTCGTGCTCATCTCGATCGGTCTGACGCTTGGCTGCTGGATCATCGTTCCGATTCTCGTCGGCATCGGGCTCGCGGAATGAGGAGCTACTGGAACCGGCCGCTCGGCTCGAAGCTGATCCTGCTGCTCGGGATCGCACTCCTCGCGGAGATGTTCGCGCCCTGGCAGCGCGTGTGCGCGATCACGAGCAGCGGTACGGAGCCGCGCGTCTGCGGCTGGAGGACGGCTTACCAGGGCTCGAACTACGGCCTCTACGCGGCCGCCCTCTGCCTGATCATCGTGGTCTGGGAGCTGCTGCCGGTACTGATCCCGAAACTCAGCATGCGCGGCTGGCCGACCGCGATCGTGACCGCGGGTCTCTCTGTCCTGCTCGTGCTCTCGACGCTCTTCAAGCTGATCAAGGACAACGAGTTCCAGACGTTCTGGGCGTGGATCGGATTCGCGATCGCGATCGCGCTGATGGTGACCGCGATCATGCGCGTGCGTCACCGGTGGAGGCATCGAGACGAGCCGGAGACGTCGAGGCCTGAGCCGAAGGCGGGTGCGCCGCCGCCCCAGGTCGAGGCGCCGCCGGCCGGCGGCTCGAGCGCGTAGCTCCCGCACGAATCGTGGCTCGGTGCCGCGGCTGATCTACCAGCACCCGTTGGCGTACCTCCTCGGCCTGGAGGGCGTCGCGCTGCTCCGGTCGTTCGCCGGCGAGCACGACCGCGAGTTCACACTCGCGCGCTTCCGTGAGATCGCGGAGCTCCTCGAGGCGCCCGACGCGTTCGGCGCCGGGGTCGAAGCACGGCCGATCTCGACACAGGAGGGCTACGACCTGTGGGCGCCGTGGTACGACGAGCCGGGCAACCAGCTCCTCGACATCGAGCAGCCGATCGTGCGCAGGCTGCTCGAGGCCGTTCCGGTCGGGGTCGCGCTGGACGCGGCGTGCGGGACGGGCCGGCATGCCGCGTACCTCGCGTCGCTCGGCCACAAGGTCATCGGCGTCGACTCGTCGCCCGGGATGCTCGCGCGCGCGAAGGAGAAGATCCCGCAGGGCGAGTTTCACGAGGCCGGGCTGAACGCGCTGCCAGTCGCGGACGATTCGGTCGACCTCGTCGTCTGCGCGATCGCGCTCGTCCACCTGCCCGAGCTGACCGGTCCGTTCGGTGAGTTCGCGCGCGTGCTGCGGCCCGGCGGGCACCTCGTCGTCTCCGACCAGTGCGGCGTGTTCGCCGACATCGGGCTGCCGCTCGTCCGCGTCGGGCCCGACGGCGAGCTCGGCTACATCCCCGTGTACCCGCACCGCGCGAGCGAGTACCTCGCCGCGGCGCTCCCGGCCGGCTTTCGCGTGCTGAGTTGCGAGGAGCCGCGCATCCCGTCTCCGCTCCTCGACGACGAGGGCCGGACGATCTATGACGGCGAGCGCGCACCGCGGCAGGATCCCGACGATCCCCCCTGGATCTGGGGTCTCCACGCCGAGGCGATCGACGCGACAAATGCGGCGTGGCGCGACAAGCCGTCGTCGATCGTCTGGCACTTCCGGCTGGACTAGAGCTCGATCAGCCCGGCGTTCGTGGGCGTGAAACCGCAGGCCTCGAAGTAGAACGGTCGCAGGTCGTCCTCGAAGTCCACGTGCAGCCACTCGCAGCCCGCGGCCTTCGCCTGGTCCGCGGCGCAACGCACGAGGCGAGTGCCGACTCCCTGACGTTGGAATTCGCCGTGCGTCTTCGGGTCGAGCAGGAACGCATGGTCGCCGCCGTCCCAGGCGACGTTCACGAATCCGACCAGAAGACCCTCGCGCGTCCGTGCAGTGACCCAGCCGAGGCTGTGCGGGCGGATCGCGTCCCACCATCCTCGCTCGGGCCGGCCACCGTGCGAGACGATGAGCGCGAACAGTTCGTCGTCGGCGAGCGGGCCGCGCCACGCGAGCGTGATCGCCGGCACGGCCCCAGTCTACGACGGCGAGGTAGCTAGGTCACGCTGTCGCGAGCGCGCGCAGCGCGGCCTCCGGCAGCAGGCTCCGGATCGTGTCCGCCGCGCCGCGCTCCTGCTCGAGGATGCGGTCGGCGAGCGCGGCCGTCTCGTCGTCGCCGGCGCGGATCGCGACGCGCTTCAGCTGCTCGTAGCCGCCGATCTCGAGGTGCTCGAACGCGTACGAGAACGCCGCGACCTTCCCCGGCGTGTCCGGGTGCGCTTCGAAGAAGAGCGCCCAGTTCATCCCGCCCGCGCGCAACGCGGTGTCCTTGAGCGACGAACGGTTGCCCCCGAGCGCACGCAGGCGCGCCTCGACGGCGTCGGCGTGGTCGCGCGTCTCGACGAGGTGCTCCTGGTAGGCGTCCGCGAGCTTCCCGGCGTCCGGCGACAGGGCACGCTCGAGCACTTCGATCGCCTGCATTTCGAGCGCGTGTGCGTCCGCGAGGTACCGCCGCAGCTGCTCCTTCAGGTCGTCGTTTCCGATCGCGCGCAGCGACGCGTCCACCGCGTCGTCGAAGCACGCGGCCAGGCGCTCCTGCATCGCGATCTCCTCGTCCCTGATCCTGTTCGCGACCTCGACGACGTCCTCGGCCGCGAGATGCTCTGCGACGCGCGCGAGCAGACGGTACGACGCTTCCTCGAGCGCCTCGTAGGAGAGCGCGTGCGCGAGCAGCTTCCCCGGTGTGTCGGGGCTCGCCCAGGCGAAGAGGACGAAGCCCTTCCCGCCGAGCTTCATCACGGTGTCCTTGATCCACGACGGCGTCCCGTCGCGGTTCTCGAGCAGCCGTGCAATGTCGCGCTCGTGACCCTCCGTCTCGGGCAGGTGCGCCCGAAAGGCGGCCGCGAGCCGCTCCGTTCCCGCGATCTTCGGTGCGGACCGGAGCTGGGCAAGCGCCTGCTCCTCGATCGAGTGGGCGTCGGTCAGATAGCCGGTGAGCTGTTCCTGGAAGCCGGTCATGTCGTTTCTCCTTCGAGCTCGCTTTGCCCGAGCGCTACCCGCTCGGGACGTTCGTGAACCTCGCGCTCAAGAGCCGCGCCTGACCAGGAGCCTGGCGCCGAGCCCTTCCGGGAGGACGTCGGCGAAGCCCTCGGGCGGGTCGAATTCGGCGTCGGCGCGAAGCGGGACCGCGGCCACTACGTCGTCTCCACGGTGGAACGCGCACACGGCATCGCCGGCGTCGAGCGGCGCGTACTCGGTCGCGAAGGCGTCGGCGTGGCGACGGCGAAGCTCGAGCGCCCTCACGATCAGCGTCTGCTTGGCGCTCTCGCGCGTCGGATGCTCGAGTAGCTGCGCACGGCGTGCCCAGTCGACGGGCCGCCGGTTGTCGGGATCGACGAGGTTGAGCGAGAGGAGCTCGTCGCCCTGGTAGATGTCGGGCACGCCAGGGCTCGTCAGCTTGAGCAGCGTCTGTGCAAGTGAGATGCGGTCACCCGCCGCCGCCACCCGCTCGGCGAACGGGACGAACGACGCGAGCAAGCGGTCGTCCGCGAGGATCGCGCGCGCGAAGGCGAGCACGTCCTCCTCCCAGCTCGTGTCCGGCTCGATCCAGTTGCTGTTGACCTTTCCCTCGCGCATCGCCTTCACCAGGTACTCGCCGAGGCGATTCGCGTCGATCGGCCATGCGCCGACGATCGTCTGGTAGATCAGGTACTCCTCCTCGCGGTCGGGGCCGCGCCCTCGGCGATGGCGGTCGGCCAGCGCGCTCCAGTCCGCGACGCACGACGCCCATTCGTCCGGGAACCACGAGAGCGCGGAGATGCGGGCGCGGACGTCGCCGCTTCGCTTCGTGTCGTGCGTCTGCGTCGTGAGCAGCTGGTGCGGGTGACGTCGGAGCCGCTCGGCAACGGCCGCGTGGAACGCGTCGACGGCGAGCGAGAACCGATCCGGGTCGCCGCCGACTTCGTTCAGGCAGAGCAGCCTCGAGTAGCGGTAGAACGCCGTGTCCTCGACGCCCTTCGCGAGCACCGGCGGCGTCGTCTGCTGGAAGCGGATCACGAAGGCGTCGTGCCCGCGCTCCTCGAGCAGCAGGATGTCCGCGAGCAGCCGCGGGAGCCGGGCCTCGGCCACCGCGCTGCGGTCGAGGCCGTCGACGAGGCCGGCGTCGGGATCCGCGTACGTGCGGTAGACGCGGTGCGAGGCGAGGGCCTCCGCGAGGTCGCAGTCCGGTTCGACGTCGCCGAGGCTGTTGCGGAGCCACTCGACCTCGGGTCGAAAGGTCGTGCGCGCCTGGTCGAGCTTCGCGGCGCCGGCAATCTCGGCGAAGGCTCGCGTCTCGCCGGTGAAGTCGCCGTAGAGCTCCGTCAGCGGCGCGCGTGCGGCCTCGTCGACGAACAGGGCGGTTACGTCGTTCGCGAACTCGTAGCCGGTCGTCCCCTCGACCGTCCAGTCGCGGAGCGGCTCGCCGTGCTCGAGGATCTTCTCGACCCAGACCCGCTCGATCCCGGCTTCGCGAAGCCGCTCGAGGTAGCGGGCCGGGTTCGCGAGGCCGTCGACGTGATCGATACGCACGCCGTCGACGACGCCGTCGCGCACCAGCTCGATCAGCTTCGCGTGCGTCGCCTCGAACACCTCCGGGTCCTCCTGGCGGACGCCGGCGAGGTCGCCGATATCGAAGAACCGCCTCACCCAGCCCGTTCGCCACTCGACGTCGAAGAACTTCGCGCGCGTCAACGGGTCCTCCCAGAAGGGGTTCTCGGAGTCGGAGGCCGCCATGTGGTTCGGAACGAAATCGAGGATCAGCCCGAGACCGGCCTCCGCCAGCTTCCGGAGCTCCTCCTCGCCGCCGAGCTCTTCGGACACCCGCGTCGGGTCGACGACGTCGTACCCGTGCGTCGAGCCGTGCCGCGCCTGCATCGAGGGCGCCACGTACAGGTGGCTGACGCCGAGGCGCCGCAGGTACGGGACGAGGCGGCGGGCGCCGGCGAAGTCGAGATGCGGCAGGAGCTGCAGCCGGTAGGTGCAGTGCAGGCGCGAGGTCTCGTCGGGTGCGGACGGTTCGTGCAAGCCTCTATGTTGCGCGAAGGCGCCGCGCGGAAAACACGGGCCCGATGGCGGAGGTCGATCAGTTTCCGCGCCTCGGCGCGGTTCCCAGGAGTGCGAACGAGGTTTCGTTCGCCGTATGGGCTCCCGCCGCGGGCGCCGTGTCCGTGGGCCTCGAGGGTGGCGACCGGCCGCTCGAGCGACGCGGCGACGGCCTGTTCGCGGCCGTGCTCCCGGGCGCCGCGGGCGACGACTACGTCTACGTCCTCGACGGTGAGCGGCGCCTCGCCGACCCGTGCTCGCGCTGGCAGCCGCTCGGCGTCGACGGGCCGTCGCGGGTTCAGGATCCTGCGTCGCTCCGCCTGCGCGAGGCGGCGTTCGAGCCGCCGGCGCTCGACGAGCTCGTGCTCTACGAGGTGCACGTCGGGACGTTCACGAGCGAGGGGACGTTCGACGCGGCAATCGAGCACCTGCCCGACCTCCGCGACCTCGGCGTCTCTGCGATCGAGCTGATGCCGGTGGCGACGTTCCCCGGCGAGCGCAACTGGGGGTACGACGGCGTCTACGCGTACGCGCCGCACCCGGTCTACGGCGGCCCGGCAGGCCTCGCGCGGCTGGTCGACGCAGCGCACGGGTGCGGGCTCGCGGTCGTCCTCGACGTCGTCTACAACCACGTCGGCCCGGGAATCGACCTGCGCGCCTTCGCGCCCTACTTCACCGATCGCTACTCGACTCCGTGGGGCGAAGCGCTCGACTTCGCGCGTCGGGGCGTCCGAGAGTGGGCGCTTCAGAACGCGGAGATGTGGGTGCGCGACTACCACGTCGACGGGTTGCGACTGGACGCGACGCACGCGGTGTTCGACGACTCAGAGCCTCACGTGCTCGCCGAGCTTGCGCAGCGCGTGCATGCGATCGCACCGCGCGCGTTCGTGGTTGCCGAGATGGAGGCCGGCGACGTCCGCCCGATCGAGGAGTGGGGCCACGACGCACAGTGGAGCGACGAGTTCCACCACACGCTCCACGTCCTCACCACCGGTGAGCGCGACGGCTACTACGCGGCGTACCGCGCGTCTGTCGCCGACCTCGCAACGCAGCTCGAGCGGGAGCCGGCCGAGCGCCTGGTCGTCTGCTCGCAGAACCACGACCAGGTCGGCAACCGGGCGTTCGGAGACCGGCCGGCGCCCGACGAGCTGCGGCTTCGGGCCGCGGCACTGCTCTTCGCACCGCAGCTGCCGCTCCTCTTCATGGGAGAGGAGTACGGCGAGCAACGCCCGTTCCGCTTCTTCACCGACCACCGCGATCCGGCCATCGCCCAGGCGACGCGGGAGGGCCGGAGACGCGAGTTCGAGCGATTTGCCGCTTTCGGCGGGGCCGAGATCCCCGACCCACAGGATCCGCGGACGTTCGAGGAATCCAAGCTCGATCGAAACGTGTCGAACGAGGAGCTTCGCCGGTTCTACCGCGAGCTGATCGCGTTGCGCCCCGGGCTCGCCGGGCGGCTCGAGGTCGAGGCGGACGAGCCCGCGCGTTTCCTGCGCCTCCGCCGCGGCGACTACGAGCTCTGTCTCAACTTCGCCGACCAAGCCCAGCGCGGCGTCGGGCCGAGGGACGCTCGGCTCGCGGTGGTTGAACTGCGCGGGAGTGGGAAAGGCGAACCGGATGCGAAATCGAGGAGGACATGATGTTCAGACGTGACGACAACAAGTCGAGACAGGCCGCGAGCGGTGTTGCGCGTGCGGTTTCCCCGTACGCGGAGCGCTTCGCGCACGACCCGTTGGTGAGGTTGCGCGTGGCCCGCGCGGTGAAGGCGGCAGGGGCCGCTCACACGCGTGTGCGCCGTCAGAAGGGCTGGACCGGCGTCGCGCGGAGGCTGGCCGTCGACGCGTACCTCTGGCGGCAGCTCCGCGAAGCGGTCGTTCAGCTTCGGAAGGCGAACGAACAGGTCGAGAAGGCGCAGCACCGGCGCCGGCGGCGCAAGGGAATGGCGGTGGTGCTGCTCGTCGGCAGCGGCGCGGCGCTCGCGTCGAGCAGTACGGTGCGGCGCCGGCTGCAGGTGCTGGCAGGCGCGCGGTCGTACGAGGAGATCGAGCAGTCGATCGACGTCGACGTGCCCGTCACTGCTGCCTACAACCAGTGGACGCAGTTCGAGGAGTTCCCGAAGTTCATGGAGGGCGTCGAAGAGGTGAAGCAGCTCGACGACACCCTGTTGCACTGGGCGGTGGACGTCTCCGGGCGCAAGGCGGAGTGGGACGCGCTGATCGTCGACCAGAAGCCTGACCGGCGCATCGCGTGGGAGTCGGTCGACGGAAAACGCAACCGCGGCGCGGTGACGTTCGAGCCGCTCGGACCGGAGCGGACGCGCGTGCAGCTCAGCATGTCGTACGTCTCCGACGATCCGCTCGAGCACGCCGGCGGTGCGCTCAAGCTTGACGACCGTCGCGTGCGCGGCGACCTCGAGCGGTTTCGCGAGCTGATCGAGTCGCGCGGCAAGGAGACCGGCGCCTGGCGCGGCACGATCGACCACGGCAAGGCGAACTAGAGAAGCACGGCTCGGGTGTTGAGCACGTCGGCGGCGGTGGCGCCGCCGCGCCGGGCCGTGTGCACGGAGAGCGCGATGTTGTCGAGGCCGGCGATCGAATGCGCGTCGGTCGAGCAGGTCAGCTTCACGCCGGCCTCGATGACACGGCGCACGTGCTCACCGCTCAGGTCGAGTCGATCGGGGAGGCCGTTCACCTCGAGCGCAACGCCGGTTTCGAGCGCCGCCTCGATCGTTCGGCCGAGGTCGAGCGCGTTCTCGGGTCGATGCCCGATGAGTCGGCCGGTGGGATGGCTGAGCGAACGGGCGGCAGGGTGGTGCATCGCGTGCGTGACGCGTGCCGTGAGCTCCTTTCGCGGGGCGCGCTGGCCGGCGTGGAGCGAGATCTGCACCCAGTCGAGCTCGGCGAGGACGTCGTCGGGCAGGTCGAGCGTGCCGTCCGGGAGGATGTCGCACTCGATCCCGTGCAGCACGCGGAACGGGGCGAGCTCGCGGTTGGCGGCCGCGACCTCCTCGGCCTGCCGCTCCACCTCGGCGGGGCCGAGGCCCGGAACGACCCGGACGCTCTTCGTGTGGTCGCAGATCGCGACGTACGCATAGCCGCGGTCGCGCGCGGCGCTTGCCATTTCGAGCACGCTTGCGCGGCCGTCGGACCAGGTCGTGTGGCAGTGGAGGTCCCCGCGAATCTCGCCGGTGTCGACGAGCGCGGGCGGCGGCCCGGCGAGCGGGTGCTCGCGGAAGTCGGGCGGGACGTACGGCAGACCGAGGCGTCGGTAGACCGTCTCCTCGTCGGGAGCGTCCGGCAGTGGCCCCAGTGACGCGACGTACTCGGCCGAGCCGGTTGCGCGCAGCAGCGCTGTGCCGGTCGACTCGGGCGCGGTCGCCGCGAGCTCGACGGGCAGGCCGTCGAGCGTGAGGCCGACGTTCTCGGAGACGAGCGTCACGATCTCCGGCAGCGCGGCGAAGCGCCGGCGGACATCGTCGGGCGCAGTCGTCGGGACGACGACCGCGAGGCGGTCGACCGCCTCCGCCCAGCGGCGGGCCGGGCCGGCGGGGATGCCTCCGAGCGCGTCGGCGAGCTGCTCGGTGAGCGCTTGGGCACGGTGCAGCAGCAGCATGGCCGCCGGCGTGTCGCGCCCGGCGGCGAGCGCGGCGCGGATCTTCGCCTCGGTGCGCGGGCCGATGCCCGGCACGGAGCGCAGCCTGCCGGCGTCCGCCGCCGCGCGCAGCTCGTCTGCGGTTCGGATGTCGAGGGTCGTACCGATCGCCGCGCCGAGCCGCGCGCCGAACCCGAGCATTCGGCCGAGCGCGGCGAGCTCGGGTGAGGAGGTTCGCTTCAGCTCCTCGAGCTCGGCGATCCTGCCGGTCTCGACCAGCTCGACGAGGCGCGCCTCGATCCCGGGCCCGATGCCGCGGAGCTCGCGCACACGGCCAGCGCGGACGAGGCCGGCGACGGGAACGGGCAGGGAGCGGATCACCTGGGCGGCGCGACGGTATGCACGCGAGGAATAGGACCGTGCGCCCGACAACTCCAGGAGCGCCGCGTACTCCTCGAGGGTCGCAGCGATCCGCACATTCTCGAGCTCGCTCACGGCCGAAGCGTATGAACCGCGCGGACGCCCGCGGGATTCATGCCGCGCCTGAGTGGGGATGCCACTTGACGGACAGCGACGAAAGGACGAACGGTGAAGCTGCTCTACAAGCCCTTCGGTCTCGCCATGGGCGCGCTCAGCGGGCTCCTGGCGGGGATGGTCTTCAAGCGGGTCTGGCGAGTCGCCGGCCGCGAAGGCGACACGCCGAACGCAACCGACCGCGACCGCGGCTGGAGCGAGGTCGTCCTCGCGGCTGCCCTTCAGGGGGCGGTGTTCGGGAGCGTGAAGGCGATCGTCGATCGCGCAGGCGCCGCCGGGTTCGCCCAGGCCACCGGCGTGTGGCCGGGTGACGAGGGGACGAAGCAGAGGAAGAAGGAGAGCTGAGCGCGGCGGTGCGAGTGGGGCTGGTTGCCGGGGCGACGCGAGGTGCCGGCCGTGGGATCGCGGTCGAGCTTGCCCGGGCGGGCTACTACGTCTACGCGACCGGCCGCAGTAGCCGGTCGACCGGGCCTTCCGAGATCGGCCGGCCCGAGACGATCGAGGAGACCGGTGACCTGATCGCTGCGGCGGGAGGCGCGGGCTCGGCGCTGGTGGTCGATCACGAGGATCCCGCTGCGGTCGTCTCGCTGCTCGACGCGATCGAGCGGGAGCAGGGTCGGCTCGATCTCCTGGTCAACGACATCTTCGGCGGCGACAGGTACATGGAGTGGGACAAGCCGGTCTGGGAGCACGACTGGGAGGGCGGGTTGCGGATGTTGCAGATGGGCGTTCACACGCACCTGATCACCTGTCGTGCCGCCATCCCCCTCATGCTGCGCACCGCCGACACGCTCGGCACGCGCGGCCTCGTCGTGGAGATGACCGACGGCACCTCGCAGGCGAACGCCGAGTTCAGGCGGAACGTCGGCTTCTACTACGACCTCGTCAAGGCCAACGTCGAGCGGATCGTGAAGGGCCTGAGCGCCGAGCTCGAGGACCGTCCCGTGACGGCCGTCGGTGTGACGCCCGGTTGGCTCCGCTCGGAAAAGATGCTGGAGAACTTCGGTGTGACCGAGGAGAACTGGCGCGACGCCTGCCGCGAGCGTCCCGGCTTCGCGATCTCCGAGTCGCCGACCTACGTGGCCAGAGGCGTTGCTGCACTCGCCGGGGACGCAGACGTGGAGCGATGGGCAGGCACGATCATCAGCGCCCGCCGGCTCGCCGACGCCTACGGCGTCACGGACACCGACGGTAGCCGGCCGGACTGCTGGGGCTACCTCGCCGCCTACGGGTGGGAGCCGGAAGACAGCCGCGGTATCGACGAGTTCCGGTGACTCGGTTTCAGCGGGTCGCGGGCGTGGGATCGTTTCCCGCCCGGCGTCGCGCCGACGGCGTTTCCCTCGCCAGCCGCTGCACGAGGAATCCGCCTGCGAGGAGCGCGAAGCCCACGGCGAGGAAGCTGCCGGCGCGCGTGAGCGACGAGAGGTTCGCGAGGTCGAAGAGGAAGAGCTTCGCGAGCGCGAGCCCGAGCAGGCCCAGCCCGCCCCAGCGCAACTCGGGGACGTCGCGCACGAGCCCGACCGAGAGCAGCACGAGCGCGACGATCGCCCACAGCGCGGACACGAGCATCTGGCCGCGCTGGAACTGCGCGTGCGGGTCGCCGCCGCCGACGTGCTGCGCCAGCTCGAGCAGTCCGAGCGAGCACGCGTAGAGCGTCAGGAGCCCGGCGACCACGAAGCCGGCGAGGTCGAGTCTGGGCAGGACTTGCGGCCGGCCGCGCAGCGCGAGCGCCGCGACCAGGACTGCGCCGGCAAGGATCAGCAGTGAGCCGACGCCGGCAGCCGGGCTCGGCCCTTCGGAGAACAGGTGGTCGACCGGCGTCTCGAGGAATGCGAGGTGCGCGGCGGCGAGGCCGAAGTACGCGAGGCCGGCGGCCTGATAGCCGCGCCGGCCGAGCCGGGCGCCGACCAGCACGAGCGCAAGCCCCTCGAGCGTCCACGCGACGAGCAGCCCGCCGCCCGAGAAGAACAAGGCAGTCGCGAGCGCGACCATCAGGAGGGCGTACGCCGTCGTCAGCTCTGCGAGGTCGCGCAGGCGGCCGAGCGTCCAGGCGGCCGCAGCGGTTGCGGCATACGCGGCTCCGACGACGAGGAAGGCGGCGCCCTCGGCCGTGTCGGACTGCAGCAGCACCCACACGGAGAGCAGGGCGAGCGGAACCGAGAGCGACGCGAGACCCGTCGAGAGGATGTCGAGGCGATCTGCGTTCCGCCGGTAGGCGACGGCGCCTGCGAGCGCGAGTGCGAAAGCGGCGGCCGCGATCAGCGCGGCGGTGCCGCGGTGGGGCCACGTGACCTGGAACGCGACGCCGTCGAAGTACCCGCTCCGCCGCGTCTCGATCACGAAGTCGGCGACCTGGACGAAGAGCGCCCCGTACGCGAGCCCGCCGAGCACGTTCCAGCGCCGCTGCGCGCCGATTGCGAGCGCGACCGCAGCTCCGATCGTCGAGGCGCCGAGGCCGACGCCGTTCAGATCCGTGTCGATCATCCACGGCGCGAGGACGACGGCGACCAGCCCGAGCGACGCGAGCATCTCCGACTCCCAGGCGAGCGCGAACCAGACGGCGACGGCGGCAATCGCGACGACGCCGATCCACACGATCTCCCCGCCGACGAGGTGATAGACGCGACTCGCCGCGTACAGCGTCACGTAGAGCCCGCCGATGCCCGCGCCGGCTGCGGCAAGCGCGGCAGCGATCGCACCGAAGCGCCGCCGCACTTCGACGGCCGCGCCGAGCAGCAGCAGCGACACGCTTGCGCCGATCGCGCAGCGCGCGGTCGGCCCGATCCAGCCGCGGCTTGCCGCGAGCGCGAAGAGGAACACGATTCCGAGCAAGGTGACCGCGCCGCCGGCGAGGGCGAGCCCGCGCGCGCCGGCCAGCCACGAGAGGTCGAGCTCACGGCGCGCAGGCCGCTCGGCCGGAGCAGGCGTCGCCGGTGCCGGCTCGATCCCCTGCAGCTCGGCGAGCTCCGAGCGGATCGCGGCCAGCTCGTCCGCAGTCCGCCGTTCGAGCGTGGCGAGCCGTTCTTTCAGCGCCTCGATCCGCGGGCCTCTGTCTTCCACGCCCTGACGATGTGCCGGGTGCGGCCGCCGCGCAACACCCATTCCGACGATCGGTCGGAAATGGTCGCCGGACGGCGTGCGGGAAAGCCGCACGCCGATCCGTGAGGCGGCCGATGCGCCGGGCGCGGCGCTCCACGACCGTCAGTGGCGAAAGGAGGGAAGCAATGGCCGAAACTGCGGGACGCGACCCGTCGGGGCGCGGCTACGCGTACGGCGGCCCAGCATTCGTCGGCGGGATCTGCGTCGGGGTCGGCTTGGGCATCCTGCTCGGCGACTTCGTCGCCTGGCTCCTGATCGGGGTCGGCGCGGGCTTCGCGGCGATGGGCTTCATCGCCGCCCTCGGGAAGTAGCGCGCGGCTATTCGACCCCGAACGACTGCTCCTGCTGCGAGTCGCTGAGCTCGAGCCCCCGGGCCCACGCGATCAGGTGGGCGTCGTCGTCGAAGAGCAGGTCGAGGAAGAAGTTGAACCGCCACGTGTCGTTGCCGTTCGGCGAGATCTTCAGCGTGACGTTGCCACCCTTCAGCTCGCCGCGCGTTCTCGGGTCGACGAGCTCGAGATCGAACGGACCGTCCTCGTGGTTGTCGTGGAACGTGGCAAAGACGTCCGAGGTCTGCGCGACGACGGTCCCGTCGAGCAGCGCGACGGTCACGTCGAGCAGCGTGTCGTCGTCCTTGTCCTCGTCGTTCGTCTGGAAGGTGATGCTCGCTCTGGTCAGCACTGCACTGTCGGCCACCCGAACCTCCTGTCGCTACTCGACCACGAAGTCGTGGAACCGATTGAAGGTCGAGAGCTCGAGCCGGCTCGCCTTGGACAGCTGGTGACTCCCGTCCTCGAACAGGAAGTCGAGCATGAAGTTGAACCGCCACGTGTCGCCACGGCCGCCGAGATCCATGACGGGATCGATCCCGACCACGACCTTCGCCTGGCGAATCGCGTGCCGCGGAAGCCGGTGCATCATCAGGAGCGTGAAGGGGCCCGAGTCGCTGTGGTCGGGAAAGTGGCCGAACTCGTCGTAGATGTACGCGATCGTCTGCTCACGCAGAACGACGTAGACGCCGACGGCGGTGTCGTGGTCCTTGTCGTCGTCGTTCGTGTGGAAGGTGATGCTCGCGCGCGACAGCATCGGGTTGTCGGGCGGCGGGTCGTACGGCGGCGGCTCGAAGACCGGCTTGATCGGCCACAGCACATCGGGTGGACGCCGAGGTACGGGCACGGCGTTCCTCCTCCCTGAGACTTCTGTCGACTATAGACCTATGCGCCTCGCGTCAGCCGGCGGTCTTCGCGGACGGCTGCGGCGACAACGAGACCGAATCACCCCGTCGGGACGATGTGCTGCACGACGAATCCGCTAGCGTCACCTCCATGCCCGCGACCGCACCGGTCGACAGGTCGTCCGCGCGCCCGAAGGTTCTCGTTCTCGGCGGAGGCTTCGCCGGAGTCGGCGCTGCGCAGAAGCTCAAGGACGCGGACGCCGACGTCGTGCTCGTCGATCGGAACGACTACCACACGTTCCAGCCGCTCCTGTACCAGCTCGCGACCGGGCTGCTCGAGGACACGGCCGTCGGCCATTCCCTTCGCGACCTCGTCGGGCATCAGGACAACACGGTCGTTCACAAGGGGACCGTGGCAGGCGTCGACTTCGATCAGCGCGTGGTCAGCTTTGATGACCTTCCGTCGATGCCCTACGACTACCTCGTCGTCGGCCTCGGCGCAGAGGTCAACTTCTTCGGGACGTCCGGGGCCGCTGAGCACGCGTTTCCGATGTACACGCTCGTGGACGCGGTCAACCTCAAGCGTCGCCTGCTCGAACGCTGGGAGGCGGCCGACCACGATCCGGCGCTGATCGAGGACGGTGCCCTGAACGTCGTCGTCGTCGGCGGCGGCCCGACGGGCGTCGAGACGGCCGGCGCGATCGCCGAGCTCTACCGCGCCGATTTTGCCAAGGACTATCGAAACGTCGCTCAGGACGACGCGCGCGTCATCCTCGTCGAGGCCGGGCCGGAGCTGTTCCCGATGTTCAAGCCGAACCTTCGCGAATATGCAGCCAAGGCGCTGACCGAGCGGACGGTCGACGTCCGCACCGGCGCTGCGGTTGCCTCCGTCTCCCCGAGCCGCGTCACGCTCAAGTCCGGTGACGAGCTCAAGGCGCACACGCTCGTGTGGGGCGCGGGCCTGCAGGGCCACCCGCTCGTCCAGTCGATCGGGCTCGAGCTGGAGCGGGGAAATCGGATCGGCGTTCAGGCCGATCTGACGCTCCCAGGGCATCCCGAGGTCTACGTGGTGGGCGACGTCGCGGCGATCGTGGACGCGAAGACGCAGCAGGTCCTGCCGCAGCTCGGGTCGGTCGCGCTTCAGTCCGGCGAGCACGCCGGCGAGACGATCGCGCACCGGATCTCCGGCAAGAAGACAAAAACGTTCGCGTACAAGGACAAGGGCACCATGGCGGCGATCGGCCGAGGAGCTGCCTGCGTCCAGATGCTCGGTGGGCGCACGATGACCGGCAAGAAGGCGCAAGTCGCCTGGGCGACCGTCCACCTCGCGCTGCTGCCGACGAACGAGGATCGCGCGAAGGCGATCGTGGACTGGGCCGGCGCCACGCTCACGCACCAGCGGGCAGGGCGCATCACCGTCGAGAGCGGGTAGCAGCCGGCCCGCCGCGACGTGGCGGCCCGTGAGGGGCGCTCGTCGCGTCTTGCGGCTCGAGTTACCTTGTGCTTCTATGCATGGTACTTCGAGTTATGGGACGGGCATGCACATCGACAAGGACCTAGTCGCGGCCTCGGCGACACCGCTCGTGCTCGCGATCCTGGCGGACGGCGAAAGCTACGGCTACGCGATCCTGAAGCGGGTGCGTGCGCTGTCCGGGGGCGAGCTCGAGTGGACCGACGGAATGCTGTACCCGCTCCTTCACCGCCTCCAGCGGCTCGGTTACGTGACGACGGAGTGGCGCTCGCCCCCGGAGGGGCGTCGCCGCAAGTACTACGCGATCACCGACGACGGCCGCGGCGCGCTCGCAGACCAGCAGCAGCAATGGGTCGCCGTCACGCGTGCGCTGAACGACGTCTGGCCCGGCTCGGGCGCAGCACTGATGGGCCTCGGCGAGGCGTAAGAGATGGAGGCCGCCGAAGCGAAGATCGCCGAGTGGCGGGCGTACGTCGCGAACGCTCCCGGCGTCAACGGACGCGATGTCGACGAGCTGGAGGATCACCTTCGCCAGCAGATCGCCGAGCTGAAGACGGCCGGTCTCACCGACGACGAGGGGTTCCTGATCGCCGTGAAGCGGCTCGGGGACGTCGACACGCTCTCGCGCGAGTACGCACGTGAGCACAGCGGCCGACTGTGGAAGCAGCTGCTTCGGAGCGGTGACGACGAGCCGGCGCGCGTATCCACCCGCTGGGTCGAGGCGCTCCTCTTCGCGTTGGGTGCAGCGATCGCGGTTCAGGTCGCTCGCCTCGCCGCCGGCTCGCCCGACTCGGGGCCGCCGGACTGGCCGACCTGGCTGGCGCGGAACGCGACGCTCTTCGTCCTTCCGTTTCTCGCGGCGTACTTCGCTCGCGGGCGGCAACTCGACATCCGGCACTGGCTGGTCGCGGCCGCGCCGTTCGCGCTCGCTGCGATCGTGGTCAACGTCTACCCGTGGAACGCGGACTCGGACACCGAGGTTCTCGTCTCCCTCTATCTGCCCATCGCGCTCTGGTTCGCGGTTTCGTACCCGTACATGGGCGGCACGATCCGTTCGCCCGAGCGGCGCATGGACTTCGTTCGCTTCACGGGCGAGTGGTTCATCTACTACGTGCTGATCGCGCTCGGCGGCGGCGTGCTCATGGCGCTGATCGCGGGCATCTTCGAACCGACAGGGGTCAACGTCGATCGGATCGCCCAGTGGGTGCTGCCGTCGGGAGCCGCGGGCGCCGTCGTCGTCGTCGCGTGGCTCGTCGAGTCGAAGCAACGGGTCGTCGAGAACATGGCGCCTGTTCTCTCGATGCTCTTCACGCCGTTGTTCGCGGTCATGCTGGCCGTCGCCGCCGTTGTCTATGCCGCGACCGGTCTCGGCGGGGCGTTCGACCGCGACCTGGTCAGCGTCCTCGACGCCTTGCTGGTGGTCGTCCTCGGGCTCGTCCTGTACGGGATGTCGGCGCGGGAGCCGTCGACGTCGCCGAATTGGATGGACGGCATCCAACTCGTGGCCGTCGTCAGCGCTCTCGTGCTCGACCTGATGGTGCTCGGCACGATGATCGGTCGGATCGGCGACCTGGGGTTCACCGCGAACCGCACGGCAGCGCTCGGCCTCAACCTCGTGCTGCTCGCCAACCTGGCCGGTGCCGCCTGGCTGGCCGTGCGATTCATCAGGCGACGCACGACGTTCAGCCGGCTCGAGCGCTGGCAGACGAACTACCTGCCCGTGTTCGCGCTGTGGGCGGCGACGGTCGTGGTCGTCATCCCGCCGCTGTTCGGTTTCGACTGACCCTGCGCCTCGCGTCGACTGCGTACGCTCCGAATGTGCCCGATCCCGTGGGTCGCGAGGCGGAGCTCGACGTGGTCGATGGGTTTCTCGAGGACGCGGGACCCGGGTTGTCCGCGCTTGCGATCGTCGGTGAGCCCGGCATCGGCAAGACGACCGTGTGGGAGGAGGCGGTGCGACGCGCCCGGCAGCGCGGGTTGACCGTCGTCGCTGCCCGGCCGGCAGCCGCGGAGGCGAAGCTCGCCTTCTCCGGCCTGACCGACCTGCTCGCCGGTGTCGATCTGGACCGGCTCGCGCTGCTGCCGGTACCGCAGAGGCGCGCGCTCGACGTGGTGCTGCTGCGTGCCGAGGCCGGGCGCGCGCCCGGCCGGCGCGTCGTGGGCACGGCCCTCCTCTCGACGCTCAAGGAGCTCGCAGCCGGAGGGGAGCTTGTCATCGCCCTCGACGACGCACAATGGCTCGACTCACCGTCGAGCGATGCGATCGCGTTCGCGCTGCACCGGCTCGTCGAGCTGCCTCTCCGGGTGATCGTCGCGGCTCGTTCGCAGGCGCCGCGCCCAGCCGTTCTCGCCGTCCTGGATCACGCGCGCCTCGACCGGCTCGACCTCGGCCCGCTGTCGGTCGCCGCGCTGCAGCGAATCGTCGCCGACCGGCTCGGCGTGAGCTTTTCGCGGCCGACGCTGGTCAGGCTTGCGGCGGCGTCGAAGGGGAACGCCTTCTACGCGCTCGAGATCGCGCGGCTGCTCGACGATCGCGGGCCCGGCGCGCGGAGCTCCGATCCGCTGCCCGTTCCGGACGATCTCCGCGCGCTCGTGCGGGCGAGGATCGAGCGACTGCCGCGCGCGACATTCTCGGAGCTCCTCCGCGCCGCCGCCGCCGTCAGGCCGACTGCCGAGGTCGTCGACATCTCCGCGCTCGTCCCTGCAGAGGAGGCGGGTCTGATCTCGCTCGGCCGCGACGGCAGCGTGCAGTTCACCCATCCGCTGTTCGCCTCCGCCGTCTACGGCTCGGCCGGCGAGCGCGACCGATCGCTTGCACACGAAGCGCTCGCGGCGGCGTCACGGGATCCCGGGGAGCGTGCCCGCCACCTTGCGCTCGCCGCGCGCGGTCCGGACGCTGAGACCGCTCGCGCGCTCACCGAAGCGGCGCTGAGCGCGCGAGCGCGCGGCGCTCCCGCTGCAGCCGCTGAGCTGATGCAGCTTGCAATCGAGCTGACCCCGGAGGGCGGCGAAGTCGGGGACGAGCGCCGCCTCGTGCTCGCGGAGCATCTACTGCTCGCCGGGGACTTCCAGCGCGCCGGCGAGGTGCTCGAGGCCCTCGTCGCCTCGGTGCCTCCGGGCGACCTGACCGCACGAGCGCTGCTCGCGCTCGCAGAGATCGAGTACTGGCGCGAGGGCGAGTCCTCCGCGGTCGCGGCCGATGCGGCTGCACTCGAGGCCGCCGCAGACCCGATGTTGCGCGCCCGGTGCCTCGCAGCGATCGCGATGCACGCCGGCACGAGCGATCTTCCGCGCGCGGCCGCGGCCGCGCGCGAGTCGCTGACCGTCCTCGCTGGGCGGGAAGACACGGAGCCGGAGCTCGTCAGCGTCGCGCTCAGCGCCCGCGTTCGCGCTGATCTCTTCCTCGGCCTGGGGCTGGACCGGGAAGCGGCGGATCGCGCGCTCCGGCTCGAGCGCAGCTCGGGAGCCCCGCCGGTCGCGGTCGATACCCGCATCTCTTTCAAGCTCGGCCAGTGGCTGCGGTATATCGACGACTTCGACGGGGCGCGAGATCATCTCGTCGCCGTCGAGCGCGCCGCGCTCGAGGAGGGTGACGAGTCCTCCCTCGCCAACATCGTGCTCAACCGGACGCTCCTCGAGTGCTGGTCGGGGAACTGGGCGGTCGCGTCCGAGCTTGCCGAACGGACGAAGGAGCTCTTCGCGCTCACCGGCGTCCCGGTCGAATCGAGCGGGATCTGGGTCGCATACGTCGCGGCGCACCAGGGCCGCATCGACGAGGTTCGCTCGGCGGCAGACCGGGTTTCCGCGGTAGCCGAGCCCGTCGTCCGCATGCTCTGGGGAAGGACGCTGGGGCTCGCCGAGCTTGCTGCCGGCGAGACGGCGGGTGCGGCTACGCACCTCGCCGATGCGCTGGCAGCCCTGGGGGAGATGGGCTTTCGCGAGCCCGCCGTGTGGCGGGTCGAAGGAGACGCGATCGAGGCCGCAGTTGCGAGCGGCGAGCTCGACAGGGCCGAAGCCGTACTCGCGACATTCGAACAGGCCGCAGCTCGCTCGCGCATCCCCTGGAGCCTCGCTGTCAGCGCCCGCAGCCGCGGCCTGGTGCTCGCCGCGCGTGGGGACGTCGAGCAGGCACGCGACGCGCTCGAGCAGGCGCTCACGCATCACGCCCGAAGCCCGGTCCCGTTCGAGCTCGGGCGCACGCTCCTGGTGCACGGCCGCACGCTTCGGAGGCTGAAGCAGAAGCGTGCCGCCCGCGACTCGTTGGAGCAGGCCGCTGCAATCTTCGCGAGCCTCGGCGCGACGGCGTGGGCGGAGCGCGCCGCCGACGAGCTCGGCCGGACAGCTGCGCGCCAGGCCCCGGACGGCTTGAGCGCCACCGAATACAGCATCGCCCGACTCGCGGCGGCGGGTCTCACGAACGACGCGATCGCGGCCGAGGTGATGCTCACGCGGAAGACGGTCGAGGCGAACCTGTCGCGCGCCTACCGCAAGCTCGACATCCGGTCGCGTGCTCAGCTCGCCCGTGCGCTCGATGCGCGGGATCGCGATCCGATTCCGTAGGGTTTCCCCTCTTTGCTCCGTGCGGCGGCACGCCTAGCGTCGACGAGATGGAGAAAACGAGCGTCGGCTGCTTCGTTGCCGAGTGCTTCTGGCCGGACGTCGACGAAAGCGACGTCCGGGCCGCGGATGCGCGAATCGACGAGTGCGTGCGCACGGTGGGCGGCGTTCGTTACTGCGGCTCCATTCTGCTGCTGGAGGACGAGGTTGTCCTGTGCCAGTTCGAGGGCACGGCGTCGGGCGTCCGCAGGGTCGTGGAGTGCGCAGAGGTTCCGTTCGAACGGATCCTCGCGACCACGACGTATCCGCCACGAGGAGGGTCGAGCACATGACGCGTACGTCGAAGGTGATGGTCGCTGCGGCGGCTGCGGGCCTGGTCGTGAGCGCCGCCGCACTGACCGCGGGAAGCGCCGGTCGTGCAGCCGTGCTGGCGCCGCCCGGTCAGTTCGGGCGGCTCGACACGGTGAAAGGAACGACGGCCCAGGCAGTCGCGGCCGCCCGGACCCCGAACGGCGTCCTGCACCTCGTCTACCAGACCCTCTCGGGCACCTCGGTGACCGGGCTCAGCACCATCGCGATCAGCCCGGCGGGATTGCCGGGGACACCCGCGTCGGTCGTGTCCGGCTGGCAGGCCGGTCAGCCCGGGCTGCTCGCGCTTCCGGGCGGGACCCTCGAGACGGTCTTCGGGGCGATCTCGCCGAGCAACGTGTCGGGCGTATGGGGGATGAGCTCGACCGACGGCGGCGTCGTCTGGACGCCGCCTGCCGGCGTCGGGGCGGGCGGGCCGTACGAGCCGCTCGCCTACGGCGCCGACGTGACCGGTGCCGTCTCGGGCACGCAGCCGGTGCTCGCTCTGCCCTCGGCCGGGAACCTGGTCGTGCAGTCCGGGCTCGGCGGCGGGTCGGCCGCCGCGGTCGTCACGACGCAGGCGGACGGCTCGACAACCGACGCAGACCTCGCGGTCGACGCCGCCAGCGGGCAAGTCGTGGCCGGGTGGCCCTCGGTCGCGCAGGAGCCCGCCCTCTACCTGCAAGGCGTCTCGCCCGCGATCGGCTCCGCGCAGAAGGTCCCCGGCCAGAGTCGCAACGCGGTCGTCCTCGCCGGGCGCGACTCCGGCCCGGGTGTCTTTGCCGCCTACACGACCGACGGGAAGCACGTCCGCCTCCTGCGCTACGGCGGCGGTTCGGTCGTGTTCTCGACAACCGTCGCCGTTCACGCGGTGAAGAACGGCAAGGGAGTGATCGTCGGCCACACGCTCACGTTCACCGTCCTGGATGCGGGCGACCCGGTCCAGGGCGCCACCGTGTCGGCCGGCGGCGGCAAGCAGGCGAAGACCGGGAAGAACGGTTCGGCTGCCCTGACGTTCGGCGCCTCCACGGTAGGCGCGCTGAAGTTCACCGTCACCGCACCCGGGGTACACGCCCAGCTCTCAAACCGTCCAGATCTGATCCAGGAGGCTCCCATGAAGCTCGCTTCACTTCTGCTCGTCGTCCTCGCGCTGGCCGGTGCAGCCGCTGCGGCGGCCGGGGCGACCCCCACCGCGCAAACGGGCTCGCGCAGCTTCTGCAGCACCGCCCGCAGCGTGGCCCGCAGCATTGTCAACTCGACCACGCTGCCGAGCGGCCGGGTGACGCCCGCTGCGCTCAAGACCGCCTACACCAAGGTCGCCGCGGCCGAGCCGTCTCTGCTTGCAACGGCGCCCGCGTCGCTCAAGCCCGATCTCCGCCCGGTGTTCGGCTTCATCAACGTCCTGATCGCCGACTTCAAGCAGGCGGACTGGAAAATCTCGAACCTCGCACCGAGACTGCCGACGCTCGCCGCCCAGGCCCGCAAGGTGAACCCGCACATGCGCGTCGTGCGCGCGTACCTCGACAACACCTGCAAGCTGGACGTCTGAGTTGCAGGCGTTTGGATTGAAGCTCGTCCCTGCTAGCAGCAGTCGCAGGACTCGCCCGCCCAACTCTCGCGCCCTTCCCTGACTGCGACGGCCGCTATGACGAGCGCGGCGGCCGGATCGGCCCACCACCATCCGAAGAGCGCGTTCGCGAGCAGGCCTACGAGTAGTGCGATCGAGAGGTAGGCGCAGATCATGTTCTGTTCGGCCTCGCTGACGGTCGCGGACGAGTTGAGCTTCCGCCCGACGTTGCGCTTGGCCTTGGCGAGCAGTGGCATCGTCGGCGCGGTGACCGCAGCCAGCCCGATCCCGACCCAGGAGACACCAGGTTCGAAACCGAAGATGAGGTCGCGGAGCGAGTCGAGCGCGATGTAGACGGCGAGCACGAAGTAGCTCGCGGCGATCACCTGCTGTGCTCGACGTTCGGCAGTCGTGGAGCGCAGGCGGGAGCCGGTGAAGAGCCAGATGATGACGAAGCCGGACAGTCCTTCGATCAGGCTGTCGGCGCCGAAGCCGATGAGTGCAACGGATCCGGCGGCTACTCCGGCGGCGATCGCGATCGCGAACTCGACCAGGTGCCAGGCGTTGCCGATCCAGGCCAGCAGTCGTGCGCGCCGTTCGAGCGCCTGCCGGGCCTCCGAGGGAGACGACCGGAGCCGTGGCTGGAGCTGGAGCGTAGGCGCTGCGATGGCGGGAGCCTAGCCCCGGGACGGGTCAGTCGAGCAGGTCGCGAAGTGCGCCGAGCTGGTTCGGGACGACCCGAAAGTAGGCCCAGCGTCCTCGCTTCTCTCGCTCGAGCAGACCTGCACCGACTAGCACCTTGAGGTGGTGGCTGACCGTTGGCTGGCTGAGTCCGAGTGGTTCCTGCAGGTGGCAGACGCAGGCCTCGCCGTCGGGCTGGGCTTGGATCAGGCTGAGGAGTCGCAGCCGCGCCGGGTCGGCGAGGACGCGGAGCGCCGCGGCGAGCTGGCCGGCATCTTCGGCGGTCAGTGGCTCCGCCGAGAGCGGCGCACAGCAGGCGGCAACGGTGGCGAACGTCTCCACGATGACATATTGACACGTATCGATGTGTTGCGGCAAGATGCATGACACCGATGCCGGATATCTCGGAGGGCAGTGCCCGAACTGATGACAAAGGACGTGCCCGAGGTTCTGTTCGTGTGCGTGCACAACGCGGGCCGCAGCCAGATGGCGGCCGGGCTGGTGAGGCTCCGCTCCCATGGCCGGGTGAACGTTCGGTCGGCCGGGAGCGCGCCAGGCGTGGAGATCAACCCGGCAGTCGTTGAAGCGATGAGTGAGATCGGTGTCGACATGGGCGAGGAGTTCCCCAAGCCGCTGACCGATGAGGTCGTCCGTGCCGCCGATGTCGTGATCACGATGGGCTGCGGCGATGCGTGCCCGATCTATCCAGGCAAGAAGTACGAGGACTGGGAGCTGGAAGATCCGGACGGCAAGGATCTCGCGACCGTGCGGCGCATACGCGATGAGATCGACACGCGCGTGCAGCATCTGGTCGACGAACTGACAGAGGAGAAGTCGTGACCGAGGACACCCTGCGCGAACAGGTACGCGATCGCTACGCCGCTGCGGCGCGCGGCACGATTGGTGAGTCGTCCTGCAACGAGTGCTGCCGGCCGAGCGCGGAGGGAGACTTCGGTCGAGCTCTCTACAGCGCCGAGGAACGTGGCGAGCTCCCTGAGGCGGCTGTCCTTGCAAGTCTTGGCTGCGGAAACCCGATCGTGGTCGCGGAGCTTCGCGAGGGCGAGACCGTGCTCGACCTCGGCTCGGGCGGGGGGATCGACGTGATCCTGTCTGCGAAGCGCGTCGGCCCAACCGGCCGTGCCTACGGCCTCGACATGACCGACGAGATGCTCGAGCTCGCTCGCAAGAACGCCACCGACGCCGGTATCACGAACGCGGTTTTCCTGAAGGGGTTGATCGAGGACGTACCGCTGCCTGCCGAGAGCGTCGACGTCGTCATCTCCAACTGCGTGATCAACCTCTCGACCGAGAAGCCGAGAGTGCTCGCCGAGATCGCGCGCGTCCTGAAGCCGGGTGGCCGGGTCGGCGTATCCGACGTCGTGGCAGAGGACCACCTCTCACCCGACCAGCGCGCGGAGCGTGGCAGCTACTTCGGCTGCATCGCGGGCGCGCTCTCGAAGAGTGAGTACGAGGCGGGACTTGCGGCGGCAGGACTCGTCGACGTGTCCGTGGTCTACACGCACCAGGTCGCCGACGGGATGCACGGCGCCATCATCAAGGCGACCAAGCGCGCCGCCTGAACCGGTTGAAGTTCTCTCAGCTCGCTCGGTCGCTCGTCGCTGAAGGCATCGGAACGTTCGCGCTCGTCTTTGCGGGCGCAGGGGCGGTTATGGTCGACGCGAAGACGCACCAGCTCGGCCACGTTGGCGTCGCGATCACCTTCGGCCTCGTGATCATGGCGATGATCTACGCCGTCGGGCATGTCTCGGGCGCCCACTTCAACGGGGCCGTGACGTTCGCCTTTGCGCTTACCCGACACTTTCCGTGGAACCGAGCAGCCGCCTACTGGGCGGCTCAACTGACGGGCGCGCTCGCAGCAGCAGCTCTCCTTCGCGCGTCACTCGGCAACGTCGCCCACGTCGGTGCGACGCTGCCGTCCGGCTCACAGGCGCAGTCGTTCCTGTGGGAGTTCGTGATGACGGCGTTCCTGATGTTCGTCATCCTCGCCGTCGCAACCGATACGCGCGCCGTCGGTGAAGCCGCCGCGATAGCGATCGGCGGCACCATCGGGCTCGACGCGATGTTCGGCGGACCGATCTCGGGCGCCTCGATGAACCCGATGCGCTCAGCCGGACCAGCGATCGTGTCTGGCGACCTCCACGCGCTCTGGCTCTATCTCGTGGCCCCACCACTCGGGGCAGCAGTCGGTGCGCTCGCTTACCAGTTCGTCCGCGGCGAGCAGCCTGCCGAGCTTCCCGCCGGTCAATAGGGCACGTGACGCGAGAAGAAAAATGGCCCGCGACCGCGGGCCTTTCCGGAGCGGGAGCATAGTTCGACAACTCTGTTCTGGGGAGCGGCGTACCCGCCCTCCTTGCCACCTGCCGCCTGATGGTGCCGATCGCTTGCACTCTCGGCAGCGATGAGTTTGGCGAGGGCACCGGGTCGAAAAGACCGATCAGCAAGGTGAGAGGAGAGACGAGATGCCTGAGCACAAGATCGGAACTCGTGCGGATTGGCAGGCGGCCCGAGACGAGCTAGCGAAGCTCGAAGCCGAGGGTGCGGAGCTCAACGCGAGGATCAAGAGCCGGCGACGGGAGCTCCCCTGGGTGCCGGTGGAGGAGGAGTACGAGTTCGACACACAGGACGGAAAGAAGAAGCTCGCGGAGCTGTTCGAGGGTCGCTCGCAGCTCCTCGCCTACAACGTCATGTTCGGGCCCGACTACGAGAACGGCGCCTGCCCCGGGTGCACGAGTCTCGCGGACGGCCTCGACGGCGGGCTGGTCCACCTGAACCACCAGGACGTGACACTGATCTGCTTCTCGCGCGCGCCGATCGCGCGCCTCACCGCATACAAGGAACGGATGGGCTGGCAGTTCCCGTACGTGTCGACGCACAACACCAGCTTTGCGTTCGACTTCGGTCTCGCGCTGACCGAGGAGCAGGCACAGCAGATCCCCGAGGTGCAACGGCTGCTCGACGACCCGCCGGAGTGGCTCGTCGACTGGTCGCATCAGGTCGGCGCGAGGCTCGAGGACGGACTACGTGAGAACCCGAGCTGGATCGCGTTCGCGCGCGAGAACGGCACCGTCTACCACACCTACACGGTGTCGGCGCCCGATCCGTTCGTCGCGCCGTACTTCAGCTTCCTGCTCGAGCGAACCCCGAAGGAGCCGTCCGACGAGCCTCGCATGTTGCGGAAAGATGAATACCCGGACTGACGGGGCAACGGTTGCCGTAACGGCGACGCTCGCGCTCGCTGCAGCCGCGTGGCTCGTCACGGTTCGGCAGATGGGCGGGATGGACATGGGCGTCTCCACCGACCTCGGGTCGTTCGCGTTCTTCGTCGGCGTCTGGGTTCCGATGATGGCGGCCATGATGCTGCCCGGCGCGCTTCCCGCCGTCGCACGACGCGCCCGTGCCGAGGACCCTGGGCGCGCCGTACTGCTGTTCGCCGGCTCGTACCTCGCCGTGTGGGCGTTTGTCGGTCTCGCGGTCTACGTCTTCGATCGACCGCACGGTTATGTCGTCGCCGGCGGGTTGACGGTCGCGGCCGGCGTCTACGAGCTGACTCCGCTCAAGCGCCGCTGCCGTCAGCGTTGCCGCGAGAACGTCCGCTCCGGATTGCGGTTCGGGCTGTACTGCGTCGGCTCGAGCATCGGGCTGATGGTGATCCTGATCGCGCTGGGCGCGATGAGCATCACCTGGATGGTGGTCGTCGCTGTCGTCGTTCTTGCCCAAAAGCTGCTGCCGCCTCAGCCGTCGATCGACCTGCCGCTGGCGCTCGCGATCGTCGGGCTCGGCGTGGTGACCGCAACGATGTGACAGGAGGAATTGATGACAGAACGCAGGATCGGAACACAGGAGGAATGGCAGGCAGCTCGCGACGAGCTGCTCGCGCAGGAGAAGGAGCACACCCGCCGCGGCGACGAGTTGGCGCGCAAGCGCAGGGAGTTACCCTGGGTGCCGGTCGGGAAGGAATACAGCTTCGAGACCGAGGAGGGGACGAAGACGCTCACCGATCTCTTCGGTGACCGCTCGCAGCTGCTCGTCTACCACTTCATGTTCGGGCCCGATTACGAGGCGGGGTGCCCGGTGTGCACCTCGATCGCGGACACGCTTACCCCGCAGGTGCCGCACCTGAAAGCCAAGGACACCACCCTGCTGCTCGCCTCCCGCGCGCCACTCGCGAAGCTCCTCGCCTACAGAGAGCGGATGGGATGGAGAATCGACTGGGTCTCCAGCGGTGGAAGCGACTTCAACCGTGACCTCGGCTTCCTCTACACCAAGGACGAGCTGGAGCCGTTCCTGGAGGGTGACATCCCGCCCACCGTCGAACAGAACGCGCGCATGTGCGGAACCGACGCTGCGGCTTACGTCGCCGAAGGACCGGGGCTGAGCGTGTACGCGCTGTCGGACGGGACCGTCTACAGGACGTACGTCAGCACCGCCCGGGGCCTGGAGCCTGCTATGGCGTACTACGCGCTGCTCGACCGCACGCCGAGCGGGCGGGACGAAAGCGCGACGGAACCGCTCTGGCTGCGACGCCACGACGAGTACGAGACCAGCTAGCCGGAGACGCGGCCCGCATCAATGGCGCGCGAGCGGTACCGAAGCGAGATCGAGGTCGCCACTGCGGCCGAGACGTTGGATTACTGCTCATCGCCGTGTCCCGCGCAGGCGTGTGACGTCAAGCCACGTCAGCTGTGCCTGCGGTCAGGGCTACGGCTTGGATTGGGCGATTTGGGTCAACTGCTCGGCTTCGTCGACTGGATCGCCAGTCAGCCGGAGCAGGTCGGCGTCGAGCCGAGCCTTTGCGGCGCCGGCGCCGCCCAGGTAGAGACGGGTCTCGAGTGCGAGTTGCTGAAGCTCTTCGGCGTGGCGCCGGAAGACACGCGGCTCGACTGCGCTGACGACGACGACGGCGGCGCTGCACGACAGGGCGGCATCGGTGACGCTCATGATCGGGGTGTCGGTGCCGAGGTAGACGATGCGCCAGCCGCGCGCGCGCAGCGCAAGTCCGAAGGCGAGGAGGCCGAGGTCGTGCTGTTCCCCGGGGGCGCACGCGAGGACTGCGACCGGGCCGATGCCGCGGCCCCAGCCGCGCGCGAGTCCGAGGAGGCGCCCGCGGAGCAGGGCGGAGGCGAAGTGCTCCTGCGCGATCGAGATCTCGTGGCGTTCCCAGCGCTCGCCGAGATCGCGGAGATAGGGAAGGATGGCGTCGCGCAGGAGCGCGTCGATCGACAGCCGCGCCAGCAGCGCGTCGAAGGCGGCGTGGGCCTCGCCGTCGTCGAACCTCGCCAGGGCGGCGGCAAGCTCCGCTTTCGCGGTTGAGGCGGCGATCTCTTCGTCCCTGCGAGTTGCCGTTTGAGAGGCCAGGACGGCGGCCTCGGCGGCTGCGTAACCGTCGGCGAGGTGCTGTTGCATCGCCTGCACACGGGCGAGATCGGTCGGTGAATACAGCCGCAGTCCTCCCCCTGAGCGAGTCGGCTGCAGCAGTCCATACCGCCGCTCCCAGGCGCGCAGCAACTCAGGACTGACGCCCGAGCGCCGACTCAGCTCTCCGATCCGTAGTCCACCCGCCGCCTCCACACGCCGAACTATACAGAATTTGTACAGAAGTTTGACAAGAGCGGAGACCGGCGATACCATCACCGACTTGTACAGACTCTCTACAGGAGGTGAACGAACGTGAAGAAGCTCGACCTACTCGCGGCAACGCTGGTGCTGATCGGCGGACTCAACTGGGGCCTCGTCGCCGTCGCCAAGTTCGACCTGGTCGCTTGGATCTTCGGCCTTGACTTCGGACAGACGAACGCGGCGAGCCGGATCGTGTATGGCCTCGTCGGCCTCGCCGCGGTCTACGGCATCGGTTCCCTGCTCACCTCGGCACGACGGCCCCGCGCACACGCGGCCGTCGTCGGTACCCGCTAACACCAGAAGGAGTTGGAGATGACCAGCAAGCGCATTCCGATCGTCGCAGTTCTTGTAGTTGTGCTCGCCGTCGGTGTTGCCACTGCGACCGCCGGTCGGGCGACGACCTCGGGTACGAAGATGGGCGAGAAGAACCTCGTTCAGACCGCGATCGCGGCGGGGCAGTTCAAGACGCTCGCTTCGCTGCTCCAGAAGGCGGACCTCGCGGGCACGCTCGAGGGCAAGGGGCCGTTCACGGTGTTCGCGCCGACCGACGCGGCCTTCGCCAAGGTGCCGAAGGCGACTCTCACCGCGCTCGCGAGGAACAAGGCGAAGCTCCGCGCCGTCCTCCTCTACCACGTCGTTAAGGGCAAGGTCACCGCGGCGCAGGCGATGAAGCTCCACTCCGCGACGACCCTCGAGGGCAAGTCGGTCTCGATCCGGGTCATCGGCGGCAAGGTGCTCGTCGGCGGCGCCACCGTCATCAAGCCCGACGTGATCGCCTCCAACGGCGTCATCCACGTGATCAACAAGGTGCTGATCCCCTGACGGAAACAGCATCGCTCGTCGCCCGGAGCGCGGCATCCGCCGGGCGACGAGCCGTCCGGAATCCGACAGCAAGAGCAGCGGCGCGAGGTCCGCAGATCATGTCCGAAGTCCCAGTCGAAGTTCGCGGGCTCGTGAAGGCATACGGGCCGAACCGAGTGGTCGACGCTGTCGACCTGACGGTCGAGCAAGGCGACATCTACGGATACCTCGGCCCCAACGGCGCCGGCAAGACGACGACGTTGCGAATGATGCTCGGGCTGATCCGACGCGACGGTGGCAGCGTCAAGCTGTTCGGGCGCGACCCCGCCGCCGGCATCGGCGCCCTGGAGCATGTCGCGGGCTTCGTCGAGGCGCCGACCTTCTACCCCTACCTGACCGGGCGCGAGAACCTCGAGTTTCTCGGCACGCTCGACGGCGGCGTCCCCGGCCGTCGGCTGGACGAGGTGCTCGACCGCGTCGGCCTGCTCGACCGTGCCCGCGACCGCGTCGGCACCTACTCGCTCGGCATGCGCCAGCGGCTCGGGATCGCGGCTTCGCTCATGCGCTCGCCGAAGCTGCTCGTGCTCGACGAGCCGGCCAACGGTCTCGATCCCGCAGGCATGCGCGACCTCCGCGCGCTCGTCTCCAGCCTGCCCGAGCAGGGAGTGACGGTGCTGTATTCCAGCCATCTGCTCTCCGACGTCGAGGAGGTGTGCAATCGCGTCGCGATCGTCAACGGCGGAAAGATCAGCTTCGAAGGCCGCCTCGACGAGCTGCGAGCCTCCTTCGCTGCCCCCTACCGGCTCGAGACCGGCGACGACGGACGCGCGCTCGTCGCCGCCAAGGCGAGCGGTGCCCTCGATGCGCGCATCGAGAACGGCGCCCTCTGGCTCGAGGCATCGTCCGACGTCATCGACCGCCTGACGGTGACGCTCGGCCGCGCCGGCATCCCGATCCGATCCCTCGGCCAAGAGCGGCGGACGCTCGAGGACCTGTTCTTCCGACTCACCGAGGAGGCAGCATGACGCTCATCCGCACCTACCGCTGGGAGACGCGCAAGCTCGTCCGGCAGAAGCGCACGTGGGCCGGCCTGCTCGCGGCCGCCCTATACGCACTCGCTTTCGTGATCGCGCTCTCGCTGAAGAAGCACGCAGGGATCCCGCCCGACCTCCCGCTCGCCCAGCAGCTGACCCGGAGCGGCGTCGTGCTCCCGCTCGCGCTGCTCGCCTTCGCCACCTTCTTCGGCGCCCCCGTCATCTCTGCGCTCGTCGCTGGCGACATCGTCGCCACCGAAGACGCCAACAACACCCTCAAGATGATCCTCACGCGATCGACCGGACGCGGAACGATCTACGCCGCGAAAGCTCTCGCAGCCGCGACCTACGGCATCGCGCTGATCGCGGTGATGTTCCTCACCTCGATCATCGGGTCGATCGCCTCCTGGGGCCTGCACGGTGTGACACTCCTCAACGGCCGTCCGGCAACCGCAGGCCATGCGCTCGCCCTCGACGCGTACGCCTACGCGGCCTATCTGCTCCCGCTCGCCGTGCTAGTCGCCGTCGCCTTCTTCCTCTCCACGGCAACCCGCAACAGCGCCGCCGCGATCGTCGGCACTGTCATCTTCGCCCTCGCCTTCCAAGGCATCGCCGCTCTCCCCGGCCTGCAGGGTGCGAAGCCCTACCTGCTTCCACAGCAGTTCGACGCCTGGCAGGCGCTCTTCGGCCAAGGCGGCGCCTCGATCGGCCGCGCCGCCTGGACCTGCGCCCTTTACAGCGTCATCCCGCTCGCGGCCGGTTGGGCGATCTTCGCCCGCCGCGACGTCGCCGGTGCCTGAGTGCGCACCTGAGATGTCGATGCGCTTTCCGTTCCGTTTCGACCCGACGTACCGGCGGCTAGCTCGGCTGTTCGGCGTGACCCCGGAACGGGCCTGGGTCGAGCTGAGCGAGGGAGAGCTCGAAGCGCGCTACGGGCCGTGGCGCGTACGGACGCGCAGGAGCAACATCGCCGATGCCGAGGTGACCGGCCCGTACGCCTTCCTCAAGACTGCGGGACCCGCGCGACTCGCGATCACCGACCGCGGCCTGACGTTCGCGTCGAACGGCGACCGCGGCGTATGCATCACTTTCCATTCGCCGGTTCCCGGCATCGACCGCTCCGGCCGGATCCGACATCCCGAACTCACGGTCACGGTGCGTGACGTCGACGGCCTGATCGAAGCGCTCGCCCCCGATGACCTGGACAGGAAGTGATGATGAGGATCACCGTCACGGGGGCGACGGGGCTCATCGGCACTAAGCTCGTCGCCGCGCTGCGACAGCGTGGCGACGAAGTGACCGTGCTCTCACGCCGGCCGGAGGACGTACGGAGAATGCTCGATGTCGACGCGGTTGGCTGGCACCCCGAGACCGAGCCTGCGCCGGCCGACGCACTCGCGGGCCGCGACGGCGTCGTGCACTTGGCCGGCGAGCCGATCGCCCAACGCTGGACGCAGGAGAGCAAGGAACGCATCCGCTCGAGCCGTGAGCTCGGCACCACCCGGCTCATCCAAGGACTGCAGCAGTCCCAGCCGCGACCCTCCGTTCTCGTGACTGCATCCGCGGTCGGCTACTACGGCGCACGCGGCGGCGAGCACCTGAGCGAAAACGCGCCACCCGGCACGGGTTTCCTCGCAAGCGTGTGCGAGGCGTGGGAGCAGGCGGCCGCCGCCGCCGACAGCCTCGGCGTGCGTACCGTGGCTCTGAGAACCGGTGTGCTGCTCGACCGCGCCGACGGCGCGCTGGCACGGATGCTCCCACCGTTCCGGCTCGGCCTCGGCGGTCCTGTCGCCGGCGGACACCAGTACATCTCATGGATCGCCCCCGACGACCTCGTGCGCATGTACCTGGCCGCGCTCGACAACCAACATTGGTCAGGCCCCTTCAAACGCAACCGCGCCCGACCCGGTGACGAATCAAGAGTTCGCGCACGCGCTCGGTCGCGTGCTGCACCGCCCCGCGCTGCTGCCAATACCAGCCCTCTCGCTACGAGCCCTCTACGGCGAAATGGCCAGCGTCGTCACCACCGGTCAACGTGCGCTTCCGGTTCGCGCGCTCGAACGGGACTTCAAGTACCGGCACCCCGCGATCGACGGAGCCCTTCGGGCTGCCATGTCCGAACCGAAGTCACAATGAGCAGTCGTGGGTCGAGCAAGCAGAACGGACGACGAGTTCATTGTCGCCCTGCCGTGCAGCCTCGACGATGCTTACGATCAGGTCTGCGCGGGCCACTCTGTCATCCTGACTCCACCGGTCTATAGACCAGCCACGCGAAGCGCGGTTGCTGCACCTTCCCGGACGTCCATTTTGGCGGTTTGCTGCCCAAGCGCTGCCCGAGCCGGTTTGTGCTGCTCGTCCTACTTACACGAAAGCCTGCGCGTGCAGGGCTTTGTGAAGCGGGAGCGACGGGACTCGAACCCGCGACCTCCGGCGTGACAGGCCGGCGTTCTAACCAACTGAACTACGCCCCCGGTTCGGGCGGGAGTGTAGCGGCGGCAGGGAAGCGCAGGTGCCTGGCTAACCCGACAGGGTGAACCGGGTCGACTGGATCGCCCTCGCCGTGATCGCGGTCGCTGCACTCGCGGGCCTGAGGCGAGGGTTGCTCGCCTCCGCGCTGTCGCTCGGCGGTCTCGCGCTCGGCGCGGTGATCGGCGCGCGCATCGCCCCGCACTTTCTCCACGACGGCTCGAGCTCACCGTACGCATCGTTCGCCGCGCTCGCGGGGGCTCTCGTCGGTGCGCTCGTGCTCCAGTCCGTCGCCTCGATGGCCGGCCGAGTCGCGCGCGGCGGCGTCGCGATCGTGCCGCCGCTCAGGATGCTCGACTCCTTCGGCGGGCTGCTGATCGGCGGTGCGATCGGCCTGTGCCTGGTCTGGGTCGCCGGCGCGGCGCTGCTTCAGGTTCCCGGCCAGCACGACCTGCGCTCGGAGGTCGATCAGTCGCGCATCGTGACGCGGCTGGACGCGATCGTGTCGCCGACTTCGCTGTTCGGGCAGTTCGCGCGGTTCAGCCCCTTCGAGCTGATCAGCGGGCCGTCGATCCCGACCGGTGGGCCGGCCGATCCGTCGATCGTCTACGCGCCGGGCGTCACGCGCGCCCGGCTCGCGACTGTGCGCATCCACGCCACGGCGTGCGGCAGCGAGGTGGAGGGGTCCGGCTGGGCGGCGAAGCCCAGGGTCGTCGTCACGGCTGCGCATGTGGTCGCCGGCGCGACCAGGATCACGGCGAACGGCTATCCCGCCGTGCCGCTGTACATGGATCGCACGCAGGACGTCGCGGTGCTGCGCGTCCCGGGGCTCCGCTCGACCACGCTCCCGCTTGCCGACGCGCGTTCCGGGGGCGACGTGGCGATCCTCGGCTTCCCGGACGACGGCGGCCTCGACGTGCGGCCGGGAGTCGTGGGCGACACGGGCGACGTCCTGTCGGACGGATCGCTGCGCCGGGTCACCGCGCTCGGCGGCCTGATCCGGCACGGCAACTCGGGCGGCCCCGCCGTCGACGCTACGGGCCATGTCGAGGCGACCGTGTTCGCGTCGCATGTCGGCGGCAGCGGCGAGGGCGGCTACGGCGTCCCCGCCGGCCCGGTTCGGACCGCACTGGCCCGTACCCGAGCGCCGGTCTCGACAGGCTCTTGCTAGAGCAGCTCGAGCGCCGCCTCGGGGCGGCGGAACGGCGGAATCACGTAGACGCCGGCGGCGAGTGACCGTGACCCGTCGATCAGCTCCTTCGCGAGCTCCCGTCCGACCGCCGGCGCGTCCTTGCCGGCGGTGCGGAGCCGTTCCTGGACTGGCTCGGGGACGACGATCCCGGGCACCTCGTTGTGCAGCCGCAGCGCGAGCTGGTGGCTGCGCACGTAGAAGACGCCGACGAGCAGCGGGATCGGGCTCGCACCGCCGAGCCGCTGCAGCATGGCTTCGAGGTACGAGAGGTCGAAGAGCGCCTGGGTCATCGCGAACTGCGCGCCGGCGTCGATCTTCTGCGCGAACCGCTCGAGCTCGAGGTCGAGGTCGTCGGCCGCCGGGTTCACCGCGACGCCGGTGAAGAACGCGGTGGGGGCGTCGATCTCCCGCCCGTTCGCGTCGGTGCCCGCGTTGAGGTGCTCGATCACGCGCGCGAGCCCGATCGAGTCGACTTCGTACACCCCGCTCGCGCCCGGGTAGTCGCCCACCTCCGGCGGGTCGCCCGTCACCGAGAGCACGTTGCGAACGCCCTCCGCATGCGCGCCGAGGAGCGCCGACTGCAGGCCCATCACGCTCGTGTCGCGCGGCGTCACGTGCGGGATCGTCTCGATGCCGCACTCGCGCTCGATCGCGACCGCGGCCATCAGCGCATTCATGCGGGCGCGCGCCATCGGATTGTCGTTGATGTCGACGACGTGCACTGCGCCCGACTCGGCGAGCTGACGGGCGACCGAGAGCATGCCCTCCGCGTTCCCGCCGCGCGGCGGGTCGAGCTCGACCGAGACGACGAACTCTTGCTCGCGCAGCATCCGCTGGAGCGTCGTCTCGCCAGGCTCAGCGGTCTGCGCCGGCACGCGCTCGCGGGGGCGGACGACGATCGGCGCCGTCGGCTCGCGCCGCTCGACGATCGCCGCGTGGATCGCGGCGATCTCCGTCGGCGTCGTGCCGCAGCAGCCGCCGATCAACCGGGCGCCGAGGCGGACGGCGTGGGCGGCGAAGTCGGCGAAGTAGTCCGGCGTCGCGTGCGGGTACACGACGCGGCCGGCCGAGATCGACGCGAGTCCGACGTTCGGGAGCGCAGCGAGCGGCGTGTCGTCGACGCCCATCGCCTCGAGCGCGCGCAGCGCGGCCTGAAGGCCGGCGCCGTGGTTGGCGCCGATCGCCGCGAGGCCGAGCGGCCGCAGCCGCGCCGCGGCATCGGCCGCGCCGACGCCGCCGAGCGTCTCCGCGTCCTGGTCGAATGTCAGCAGCGCGACGACCGGGAGCGACGAGACGGAGCGCACGGCGTCGACCGCGGTGAGCAGCTCGTCGAGGTCGTAGAACGTCTCGAGCATGAACACGTCGACGCCGCGGCCTTCGAGCAGCTCCGCCTGCTCGGCGAACAGGGCGCCCCGGTCGTCCTCGCGGTCGCCGAGGTCGCCCAGCGGGCCGATCGAGCCGCCGATGTAGACGTCGCGCCCTGAGATCTCGCGCGCCTCGCGCGCGAGCTTCACGGCCGCCCGGTTGATCGCGGCCACCTCGTCCTCGAGGAAGTGCGCCCGGAGCTTGCGGCGGTTGGCGCCGAAGGTGTTGGTCTCGATCAGCTCGGCTCCCGCCCTGATGAAGCCGAGGTGGAGCGAGATGACGCTCTCCGGCGAGCGGAGGTTCGCCTCCTCGGGGCAGCGGAGCCCGGACACCGCGGCGGAGACGAGGACGCCCATGCCGCCGTCGCCGACGAGCGGCGGGCCCTCGCGCAGACGCTCGACGAAACCGGCGGTCACCGGGCCGAGCGTAGTCAAGCGGCGCAGTCAACTACGAAAGGGTGATGCATGAAGCGGGGGCTCTCGAACAGAGTGCGACCGTCATCCGAGGGGCCCGATGCGGCGGGGCCCCCGGGCGATTCAGACGAAAGAACCCCTAAAGGCATCCCCCTCTTCTGCCGATACGGGGTCTGGAACTCTCCCCCGGGGGCTGACGGCAATCACCTCTGTGGCGAGACCCGAGAACGGCCGGCCATGTGCCGGCCGTTTCGCTGCTGGGGGCGAGGCGCTCTAGCGGAGGGCGATACGCCCGACGTATACGACCCAGCCCCGCCCGCCGGTCGCCCGCACCGAGAGCCCTCCGGCGCGCGTCGCGCGCCAGCGGATCTCGTGGCCGCTCCGCTTGGCGGCCACCGGACGTCCGACGACCGAGACGGTGACGGCGGTCGGCACGAACCCGAGCTCGAGCCGCATCGTCGTCCCGCGCGGGACGACGGCCTGCTTCGCCGATTTCGCGATGGGCGCTCCGCAGCGCTGGCCCCAGCACCACGACGAGACCGCCAGCGGCACCTTTCCGGACGCCGTCTGGAGGTACGCCGAGGGCGGGTGGGCGAGACCGAGGAGCAGGGCGAGCAGCATGGTCATCGTGACCGAATCTAGTCGCGGGTCAGGGGCCGTGTGACCAACCTGAGAAAATTCGATCCCGGTCCGGTGAATCCTTGTGTAGAGTCACGCGCGTCAGAGGGTGAGCCGGAGGGTTGAAGAGCGCCGGCTCAGCGTTGGTTGTACCCCGTCAACCGCGTCAAGCCGGAGGTCGTGCTCAGGTGCTCACTGTCGACATTGCGCTCCCCGAGGTCGAGGAACTGCAGAAGCTCGTCGAGACCGGGAAGGAAAAAGGCTTCCTTACCTATGACGAGATCGTCAAGGGCCTCGAGGAGGTCGAGCTCACGAAGGAACAGGTCGAGGACTTCACGACCTACCTGATCGACCACGGCGTCGAGCTCGTGGAGGGCGAGGAGCACAAGCGGTTGCCGCATGAGCAGCCGCTCGTCGAAGAAGAGCCGAAGAACGCGCCGAAACTCGACCTCACCGTCGAGCCGTCGCTCGACTCGCTGCGGCTCTACCTGCGCGAGATCGGGAAGGTGCCGCTCCTGACCGCGGACCAGGAGGTCTATCTGGCCAAGCGGATCGAGCGCGGCGACATGATCGCGAAGACGCAGATGATCGAGGCCAACCTCCGCCTCGTCGTCTCGATCGCCAAGGGATACCTGGGTCGCGGGCTCTCCTTCCTCGATCTGATCCAGGAGGGGTCGCTCGGCCTGATCCGGGCCGTCGAGAAGTTCGACTATCGCAAGGGCTACAAGTTCTCGACCTACGCGACCTGGTGGATCCGCCAGGCCGTGACGCGGGCGATAGCCGACAAGGCGCGCACCATCCGCATCCCGGTGCACATGGTCGAGAAGCTGAACAAGGTCGTCCACATCGAGCGCCAGCTCGTCCAGCGCCTCGGCCGCGAGCCGCGCCCCGAGGAGATCGCCGAGGAGCTCGAGATCACGACCGACGAGGTGCGCGAGATCCTCCGCATGGCGCAGCACCCGGTCTCGCTCGAGAAGCCGATCGGTGAGGAAGAGGACTCGGAGCTCGGCGACTTCGTCGAGGACGAGAACACGGAGACGCCCGACGAGGCTGCGTCGCTGACGCTCCGCCGGTCGGACATCGAGCACGCGCTGAACGCGCTGCCCGAGCGCGAGCGCCAGGTGATCGAGCTGCGCTTCGGGCTCACCGGCGGCCAGCCGTGCACGCTCGAGGAGGTCGGCAAGGCGTTCGGCGTCACGCGCGAGCGCATCCGGCAGATCGAGAACAACACGTTGAAGAAGCTCGAGGGCCTGCCCGAGGCGCAGGCGCTCCGCGACTGCGTCTAGGGAACGCCGTCAGCCGTCGGTTCGCGCTGCCGGCACGAACAGCCGGCAGTGCGGGCACTTGAAGCCGCGGTAACGCTCGGCGTCGCCCTCGATCAGCTCCGCGGTGAACGCCTTCTTGCAGTGCGGGCAGACGACCTCGACCTGCGACTCCTCGTCGAGGGGGGTCATCAGCCGGCCTCCGCGATCGCGACCGACTCGATGCGAACGTCGTCGCGCGGACGGTCGCGCGCGTCGCGCTCGAGCTGCGAGATGACATCGACGACGTCCATGCCGGAGGTCACCTTGCCGAAGACGGTGTGCTTGCCATCGAGCCAGGGGCACGCGTCAGCGGTGACGATGAAGAACTGCGATCCATTCGTGTTCGGGCCGGCGTTCGCCATCGCGAGCGCGCCGCGCTCGACCTTGCGGTCGTTGAACTCGTCCTCGAACTGATAGCCGGGCCCGCCGGATCCGGTTCCGGTCGGGTCGCCGCCCTGGATCATGAAGTCCGGGATCACGCGGTGGAAGATCACGCCGTCGTAGAAGCCGTCGCGCGACAGCTTGGTGAAGTTGTCGACCGTCTTCGGCGCGTCGTCGCCGTAGAGCTCGAGCTCGATCGTGCCGTGATTCGTCTGGATCGTCGCGTTGGTCATGCCCACACCCTACGTATGGGAGCATCTCGCCCGTGCAGCTGATGCTCGCCCGCGGGGCGGCAGTCGCCGGCGCCACGCTCGTCGCGGCGGCTCTGGCGGGCTGCGGCGGCGCGGCCGGCACGCACCTCTCGAAGGCCGCCGCCGACCGTGAGTGGGTCGCCAACACCTCGGGTGTGATCGACCAGCTGAACGAGGACGTGTCGGCGGTCGCTTCCGCCGGCCGCGGCCTGCAGTCCGCGCGCCGCGCGCTGCACGACGAGTCGGACCTGTTCGCGCTCCTCGTCGCCTACACCGACTTCGGCGGCTGCAACAAGATGGTCGCGGCGGCCGGCGAGGCGCCTCCGCGGTTCACGCGCGTCGAGTCGGCGCTCGAGCTCGCGTGCAGGCACTTCTCCGACGCCGCCGAGCTGTTCACGCGCGCGGCCTCGGCGACCGACGCGCAAGCGCTCCTTCGGGCGTCGCGGCAGGTGCGGCTCGCGGCGGCCGCGCTCTACCGGGCCTCGCTCCGATTCGCGGCGGCGCGGAGTGGCTAGGACGCGGAGGCGGCGAGCACGGAGCTGTGCGTCGCGAACAGATCGGGCTCGCAGACGGTGAGCGCGTCGATCACGGAGGGATCGAAGTGCGTGCCTGCTCCGTTGCGGAGCTCGGTGAACGCGTCGTCCCACGACATCCGTCCGCGGTACGCGCGGTCGTTCGTCATCGCGTCGAGGGCATCGGCGACGGCGAAAATGCGGGCGCCGAGCGGGATCTCCGTCTCGTGCAGGCGGTCCGGGTAGCCGGTGCCGTCCCAGCGCTCGTGGTGAGAGCGGACGACTCCGAGGCCCTCGCCGTGCAGCAGCGGCACGTGCGCGAGTAGCGACTCGCCGATCTTCGTGTGCTGCTCCATCATGAGCCGCTCCTCCTCGTCGAGCGGCCCGCGCTTGAGCAGGATGCGGTCGGGGACGCCGATTTTGCCGACGTCGTGCAGCAGGAAGCCCCACTCGAGGCTCGTGTCGTCGATCAGCGCCGGGGCGAGCTCGATCGTGAGCCGCGTGGCGTACGAGGTCACGCGCTGCGAGTGCGCGATCGTGCCGAAGTCTCGGGATTCGAGCGCTGAGGCGAGCGCCTCGACGGTCTGGCGATACGACGTCTCGAGCAGCTCGTGCTGGCGCTGCCCGATCGCGATCAGCCGGCGAAGATCGCTCATCACCGCGGGCTCGTCCGTGCTCTGCGCGGCGACGTGCTGCAGCGGATCGATGCCGAGCAGGCGCTCGAGCGTGCTGAGCAGCTGCAGCGGATCGAACGGCTTCGCGAGGAATGCCTGTGCGCCGACGGTGAGCGCGGACACGCCGGCCTCGCGCGACCCGCTGATCACGACGATCGGGACGTTGCGCGTGCGCGGGCTCTCGCGCAGGCGCTCGCAGTAGAACAGGCCGTCGACGCCGGGAAGCCCGACGTCGAGGACGATCGCGTCGGGCAGGTGCGCGGCAATCGTCTTCTCCGCTTCGATCACGTGGCCCGCCTCGCGCATGTCGATCCCTTCGAGCTCGAAGGTCGCGCGCAGAAGCTCGCAGAGCAGCGGATCGTCGTCGACTACGAGAACAGTTGGCTTCCCCATGACCCTTTCTCCATCGGCCGGCATCGTGTAGACCCTTAGCGCGACTTTGCGTCATTACCCCTTTTGGGGGACGCGCTCCACGTCTGTCTCGGGCGACACGGTCAGTGCCGGTGGGTCGGTCAGGGTCTGCAGGACGACGCAATAGCGCTCGGTGAGGCGAAGCAGCGTCTCGAGCTGCTCCGGGGTCGCGTCGCTCTCGAGGTCGAACCGTAGCCGGATTGCGGTGAAGCCGACCGACGCTTCCTTGTCGACTGCCATCGTCCCGCGGAAGTCGAGATCGCCCTCAGCGTGAACGGATCCTGCGACCGGGATCTCGAGCGATGTCGCGACCGCGCGCAACGTCACTCCCGCGCACGCGACGAGAGCCTGCAGCAGCATGTCCCCCGAGCAGACGAGGCTGCCGTCGCCGCCAGTCGCCGGGTGGAGGCCCGCCTCGGCGATCGCGCGCCCGGTCTGGACGGAGCAGGTGATCCCCTCGTCGAGCTCGCCGCTCGCCTTGAGCGTGACCACGGCCGACGCGGGGTCGTCTCGATACCGCTGCTTGAGCGGCTGCTGAACAGCGCGCAGGTCGTCGCGTGTCGTCATCTCAGGCATCAAGGTAGCCGTCTCGGACGGTGCCAAGCAGCGTTCCCCCGTGAACGCGGGAGCCCGCCTCCGAGATCACGTCGACCTCGAAGCCCGGGTACGTCGGCTGGAAGCGGCGTCGCTTCCAGTCGGTCACGTTGCTCCGGTTCTTCATCGCGCGCCCGAACGGGTAGCCCGGCAGGTGCTCGCGGTCGCCGCGGACGTCGCGGCCGTCGAGGTGCTTGATCACCACGCGGAAGCCCTCGACCTTGAAGATCCGCCGCTCGACAGCCCGCACCGTCGCCATTACCCAGCAGCGATCATGCCACCGCCTGCCGCAGGACGGTTGCGAGGCGGCGCCCGGCGAGCGGGACAAGGGCGACGAGTGCCAGGATCGAGGCGACCGCGAACGGGCGCTTGAACGACCGGGCGATCGCGTCCTGCTGTGCGTCCTCGAGCGCCTGCTGCAGCGCCGTCAGCTTCGCGGACGCGTCCTCGTCACGACGGCGCGCCTTGTCGAACGCGGAGGTGAAGTCGGGCAGCTTGCCGTGGCCGGCCTTCCGCAGCTCCCGGTAGAGGTCGATCGTCAGCGGGATCTTGTCGAGGAACGGGACGGGCGCCTTGACGACCAGCACGATCCCGTCGGTCTTCGCGACGTCGGCGTTGTGGTTCACGTCGTCCGAGAGGATCGGCGCGAGCAGCAGCAGCCCCAGCACGACGCCGCCGTGCCGCGACGCCACTCCGGCGAGACCGGACTCCTCCGTCGTCGGCGGCAGGCAGACGCCGAGCCCGGCGCCGCAGGCGGCGAGGCCGACCGCCACCGCCGCGAGCGACTCCGGGGCGAGCGCGAGCAAGCCGAGGCCGCACGCGAGGATCACGACTCCCGCCTCGACCGGGAGCCGCGGCGCGAGGCGCCGGACGAGGAGCGCCGCAGCGGGCAGCAGCGTCACGACGGCCGCCGCGCGGAGCGGCGAGAGGCCGTGCGCCTCGACGAGCAGCACGACCGCGAGGAACAGGGCGCCGACGAGAGCGCCCGAGATCAGCGCGAGCGCGACGTTCGACGACGGACGGCCGAGTCCGCGAGCGCTCAGCGGGATGCTTGGCACGCGGAGCGCGGCGACGAGCGCGCCGATCGCGACCGGCGCCTGCACGACGAAGATCGCGCGCCAGTCGAAGATCTCGGTGAGCGCGCCGCCGAGCGCGGGCCCGGCCGCAGCGCCGATCGCCGCCGCGCCCGCCCACCACGCGGCGCCGAGCTCGGCGAGCGCCCCGGCGAGCGTGAGCGCGCCTCCGACACCCTGTGCGGCGCGCAGCGCGATCAGCATCGAGAGCGACGTCGAGACAGCGCAGCCGATCGTCGCCGCGGAGAACAGCACGAGCCCGCCGATCAGAACCGGTCGCGTGTGGATGCGGTGCGCGGCGATCACGACCACGGCGCCCGCGATCGCAGCAGCCAGGTTGTACGACGTCACGACCCAGGCGGTGTCCGGGATCGGCTGGCCGAAGCGAACCAGCAGCTGGGGCAGCGCGAGGACGACGATCGCGGAGTCGGCCGCGACGAGCGCCACCGCGACGAGCAGCGTGACGCGGCCGAAACGCGTCACGCCGCCGTCAGCTCAGGTCTTGCATCGGTGTGCAGCGCGGGTCGTGGTAGCACGCGAGCCCGAGCAGGGCCGCGTGCAGCGCGCGCCGGTGCTCCTCGTCGAGCGGCGCGAAGAACTCTTCCTCCACGCGGAGCACGATCGCGCGGAGCTTGACGAGCTGCCGTCGGCCCGCAGGGGTCAGGCTCACGACGTGGCGGCGGCGGTCCTGCGGGTCGCGGCGCCGCTCCACCAGCCCTCGGTTCTCGAGCGCGTCGAGGATCCCGACGAGCTGGCTGCGATCGACGCCGAGCACGTCCGCGATCGTCGCCTGCGTCTGCCGTGCGCCCTCGTCGAGCAGGGCGAGCAGGCTGTAGTGATAGGCCTCGAAGCCCGCCTGCTCGAACGCGGCGAGCGCCTGGGCCTTGATCGCGAACCCCAGCCGCGCGAGCAGAAATCCGTCGCTCTTCAGCAGCTCTCCCGGTACCCGGAGGTCCTGCGGGAGCTTTGTGATAGGGGCAATAGTTGACATCGGGAATAAGTGTAGCGCCCAAGCGTTGGCTGTTGCTATCGTGGAACCAGCAAACGATTGGGGGAAAGAACGAATGAGCTCACAGATTCTGGCAGAGCAGGCGGCTGTAGGCCAGGGAGCGCGGACGAAGTGGCTCACGCTCGCGGTCGTCGTCGCCGCCCAGTTCATGGTCGTCCTCGACGTCGCGATCGTCAATGTGGCGCTCCCGTCGATCCGGACCGATCTCAACTTCTCGCAGGAGAGCCTGCAGTGGGTGATCACGGCGTACGCGATCTTCTTCGGCGGAGTGCTGCTGCTCGGCGGCCGGCTCGCCGACCTGCTCGGGCGCCGGCGGCTGTTCATCGCCGGCCTCGTCGTGTTCACGGTCGCCTCGCTCCTCGACGGCCTCGCGTGGTCGGAGGGGTCGCTGATCGTCTTCCGCTCGCTGCAGGGTCTCGGCGCGGCGTTGCTGTCGCCGGCCGCCCTGTCGATCCTCACGACCACGTTCCGCGAGGGCCGCGAGCGCAATCTCGCTCTCGGCATCTGGGGCGCGGCGTCCGGGAGCGGCGGCGCGGCGGGCGTGCTGCTCGGCGGCGCGCTGACCAGTGCTCTCAGCTGGTCGTGGATCTTCTTCATCAACGTCCCGGTGGGCATCCTCGTGATCGCGGTGACGCCGTGGCTCGTCTCGGAAAGCCGCGCTGACCTGCGCCATCGCCACTTCGACTTCGCCGGCGCGACCACCATCACCGGTGGGCTGATGCTGCTGGTGTATGCAATGACGCGGGCCACGCAGCACGGGTGGGGCACGCCGGAGACGATCGGGCTGCTGGCTGCGTCCGGCGTCCTGATCGCGAGCTTCTTCCTGGTCGAGCTCCGCTCGAAGGCGCCGCTCCTGCCGATGCGGATCTTCCGCCTCCGCACGCTCACAGGCTCGAACGTGGCCGGGCTGCTGATGGGCGGGGCGATCTTCTCGCAGTTCTTCCTGCTGACGCTCTACATGCAGGAGGTGCTGCACTACTCGGCGATCAGGACCGGCGTCGCGTACATCGGTCTGACGGTCACGATCATCGCCTTCTCCGCGATCGCGCAGGCGCTGGTCACGCGGGTGGGCGTGCGGCTGGTGCTGCCCGCAGGGCTCGCGCTCTCGACCGTCGCGCTCGTGCTCTTCGCGCGGCTGCCGGTGCACGGCGAGTACTGGGTCGATCTGTTCCCGGCGTTCCTCATCAGCGGGCTGGGGCTCGCGCTCGCGTTCGTGCCGATGTCGATCGGCGCCTTGACCGGTGTCGACCAGTCTGACGCCGGAATCGCATCGGGGCTGATCAACACCAACCAGCAGATCGGTGGAGCGATCGGTGTCGCGCTCGCGACCACGATCGCGACGACGTTCACGTCGCACTACGTCAGCGACCACGTCGGAACCGGGGCGTTCAACGGCGCTGCCCTGACGCACGGCTTCAGCATCGCCTTCTACGTGCTCGCCGGGCTCGCCGCAGCCGGCGCGATCCTCTCGGCGATCATGCTGGAGTCGAACCCGGCGACAACCGACGCCGAGGTCGTGCCCGAGGGCGCCCTCGAGCTGGAGGCGGCCGCATGACGGCCGAGGTGCTCGAGCGGCGTCGGCACGAGCTGACGCTCCAGCTCACAGGTCTCGTCCATGTTCGTGCACTCCTGGATCTCCGCGGCGCTTCCGCCGCGGAGATCCAGGCGCACTCCGTGGAGATCGACCGGCTGCGTCTAAAGCTCGACTGCCTAGCCGCCCACTAGCTCCCGGAAGGCCGGCTCCTCGCGGATCGGGTCGAAGTCGGAGTCGCCCTTCGCGAAGTCGCGCAGCCGCTCTGCGCGGTCGATCGCGAGCCGGAGATGGCGGACCGCGTCGTCGGGGCGGCCGGCAAGGCTCTCGCAGCACGCGAGGTTGTACAGCGGCTCGGCGTACTGGGTGTTCGACTCGATCGTCTCGCGGCCGCGGTCGGCAGCGTCCGCGTACTCGCCCGCCGTGTAGAGCGGGTGCAGCGGCGCCCAGATCTCCCAGCCGCCCGGGTCGAACGCCTTGCCCGGGGACCCGCCGATCGCGACGAGCGTCGTTCCAGGCTCCTCGGCGAACGCCGTCCGCTTCACGGCCGGCTGCACGAACACGAGCGTTCCGCTCGGCGCGTCCACGCGCTCGCCGTCGAGCTCGAACGTCGCGCGGCCGTGCGTTACGAGGTAGAGCTCCTCCTGCGCATCGTCCGCCTCGTCGTGCTCGTTGATGATCCGGTCGCCGGCGGCGGGTGCCGTCCACGTGTTGATCCCGAAGGACGTGATGCCGAAGTGGTGCCGCACGGGCCGCCACGGCTGGCGGCCGTCGGTGACCTCGTCGATCTCGTCCAGCCGGGCGACGGTGTAGCCGCTCATGTGACCTCCTTGGTCGTCGTCGCTCTCGTCGTTCCCGCTCGCGACGAAACCGAAGCGGAAGGCGCAACGTAGTGATGGCAGACCATTCCGACGAGGCGAAGGAGCGACGAATGACCACTCGACTTGTACGGCGCGTGGTGCCGCTGGCGCTGCTCGCGGCGATCGGTGCCGGGGTCGCGGTCGCGGCGACGACCGCACACAGCGGGACGGTGAGCTCGGCGGCGAACGCCAAGTACGGCGCGCTGCTCGTCAACGCGAGCGGGCGAACGCTGTACCACATGACCTCCGAGAAGCGCGGCAAGATCGCGTGCACCGGCACCTGCGCAAAGTTCTGGCCGCCGCTCGTGATCAAGCAGGGCGCGAAGCCGACGGCGGGCACCGGTGTGAAGCAGGCGAAGCTCGGGACGATCAAGCGTCCCGACGGCAGCATCCAGGTCACGTACAACGGCTACGCCCTCTACCGCTACGCGGACGACAAGAAGCGCGGCGATGTGAAGGGCGAGGACGTCGAGCACATCTGGTTCGCGATCAGCCCGGCCGGCAAGCTCGTCAAGGCGCCGGCTTCAGGGACGCACACGACGACCACCACGCCGTCGACGACCGACGACGGCGGCACCACGACCGGAGGCTACGGCTACGGCGGCGGCTACGGATAGCCCCCGCCGCTGAACCCTGGGCCCGGCCTTCGTGGGGAAGGCCGGGCCCGGCTCGACACGTGAACTGCGGCCCGCCCCGGTCGATGCGATCAGAATGGCGGGGCGGACATGGTTGGCCTCGCGAAGACGCTGGTCGTCACCGGGGCGCTCGGCACTGCGGCAATGACTGTTCCCCACGCTGCCGGCGACCAGCCGATCACGCTGCGCTTCACCGCGCACACGACCCATGAGCGCCTCGTCGACCGCGGCCGTTCCGGCCTGAGCGTCGGTGACGTGAGGATGTCGGGCGGCAGGCTCGTCGGCGCGGACGGCCGGCGGCTCGGCAGCTTCGGCGCCACGTGCGTCGTGGTGGACGTCGGGCGCGCCGCGGCCTTGCAGTGCGACGGCTACGCGGCGCTGCCGGCCGGCCAGGTGGCGTACGTCGGCGAGGTCGTGCCGGGCAAGCGCGTCCAGGTGGCGGCGATCACCGGCGGGACCGGCGACTACGTCGACGCGCGCGGCCAGCTCTCGATAACGCGCGTGAAGGCCAAGGTGGCGCGGGTCACCATGTCGATTCTCGAATAGCCGACCTCTAGAACTGCACCCACTCGGCGATCTCGTCGGAGACGCCGAGCAGGATCTCGAGCTCCTCGGGGAGGGAGGCCGGAAAGAGCGCGTACGCGGTCAGGCGCGCGTGGCCCTCCACCAGCACGAGCGGCGCGTGCGACGGCGTGGTGACGGCGATCAGCTCCGGGCTCGTCGCCGCGGCAGCCGCGATCGCTTCGTCACCGGCGTCCGCGGTGATGCCGGCGATCTCGCCGGCGCGGATCCGTCGTGCTGCGTCGAGCGGGCTTCGCGACCCGCCCGACAGCGTCAGCCACCAGTCCCAGTCGATGTAGCGGATCTCGAGCACCTCGCGCGCGGTGAGGGCGGCGCGTGCCCAGTCGACGCGGCTCGGCAACCCGTTGAAGAGCCCCTCGCGGCGCTCGTACGCGCGATGCTCGTCGAGCACCCTCCGCCGGTAGCGGTTGTCCGCTGCCACCGCTGGGTCCGGCGCGCGAAGAACCTCGACTCCGCGACCGTCCCGCGCGAGGATCGCCAGCAGCTTCTCGCCGTACCGCTCCGAGTCGACCTCGGCGCGGAGAAAGGCGGCGATCATCTCGTCCTCGGTCGCCGCCCCGATGATGCGCATCTAGTGGTGGTGGTGGAACTCGTGCACGACCGCATGGCCGCGCCCGCGTGCGATCAGCCAGCGGTTGACCGGCACGGCGGCGCAGAAGGCGATCACGAGGCTCACGAGCAGACTCCACCAGAACAGCGAGTCGGTGAGCCCGGCTGCCAGCGCCCCCGGCACGAGCGCGACGAACAGGTTGTCGACGATCTCCATCGTCCCGATCGACAGCGTGTCCGACGCGAGCGCGAGGCGGGTCGCCTTGCGCATCGGAACGCCCGCGCGGAGGATCGGCCCCATCGTCAGCGAGTAACCGAAGAAGAAGGCGAGCACGATCGAGAGCGCGATCGAGGCGCCGTTCGAGAGGCCGAGGGCCGTTGCGATCACCATCCCGAGGACCTCGCCGATCGCACAGCCCGTCAGGCAATGGAGCGTGGCGCGAACGGCCGTCCGGGTGAGCGACTCCGCCGGGTGGTCGTGGTGGTGGTGCGCCTCGGCTTCCACGCGAGAGCCAGAGTACGCGGGCGGCGGGCCGTGGGGTTGTGCGACGATCTTTCCGTGGCGACCGTCGAGCAGATCGCAGCGGCGACGACCGTGGGGGCGGTCGAGCTGACGGTCTCCGACCTCGGCCGGTCGCTCGACTACTACCGCACGAGCATCGGCCTCGAGGTGCTCGGGCAGGCCGCCGGTCGCGCCTCGCTCGGTGCCGCAGGCAACGAGCTGCTCGTGCTCGTCGAGGAACCGGGAGCAGCCCCCGCCGACGGCTACACCGGGCTCTTCCACTTCGCGCTGCTCGTCCCGGCGCGCGTCGACCTGGCGCGGTGGCTCGCGCACGCTGCACGCGACCGGGTCGCCATGACCGGCCTCTCCGACCACCTGGTCAGCGAGGCGCTCTACCTCCGCGATCCCGACCATCACGGAATCGAGATCTACGCCGACCGTCCGCGTGTCGAGTGGGAGGGCAAGGCGGGCGAACGGCTCACCACACTCCCGCTCGACACCGGTTCGCTGCTCGCCGAGCTCGACGACCCGGCTTCCGAGCCGTTCGACGGGCTTCCCGTGGGCACGGTGATGGGCCACGTCCACCTCCGCGTCGCCGCGATCCCGGAGACCGTCGCGTTCTACCGCGACGTGCTCGGCTTCGACCTGATCGCGCAGCTGCGCGACCAGGCGGCGTTTCTGTCCGCGGGCGGCTATCACCACCACGTGGGCGCCAATACGTGGGAGAGCGCGGGTGCGCCTCCGGCGCCTGCCGGCACGGCGGCGCTGCGGCACGCGACGATCGTGCTGCCCGACGCCGAGGAGCGCGCCCGCGTGCTCGCGCGAGTCGAGCGGAGCGGGCTCGCAGTGCGAGAGCTCGACGGTGAGCCGGCGGTGTCAGATCCGTCCGGCAACACGCTCGTGCTCAGCGCCGGCGTTTAGGACTCGCTGCACCGGCAACCTTTGCGGGCGTAAGATCGTCCCGCTTACTCGCTTTTTTCGTCGACCGTCTTGGGGGTTCCCCTGGCCCAGGTTTCGTTCGATCGCGTGAGCAAGATCTACCCGGACGGCACCCGTGCCGTGAACCAGATCACGCTGGATATCCGGGACGGCGAGTTCATGGTCCTCGTCGGGCCGTCCGGCTGCGGGAAGACGACCGCGCTCCGGATGGTCGCCGGGCTCGAGGACATCTCCGAAGGCGTCCTCAAGATCGGAGAGCGCACGGTCAACTACGTGCCCTCGCGCGATCGCGACATCGCGATGGTCTTCCAGAGCTACGCGCTCTACCCGCACCTTTCGGTCTACGAGAACATCGCCTTCGGCCTGCGTCTGAAGAAGATCCCCAAGAGCGAAGTCGACCGGCGCGTCCACGAGGCCGCCCGCCTGCTCGGCCTCGACGACTTCCTGAAGCGAAAGCCGCGCGCGCTCTCCGGCGGACAGCGGCAGCGTGTCGCGATGGGGCGCGCGATCGTCCGGGAGCCGCAGGCCTTCCTGATGGACGAGCCCCTGTCGAACCTCGACGCGAAGCTGCGCGTGCAGATGCGCGCGGAGATCGCGCGCATCCAGAACGACCTCGGCGTCACGACCATCTACGTGACGCACGACCAGGTCGAGGCGATGACCATGGGCGACCGCGTTTCGGTGATGCGGAAGGGGGAGATCCAGCAGGTCGACGAACCGCAAACCCTGTATGACCATCCCGTCAACCTGTTCGTCGGCGGCTTCATCGGCTCCCCGGCGATGAATCTACTCGAGGCCGGCATCGAGAAGTCGAACGGCGACCTCGCGGTCTCCGTCGGCGACCAGCGGATCGCCCTCGACGGTGAGATTCTGAAGCGCCGGCCGGCGCTGCAACGGTACGAAGGGCGTCCGGTGATCCTCGGCATCCGCCCCGAGGACCTCGAGGACGCCGAGCACGTTCGGGACGCGCCCGCCGATCGCCGGCTGCGCGGCACCGTCGTCCTGCGCGAGGCGCTTGGCTCCGAGCTGATGGTGCATTTCACCGTCGAGGGAGCGCGCACGGCGCTGACGGAGGACATCAAAGAGCTCGCCCAGGACGTGGGCGAGAACCCCGAGAGTGGCATCCAGACCCCCCATGCCTTGCTTGTCGGGCGTTTCGAGCCCCGCGCACGCGTGCGCGAGGGTCAGCCCGTGGAGGCGGTCGTCGACACGGCCAGCCTGCACTTCTTCGATCCCGAGACGAGTCTCGGGATCTACGACCAGTCAGAGAAAGGAGCCGCATCGTGAGCAGTCGCTCGATCCGCCTCGTAGGTGCGTTGGCGATCGTGTCGCTCGTCGCTCTCGCCGCCGTGCTCGGAAGCACGTCGAGGGCGAGTAACGCGAAGGCAGGCAAGACCTCGGCTGTCTCCGGAAGCATCACGTTCGACGGAGTCTGGACGGGTGCGGAGGCGAAGTCCTTCGGGGACGTCATCAAGGCGTTCAACAAGAAGTACCCGGACGTGAAGGTCAACTACAAGCCGGTCGGCGACAACCTGCCGACGGTGGTGTCGACCGCCGTTGCGGGCGGGAACCCGCCCGACATGGCGGACATCGCACAGCCCGGGCTCGTCAAGCAGTTCGTCGCGAAGGGCGCGCTCAAGCCGATCGGCTTCGCGCGCAGCACGCTGAACGCGAACTTCTCGCCCTCGTGGATCAAGCTCGGCACCTTCAGCGGGAAGATCTACGGGCTCGTCTTCAAGGCAAGCAACAAATCGACCGTCTGGTACAACGTCCACTCCTTCAAGACGGCCGGCGTGAAGCCGCCGGCGACGTGGCCGCAGTTCACGAAGGCGGCGTCGGTGCTGAAGGCGTCGGGCGTCCCGCCCTTCTCGATCGGCGGCGCGGATGGTTGGACGCTCACCGACCTGTTCGAGAACATCTACATGCGCCAGGCCGGGCCGGCGAAGTACACGCAGCTGACGAACCACACGATCAAGTGGACCGACGCGAGTGTGAAGACGGCGCTGAAGACGATGGCCGACGTGATCGGCACGTCCGCCAACATGGCCGGCGGAACCTCGGGTGCCGTGCAGACGGACTTCCCGACGTCGGTCAACAACGTCTTCCAGAACCCGCCCAAGGCGGCGATCGTGCTGGAAGGCGACTTCGTCCCCGGCGTCGCGACGGTCAAGGCGAAGCCGGGCACCGACTACGGCGAGTTCACGTTCCCGTCGATCAACGGCTCCGCTCCGGCAGTCGTGATCGGCGGCGACACGATCGTCGCGTTCCGCAACAACCCGGCGATCCAGGCGTTCGTGCAGTTCCTCGCCTCGCCGGGCGCCGCGGCGGCCTGGGCGAAGAAGGGCGGCTTCGCGACCGGCAACACGAAGATGCCGGCGAGCGTCTATCCGGACGCGACCACGCGGGCGACCGCGGTCGCGATCGCCAAGGCGAAGAACGTCGCGTTCGACATGTCCGACCAGCAGCCGGCCTCGTTCGGCGCGACCGTCGGCCAGGGCGAGTGGGGGCTGTTCCAGAACTTCCTCCGCAAACCGACGGACGTGAACGGGATCGCGTCGAAGCTGGAGTCGGCGGCATCGGCCGCCTACAAGAAGGGGAAGTAGGAGCGGGGCCGCATTGACCTCGGGCAGCATCACGGCGGAGCCGCCGGTCGAGGCGGCTCCGCCGGAGGAACGGGGGCCGGGAGCACGCCGTTACCTGACGGGGACGCTGTTCCTGCTGCCCGCGTTCCTGCTGCTCGGCACGTGGATGGTCTATCCGACCGTCTACACGATCATCCGCAGCTTCTACGGACTGCAGGGCTTCAACAGGTTCGTCGGGATCGACAACTACAAGCAGCTGTTCGTCCCGTTCAGCCTCGACAACGTCCTGCTGAACTCGATCAAGAACAACCTGATCTGGGTCGCGATCGTGCCCGCGTTCGTGACCGCGATCGGGTTGATCTTCGCGGTGTTGACCGAGCGCGTCAGCTGGTCGGTCGCGTTCAAGACGGTCGTCTTCCTGCCGATGGCGATCTCGGCGTTCGCGACCGGCGTCACCTGGCGGATCATGTACATCCAGGATCCGAACCTCGGCGCCGTGAACGCGCTCGGCCGCGTCGTCGTCGACGCCGTCAATCCTCCGGGCGTGCTCTCGGATGCGTCGCCGTCGACGCCGGCGCTCACCGGCTCGGCGCAGACGGGGATGAAGCTGGCTACGCCCCTTCACCCGGGCAGCGTCGCGCTGCTCGGGCTCACCGGGATCCCGCCCGAAGGCATGCCGGCCGGTGCCAAGCAGGCCGTGACGCCCAAGGCCGGGCCGGGTGAGATCACCGGCACGGTGTGGCGCGACTTCAAGCCCGGCGGCGGCAAGCCGGGCGTCGTCGAGCCGGGTGAGCTCGGCATTCCGGGCGTGACCGTGCAACTCGTCAACAGTCAGGGCAAGGTGGTCGACACCGCGCCTTCGGCAGACGACGGCAGCATCGTCTTCAAAGGTGTCGGGCCGGGGACGTACAAGGCGGGAATCTCCGCCCAGACGTTCGCGAAGCCGTGGGCCGGCTACGCGTGGCTCGGCACGAAGCTGATCACACCGTCCCTGATGATCGCCTACATCTGGATCTGGGCCGGTTTCGCGATGGTCGTGATCGCGGCAGGGCTGTCGGCGATGCCTCGAGACGTCCTCGAGGCAGCGCGCACGGACGGGGCCACCGAGTGGCAGGTGTTCCGACGTGTCACGGTGCCGCTGCTGGCGCCGGTGCTCTCGGTCGTGTTCATCACGATGATCATCAACGTCCTCAAGGTCTTCGACCTCGTCATCACCCTTGCGCCGGGGTCGTCTCAGAACGCCGCGAGCGTGATCGCGCTCGCAATGTGGCGAACGTCGTTCGGCGGCGTCAACGACTTCGGCGTCGGCTCCGCGATCGCGGTCGTCCTGTTCATCCTCGTGCTTCCTGTCCTGCTCCTGAACATCAAGCGCTTCCGGAGCGACATTTAGGTTGTGAAAGGACACTCGACATGACCGACGTCGCGATCCCACAGCAGGCCAAGCTGTCCGAGCGCGACACGGTCGGCGCGAAGGTCCTGCGCTTCACGGTGAAGGCGCCGGTGCAGATCCTGCTGATGGTGCTCGGCCTGCTGTGGCTGATCCCGACGCTCGGGCTCTTCCTCACGTCGATTCTCGCCGCCCAGGCGTTGACGGTGAAGGGCTGGTGGCAGATCTTCTCGAAGCCGAGCCTCGCGACATGGGAGAACTACCGCCAGGTCCTGCACAACCACTCGATCACGCACGCGCTCTGGACGACAGTCGAGATCGCCGTCGGCAACACGGTGCTCGTAGTCGTGATCGGCGCGCTCGCCGGCTACGCGTTCGCCTGGCTCGAGTTCCCCGGCCGCGACTGGATCTTCATCGGCGTGATCGCGCTGCTGGTCGTGCCGCTGCAGATGGCCCTGATCCCGATGTTCACGCTGTACAACCACCTGAGCCTGTACGACACGGTGCTCGGGATCATCCTGTTCCACACCGCGTTCGGCCTGCCCTTCGCGATCTTCCTGCTGCGAAACTTCTTCGTGGGCATCCCGCGTGACATCTTCGAGTCGGCGCGGATCGACGGCGCGTCGGAGCTGCGGATCTTCATCCGGCTCGTGCTGCCGCTCGGCCTGCCGGCAATCGCGTCGCTCGCCATCTTCCAGTTCCTGTCGACGTGGAACGACCTGATCGTCGCGCTCACGTTCGGCCAGAACGTGCAGCCGATCACGGTCGCGATCTTCAGCAACCTGCGCCAGTTCGGCGCCAACATCGACCTGATCGCGCCGGCGTCGTTCATCTCGCTGGTCGTGCCGCTGGCCGTCTTCTTCGCGTTCCAGCGCTACTTCGTCCAGGGCCTGCTCGCCGGCTCGGTGAAATGAGCACGGCTGGGACTGCCCCGCTCGTCGTGGCTGAGCGGTGCGCGATCGTCGGCGGCGGGCTTGCGTCGCTCGCCGCGTTCGCGACGCTGCGCCACGGTGGGGTTGCCGCGGGCGAGATCGTCGTCTTCGGGGCGCACGCCGACCCCACGGAAGCCTGGCGGCGCCGCGCCGCGTCGATCCGGCAGCGGCGCATGCGCTCCGAGTCGGACGGGCACCTCGCTCCCGCCGCCTTCCCGGGGCTGGCCCTGCGCGCGGCCTGGCGCACGCGCTCGCCGCGGCCGCTCGCCGACACGGTGACGCGCGGCTACCACCCGGCGGTCGACGACTTCCTCGCGCACGCCGACGCCGTGCGCGCGCGGTGCGGCTGGGACGCGAGCTTCGTGCGCCGCGGCGTGGCGCGCATCGCCGCCGTCGACGGCGGCTTCGAGATCGACGGCGAGGGGCCGTTCGCACACGTGCTCGTCGCGACCGGCCATCCCGGGCTCGCGCTCCCCGACGCCCTGGCCGGCGATCCGCGCGCCGTCCACGCGTACGAGCCGCACGACTACGCCGAACGGGTGACGATCGTCGGCGCGGGGATGGCGGCGGCGACCGAGTGGGCGAACGCGCTCGAGGCGGGCTCGGAGGTCGTCTCGGTGCGGCGGCGCGAGCCGCTCCGCCGCCCGCTCAACGTGCCGCGGCCGCTGTTCTCGCGGAGGGGCCTCGCGTCGTTCCACCGCACCCCGCCCGAGCAGCGCGCGGCGCTGCTGCGCGAGCTCGGCGCGCCCTCGTATCCACCCGATGCGCGCTTCGACGCGGTGCTCGCGGCCGCCGCCGCCGAGGGGCGGTTCCGGGTGACGGCCGAGCTGAACGGCGCCGAGCAGGTGATCGCCGCCACCGGCTTCCGCCGCGGCTTTCGCAACGACCCGTTGCTCGCGCGGCTCGTCGACGAGCACACGCTCGCCGTCCACGACCGGTGGATCGTGCTCGCGCCCGACTCGACAGTGCCCGCGCTCACCGACGAGCGCCGCACGCTCTCGCTCGCCGGCGTGGCCGGCCAGTGGGCGTTCCCCGCCGGCGACACGATCGCAGGCGCGAAATACGCAGCCCGTCGCTTCCTGGAGCACGTGTGTCGTACACGCTGAGAGGGCGAATCGAGACGCGCCTGGTCGCAGCGCTGCCGGCGCTCCTCGTCGCGATCGTGCTGCACCGTTGGTGGGCGATCGAGCTCGTCGCCGTGATGCTCCTGGTGGGCGTCCTGCTCGACGCCGCGCTCTACGACCGGGTGCTCGCCTACCAGCCCGGCTGGCTCGCAGTGCCGCTGGGTGCGTTCGAGCTCGCGATCGTGTATCTGACCGTGCGCGCGCTCGGGATCCCGGCGCCGCTCGACCTGGCGCTCCTGCTCTACGGGATCGCGTGGGCGAGTGCGCAGCTCTGCTCGCACGCGGCGCTGCCGCGCCTCCAGCTCAGCTATGCCGAGGCGGGAGGGGAGCTCAGGCGGCCCGGCGTGCTGACGGCGATCGCCGTCCCGGTGATCGTCGTGCTCTCGCTCGGCGCGGCGTACGCGACCCGCGCGCCCACGGTCCACCTCCACGGCACCGTCCGCGGGCCCGTGCTGATCGACCACGCAGAGACGCTCGTCGGAGGAACGATCCGCGGCGGCGTCGTCATCCGCTCGAGCCACGTGAAGCTGCGCCACGTCACCATCGTCGGCGGCGAGAACGGCATCGACATCAAGGACGCGAAGCACGTGCTGCTCGACCACGTGCGCGTGATCAGGTCGGGCTCCGACGGCATCCACGTGCGCAACTCGTCGGTGATGATCGACCACTGCACGGTCGCCGACCCCGCCAGCGCGTGGGTGCAGGGGATCGACATCTCGTACTCGGTCGGCCGGGGCATGAGCATGGTCTCGAACTGCACGGTCGCCGGCGTCCGCGAGGGAATCGTCACGCACTCCGCCGAGGTCGACGTGATGGACAACCACGTGATCGGGACGTCGCTGCGCGGGATCGTGCTCGGCGAGATGTCGATGGACATGGCGAGCGGCAACGAGGTCGAGGGCGCGCAGGGCGTCGGGATCCTGTGCCTCGACCACTCGATGTGCGAGATCAAGCACAACGTCGTGGCCGGCACGGGCGTCGACCCGAACGGCGACGAGGCGCGGGCCGGCGTGGCGATCGAGGCGCACTACTACGCGCAGGCAGAGGTCGCCGACAACACGGTCATCGCAAGCCCGGGCGGGACACGGGCCTTCGACAACTCGACGATCAGCTCCAAGTAACAGTCTGTTACGAAGTTGCGCTCGCACTCGAGCGGTGCAACACTGATGTTGCATGAACGCGTCGCGCATGATGCAGGGCGACAGTGCCGTCCCGGTCGTCGACGGCGTCCTCCGGGACGCGACGATCGCGGTGCTCCGTGAGGGCGGGTGGCAGAAGCTCACGCTCGAGCGGGTCGCCGAGGTGGCCGGCCGCGCCCGCACGACGTTGTGGCGGCAGGGGCTTCGCCGCGAGCACCTGCTCGGCGCGCTCGTCGGCGAGCTCGCCGCGGACTTCCGCGACACGATGTACCCGATCCTCACCGCCGGGGGCACGGGGCGGGAGCGCCTCCAGCGCTCGCTCGAGGAGCTGTGCGACCTGCTCGACCGCCACCTGCCGCTGATGCTCGCGACCGACGAGGCGTTTCACCAGTACACGGCTGCCGGCGATCCGCCCGACTACCTCCATCCGTTCATCCGGTTCGTGCGCGAGGGCGAGGCTGACGGCTCGCTCGGGCCCGTCGACGACGCCGTCGCGGCGGCGGATATCGCATTCAACGCGGTGGCGTGGCCGTACGTCCACCTCCGCGGCCGTCACGACTGGCCGGCGGAGACGGCGAAGTCGCGGGTTGTCGACGTCGTGCTGAACGGCATCGCGCCCGCGCGCACCGGAACGACTCGACGAAAGGAGCGACGATGACCATGACCATTCCGTACCAGGAGCCGCTCGTCCCCCGCGACCCGGGCGACCGCACGATTCCCGAGCCGCCGCGGCGCGGCGAGCCGGGCGGGCCGCCGTGCGGGATCTGCGGCGGACAGGCGACCGGCGCCGTGTGGTCGGACGACAACTGGACGTTGCACCCGCCCGTCGGCGGCAGTCTGCCGGGCTCCGTGTGGCTCGCGAGTCGCGTGCACGTCGACTCGTTCGCCGATCTCCCGGAAGAGCTCCAGGCCGACTTCGGCAGGGTCGCGGCGCGCGTCGAGCGGGCGATCCTGTCGCTCGGCGATGTCGGCCGCGTCCATCTCTACCGCTGGGGCGACGGCGGGGCGCACTTCCACGTGTGGTTCCTGCCGCGGCCGCTCGGCATGGTCGAGGCGTCCGGGATGATGCTCCCGCTCTGGGAAGACGTGTTGCCGAACGTCTCGGACGAAGAGCTCGCCGACGCGGCGCGTCGCATCGCCGCCGCGATGTGACCATGTGGACGCGTCCACGAGCACGGTTGTGCCTCTGTCGGCCCGCGAACGCGTCGCATGCCCGCGTCCTCGGTCGCGCCGATAGTGCATCTATCGGCGCTCCCTGCGTTCTTGGCCTGCTTGGTTCGGCGAACCGCCAGAGACGAACGGGCTCATGAACGCGTCCACATCGCTCGCACGCCGGCTCGGGACGTTCGACGCCGTCGTCATCGGCCTCGGCTCGATGATCGGCGCGGGCGTATTCGCGGCGTTCGCTCCGGCTGCGAAGGCGGCAGGGAGCGGGCTCGTGATCGGGCTGCTGCTCGCCGCCGCGGTCGCGTACTGCAACGCGACCGCGTCGGCGCAGCTCGCAGCGCAGTACCCGACGTCGGGCGGCACGTACGTCTACGGACGCGAGCGGCTCGGCGAGTGGTGGGGATTCCTCGCGGGATTCGGGTTCGTGGTCGGGAAGACGGCGTCGTGCGCCGCGATGGCGCTGACCTTCGCGGCGTACGCCGTCCCCGGCCCGTCGTGGGCGCAGCGGCTCGCTGCGCTGGCGGCGGTCGTCGCGCTGACGACCGCGAACTACCACGGCATCTCGCGCACGGCCCGGCTCGCGCGGGTGCTTGTCGCCGGCTCGCTGCTCGCGCTGCTGATCGTCGTCGGCGCGATTCTCGCGAGCGGGGAGGCGAGCACGGGCCGCATCGGTGGGTTGTCGTCGCTCGGCGACGGTGGCGTGCACGGGCTGCTGCAGGCTGCGGGACTGCTCTTCTTCGCGTTCGCCGGCTATGCGCGCATCGCGACGCTCGGCGAGGAGGTTCACGAGCCTGCGCGCACGATCCCCCGGGCGATCCCGCTCGCCCTCGGGATCGTGGTCGTCGTCTACCTCGTCGTCGGCGTCGCGGCGCTCACCGCGGCCGGTCCCGCCGCGCTCGCCGCCGGCTCGACACCGCTCGCCACGGCGGCGAGGGCGGTCGGCGCAGCCTGGGCGGTGCCGGTCGTGCGCGTCGGCGCTGCGGTCGCGAGCCTCGGCGCGCTGCTCGCGCTGATCGCCGGCGTCGGTCGCACCGGGATGGCGATGGCCCGCAACGGCGACCTGCCCCGCTGGCTCGCCTCGGTCCATCCGCGCCACCGCGTGCCCGACCACGCCGAGCTCGCGGTCGCGGCAGTCGTCGCGGTGCTCGTCCTGACGACTGACCTCCGTGGGGCGATCGGGTTCTCGTCGTTTGGCGTGCTCGTGTACTACGCGGTCGCGAACGCGTCGGCGTACACACAGTCGCGCGAGCACCGGCGCTGGCCGCGCTGGCTGAACGTCGCCGGCCTCGTTGGCTGCGTCGCGCTCGTCGTCTCGCTGCCGCTGTCGGCCGTCGCGGCGGGCGTCGTCGTGTTCGCCGTCGGGCTCTCCGGCCGCGCAGTGCTGAAGCTCACCGGTGTGTCGATCTTCCGCCGCCGCACGACCGACTAGGAGCGTTCAGCTACCGTCGGACGGTGAGCGCCGAGACCGAGCGGATGCACCCGAACGTCACGCTCGCGGTGCTGGCCGTCGGCGGGTTGGCATACGCGGTGCTGAGCTCGGCGGTCGTTCCGGCGCTGCCGACGATCCAGCACGACCTCGGGGCGAGCGAGACCGGCATCACCTGGCTGCTCACGGGCTATCTCCTGTCGGCGTCGGTCGGCACCGCGATCCTCGGGCGACTCGGCGACATCTACGGCAAGGAGCGCGTGCTCGTCTGGACGCTCGTCCTGCTCGGCGGCGGAACGTTGCTCGCCGCCGTGTCGCACACGCTCGGCGTGCTGATCCTTGCTCGCGTGATCCAGGGCGTGGGCGGCGGCATCTTCCCGCTCTCGTTCGGCATCGTCCGCGACGAGTTCCCGGCCGAGAAGGTGGCAGGCTCGATCGGATTGCTCTCCGCGATCCTCGGCATCGGCGCCGGCGTGGGAATCGTCGTCGGGGGCTTCATCGTCGAGCACTTCGCGTGGCAGTGGCTGTTCTGGCTGCCGCTGGTGGTGATCGTCGTCGCGGGGCTCTGCACATGGCGGTTCGTCCCCGAGTCGCCGGTGCGGATGCCCGGTCGCCCGAACTGGACGGCGGCCGCGCTGATGAGCGCCGGCATCTCGACCGTGCTGATCGCAATCAGCGAGACGACGACCTGGGGCTGGGCATCGCCCCGCACGCTCGGCCTGCTCGCGCTGGGTCTCGGCCTGTGCGTCGCGTGGGTGGCGTACGAGGTCCGAAGCTCGAATCCGCTGATCGACATGGCGATGATGCGCATCCGCGGCGTCTGGACGACGAACCTGACCGCGTTCCTGCTCGGCGCCGGCATGTACTCGTCGTTCGTCGTCTTCCCGCAGTTCGCGCAGCTGCCGACGAGCACGGGCTTCGGCTTCGGCGCCTCGGTCGTGGAGTCCGGCCTCTACCTGCTGCCCTCGACGCTCGGGATGGTCGCGATGGGATTCGGGGCCGGGGCGATCGCGAGGCGCTTCGGCTCGAAGGCGGCGTGCGTCGCCGGCGTCGGCCGCGTCATCATCGCGGCTGGGCTGATCATGTCGTCGGTGTTCTTCTCGTTCCTGCTCTCGCCGGACCGCGTGTCGAAGGAGTTCGGCCTGCTGCTCGGCGTCGCGATCCTCACCGACGCGCTGA
>DATIOD010000071.1:0-104112 GCA_035473635.1 Gaiellaceae bacterium | reverse complement strand
CGCGCTCAAGAGCTAGAGCTTTCGGCGGAAGGCGGCCTCGGCCGCCTTCCGCCTCCACGGCTACCGTGTCGCGTGGGATGCCCGTGGCCACCCTGACCTTCGTCGACCGTCTGGCCGCCGAGGTGGAGCGGAAGCGTTCCCAGCTCGTCGTCGGCCTCGATCCGGTCGCCGACCTGATGCCGGTCGAGCTTCGCGGCGACGCCGCGCGCTTCTGCTGCGCGATCGTCGACGCGGTCGCGCCGCATGCGGTCGCGGTGAAGCCCCAGCTCGCGTTCTTCGAGGCGCTCGGCGCGCAGGGGATGATCGCCTTCGAGCAGGTCTGCGCCTACGCGCGGAACGCGGGGCTGCTCGTGATCGCGGACGGCAAGCGCGGCGACGTCGGTTCCACGGCGCGGGCCTACGCCGGCGCGTACCTCGAGGGCGAGCCGCCGCGCGCCGACGCACTCACGGTCAACCCCTGGCTGGGCCGCGAGTCGGTCGAGCCGTACCTCTCGGCCGCGCGCCGCTACGGCGCAGGCATCTTCGTCCTCGTCAAGACGTCGAACGCCGGCGGCGATATCCAGGACGTCGAGCTCTCGAACGGCCGCCCTGTCTGGCAGCACGTCGCGACGCAGGTCGACGACTGGGGCGCCGAGCTCGTCGGCGACGTCGGGCTCTCGCAGGTCGGGGCCGTCGTCGGGGCGACGCATCCGCGCGCGATCGCCGACGCGCGGCGGCTGATGCCGCGCGCGGTGTTGCTGCTGCCCGGGCTCGGCGCCCAGGGCGCCGTCCCGTCCGATCTCGCGCGCGCATTCCAGAGTGGCCCGGCGAGTGCGCTCGCCAACGCCTCGCGCTCCGTGATCTACGCGTATCGCGCAACCGGCGGCGACTTCCGTCAGGCCGCCGGCGCCGAGGCGGCTCGCCTGCAGCGCGAGCTCTGGATCGCTTCAGGCTGGTAGTGCGACGCTCGTGGCAGCACTACGCGGCGCCGGCGGCGTTCCTGCTCGCCGTGACGATCGCCGTCGTCCTCGTCCGTGCCGGTTTCGAACGGGGCTCGTCGACCGACTCCGATACGCGCGGGACCGTGGCGGCGACGACCGGCAGCAAGCCCGTCAAGTCGAAGCCGACGGCGAAGTTCTGGGTCGTGCAGGCCGGCGATACCTTCGCGGTCATCTCGACGGCGACCGGCGTCTCCGTCAAGCGCATCCAGAAGCTCAACCCGAGGCTCAAGTCGACGACCCTGTTCATCGGCGAGAAAGTGCGCATCCGGTGAGGTCGCCGGTCCTCCTGGTACTGGTCGCGCTCGTCCTCGCCGCCCCGGCGGCCGCCGCCGGGCCGCCTCCCGTCCAGGCGACGGCGTTCCTCGTCGAGACCGAGGGCACGGGCGACGTGCTCGCGTCCGACAACGCGCACGCGCGGGTGCCGATCGCGTCGATCACGAAGCTGATGACCGTCTACATCGCGCTTCGCCACCACCGGCTGACCGACGTGGTCACCGTCGACCCGCGCGCGGCGGCCGTCGGCGAATCCACGGCGGATCTCGAGCCCGGCGAGCGCCTCCAGGTCTCCGATCTCGTCAAGGCGGCCCTGATCCAGTCGGCCAACGACGCCGCGGACGCCCTCGCCCTCTCGGTCTCACCGAGCTTCGAGTCGTTCGCGGCGCTGATGAACCGCACCGGGGCGAAGCTCGGACTCCGCGACAGCCACTTCGTGCGGCCGGACGGGCTCGACGCGCCTGGTGAGCACTCGAGCGCCGCCGACGTCACGAAGCTCGCCCGAGTCCTCATGCGCAATCAGTTCGTGCGCGGGACGGTGCGCGAGGAGACCGACACGATCCCCGGCGGCCGGGTGCTGCACACCTGGGACGACCTGCTGTCGGAGCTGCCGAACGTGATCGGCGTCAAGACCGGCCACACCGGCTCGGCGGGCTGGTGCCAGGTCGCGGCCGTGCGCGGCCCGGGCGGCATGATCGTGTACGCGACGCTGCTCGGCAGCCCGACGCGGACGCAGCGCAACGCCGACCTCGCGTCGCTGCTCGTCTGGGGGCAGTCGCAGTTCCGTGAAGTCCCGCTCGTGCAGGCCGGGCGCGTCTACGCGCGCGTCGCGCTGCCGTACGGCGAGCGGGACCTCGCCCTCGTCGCCTCGCGGCCGCTCCGCGGCGCTGCCCGCGTCGATCGTCCGCTGCGCGAGCGTGTCGTCGCCGCGCGCGCGGTCGCGTTGCCGGTGCGGCGCGGAGCGGTGCTCGGTCGGGTCGAGGTCTGGTCGGACGGCAGGCTCGTCGGCGGGCGCGACCTCGTCGCTTCCCGCACGGTCGAGCGGCCGGGGGTGATCCGGCGACTAGGGTGGTATGCGGGCAGAACCGCCCACCATCTGGCCGACCTGCTGCAGCCGTGATCGTCACCGTCACCCTCAACGCCGCCGTCGACCGGTCGCTGACCGTGCCGAACTTCCAGCGCGGCCAGCGTCACCGGGCGAGTGCCGGCCTGACGCTCGCCGGCGGCAAGGGCATCAACGTCGCCCGCGCGCTCAAGCTGCTCGGCGTGCCGGTCGTCGCGACCGGCTTCGTCGGCGGCGCGACGGGCACGCGGATCGTCGAGGAGCTCACGCGCGAGGCGGTGCTGAACGACTTCGTCCGCATCGAGGACGAGTCGCGCACGTCGACCGCGGTGATCGACCCCGCCGGCGGCACGTACACCGAGATCAACGAATGGGGCCCGTCGGTCTCCGAGGAAGAGCTCGGGGTGTTGCACGAGAAGCTCACGTACCTGACGCAGGGTGCGGAGATCGTCGTCTTCGCCGGTTCGCTGCCGCGCAATGTCGCCGACGAGTTCTACGCCGAAGTAACGCGCGACCTCGCGCGCCGGCACGTGCCGGCGGTGCTCGACTCCGAGGGCGAGCCGCTCCGGCTCGGGCTCGAGGCGGAGCCGTTCCTCGTCTCGCCGAACCAGCGCGAGGCCGAGGCGCTCGTCGGGCAGGAGTTCCACGACGAGGAGGACTTCCGGCTCGCGCTCGAACGGATCGCCGAGCTCGGCGCGCGCAACGTCCTGATCACCACCGAGGCAGGCTGTGTGGCGCGGCTTCGCGAGGAGCGCGAGGAGCCCCGGTTGTTCCGGGCCGTCGCGCCACACCTCGAGGCCGTGTCGGTGGTCGGCGCGGGCGACGTGCTGCTCGCCGCCTTCCTCGCCGCGCGCCACGTCGGCCGCTCGCCCGAGGAGTCGCTGCGCGCCGCGGTCGCGGCGGGGGCAGCGTCCACGCTCGAGGTCGGCGCCGGCCGCTTCGACCCACGGCAGGCCGGGCGGCTGCAGGCCGGCGTCCAGATCGTCGAGCTCGCACCCGTGGAGGCCTAGAGAACCGCGGCCGCCGTCGGGGCGCCCGGATACCATCTCTCGATGGACGCTCCGAAGCTCGAGCTCGACGCCACCGCGAGCGCGCTACCGGAGAAGTTCGCGCGCGAGGGGCTCACCTTCGATGACGTGCTGCTCGTGCCGGCCGCCTCGTCGGTGCTGCCGAACGACGTCTCGACCGCCGCGCGCCTGACACGGACGATCGTGCTCGAGATCCCGATCGTCTCGGCGGCGATGGACACCGTCACCGAGGCGCGGCTCGCGATCGCGCTCGCGCGCGAGGGCGGCCTCGGGATCGTCCACCGCAACCTCCCGATCGAGGCGCAGGTGGCCGAGGTCGACCGTGTGAAGCGCTCCGAGGCGGGGATGATCAACGAGCCGGTCACGCTCGCGCCCGACGCGCCGGTCTCGGAGGCCCTAGCGCTGATGGGGCGCTACCACATCTCCGGCGTCCCGATCACCGATACCGACGGGCGCCTCGTCGGCATCCTCACGAACCGCGACCTTCGCTTCGAGCGCGACCTCGAGCAGCCAGTCTCGGCGCTGATGACCTCCCGGAACCTCGTCACGGGACCTGTCGGCACGACGCTGCGCGAGGCCGAGTCGCTGCTGCACCGCCATCGCATCGAGAAGCTCCCGATCGTCGACGACGAGGGGCGTCTGCGCGGCCTGATCACGGTGAAGGACATCTCGAAGCGCGTCGAGTTCCCGCAGGCGACGAAGGATCCCGAAGGACGGCTGCGGGTCGGCGCGGCCGTCGGCGTCGGGCCCGACGCGCTCGAGCGGGCCCGCGCGCTGATCGACGCGGGCGCCGACGTGCTCGTGGTCGACACCGCCCACGGCCATTCGACCGGCGTGATCGAGATGGTCGCCCGCATCCGCTCGCTGCCGGGCGGCTTCGAGCTGGTCGCCGGCAACATCGCGACGGGCGAGGCGGCAGAGGCGCTGATCGACGCGGGCGCCGATGCGGTCAAGGTCGGCATCGGCCCGTCGGGGATCTGCACGACGCGTGTCGTCGCAGGCGTCGGCATCCCTCAGGTGACCGCGATCTACGACGTCGCCGAGACCGCGTCGCGCCACGGCGTGCCGGTGATCGGCGACGGCGGCATCACCTCCTCGGGCGACGTCGCAAAGGCGATCGCCGCCGGTGCGGACACGGTGATGCTCGGAGGCCTGCTCGCCGGGACCGAGGAGACGCCGGGCGACGTCGTCTTCCAACAGGGCGAGCGCTTCAAGGAGTACCGCGGGATGGGCTCGCTCGGCGCGATGAAAGCGCGCGGCTTCTCGAAGGACCGCTACTTCCAGGGCGACGTCGAGGACGTCGACAAGCTCGTGCCCGAGGGCATCGAGGGCCGCGTCCCGTTCAAGGGCCCGGTGGCCGGTGTCCTGCACCAGGTCGTCGGTGGCCTGCGGCAGGCGATGGGCTACTGCGGCGCGCCCACGATCGAGGCGATGCAGCGCGCGTCCTTCGTGCGCATCACCGGCGCCGGGCTCCGCGAGTCGCACCCGCACGACGTCACGATCACGAAGGACGCGCCCAATTACCGACGCGGCTGAGCGGCTGCTCGATCCGGTGCAGTCGACCGCGCCGGAGGATCGCCCGGTGCTCGTGGTCGACCTCGGCGGGCAGTACTCGCAGCTGATCGCCCGGCGCGTGCGCGAGGCGCGCGTGTACTCGGAGCTCGTCTCGCACCGCTCGACCGTCGACGAGCTGCGCCGGCGCAACCCCGCCGCGCTGATCCTGTCGGGCGGCCCTGCGTCGGTCTACGCGGAGGGCGCGCCGCGCATCGACCCGTCCGTGTTCGAGCTCGGCGTGCCCACCCTCGGCATCTGCTACGGCGCGCAGCTGCTCGCGCTCGAGCTCGGGGGCAGGGTGGATCGCACCGGCGCGTCCGAGTACGGGCGCACCGACCTCACGGCATCCGGCGGCGAGCTGTTCGCCGGCCTGTCGGCGGAGCAGACGGTGTGGATGTCGCATCGCGACACCGTGGTCGAGCCGCCCGCCGGCGCGCGCGTCGTGGCGACCTCGTCGGCGACGCCGGTCGCGGCGTTCGAGGACGAGGAGCGCGGGTTGTACGGCGTGCAGTTCCACCCCGAGGTCGTCCACACGCCGCAGGGGCAGAGCCTGCTCGAGAACTTCCTGTACGAGGTCGCCGGCGCATCCCCGGTCTGGACGCCGGCGGCGGTGATCGACGAGCAGATCGAGCGCATTCGCGCGCAGGTCGGCTCGGAGCGGGTGCTGTGCGCGCTCTCCGGCGGGGTCGATTCCGCGGTCGCGGCGCTCATCGTGCACCGCGCGGTCGGCGACCGGCTCACGTGCGTGTTCGTCGACCACGGCCTGCTGCGCAAGGGCGAGGCGGAGCAGGTGGTCGAGACGTTCGGCGGCACGTTCCACGTCCCGCTCGTGCATGTCGAGGCGCAGGAGCGGTTCCTCGCGCGGCTCGACGGCGTCGTCGACCCGGAGGAGAAGCGCAAGCGGATCGGCGAGGAGTTCATCCGCGTGTTCGAAGACGAGGCGCGGAAGCTCGGCGACGTGCGCTGGCTCGTGCAGGGGACGCTCTACTCCGACGTGATCGAGTCCGGTGGAACCGACGGCGTTGCCGAGACGATCAAGTCGCACCACAACGTCGGCGGGCTGCCGGAGGACATGGACATGGAGCTCGTCGAGCCGCTGCGGCTCCTCTTCAAGGACGAGGTGCGGCGGGTCGGCGAGGAGCTGGGGTTGCCCGAGCGGATGGTCTGGCGCCAGCCGTTCCCGGGGCCCGGCCTTGCGATCCGCATCATCGGCGAGGTGACCGAAGAGCGGCTCGAGGCGCTGCGCGAGGCGGACGCGATCCTGCAGGAAGAGGTGCGGCGCGCCGGCCTCTACCGCGAGCTCTGGCAATCGTTCTGCGTGCTGCCGGCGATCCGCTCCGTCGGTGTGCAGGGAGACTCGCGCACGTACGGGTACCCGATCGCGATCAGGGCGGTGACCTCCGAGGACGCGATGACCGCCGACTGGGCGCGGCTGCCGTATGACCTCGTCGAGCTCGTCGCCTCGCGCCTCGTGAACGAGATCCCCGCCGTGAACCGGGTCGTCCTCGACGTGACGTCGAAGCCGCCCGCCACGATCGAGTGGGAGTGACCTGGCAGTAACGCCGCCGTATCGGATCGAGACCGACCGCCTCGTCATCCGCTGCTACGAGCCCGAGGACGCGCCGCTCTTGAAGGAGGCGGTCGACTCGAGCATCGAGCACCTGCTGCCCTGGATGCCGTGGGCGCGGTACGAGCCGCAATCCCTCGACCAGAAGATCGAGCTGCTGCGCATGTTCCGCGGCCAGTTCGACCGCGACGAGAACTACGTCTACGGCATCTTCGACGCCGACGAGTCGCGGCAGCTCGGCGGCAGCGGGCTCCATCCGCGCGGCGACCCCGAGTCGATCGAGATCGGCTATTGGATCCGTGCGGATGCGCTCCGCCAGGGCATCGCCACCGAAGTGACCGCCGTCCTCGCGCGCACGGCGATCGAGCAGTGCGCCTACCAGCGCGTCGACATCCAGGTCGATCCGGAGAACGAGGTCAGCCTCCGCATCCCGCGCAGACTCGGTTTCACGGAGGAGGGACGGCTCCGCCGCCGTCTCGACCCGAAGGAGGACGGCGGCGCGCGGCGCGACTCGGTGCTGTTCTCGCTGCTCGACGACGAGCTGCCCGGCTCGCCCTGCGCGTCGTTCGCCTACCGCGGCTACGACGTGATCGGTCGCGACTCCTAGTCGACCGTCGGCGCCTCGAGCAGTCGGAGCGTCTTGCGCGTTGCGTCGACCTCCGCTTGGACGCCGAACGGGTGCGTCATCATCGGGTCGGTGTGCCCGGCTTCCACGTTCGCGAGCACGGGGATCCGCGCGGTCTCCGTTCTCCCTGCGACGACGTCCCACAGCCGCTCGACCTGGTCGGCGGCGTAGCCGTACGGGCGTGCGACGAGGAGGGCGGAGGCGGCGTCGAAGACGCCGAGCTGCTCGAGGTCGCTGAGATAGCTGTCGACGGAGGCCGGAGGCGGCGTCTCCTCCGACGTCTCGAGCAGCAGGATCGCGCCGTCCGGGTCGAGCCACGCGCTCGAGCCCTTGAGGTGCCGGCAGATCGTCTCGAGGCACCCGCCGAGGAGCGGCCCGCGCGCCGTTCCCTCCCTGATCGTCACCCACCCGTCGCTCGGGCGCAGCTCGCGCGGGCGCGCGAGGTCGGCGCGCGTGTCCCAGTCGAGGAACTCGTCGGTCCAGGAGTCGGAGGGCTCGTAGGCGAACGGCTCGCCGCCGAACCAGGCGGCGCGCAGGTAACGGTCGGTCTCCGGGAGAACAGCCGGGAACTCGCCCAGCTCGGAGACGAGCGCGGGGCCGTGGAAGGTGCCGAGGCCCGCGTGCTTCGCGATCGCCCAGTGGAGGACGGTCATGTCGGAGTACCCCTGGAAGACCTTCGGGTGCTCGCGGATCAGCTCGAAGTCGAGCAGCGGGAGCAGCTGGTTCGAATGGTCGCCGCCGATCGACGCGAGCACGACCGCCACCTCTTCGTCGGCGAACGCAGCGTGGAGGTCCGCGGCGCGTGCGGCGGGCGGCGCGGAGGTCCAGCCCTCGTTCCGGGCGGCGTTCGGCATCTGGCGTACCTTCAGGCCGAGCGACTCGAGGTACGCGGTGCCGCGCTCGGCCCGGTGCGGCCAGGCCCCCGCCGCGCCGAACGACGGCGAGACGATCGCCACGGTGTCGCCGGGGCGGACGCGGCGCGGCTTGGTGAGCGTGTCGACGGCGTTCTCGGGCGCGCGGATCAGTTCCGCGGGCCGCCCGCGACGTAGATCACCTGGCCGGACACGTACGCGGCGTCCTCCGAGCAGAGGAACGCGATCGTGCCGGCGACGTCCTCCGGCGTCCCGACGCGGCGGAGCGGCGTCTGCGCCGAGACCGCTTCCTTGAACTGGTCGAACGGCACGCCCATCCGCTCCGCGGTCTGCTTCGTCATCGCGGTCTCGATGAAACCGGGAGCGACGCAGTTCACGTTGACGTTGAAGGGGCCGAGCTCGATCGCGAGCGTCTTCGTCATCCCCTGCAGGCCCGCCTTCGCCGTCGAGTAGTTCGTCTGCCCGCGGTTCCCGAGCGCCGATGTCGACGAGATGAACACGATCTTGCCGCTCTTCTGCTCGACCATGTGCTGCTGCGCCGCGCGCGCCGCGAAGAACGATCCCTTCAGGTGCGTGTCGATGACCGCGCCCCAGTCGTCGTCGGTCATCTTGAAGAGCATGTTGTCGCGGATGATCCCCGCGCACGTCACGAGCAGGTCGACCGTGCCGCCCAGCTCGACGGCGGCGGCGACGGCGGCCTCGACGTCCGCCTGCGACGTCACGTCGCAGCGCACTGCACGTCCCCCGATCGCGCTCGCCGTCTCGGTCGCGGCCGCTTCGTCGAAGTCGGCCACGATGACCTTCGCGCCCTCGGCCGCGAGCCGCGTCGCCGTCGCCGCGCCGATCCCGCGCGCGCCGCCGGTTACGAGCGCCGTCTTCGACTCGAATCTCACGCCCGCGACCTTATACGGTGCGCTTCGTGGAGTTCCGTGAGATCCTCGCCCGCCGGCGTATGCACCGCGCATTCGAGTCGACGCCGATCCCGCGCGAGCAGATCGAGCGCATCGTCGGCGTGATCCGGCGCGCGCCGTCCGGCGGGTTCACGCAGGGCTCGAGCATCGTCGTCGTCACCGACGCGGCGACGCGGCGGCAGTTCGCGGACGCGTGGGCCGACCACCCGCTGACACAGACCTTCGTCGCGCAGGCGCCGGTGCACCTCGTGCTCTCGGCGAGCGAGTCGCTCTACCACGCGCGGTACAACCAGCCGGACAAGCTCGCCGAAACCGGCGGCGTCGAGGTGACGTGGCCGGTGCCGTACTGGTTCGTCGATGCCGGCGCGCTGATGATGCTCGTGCTGCTGGCGGCGATCGACGAGGGCCTCGCCGGCGCGTTCATCGGACACCCCGAACAGAAGCGGCTCTTCGCGGAGATCGTCGGCCTGCCGGACGAGGTCGTGCCGATCGGCCTCGCGCTGATCGGCCGCCCCGCGCCCGATCCGACGGCCGATCGCGGCACCTCCCGCCTGCGCGAGCTCCGCCGTCCGACCGGCGACATCGTCCATTGGGAGCGCTGGTAGGGGACACGTCACGGCCGGGCCAAGTGGCGCCGCGACGCGCGGGGCGCCGGTGCCAGAGCCGACCGCCAGAAAATCGCGCATGAACGCTGCGGTTGCGGGAACTGTCCACACCCCTTCGGGGTCAGACCCGGGTCTGACCCCGACGGTAAGCCGCCGCTAACCGGGCGGCAGCGACACGGGCGGGTACTTCACGCGGACGTCGTCGACGAAGGCGGCGAGGCGGTCGGCGATCTGCGCGTCGGCGATCTCGAGCACGTTCTCGGCGTTCTTCTCGCCGCTCCGCGAGAGGTTGAACGAGCCGACGAACGTCGTGTCGTCGCAGACGCACACCTTCGCGTGCATGAAGTCGTGCACCGTGCCGGCGCCGTACGGGGTCGAGATCTTGCCGGTGAACGGCCCGGCCATCACGTGCTTGAGCAGCGGCAGCTTCCACGAGATGTTTCGGTTCGCGCTCCACTGGTGGACGACCTCGCGGATCTGCGTCGCATCGACGCAGCCGGCGACGTCGACCGTCTTGTCGGCGATCACCTGCGCGAGCGTCCCGAGCACCGGGCCCGTCGTGATCACCGGCGAGCAGATGCGGACGCGCTTGCGCGCGCGGCGGATCAGCTTCGAGATCCGCGCTGACAGATCCTCGCCGTGCCCGGGCGTGAACCAGGCGCGGATGCCGTCCTCGTTGCGCGGATCGACGAAGCCCGTGCGCATCACGTCCTCCGTCGACCACAGCTGCTCGAAGTCGAGCTCGTACGCCTTCGCGATCGCCGCGTCGTTCACGACGAGGACCACGTTCTCCTGGCGCGACCACGAGTCGTCCGTCCAGTTCAACGAGCCGGTCCAGACGACGGAGCCGTCGCGTACCACGTACTTGTGGTGCATGAGATCCGGGATCCCGGCGATCGCCTTTCCCTGCACGGGCAGAGTTGCGATCAGCTCGACGTCGGGCTCCGACGGCGGCGGCACCGGCATCGGCGCCGGGTGGTCGACGTTGTAGACGAAGCGCATGCTCACGCCTCGCGCGGCGGCGCGCGTGATCGCGTCGGCGACGATCGGACGCGTCGCGTCCCCGAGGTTGAAGTCGTACTGCGCCAGGTCGAGGCGATGCGCGGCGCCGTCGATGAAGGCCGCGACCGTGCGCGCCATCTGCGACGGCGGCTGGCCGCCATCGGTCAGAGTCGTGATCTCGATGCGCTCGTTTATCGACCGGCTCCTCGCCGCGCGGATCGGAGAGACGTGCAACTTCTACCGGGACGGCGCCGGCGCCGATGACCGCGTCCGCCGGCTCGCGGAGTATCTCGACTCGCGCGGGGCTGCGCCGCTGCTGCTCGTCGGCGAGGCGCCCGGCTATCGCGGCGCGCGCGTTTCCGGGATCCCGTTCACGTCCGAGCGCCAGCTCACCGGCGCCGGACCTGCCGAGGCGACGGCGACGATGGTGCACCGAGTGCTCGGCGAGCTCTCCCTCGAGGAGGACGCGCTCCTCTGGAACGTCGTCCCGACGCATCCGGGCACGGCGAGCTCGAACCGGCGGCCGACGGCCGCCGAGGTGCGGGCGGGCCGGGAGTTCGCCCTCGAGCTCGCCCGCGGGCGCCTCACGCTCGGGGTCGGCAGGATCGCCGCGGAGGCGCTCGGAGCGCCGTATCTGCGCCATCCGAGCCGGGGCGGCCTGGCGGATTTCCGGCGTGGACTGCTACAGTTCGCGCCCGGCGGACGCCTGGTCCGCCGTTTCTCCGTATGAAGACCTACAACGCCAAACCGGGCGAGATTCAGCGCGACTGGTACCTCGTGGACGCCGAGGGAAAGACCCTCGGACGGCTCGCGACCCAGATCGCCGAGCGCCTGCGCGGCAAGGGCAAGCCGCAGTACACGCCCCACGTCGACACCGGCGACTTCATCGTCGTCGTGAACGCCGAGAAGATCGCGGTCACCGGGAAGAAGCTCGACGAGAAGATGTACTACCGGCATTCGGGCTATCCGGGCGGCCTGCGCGAGCGTACGCTGCGCGAGCAGCTCGAGCGCCAGCCGACCGAGGTGCTGCGGAAGGCCGTCAAGGGAATGCTGCCGCGGAACCGGCTCGGACGCGCGCAGCTGACGAAGCTCAAGATCTACGCCGGCGCCGAGCATCCGCACGAGGCGCAGGCTCCGACCAAGATCGAGGTGTAGATGTCGACTCCGGCTCAATATCGCGGCACCGGCAAGCGCAAGACGTCGGTCGCACGCGTCATCCTGCGGCCCGGAGACGGCGCCACGTGGATCAACGGGAAGTCGCTCGACGATTACTTCCCGCGCCTCTGGCATCGCGTGCTGGCCACCGCGCCGCTCAAGACCGCCGACGTCCAGGGCCAGTACGACCTGCGCGTGCGCGTTCATGGCGGCGGCCCCTCCGGTCAGGCCGGCGCGATTCGCCACGGTGTGGCGCGCGCGCTCGTCGAGATCAACCCGGAGCTCCGGGTGCCGCTCAAGCGGGCGGGCTTCCTGACGCGCGACGCACGCATCGTCGAGCGCAAGAAGGCCGGCCTGCACAAGGCTCGCAAGGCACCGCAGTTCAGCAAGCGCTAACAGCGCCCTCCGTCATGGCGCGCAGGCACTTCGGCACCGATGGTGTCCGCGGAGTCGTGGGCGAGACCATCACGCCGGAGCTCGTCGAGCGGCTCGGTCGCGCGGCGTCGCTGTGGACCGGCGCGGCGAAGGTGTTCGTCGGTCGGGACACGCGAAGCTCTGGCGAGCAGCTCGAGGAGGCGTTCGCGCGCGGCGTCGTCTCGGCAGGCGGTGACTGCATCCTCGGCGGCGTTCTGCCGACGCCGGCCGTCGCGCTGCTCGCGCTCGACCTCGGCGTCGTCATCTCCGCGTCGCACAACCCGCCCGAGTACAACGGCGTGAAGTTCTTCGACTCGCAGGGACGCAAGCTCTCCGACGCGTCGGAGGAGCAGATCGAGGCGCTGCTCGCGGCGGCGCCGGCGGTCGACCAGGGCACGATCCAGCGCGTGGAGATCGCCACCGACTCGTATCTCGAGCACGTGCTCGACCGCTTCGGCGCGGATCTCTCCGGCCTGCGCATCGTCGTCGACTGCGCGAACGGCGCGTACTCCGGGCTGGCCCCGCAGGCGTTCGAGCAGTGCGGCGCGCACGTCCACTCGATCGGTGACCAGCCCGACGGCTCGAACATCAACGTCGGCTGCGGCGCGACCGATACGGCGCTCCTGCAGCGCACGGTGCTCGAGCTGGGCTACGACCTCGGGATCGCGTTCGACGGCGACGGCGACCGCATGCTCGCTGTCGACGAACGCGGCGCGCTCGTCGACGGCGACCAGATCGTCGCGGTCCTCGCGCTCGACCTCGAGGTCGACCTCGTCGCGGTCACGGTGATGGCGAACCTCGGGCTGCACGAGCTGATGAAGGAGCACGACATTCGGGTCGTCACGACCGACGTCGGCGACCGCTACGTGCTCGAGGCGCTCGAGCGCGAGGGCGGCCTGCTCGGCGGCGAGCAGTCGGGCCATGTGATCTACCTGCGCGACCACGTCACCGGCGACGGGCTCGCGGCAGGGCTCCTGCTCGCGGGTGCGCTGCGCGGTCGGCCGCTGAGCGAGGTCGCGGCGGTGATGCCGGTGTTCCCGCAGGCGAAAGAGAACGTCCGCGTCGACTCGAAGGAGCTGACGCCGGCGCTCGTTGCCGAGGTCGAACGCGCCAACGACGCCTGGGGCGACGCGGGCCGAGTGCTCGTGCGCCCGTCCGGCACCGAGCCCGTGATCCGCGTCCTCGCCGAGGCCCGCGACGCCGGGGAGGCCGAAGAGGCCTGTGCTAGGATCGCGGCTCTCGTCCGTCGAGAGCTCGGCTGACCGTTCCGCCGCTGGAACGGGCCCCAGGCCGGGCTTTTCCGTTTCCAGAGGCCGTGTTCGGGAAGAACCGGTCGTGCCAGCCCGGGGGAGGAAGGAGTCGACGAATGTGCGGGATCATCGGATACGTCGGGCCGCGTCCCTGCCAGCCGCTCCTGATCAGGGGGCTCGAACGACTCGAGTACCGCGGCTACGACTCGGCGGGCCTCGCGCTGCTCGAGGCCGACGGCCTCGAGTACATCCGCGCCGTCGGCAACCTCGACAACCTCAAGAACGCGGCCGCCGGGCTCGGCTCCCAGTCGAACACCGGGCTCGGCCACACGCGGTGGGCGACGCACGGAGGCGTGACCGAGCAGAACGCGCACCCGCTGACGGCATGCGACGACCGGCGCACGGCGATCGTGCTGAACGGGATCATCGAGAACTACCGCGAGCTGCGCGAGGAGCTGATCACGGCCGGTCACCGGTTCAGCTCCGAGACCGACGCCGAGGTCGTCGTGCACCTCGTCGAGGACGCGTACCAGGGCGATCTCGTCGAAGCGGTTCGCGCCACGTACGCACGGCTCGAGGGCCACTTCACATTCGTGGTCATCCACCGCGACCATCCCGACGAGCTCGTCGGCGTGCGTCACCAGACGCCGATGGTGGTGGGGCTCGGCGACGGCGAGAACTTCCTCGCGTCGAACCTCGCGGCGTTCCTCGCCGAGACGCGGCACGTCCAGTTCCCGGACGACGGGCACGTCGTGCGGATCGCGCCAGACGGCGTCACGTACGTCGACGCCGTCTCGGGCGAGGCCGTCCAGCACGACACGGTCGACGTCGACTGGGACGACGCCGCGGCCGAGCGCTCCGGCTACGAGACGTTCATGCTCAAGGAGATCTACGAGCAGCCCGAGGGCGTCGCCGAGACGATCGGCGACCGTGTACGTCACGGCACGCTCGTCCTGGAAGGGCTCGGCCTCGACGAGGAGGGCCTGCGGGAGCTGCGGCGCATCGTGATCGTCGCGTGCGGCACCGCCTACCACGCGGGTGTGGTCGGCCGGTACGCGATCGAGGAGTGGGCGCGCATCCCGGTCGAGCCCGACGTCGCGAGCGAGTGGATCTACCGCAACCCGGTGATCGATCCCGGAACGCTCGTGATCGGCATCTCGCAGTCGGGCGAGACGCGCGACACGATCCAGGCGATGAAGCTCGCGCGCGAGAAGGGCGCGCGCACGGTGGCGATCACCAACATGATGGGCTCGCAAATCACGCGCGAGGTCGACTCGGTGCTCTACACGCGCACCGGGCTCGAGGTCGGCGTCGCCGCGTCGAAGACGTTCACCGCGCAGGTCGCGCTGCTCTTCCTGATCGGGCTCAAGCTCGCGCAGGCGCGTGAGACGCTGCCGCGCGAGGAGATCGAGTTCATCCTCGACGAGGCCTACGACCTGCCGCGCAAGATGCAGCGCTTTCTCGACGGCGACCATCCGATCGAGGAGATCGCGCAGCGCTTCCACGACCGGCCGTTCTTCCTCTACCTCGGCCGCCACGTCGGCCTCCCCGTCGCGCTCGAGGGCGCGCTCAAGTTGAAAGAGATCTCGTACATCCCGACGGAGGCGTACTCGGCCGGCGAGATGAAGCACGGGCCGATCGCGCTGCTCGAGGAAGGGACGCCGGTCGTCGTGGTCGCGACGCGAATCCACGTCTACGACAAGATCGTGTCGAACATCCAGGAGACGAGAGCGCGCGGCGCGCACGTGATCGCGATCGCCACCGACGGCAACGAGGACATCCAGCACCACGCGGACGACGTGATCTTCGTGCCGGAGTCGCCCGCGTTCCTGCAGGCGGCGCTCGCGGTGCTCCCGCTGCAGCTGCTCGCCTACCGGATCGCGCGCCTGCGCGGCCTGAACGTAGATCAGCCGCGCAACCTGGCGAAGACCGTCACGGTCGAGTAGCGACTGCGGCGCGCGCTGTCTCGACGAACGCGCGCAGGGCGGGCGAAGCGTAGCGGTCCCGGTGCCACGCGACCGCGATGATCCGCGGCGGGATCGACTCGGCGAGGTCGACCACCTCGATCCGCGCGTCGGCCGGATCGATCGTGAGTGCGGGCATCACGGCGGCGCCGAGCCCGGCCGCGACGAGCCCCTGCACCGTCGGGTTGTCGTTCGACCGGAACGTCCAGTGCGGCTCGAGGCCCTCTGCGTTGAAGGCGGCGGTGACGGAGCCGAGAGCGTGGTGGTCGCGGAAGCCGACGAGCGGCTGCGCGGCCACCTGACGGAGCGTCGGGCGGCGGCGCGCGAGCGGTGATCCCGCGGGGACGATGAGCACGTACGGGTCGCGGAGCAGCTCGACCGTCTCGAGCGGCGCCTCGCCCACCGGCAGCTGGACGAAGCCGACGTCGATCGTGCCGAGCTCGATCGCCCGCGCGCTCTCGTCGTCCTCGAGCTCATCGAGCATCACCTCGATGCTCGGCCACTGCTCGGCGAAGCGCCGCATGATCTCGGGCAGCACCCGCGCGCCGACCGACTGGAAGGTGCCCACGCGGAGTGTCCCGGACTCGCCGGCCTGCAGTGCGTGGAGGTCGGCCTGCGCAGCCTGCAGCCGTCCGACGATCGACTCGGCGTGGTGGAGCAGCAGGCGGCCGGCCTCGGTGAGCGAGACCGCCCGCGGGCCGCCCGGCCGCTCGACGAGCTGCTCGCCGACGATCCGCTCGAGCGTCGCGATCTGCTGGCTGACGGCCGACTGCGTGTAGCCGAGCCGCTCGGCTGCGCGCCCGAACGACCCCTCCTCGGCCACCGCGCGCAGCGCCGCGAAATGCCGGACCTCGACCCCGAGCCATTGATCGTGTTTCATGATCAACATCAGTATTACAAGCATTTGCACTGATAGACCCTGCTGAGGCACGATCCGGGCATGGCAGCGTTCCTCTTCCTGTTGGCCGTGATCGGCCTGTGCCTGCTCGCCGCCCGCTACGGCGTCGACTCGCGCCCGGTCGAGCGCCGCGGTCACCGGCCGAACCTCTAAGCCCCGCCGCGGACTTCTCCGGCCCTCGCGGACGTATCCCGTCCGTGCGCCGGAACCTGATCGCGGTCGCCGCGCTCGCCTCGTCGCTCGTGGCGGCACCGCTCGCGTCCGCCGACGGCCTCCCGGTCCTCGGCGTCGACGACGGGTCGAGCGGGGTCGCCGCCCCGGCCGGTGCGAGCCGCTACGTGACGATCCCGACGGGGAACGGAACGCTCGTCGAACGCATCCGTCGGGCAGGCGGTCAGGTGCTCGCCACGCACCTCGTCGCCGGGGAGTACACAATCCCGGCCGTCGCCTACGACGGCTCGGCCGGCGGTCTCTCGGGCGACCGGCACACGCTCGTGCTGATCGAGCCGCGCCGTGCCTTCCCGCGCGCGAGGACGCGACTGCTCGTGCTCGACGCTCCGTCGCTCCGGGTGCGCGCGCACGTCGACCTCGCGGGTGACTTCAGCTTCGACGCAGTCTCCCCGAACGGAGCCCGCATCTATCTGATCGACTACGTCGCGCCGCAGGACCCGACGCGGTACACGGTGCGCAGCTACTCGGTGCCCGCGCTGCGACTCGAGCCGGCGCCGATCGTCGATCCGCGCTCACCCGGGGAGAAGATGCGCGGCAATCCTGTGAGCCGTGCGGCCGGCCCCGGCGGTCGGTGGGCATACACGCTCTACGACGGCGCCGGCGGGACGCCGTTCGTGCATGCCCTCGACACAGTGCACGCCCGTGCGCGCTGCATCGATCTCGACGGGCTCGACCCGTCGATCGTCGGTCGCCTGCGGCTACGGACGGGTGACGGCGGGCGGGCGGTCGAGGTGCTCGACGGCCGACGGGAGCTGATCAGGCTCGACACGCGCACCTTTGCCGTCGGCGCTCCTCGTGCCACGAGCTCCTGGCGGGTTCCCGCGGCCGCCGGGCTCGCCGCGGCGCTCCTCGTCGCGGCCGGTGCCTGGCTGCTGCTGCGACGGCGCCGGCCGCTAGTCGCCGATCTCGCGTCGTAGCCGCTTCGTCTGGCCGCGCCGCTTCTTCTCCTCGAGCCGCCGCTCGCGCGATGCCGCGCTGGGCGCGGTCGGTTTCCGCGGGCGACGCACCCGCACTGCCGCCCGCAGTTGCTCGACGATCCGGTCGATCGCGAGCTCGCGGTTCCTCGTCTGCGACCGCTCGTCCTGCGCGACCGCGCGGACGACCGGGCCGATGCGTTCGAGCACGAGCCGCCGCTCTCGCTCGGACAGCGCCTCCGAGCCCTCGACGTCGAACAGCGCCTCGACGCGTGTCGAGCTTTTCTGGGCGTGCTGGCCGCCCGGCCCGCTCGAGCGCGAGTACCGGAACGCGATCTCCGAGCGAATAGACTCGGCGTCCATGGCGGCGATTCTCCTCGACGTCGACGGGGTGCTGCACGTTTCGGGGACGCCGATCGCCGGAGCGGCGGCCGCCGTGAAGCGCCTGCGCGACGCCGGGCACCGGGTCCGCTTCGTCACGAACTCGACGACCCAGTCGCGCGCGCAGCTCGTCGAGCAGCTGCGCGCGATCGGGGTCGACCTCGAGGCCGACGAGCTGCAGACGACCGGGAGCGTCGCTGCGCGCGTTCTCGCCGGCAAGCGCGTGCTTGCGCTGACCATGCCCGGCATGCTCGACGACCTGAACGGCCTGCAGCTCGTCGGCATGAACGTGGACGCGGTGCTGCTCGGCGGCGCGGCGGAGGGTGAGGAGACCGGCCGCGTGTTCTCCTACCTGAACCTGAACCGTGCGTTCCACGAGCTCGAGGCGGGCGCCGAGCTCTACTGCCTGCACAAGAACCGCTGGTGGCAGACGGCGGACGGCGCAAGACTCGATGCGGGCGCGTTCGTCGCCGGCCTCGAGTACGCGGCGAACACGGAGGCGACCGTCCTCGGCAAGCCGAGCACCGCGTACTTCGCGGCGGCGCTCGAGGCGCTCGATGCAGAGCCGTCGCTGACCTGGATGGTGGGCGATGACCTCGAGGGCGACATCGCCGGCGCGCACGTGAACGGTTTGCGCACCGTGCTCGTCCGCACGGGGAAGTTCCGGCCCGACGACCTCGAGCGCTCGCGCGTCCAGCCGGACGGCATCGTCTCTTCGATCGCCCAGCTCCCCGACTGGCTCGAGCGGAATCCTTGAATCGGAATCTCTGACCGTTGCGCGTCGGCGTCGACCTGATCGAGATCGAGCGGATCCGGCACGCCCTCGCGCGCCACGGCGACGACTTCAAGGAGCGCTGCTTCACCGAGGCCGAGCGCGAGTATTGCGACTCGAAGCCGAACCCGCCGCAGCACTACGCAGGGCGCTTTGCCGCGAAGGAGGCCGTCGGAAAGGCGCTCGGCTCGGGCGTCCTCTTCACGTGGAAGGAGATCGAGATCCGGGGCCGTCCGAAGCCCGGCGTCTACCTCGCCGGCCGAACGGCCGCCTGGGCGCAGCGGGTCGGCGCGGGCCGCATCGAGCTCTCGATGACGCACTCCCGTGAGCTCGCCGCGGCGATCGCCGTGGTCGTCGACGAGGCAGACGGCGCGTGAGGCTCCTTCCGCTGCTGACCGCGGCCGAGACCCGCGCGGCCGAGGACGCCCACCCGGGGTCGCTCGACGAGCTGATGGAGCGCGCGGGGACGGCTGTCGCCGAGGTCGTGCTCCGCTCCTTCCCCGGACGAGTCACCGTCGTCTGCGGCCGGGGCAAGAACGGCGGCGACGGGAAGATCTGCGCGCGCGTGCTCCGCGAGGCGGGCCGCGACGTCCAGGTGGTCGAGGGCGTCGGCGACCTCGGCGACCCGGACGTGATTGTCGACGCGCTGCTCGGGATCGGGATCGAGGGGCCGCCCCGCGAGGACGCCGCGCGGATGATCGGCCTGATCAACGCCGCCGATCGACCTGTCGTCGCGATCGACGTCCCGTCGGGCGTGGACGCGTCGACCGGAGAGGTCGCGGGCACGGCGGTTCGCGCCACGACGACCGTCACCTTCGGTGCCGCCAAGGTCGGCCTCGCGGTTGCACCCGGGCGGGCGTACGCCGGCTCGGTGAACGTCGCGCCGCTCGGGCTCCGCCCTCGCGAGCACGAGCACGCGCTCGTCCCCGCCTCGGTGCTGCTCGACCTGCCGCGCAAGCGCGCAGACTCGACGAAGTACTCGGCCGGGTCGGTGCTCGTGGTGGGCGGCTCGCGCGGGCTGACGGGTGCGCCGGTGCTGGCCGCGCTCGCCGCGTATCGCGCCGACGCCGGCTATGTCGCGGTCGGTGCGCCCGAGTCGACGCTGCCCGTGCTCGAGTCGATGCTGCTCGAGGCCGTCAAGCGCCCGCTCGCCGAGGACAACGCCGGCCGCCTGTTGCCGCGCTCGGCGGACGGGGTGATCGAGGCGGCCGCGAAGGCCGATGCGGTGGCGATCGGCCCGGGGCTCGGACGCAGCGACGGTACGGTGGAGCTCGTCCGCGTCCTGCTCGAGCGGCTCGACTGCCCGGTCGTGCTCGACGCCGACGCGCTCTGGGAGCTCGAGCCGTTCGCGCGCGGTGCGCCGACGGTGCTCACGCCGCACGCGGGAGAGCTCGCTGCGCTGCTCGGGACGACGAGCGAGGAGATCGACGCGCACCGGCTCGACGCGGTCAGACGCGCGTCGTCGATCTACGGCTCGGTGGTTCTGCTCAAGGGCGCGGACACACTCGTGGCCGCGCCGCGGGAGGGCGTGCTGGTCGCCGCCTACGGCACGCCGGCGCTGGCGACGGCCGGCTCCGGCGACGTGCTCACCGGGATCGTCGCCGCGTTCCTCGCGAAGGGGGTCGAGGCGCGGCTCGCCGCCGCCGCCGCGGCCGTCGCGCACGGAATCGCGTCGGAGCTGGTCGAGCCGCCGGTCGGCGTCGTCGCCTCGGACCTGCTGCCGGCCCTGCGGCTGGCGCTCGCCGGGCACGGGCTGCAGCGCGCGCCACTCCAGTGACGATGGAAGGGCGGAGCGAGATCACGATCGACGTCGGCGCGCTCCGCCGGAACGCGCAGACGCTGCTGCGCGCGGCGGGCGGCGCCGAGCTGTGGGCGGTGGTCAAGGCGAACGCGTACGGCCACGGCGCGCGGGAGTGCGCCGCTGCGGCGCTCGACGGCGGCGCGACGGCACTCTGCGTCGCGACGGTGCCCGAGGCGCTCGAGCTGCGCGATGTGTTCCCGGACACGCGCGTGATCGTGCTCGGGCCCGCAGCCCCCGTCGAGATCGCCGCCGCGCGCGAGGCGCGCCTCGCGCTGGCGGTTGCGGACGGGCGGATCCCGGATGGCGTCGAGGTGCACCTGAAGATCGACACCGGCATGGGGCGCTGGGGGCTCTCGGAACTGCCGGCGCCGACGCGCGAGGTTGCCGGGGTGATGACCCACCTGGCGACGGCCGACTCGGATGTCGAGTTCGCGCGACTGCAGCTCCGGCGGTTTCGGGAGGCGACCGACAGCTTCGCGCACCTCGTCCGCCACGCAGCCAACAGCGCGGCCACGCTGCGGCTTCCCGAGTCGCACTTCGACGCGGTCCGGTGCGGGATCGCGCTCTACGGGCTCTCGCCGTTCGGCGACGACGCCTCCGCCGACGGGCTCGAGCCCGTGCTGTCGTGGCGCAGCGAGATCGCGCAGACCAGGCTGCTGCACGCGGGCGAGTCGACCGGCTACGGCCGGCGGTTCGTCGCCGCGCGAGACACCTGGATCGGCATCGTCCCGGTCGGGTACGGGGACGGGTTCCGCCGCGACCTCACCGGAACCGAGGTGGTGGTCGAGGACGGGCGGCGGAGCAGCGTGCTCGGCACCGTGTCGATGGACGCGATCGCCGTCGAGCTCGACCGGGACGCGCCGCCCGGCACGCCGGTGACGATCGTCGGCGACGACGTGCCGCTCGAGTCGCACGCGCGCGTGGCGGGCACGATCACGTACGAGCTCTCCTGCGGGATCGGCGCCGCTGCGCGGAATCGGGCGACGAGGGTGGTGGTCGGAGCGTGACCGACCTCGAGCGGCGCGCCGCGCTGCAGGCCGAACGTGCGCAGGGGCTGGCCGCCCGGCTGGCCGATCTGCTGCCGTCGCTCGACGGCAGCGAGCGCGCCCTCGACGTCGGCTCGGGCCTCGGCGCGCTGGCGTTCGCGCTCGCGCCGCGCGTGCGGGAGGTGGTCGCGGTCGAGCGCGACCCCGTGCAGGTCGAGCGCCTGCTCGTCTCGGCGCCGGAAAACGTCGTAGCCGTCGTCGGCGACGGCGAGCACCTCGAGCTCGAGTCGTTCTCGTTCGACGTGGCGGGAACCCTCGTGACGCTGCACCACACGCCGCGGCCGGAGCTGCTCGTCGCCGAGCTCGTGCGCGTCACGCGGCCGGGCGGCACGCTGCTCGTCGTCGACCAGCTCGCGCCGGTCGACCCGCTCGCGGCGGTCGCGCTGAACACCTTCGAGCGCGCGCGCGACCCGTCGACCTCGCGCGTGCTCTCCGATCAGGACCTGCGAGGCCTGTTCGACTCGAACGGGCTCGTTCTGCGCCGCACGGAGATCGTCCGCGAGCGGCGCGAGCTCGAGTCGTACCTCGACCTCGCCGGCTGCGCGGGCCTGGAGCGCGAGACCGCGCGGGCGCTCGCCCCGAGCGACTACGAGGCCGAGATCGGCTGGTACGTGCTCACGCGCGAGAGCCTCTGACCGATCGGCGGCGGTGCGCGCGGCGCGCATGCGTGAGCGCGCCCGGCGCGAGCGCCTGCGCCCAGGCGAGCGGGCGGTACCAGCGCGGCACGACGATCTCGGCCCGGTTGCGCTCGACCGCCGCGAGCAGCCGGTCGACGACGAACGGCGGGTCGACGACGACGCGTTCGGCGAGCGGCCCGAGACGGCCGCGCTTCGGGAACCCCGGCGTCTCGACGTACCCGGGGTTGACCGTGTGCACGGTGATCCCGCGGGGCGCGAGCTCGACCGCGAGCGAACGCGAGAACGCGAGCTGCGCGTGCTTCGAAGCCGAGTAGGGGCCGCCGGCGATCGTCCCCGCGATCGAGACGACGTTCACCACGTGCGACGACGCGTGCAGGCCGGGCAGGAAGGCGAGCACCGTCCACACCGCGCCGAGATAGTTGACACGGACCGTCTCCTCGATTCGCTCGGGCGCCGCCGTCAGGAAGCCGCCGCCCGCGGCGACGCCGGCGTTGCAGACGACCAGGTCGACGCGCGGGTGGCGTTCGAGGACGCGCGTCGCCGCGGCCTGCACGGCCGCCCGGTCGGCGACGTCGCACGCCTCGTGCTCGTCCGCCCCGGACGGTCGCCGTGAGAGCCCGACGGTGCGCCAGCCGCGTGTGCGCAGCTGCGACACGAGCTCGGCGCCGATCCCGGAGGAGGCGCCCGAGACGACTGCTACTTGCACACGCGGATCAACCGGCCGGACGAGGCCTCGCGGCCCGACCGGTCGACGATCGTCACCGACAGCATATGCTTGCCCTTGGCGAGCGAGGTCGTGTTCCAGGCGACGGAGAAGACGCCGCCGGGGCCGCTCTTGTCGGTGCCAATTGTCTGGCTGCCGTCACGGAAGACGGCCGACATCACCTTGGTCGTCGAGCCGGCGACGACGGTCAGCTGGTCGTGCTTCAGCGCGCACACGTTCGCGGGCGGCTCGATCCACGACACGGCGGGCCCGTTCACCACTTTCAGGTTCACGCTGCGGAAGGCGGTGTTGGGATAGATGTTGTTCCCGACCGTGTCGATGTTCTTCGCCTCCTGGTAGTCGGAGGCGACGACGATGGTGCGCTTGGTGCCGGGCGTCAGCTTGGGCGCCTGCGAGGGCAGCCCGAACACGACGATGCCGGTGAGCGGGTCGTAGGCCGATGCGCCGATCAGGACGCCGCCGTAGCTGAAGACGAGCGACAGCGGGTCGACGCCGGAGCCGGCGTCGGCCACCTGCGCGATGATCAGCGGCCGGCCGGCGCTGACGCGCGTCGTCAGCATGCGGACGGCGGGCGGCGTGACGTCGTTGACCCACGAGTTGAGCAGGTACGAGCCCTTCAGCGGCTTGTTCGTGAACGGATCGGCGCGCGAGTCGACGGCGATGTAGAAGCGCTGCAGGCGCGGGAACTGCGCGCCGGCGGCGCCGATGTCGAGGCTTGCGTCGAACGTCAGGTCGTTGACGTCGGTCGGGATGCCCGCGTAGCCCTGCACGTCGTTCTCGTCCTGCGAGCCGAGCACGAACGGATCGACCAGCGATCCCGGGGTCGCGGCGAGCACCGAGACGCCGAAGTTCACGACCGGCCGGTCGATCGATGTCCAGTAGAGGCGCTCCGAGCCGTCCTCGTTCATCGGCGCGCCGGTGTACGTCGGCGCGGGCCCGAACGGGGCTGACGGGCAGCAGTACGTGCTCACCTTGCTCTGGCCGACGGCTGTGTTGCCGGTCTGCAGCTTCTTCAGCTTGACCGGCGTGATCGTGCGGAGCGCGGGCCGCTCGACGAGGAAGGAGTACGGGACGCGGCGGGTGACGCCGGCGCCCGTGAGCGTGATGAAGCCGTTGTTCCAACCGGTCGCGGCGTCGGCGGCGGCGCGGATGATCACCGGCACGTCGGCGTCGCCTCCGGGCGCGAGCGTGAGCTGCTGCGGGACGTCGATCGTGACGCCCGTCGTCTGCGACTGGGGCGCCAAGGCCAGCGACCACGTCCCGGCGCCGTCGCCGGCGTCGGACGTCATCAGCAGCATCGAGCGCACCTGCGCGCCGGTCGACACGTCGATGCGCTCGAACGACAGTGACTGCGGCGCCGTGAACACCTTCGGGTCGTCGGCCGCTCCGACGTCGGCCAGCCCGGCGCCTTCGAGCAGCACCGAAGCCTCTTGCGTCCGCGCCGTGTCGCCCCAGGCGGCGCCGGCAGTCGACATCAGCGCCGACTTGATCTGCCACGGCGTCCAGCTCGGGTGGCGCTCGACCAGCACCGCGGCGGCGCCGGCGATGTGCGGCGTCGCCATCGACGTGCCGGCGAAGACGGCGAACGTCGAGCCGGTCGTGCGAGGCGGTGTCGACGACAGCACGTCGAGGCCGGGCGCCGCGATGTCGGGCTTGAGGTCGTAGCCGAACGCCGTCGGGCCGGCCGAGGAGAAGCTCGTGATCACGCCCGCGCGTCCGGTCGAGATCTCCTGGATCGAGCTCGAGACGCGGATCGACGCGCGCCCGCCGTTCTGCGCCATGTAGGCGCGCAGCAGCTTGCCGTCGAGGTCGGAGATCATCCCGACGGGCATCGGCAACACGAGCGGGATCGGGTTGGCCTCACCGGGGCGGTTGTCGACGAAGATCATCCCCGCGGCGCCGGCGCGCTGCGCCCGCAGCGCCTTCGACGAGAACGTGCAGTTGCCGCGCAGCAGCAGGACGATCTTGCCGTCGAGCGAGCCGGCGGGAAGCGTTCCCGCGCTCGAGTTCGGCGCGGTTGCGGTGCCGCACAGGTACGGGTCGACGGGCTTCCCGTCGGTGCCGACGATCGAGCCGGCGTCGACGAGCGTCTGGTTGAGCGTCGACCAGCCGCCGGGGAACTTCGTGCCGTTGCCCTGGATCGGGATCGCGCCCAGGTTCGGCGGCCCGCCCTGCACCGACAGCGCCGGCGCGAAGACGTGCGAGTTGGAGACGGCGGCGACGGTGATCGCGTCGGGCGCGCTCCCCGGGGAGCCGGCGGTGCCGAGCCCGAAGTCCTCACGATCGTTGCCCGCCGCGATCACGGGCGTCACGCCGGCGAGGACGGTGTTGTGGATCGCCTCGTACATCGCGTCGTTCGCCGGGTCCGTCTGCGGCCCGCCGCCGGAGAAGTTGATGACGTTCATCCCGTCCTCGACCGCCGACTCGAAGGCGGCGACGATCTCCGGCGTGTTCGCCTCGTGACCGAGCGGCGTGGGCACGGTGAAGACGCGGTAGTTGCCGATCCATGCCTTCGGAGCGACGCCCGACAGGCCGCTCGTTGCGGGGTGGTCGGGGCCGGCGGGCGCGGTCGTGCCGGCGTCGCCGGCGGCGATGCCCGCGACGTGCGTGCCGTGCGGCTCCGTGTTGTCGAACGGCACGTTGCTCTTGTCGTCGCGAACCGGCCCGGGGAAGACGCGCGCAACGATCACCTTCGGCGTCGTCAGCTTCGTGTCGCCCTTCGGGAAGCCGGCCGGGTACGAGTAGCCGCTCGGCGAGAGGAACGGGCTCGACGAGTCGACGCCGGTGTCGACGACGCCGACCTTGATCCCCTGGCCGACATCCCCGCTCGCCGCTTCGAACTGCGTCGCGTCGATCACGCTCGGCCCGCGGTCCATCGTCGCGAAGTAGCCGAGGCTCGGATAGACCTTGTTCACGGCCCGGAGGGCGAGCAGCGTGGGCAGCTTCTTCGCGGGCAGCGACACGGCGAAGCCGTCCAGGATCACGCGATAGTGCTCCTGCACCTGGGCGCCCGGGATCGCCGCCTTCACCTGAGCGACGGCCGCCGCTTGCAGGCGGGCGAGCTTCGCGAGGTAGGCGCGCGAGCTCGCGCTCGACAGGTCGAGCCGGTGGGCGGCCGAGGCCGACAACAGGGTGCGGGCGCCGCTCCAGGCGGCGAGCGGCGGCGCGTTCAGGCGGACGATCACACGGGTCGTCGTGCGCTCGCGCAGCGACGGGATGTGGATCACGCCGGCGCGCATCCGCGGAGTCGCAGCCTCGCGGAGATCCGGCCGCAGGGGCTCGAGCGCGGCTTGGGCCGACGTCGCCGCCACGAGGACGAAGACCGCCGAGGCGAGAAGAAGGCGGCGCACGGAGCAGGCACAGTAGCCGAACGGCCTGAAGTTCCTGCTCGAATCAGAGCCCGCCATTAGAGTCCCGCCGATGTTCGCCGGCAAGCGTGCGCTCGTCCTCGGGGTCGCCAACAAGCGGTCGATCGCCTGGGCGATCGCGAAGCGGCTCGCCGACGGCGGCGCGACGTGTGCGTTCACGTTCCAGGGGGAGCGGATCGAGAGCGGCGTACGCGAGCTTGCGGCATCCGTCGCGAGCCCGCTCGTCACCGAGCTCGACGTCCGCGACGACACGGCGGTCGCGCGCGTCTTCGACGAGGTTGCCGGCGCCTTCGACGGGCAGCTCGACATCCTCGTCCACTCGGTGGCGTTCGCGGCTGCCGAGGATCTGGAGGGGCGTTTCACCGATACGCCGCGCGACCGCTTCTGGATGGCGGTCGACGTCAGCGCGTACTCGCTCGTCGCGACCGCGCGCGCGGCCGAGCCGCTGATGGCGGCGGCGGGCGGCGGCTCGATCGTGACGATGACGTACCTCGGCGGCGTCCGCGCCGTGCCCCACTACAACGTCATGGGTGTGGCCAAGGCGACGCTCGACGCGTCGGTCCGCTACCTCGCCTGGGATCTCGGGCAGAGCAACATTCGTGTGAACGCGGTCTCGGCCGGGCCGGTACGCACGCTCGCCGCGCGCTCGATCGCCGGCTTCCCGACGATGGAGTCGATCGTCGAGGAGCGCTCACCGCTGCACCGGCACATCGGAGCCGACGACGTCGCTTCGGCCGCGGCCTATCTGCTCTCGGACGGCGCCGCGAACGTCACCGGGACGACGCTGTACGTCGACTCCGGGTACCACGCGATGGGTATGTAGTCAGCGCGAGAGGAGCGCGCCGCGGCTCACGTCGTCGTGCCCGGACGCTTCGCGGAGCGCCGCGCTGAGCCGCGATAGGTGGTCGAGCAAGCTCGGCGTGACGACTCCATCCTCGAGCGTCTCCAGCACCTTGCAGAGCTTCGCCCGGCGCCCGGCGGTCCACCGTTTGCCCTTGTTCGTGGCGGTGAGCGCGATCGCTCGGCCGTCGTCGGCGTCCTTGCCCCGCTCGACGAGCCCGAGCTCCTCCAGCGCGTCCACGGCGCGGCTCGCCGTCGCGGCCGTCGTGTCCATCCGTGCCGCGAGATTGTTCAGGCGCATCGGACCGACGACCGAGATCTCGAGCAATGCGAGACGCTGTGTGGCAGTCAGGGGCTGGCCGTCTTCGATCTCCTGGGAAATCCTCAAGACGACCGCCCACAGTTCGGCGATCTCGTCGAGGAGTGCCTGCGTACGTTCACCGGACGTCACGGGCAGCTCATCATAGGGCGCGGCTCAGCGAAACTGAAGGCAGGTGGGCGCGCTGCGGTACCGTCGCCGGGCGTTGTCCTCTCGGGCTCGGATCGGGCGTCTGGCCGCGGTCGCAGCGGGACTGCTCGCGATCGGGGTCGTCATCGGCGTGCTGTACGACACGCTCCGGAGCCCGCCGAGCGGCAGCATGGCGCTCCCTGCAATCGAGCCGGCCACCGCGGGCTTCCCGACACCCCCGACCGGGGCTGTCGTCTTCGCGCGCGAAGCCGGAGCCAACGTCCTTGCCCTCGGCGTCGTCCCGCGGCGCAACTCGCTCCAGCTCCAGGCCTCGGTGCTCGACGGGGACGAGCACGGGGTCTCGGGGCTCCGGGTCGCCTTCTCGGCGGGCGGCGTGCGCCGGGTGGGAACTGCTTGTGGTGCCGGGTGCTACCGCGCGACGGTTTCGCCTTCGCGGAGCCCAGATGCAGTCTCGCTCGTCGTCGTCGGTCGTGGGACCTCGACCAGTTGGCGCGTCGCACTGCCGGCGGTCTGGCCTCCGCCGAACGGGACTGCGATCATGGCGCGTGCGGGTCGCGTCTGGCGGTCCCTCCGCTCGCTTGCGTACGTCGAGCGACTCGCCGCCGACTCGACCAATCGGCAGACGAGCGACTGGCGGGTCGCCGCACCCGATCGGGCGGCCTACAGCATTCGCGGCCATGGCGGAGGGATCGTGATCGGCGGCCGCCGCTGGGACCGCTCGACACCGGAGGGACGATGGGTCGGGTCATCGCAATCCGGCCCGATCACGGAGCCTGTTCCCTTCTGGGTCGGCGTCTCGAACGCGCACGTCCTCGGCACCGTCTCGGTCGCTGGTCGCCCGGCCTGGGTGGTCTCGTTCTTCGATCCCCGCACGCCGGCATGGTTCGAAGCGACGGTGGAGAAGCGAACGGGGCACACGCTCGAGCTGCGCATGTTCACGGCGGCGCACTTCATGCACGACGTCTATCGGTTGTTCGACCGCGCGCCGCCGATCGTTCCACCGGCTGCGCGACAGCAGTGAGCTGTTTTACAGTGCGATCCAGTAGAATTGTTACAACACGTAAGCGCTGCGTGCCCCAGTCGCAAGACCAAACCACTGCCAACGGGGAGGAATGAATGCGTCGTACGGTCTTTCTTGCAGGTGTTCTAGCGGCCTGTGTCGGACTGCCGGCCGCCGGAGCACTTGCCTCGTCGGCGGTCTTCTCGACGCATACCGCAACAAAGGCGACCACCATCACGGTCGTTGCGGGAAAGCCGAGCGAGCTCAAGTTCCAGCTCTCCAAGAGCACGAAGCTCAAGGTCGGCACCTACCTCTTCAAGGTGACGAACAAGGGCCTTGGCTTCCATACCTTCAAGCTCTGCACGGTTCCGGTGAAGACCGCAGCGAAGAACACCTGCACCGGCAAGGTCACGAAGCTTCTCAAGCCGGGACAGTCGGCAGCGTTCACCGTCGTCGTCACGAAGGCCGGCAAGTACGAGTTCCTCTGCAGCGTTCCCGGGCATGCCGCCGCGGGGATGAAGGGGCTCATCGGCTTCGGCGTTGCGGTGACGCCCGTGCCGCCACCCTCGACGACCACCACTCCGACAGGCGGCACGACCACGTCCTCCGGTCCGCCCACGGCCAACGGTTGCCCGTTCGGCACGCCGCCGGGCACGACAATCGGGAGTGACGAAGACGGCGACGAGAGCGACGCGGTCGGCAAGGATGACGGAGACGGCTGTCTCTAATCTTTCGCTGCGCGCGGCCCTGTCGATCCCATAGCTGAACTGCGTGAGCGCCGGGGGAATCTCTCTCCCGGCGCCGCGCGGACCGCGCGAGCCCTGGCCGCCCTCGCGGTATTGCTCGTCGTCGGCGCGGCCGCAGCGGGATGCGGCCGGAGCGCAGCGAGCGGGTCCTGGACAACGGCGAACGGGGACGGCGCGAGCCGGCGGGCGGCCACGGCGACCAAGCTCGACGCGCGGACGATTCCACGGCTCACGGTGCGCTGGCGCTTCCGCCTTCACGCACGCGGCGCGGGCTTCGGTGCGATCACCTCGAACCCGGTCATCAGCGGCAACGTGGTGTACGTGCAGGACTCCACGTCGAGTGTCTACGCTCTCGACGTTCGAACCGGCGCGCTGCTCTGGAAGGAGAGCATCAAGGCGCCGAACGACGGCCCGAACGGCGTCTCGGTCTCCGGCTCGCGGCTCTACGGCGCAACCGACACGACGGTCTTCGCGCTCGAGGCGGCGAGCGGGAAGCGCCTCTGGTCGCGGCGACTCGTCGGCCCGTTCGAGCAGTTCATCGCGATCGCGCCGATCGTCGACCGCGGCCGGGTGTACGTCAGCACCCAGGGCTTCGTGCCGGGCGGCCGCGGCAGGCTGTACGCGTTGTCGGCCGCGACCGGCCGCGTCGTCTGGCGCTTCCAGACGGTCAAGCTGCCGTGGTCGCATCCCGCGTCGAGCGGCGGCGGCGGCGCCTGGAATCAGATGAGCGTCGACGGCGACGGCAATCTCTACGCGGGGATCTCGAACCCGGGCCCGTGGGGCGGGTCGCGCGCATACCCGAACGGCCGACTGTTCCCCGGGCGTGCGCTTTACACCGATTCGCTCGTGGTGCTCGACGGAGCGTCGGGCCGTCTTCTCTGGTACGACCAGGTGACTCCCCACGACGTACGCGACTACGACTTCCAGGCCTCGCCGATTCTCGCCACAGCCGGCGGTCGCGCTGCCGTCTTCGGCGGGGGGAAGGGAGGAATCGTGATCGCCTGGGATCGCGCCGCTCACACGCGGCTCTGGTCGCGGTCCGTGGGCGTCCATCTGAACGATCTCGGGCCGCTGCCCCTGAAGCCGAGCACGGTCTGCCCGGGGCTGCTCGGGGGAGTCCTCACGCCGATGGCGTTCGCCGCCGACCGCCTCTTCGTCCCGGTCGTCGAGCTGTGCTCGCAGGAGAGTGCCGTCACCTCGAAGAACGCGTTCGCGCGACCGCCCTCGCAGGGGAAGGGGACGGTCTATGCGCTCGATGCCGCCACCGGCAAGACGGTCTGGCAGGCGCACCTCGGGTCGGCGCCGTTCGGTTGTGCGACGGTCGCGCGCGACGCGGTGATCGTTCCGACGTACGACGGTCGCGTGTATGCATTTGCGGCAGCCGACGGGCGCGCGCTGTGGCGGACACAGTTGCGTGCGGGGAACAACAGCTGTCCGGCCATCGGCAAGGACGTTCTGATCGTCGGGGCCGGCGCGACGCACCCGGGCATCGCCCATCCGATCACCGAAGTCGTAGCCTACGGGCTCCCCAAGGGCGGGGGCTAAACTGCCGCGATGGCGGCTCGGCCCAGGCTGGCGTCGATCTTGTTCGTGGTCGCGGCCGCATTCGCGTTCGCAGTCGGAGCAGTCTCATCCGCAGCCCGTGCGGCGGCCCCTGCCAAATGGATCGTGTTCTCGGCAGTGCCACCCGGCCAGCACGTCGACCAGCTCTTCCGGATCCGGTCGTCGGGCACCGGTCTCAAGAAACTGACGACGGGTCCCTACCCGTCGGATGCCCCCGCCTTCTCACCTGACGGAACGCGGATCGCCTTTTCCCGCGCCGGCGTCGGGATCGTGACCATGGACGTGAACGGACAGGCAGTGCATCGCCTGACGACCAGCGGCCGAGACGGCTTTCCTGCGTGGTCGCCCGACGGCAAGCAGATCGTCTTTCTGCGGCCCACCAACGCGAAGTGGGCGATCTATGCCGTGTCGTCGTCCGGGGGGAAGCAGCGACGGTTGGCCAAAGCGCCGTCGGCGGGCCGGCCGACCTGGAGCTCCCGAGGGCTGTTGATCCCGTCGGGCGGTGATCTGGCGAAGATCGATGCAGCCAACGGACGGGTACAGAAGTACTTCGGTGCCCAGATCGACGCGGTCTGGGGCTTGAACACGGTCGCGCTCGCGCCCGACGACTCGCGTCTCACATTCGTCGGTGCGCGCGCCCCCGACCCGGGGGATAAGGAGTGCGGTGAGGGCGTCCCGTGCCAGCGCTTCGCGCTCTACAGCGAAGATCTCCTGCCGAAGACCAAGCCGCCGCGGCTGCTCCTCAAGGACGTCGGCCCGGCTGCGTTCTCACCCGACGGGAAGCAGCTTGCGTTCGTCCAGCGGAACACCAAGCTCGATCTCCGGACTCTCGCCACCGGCCGGACGACGTCGCTCCCGCTCGGCGGCAACTACGCGACCCTGGCAGGCCCGCCGGCCTGGCAGCCGTAAGCCCGCGAATCGCGGTTGTGGACTGCAAACAGGGCCGTGCTACCGTGATTTCCTTGAAGTCGTTTGCGCTCCTGCTGGCGGTTTCTGTCGCGTTCCTCAGCCTCGCAATCGACGGATCCGCCCGTCCGCAGACGACGAACCCGGGGGGCTATTTCACGGTTCGGGTCGTCGTCACGAACAAGGGCGCCACGATCAGCCCGAACCACGGCCGGCGCGGCCAGATCGGGGTTTTCCTCGTGGCCAATCGCGCGACGGGCTCGCGTGTGTTCACGCTCGGAGACGTCACGCTGACTCGTCATCGCGGCACCGGGTTCGCGGTCAAGCTCGCGCGCAACCAGCAGAAGCGGGTCCTGTTGACCCTCGACTACCGCGGGCCGCTCCCTGCCGCGGTCGGCAGCACCAGCAAGACCAAAGTCGTGGGCGCGTTCATCGTCACCTGAGGTCGATTCACATGACCGGAGGCGCAGATTGGCGGCAATGAGACCGCGACGGCTGCATGCCGTGGTGATCGTCGTGGTGGTGTGCGCGCTGGCCGTCGGCGGTGTCGTTGCCGCGCTTCTCATCACAGGAGACGGGCACACGAGCACGACGGATCCGCCGACGACCGCGGCGGTCGAGACGACCGGGGTCGCGCCGACAACCGGGGACTGGGCGCCGATCACCGTGACGAGGCCGAAGCTCCCCGTCATCGGTGGTGGGATCCCCGTGGACATCGATCCGCTCGTGTCGCGGACGGACTTCAACACGACGCTGTCTCCCGTCGGCCCTGATCGTTACCGGATGACGATCTTCAACACCTCGAGCCTCGGCGCGATCAACTCGCTGCAGTGGTATCCGCCGGTCAGCGTGCGCATCGTCAAAGTGCTCGGAAGCAGTGCGGGCCGCTGCGTCCTGACGGGCCTGTCGGGTTTCGGCGGCAACCAGTTCCCGACGATCGTCCTCTATCCGAACATCTTCTGCGACCGGCTCGACCTCAAGCCGGCAACGTGCATCTGCCGCGGCGACGGCGGGGCGTTGACGATCACGTTCAGGACAAACAAGCACCTGGAGGTGAACGACGGCGACCTGAGGCTGCGCACGGCGACCGTCGCGTTCGAGCGCATCCCGCTCACGCCGCGGTCCGGGCCGCCGCCTGTGCGTCACGTCATGCGCATCGCCGCCCCGCACGCGGCGTTGGGTGGGCTGACTGCCGGGGAGCGAGCCGATGCGCAGCGTGCCCTGGACGGCCTGCAGGATTCGAACATCTCGTTCCAGCTCGCGGCGATCACGACGAAATGGGCGCAGAACGCTCCGGCGACGTGCCGAGTCGGCCTCGTGTCTCGGAACCCGAGCAGGTTCGAGGTCTACATCTTCTGGGTCCCCTGGCTCGCCGCCGAGCCCTATATCTGGCTCAACATGAAGCTTGCAGACGACCCGACGAAGAGCACATTCACGCTCGGCACCACGCAACCGGTGCTGCCCGGCGGCAGGCTGACGCGGAACGGCCGGAGCGTGAATCGACTGTCGGTCGACACCACCTTGCTCGCTCGGTACGGGCAGGAACAGACGAAGAAGGGCCGCCGGATCATGGTCGCCCACGCAGGTGGAGTCCTTTCGAAGCCGGGAGCGACGTGCGAGGTGCTGAAGAACGGGAGCCTCGAGCTCGTTCCGAGCTGAGCGCGCGCTGAGCAGGATTTCGGGCCTGCCGCGCTACTCTTGGCTCTGATGAGCCGGGGTCGCAATCGTGGCCGGAAGGCGGCGTTCCTCTTTGCCTTGTTCGGACTGGTTCTCGCGTCCGTGGTGGTAGCGGGCGCAGGCGCGGCGCCTCAGCGAGGGCTCACCGTTTACAGCGTCGCCACCGGGCTGCAGTACATCAACACGGCGGACGACCGCGCGCGTGGGCACGTCAACAACCCCCTCGACAGCACGGCGAACAAGCTGGCTCCGACGAGCTCCGGGAACAAGGGCCCCTTCGCGGGCGACATCGCCGTCTACGCGCTGAGGCTGTACGGCAACTCGGAGTTGACGCGAGCCGCCGGCACGGCCGTGTACACCTGCTACTTCAACTATGACCGGCACGCGCTCTGCCAGACGTACTACAAGCTCAAGGCCGGAGGCACGCTCGTTGCCTCGGGACCGATCGACTTCAACAAGTCGAGCTTCACGATCGTCGTCAGCGGCGGCACGAAGAAGTACCTCGGGGTTCGAGGCGAGGCCAAGGTCGTCGCCGCGCCGGGCAACGCCCAGAAAATCGATTTCCGGCTGATCCGATGAGTCGCCCCCTGCTTGCAACGATGGTCGTTCTCGCGGTCGCGCTCCCGGCGATACCTGCGTCCGGAGCCTCGCGCGGGTCGCAGAGCATCCGGGTCTACGCCGTTCCGGCGACGGTGCAGTTCATGAACCACGCCGACGACCGGCTCCGCGGGATGAGCACCAACCCCTTCAAGCTCAAGGCGGAGACAGTGATCCTGGGCAAGAACGGGAAGGAGAAGGGGAACGGCCCCTTCCCGGGCGACGACATCCTCTACGGCTTCAAGCTCTTCGCCGACGCGAACCGCTCGCAGCCGGCCGGGGCGGCGATGTTCACCTGCTACTACGAGTTCGTGAAGCGTGCGACCTGCGACTCGTACTTCGATCTCGCGAAGGGCCTGCTGCTGGCGTCGGGGCAGGTGCGTTTCGGCGGCACCCACTTCACTCTCGGCGTCACCGGCGGCACGAATGCGTACTTCGGCGCACTCGGGCAAGTGGACTCCGCGCCGGCTGCCCGGAATGCACAGCGGTTCGATCTCCACCTGACCGGACTGCGGTGATCAGCCGCAGGGGTCTTGTCGCGGCACTGGGCGCGGTTGCTGCCGGTGCGGCGATCGTGGTTGCGATCGCCGGCTGCGGAGGCGACAAGGCACGGTCTCCGGCTGCGACGAGGACGGCTCCGGCCGGTGCCGCAGCGACGCCCTCGCGTTCGTTCGTCGTCTACGGCAAGCCGAAGCAGGCGCAGTCCGTCAATCACGCGGACGACCGTGCACGCGGGGACAAGTTGTTGAAGTCGTTCAACGCCGACGGGCTTCCGACACCCCCGAGCGCCAACTCCGGGAAGAAGGGAGAGCGGGCCGGCGACAGCGCGCTCATCATCTTCGTGCTGTATGCCGACCGCAGCCTCACGCGAGTGGTGGGGAGCGCCACCTACTCGTGCACGTTCAACTTCGACCAGGAAGCGGTCTGTGACGGGCAGTTCCAGATCGGTGCGGGGACCATCATCGCGCTCGGCCCCGCGAAGTTCGACGGCGGGGAGAACGTCCTGGCGGTGACCGGGGGCACGGGCCAATACGCCGGCGCCCACGGGCAGGTGACGTCGACTCGCGCGACCGGCAGCAAGAACACTCAGGTCTTCCGCTTCGAGCTCGTCTGACTGCGAGCTCAGGCGCAGGTCAGCAGTGGGTCTTCGCCTTCCGCCCGTTCGGGCAGATGGTGCCGTTCCAGCCGGCGTTCTTGAGTCTCGCCCCTGAGAGGTTCGCCTTCGAGAGATCCGCTCCCATCACCGCCGCGTTCTGGAGGTTCGCGCCGGAGAGATTCGCCCCGATCAGATACGCGCCGCTCAACGTCGCGTTCGCGAGGACGGCTCGGTTCAGCCTCGCGTGACTCAGGTTCGTCCCCACGAGCGAAGCCGTGTTGAGGATTGCGCCGGTGAGATTGGCGCCGTCGAGGTTCGCACCGGCCAGGTTCGCCGCCCCGAGGTTCGCGTGAGCGAGGTTCGCACCGACCAGGTTCGCACCCGCGAGATTCGCGCGGATCAGCCTGGCCCCGGAGAGGTTCACGTGGGCGAGGTTCCCACCGTTCAGAGTCGCACGTGAGAGATTCGCATCATTCGCAAGAGCTCCCACGAGGTTCGCAAACGTCAGGTTCGCAAGGTCGAGGCGCGCCCGGGTGAGTTTCGCGCCCACCAGCCTGGCGGTGGCCAGGTTGGCTCGCGTGAGCCTGGCGCCGGTCAGGTTCGCCCCGGTCAGATTGGCGTTGCGCAGGTCGGCCCGCGCCAGATCTCTCCCCGCCAGGTTGCCGTGCGGGCAGGAGGTCCATGCGTGCTTCGGTGCGATCCTGCAGCCCGAGCCCGCCTGCGAGTGCGTCGCCGCCAGCGCGCCACCCGCGAGCCCGACCGCCACGACGAGCGCAACGATCACGGGGGGTGCTCCGCGCATGGCCGGGAGCGTAACCACTTGTTGACCTCGTCCGGTACCGAGGCGTATATTTCCCTCGCTTAACCTTTTCGCCGCACAAGCAATCTCGCAGCGGGCGCACATTGCCCCGGCGGGCCTCGCCGACCCAGGGAGGAACTCGATTGCATCGCTTTCGTTGGTCAGTAGTTGTGGCCGCGCTAACACTGATCGCGGTTGGAGTCATTGCCGGCGCCGCATCCTCGCAGCGGGCAGTGACCAAGGCCATCACCCCCTCACCCGTGTGGACAGCCGCGCAGTTGAGCGCTCCTGCCGGGAATAACTGGCTCGAGTACTACGGAAGCCTGAACGGCAATCGGTACTCGTCCCTGAATCAGATCACGACGTCGAACGTCAGCTCTCTCAAGCAGGTCTGGCAGATGAGCCTCGGCACCTGCACGGCGTCGATCATCGCCGGCGATCCGGTGATCCCCGGTGCGCCGCGCGGAGCGACGAACAACCCGACGAACTGCGGTTCGATGGAGTCGAACCCGGTCGCGGTCGACGGTGTGCTCTACACCATCAACGCTCCTCTCGGTCAGGTCTTCGCGATCGACGCGGCGACCGGCAACATCATCTGGACGTACACACCGTCGTACGCAGGCGAGGTCCTCAACAACGGGCGCGCCTTCAGCCCCGGCAGCGGCGGGCGTCTGCCTGGTGTCGCGGTCGGCGAGGGCAAGGTCTTCTTCGGCCTGCAGGACGGCCGCGTGATTGCGCTCGACCAGGTCTCCGGGCAGGAAGTCTGGGAGAACTCGGTCGGGTCGTACCGGAACAACGCGAAGGTCTCCAACGCCCCGATCTACGTCAACGGGTTGCTCCTCGTCGGTGACGGCTCGGGCGACAGCGGCGGCAACAGCCCGACGATCCAGGCCTTCAGGGCAGCGAACGGCGCTCGCGTCTGGTCGTGGAGCCCGATCCCGTCGCCCGGTCAGCCGGGCTCCAAGACGTGGACGATCAACGGCAAGGGCGGGAACGGCAGCACGCTCTACGGCGGCGGCGCGTTCTGGGAGTCCCCGGTCGTCGATACCAAGCTCAACGAGCTGATCGTCGGCACCGGCAACCCCGAGCCGTGGAACTCGCGCGGCCCGGGTCAGAACCTCTACACCTGCTCGATCGTGGCGCTCGACCTCAACACGGGGCAGCTGAAGTGGTACTTCCAGCAGGTGCACCACGACCTGTGGGATTCCGACCTGCCGAACAACGGCGTCATGTTCGACGGCAAGTTCAAGGTCAACGGCAAGATGGTCTCGCGTCCGGCTGTCTCCTATGTGAACAAGGTGGGCATGACGTTCGTGCTCGACCGCGAGACCGGCAAGCCGCTGATCCCGGTCAAGGAGACCCCGGTGCCGCAGAGCAAGGCGCCCGACGTCAACACTTGGCCGACGCAGCCGGTGCCGGCGACGCAGAACGTCCTGTTCAACCCGGTTCCCAAGAACGGGATCCCGTGCACGACGCCGACGGCGGCCACCAGCGCGGGGGTGCCGTACGCCACGGCGACCGCGCCTGACGGCAAGCCGTACAAGCTCGGCTGCGCCTACACCTACTACGACACGACGCAGTACACGGTGATGCCGTTCGAGATGATGGACTGGCCTGCGAGCTCGTACAGCCCGCAGACCCACTCGATGATCACCTGCGGCGTGACGGGCCGGGCAACGGCAATGGAGCAGATCCCGGCCGCCCAGCAGGTTCCGAGCGCGTTCGGCGGCCTCGGTGCCAACCGGCTCGGTGTCGGCGACGGCTCGACGCCGATCAGCAACTCGGGCAACTTCACGTCGCTCAACGTCGAGACCGGCAAGTACACGTTCCACCAGCACTGGCCGGCAATCTGCTACTCCGGCACGGCCAATACCGCCGGTGGCGTGACGTTCGTCGGCCACTTCGGCACCGGCGACGGGTCGAAGGGCGACGGCTACCTCGAGGCGGTCGAGACGAAGACCGGCAAGTCGCTCTGGCAGTCGGCCCCGATGCCGTACCCGGTAGCCGCTGCGCCGATCGTCTACAGCGTCAACGGCAAGGAGTACGTGACCGTCGAAGTGGGTGGCGCCGGGCACAACGACGTCACACGCCCGTTCGGTCTGCTCGACTCGCGGCGCGTCCGCGGCGACTACGTCTACACGTTCGCACTGCCGTCGTAGGCGGACTCGATGTGCATGAGGCGGTGGCCCCTTACGAGGGGGCCACCGCCTCTTTTTGTGTTGCGGAGCTCGTCCGCTCCGTGCGTGCGCGGTCCATGCGTCGCGTAGCTTGACGACGACGTGGTGAGCGTGGCTCGCATGACCCGGCAGCGAGGCGGTGCTTCGACCGGCCTGTTCGCAGTGTGCGCCCTCGTCGCGATCCTGGCCGTTCTCCCGATCGCGATCATCGTCATTCAGGCGTTCCAGGGCGGCACGTCCGCGATCAGGGACGCTGTCAGCGCATCGTCGTCTCGCACGCTGCTCCGCAACACCGTGCTCGTGTCGCTCGTCGCGACGCCGATCTGCGGCGTGATCGGTGTCGGTGGGGCCTGGTTCGTCGAACGGACGCGCCTACCCGGCCGGCGGCTCTGGGCGCTGCTCCTGGTCGCGCCGCTCACGGTGCCGCTCTTCGTCACGAGCTACGCGTGGGCGACGCTCGGCGTTGCGCTGCAGGGGTTCGTCGGCGCCGCTGGGATCATCGCGTTCACGTACTACCCCATCGTCTTCTTGCTCGTGGCCGTGTCACTGCGCGGGCTCGACCCGGCGCTCGAGGATTCGGCGCGCTCTCTCGGGCTCAACCCGCGGCAAGTCTTCTTCCGGGTCATCCTGCCGCAGCTTCGCCCGGCTCTCCTCGGCGGCTTGCTGCTCGTGGCGCTCGACGCGCTCGTCGAGTTCGATGCGTTCGTTGCGCTGAGGTTTCAGACGTTCTCGCTGGACGTCTATGCGCAATACCGGCTGGGGTTCAGCACGTCGGGTGCGGCCGCGTTGTCGTTCTTCTCGATCGTCCTCTGCCTGGTGCTGCTCTTCGGCGAGGCGCGCCTGCGGGGCGACGCGAACTACACGAGAGTCAGCCGCGGCGCTCGCAGGCCTCCCGTCCGGTACGAGCTCGGCCGGTGGAAGTGGCCGGTGCTGGCGAGTCTCGCCGCCGTCGTCGCGATCGGAGTCGGCATCCCGGTCGGCATGCTGATTCGCTGGTTCGCGGGGAGCAGCAGCGCCGCGCTCTCGACCGCGACCGGGAACCTCCAATTCCTGTGGCCGGCCAGCCGTACGACGATCTTGCTCGGCGTGTCCTCCGCCCTGGTCGCGCTGCTCATGGCGCTGCCGGTCGCACTGCTCGCTGTCCGGCACCGAGGGCGTTTCGCGAGGCTTGCCGAGCGCTCGACGTACCTCTCCTTCGCGCTGCCCGATCTGGTCGGTGCGATTGCGCTCTCCTACGCCGCCGTGCACTACGCGCGATTCCTCTACGGGAGCTTTGCGCTGATCGTGTTCGCCGAGGCGCTCCTCTTTCTCCCGTTCGCCGTCGTTGCGATGCGGGCGACGGTGGGGCAGATCGAGCCTGCCCTGGAGGACTCCGCCCGCGCTCTCGGCGTCGGCCCGCTGGCGACGTTTCGCCGGGTGACGCTGCCCGTCGCACGCCCCGGGGTGGTGGCCGCGATCGTGCTCGTCTTTGCCTTCTCCCTCGGTGACCTCGCGACTGCGCAGGTGCTGCTCCCGCTGAACCTCTACACGCTCGGCACCGAGTTCCAGGCCAACAGCAGCACGGTTGCCTTCGCGAGCGCCGCCCCGTTCGCGGCTGTGCTGATCGTCCTCTCGATGGCCGCTGCGTACGTGCTGATGAGCGGCTTCGGCACGGTGCGAGCTTTCACGGACGACGAGCGTGGCTGAGCTCCGTTGCACGACGGTCGCGAAGTCGTACGGGGCTCGGGACGTGTTACACGAGGTCGACCTCGTCGTCCCGGAGGGGACACTCACCGCGATCCTCGGCGCGTCGGGAAGCGGCAAGACAACGCTGCTGCGCCTGATCATCGGCTTCATCGCACCTGACCGTGGGACGATCGCGATCGACGGAAGCGTGGTTTCCGCTGCAGACGGCCTGCATGTACCACCCGACAAGCGAGAGGTCGGCTACGTCGCCCAGGAAGGTGCGCTGTTTCCCCACCTGACAGTCGCCGAGAACGTCGCCTTCGGCCTTCCGCGCGGGGAGCGAAAGAGTGGATCCCGGACGGCTGAAGCGCTCGACCTCGTCGGGCTCGGGTCGAGCTACGCCTCCAGGCGCCCGCATGAGCTCTCGGGTGGAGAGCAGCGTCGCGTCGGCCTCGCGCGGGCGCTCGCGCCGAAGCCGCGGGTCGTGCTGCTCGACGAGCCCTTCTCCGGGCTCGACGCAAGCCTTCGAGCCGAGACGCGCGATGCGGTGACGAGCGCCCTGGCCGCCGAGGGCGCGACAGCCGTGCTCGTCACACACGACCAGGCCGAGGCTCTCTCGATGGGGCGGGAGGTCGCCGTCTTGCGTGCAGGACGCCTCGCTCAGACCGCGACTCCGACGATCCTCTACCGGGCACCGGTCGATCTCGATGTTGCGCGCTTCGTCGGTGACGCCATCGTCCTCCCGGGAACCGCTGCCGGCGGCGTCGTCGACTGCGCGCTCGGACGCCTACGCACGGCGAACGTCGCTGCTGCTGGCAAAATCGAGGTGATGATCCGCCCCGAGCAGATCCGCCTCGGGGCGGTCGACGGTGTCTCCGCGGACGTGATCGGTCACCGGTACTACGGTCCGGACACCGTCCTGCAGCTGCGGCTTCGCGACGATGCTCGGTCTCCGATTGCCGCCCGCACCTTCGACGTCACCGTTCCCGACGCCGGTGATGTCGTCAGCGTCGGCGTCCTCGGCCCGGTAGCGGTCTTCCCGGATCCGGCCGCGTGATGCGCGCCGGATCCCTGATCGCGCTCGCTGCCGTCTGTGCGACCCTCGCCGCCGGCTGCGGAGGAGGGTCGGACCACTCCTCGATCACCCTCTACAACGGCCAGCACGCCGAGCTCACGAGCTTGCTGGTCGCCGCGTTCGAGAAGAAGACCGGGGTCAAAGTCCAGATCCGGACGAACGACTCCGCCGTCCTTGCCGACCAGCTCATCCAGGAGGGCGGCGCGTCGCCGGCCGACGTCTACATCGCCGAGAACTCTCCCGAGCTGATGGAGCTGCAGCGGCGCAAGCTCCTCGCCCCACTGCCTCAGTCCATCCTCAGCCAGGGCTCCGCCGCCGACAACTCCCCGGCTGGCAAATGGGTCGGCATGGCGTTGCGGGTGAGCAGTCTCGTCTACAACCCGTCGCGCCAGCCGCGGGCGCAGATGCCGACATCGCTGCTCGACCTCGCCCGGCCCGAGTGGAAGGGGAAGATCGCGATTGCTCCGACGGATTCCGACTTTCCGCCACTCGTCGGTGCGGTGATCGCCACCCACGGCGAGGTGGCGGCTCGCGACTGGCTCGCGGGCCTCAAGCGGAACGCCCGCGTCTACCAGGACGAGGAGGCAGTCGTCGCTGCCGTCAACCGCGGCGACGTGGCGACCGGCGTGATCAACTCGTACTACTGGTATCGCCTCCAGCGCGAGCTCGGTAAGGACGCGATGCACAGCGCGCTCTACTACTTCTCACCTCACGACCCCGGTGCGGCCGTCAACATCTCCGGCGCGGCTGTGCTCGAGTCGAGCAAGGAGCGAAAGAGCGCCGAGCGCTTCGTCGGCTTCCTCGTCAGCCAGGCTGGCCAGCAGATCGTCGCGGACAGCGACGACTACGAATATCTCGTTCGCCCGGACGTCGACCCGAGCGAGGTGCTCCCGCCGCTCTCGAGCATCGGCCACACCTCGCTCACTGCCACGTCGCTCGGCAACGGCGAGCTTGCCGCGCGCCTGATCCGGCAAGCCGGGCTGGTTTAGGAGGGCAGGCTCATTCGCCCGTGAACATCGAGGCCGGCGTGACGCCTCGCCACACTGGTCCGATGTCGACCGTCTGTGATTCAAGTGGGAGGCTCAGCGGGATCGGACTCCCGAACCTCCACAGCCCGAACTGAACCGTCCCCAGCTTCGAGCCCGGGAGCGAGGCCTGGAGCTGGGCGAGGCGTCCGGTTCCGTCGACTCCCGCCACGATCTGCACCAGGGCGGGCGAGCGCGTGCCTTGCCGGGCGCGGAGCGCCGACAGCTGTTGCTGGAGCGCAGCCCGAAACGCTCCGGCCGTGCCCGGCGCCTCCAGCGCACGCGCCAGATCGACCGAGACGACGTACCTGGTGAACGGCACGTGATTGACGACGAAGTGCCCCGAGGGTCGCGCGGCGACCGCGCCCGTCGCGATCTCGTGGAGCAGCAGCTGCGGATTCAAGGTCTCCAGTGCCAGCGCGACCGGCGTCGACCCTGTCGACTCCGGGTCTGCGAACCTCGCGGAGATCCACAGGTCGCCCTCGGGCAGCGCGCTGCTCACGACGGGCTTGCTCCACAACCTCGCCGGCAGGAAGACGAGATACGCGGTCCCGGAGGGCCGCGCGCCGTGCGCGGGCACCTGGAGCGCCGCGTACCCCAGTCCCTTCGGGAACGAGTACTGCGCCCGGCCCACGATCGTGCCGGGAGCCCCTCCGAACAGCTGGGCCCCTGTCAACGACAGCGTCGACTGCGCTGTCAGCCCCAGCGTGGTCCTGGCCGCACTGCGAACCGTGTGAACCGGATCCGAGCTGCCGCCGCAACCCGCCAGCGCCGTCAGCGCCAGCACCGCCGCGACGACCGTGAGGGGGAGCTGCCGGTGCTTCAAGGGCGCGCAGTCTAACCGGCGGGTACACGCGCCAGCTCGAACCTCGCGAGCACGCGGGCGCCGAAGCCGACGGTTAGATTCGTCTTGTGCGTTGCTCGTCGTGCGGCGAGGACAACCCGGCCGGCTTTCGCTTCTGCGGCAGCTGCGGCGCGGCGCTCATCGAGACCGCTCCACCGCGCGAGACGCGCAAGGTGGTCTCGGTCGTGTTCTGCGACCTGAGCGGATCGACCGCGCTCGGCGACGTGACCGACCCCGAGGCGCTGCGCGCGCAGATGCGCCGCTACTACGACGAGAGCCGCGCGATCCTCGAACGGCACGGCGGCACCGTCGAGAAGTTCATCGGCGATGCGGTGATGGCGGTCTTCGGCGTCCCCATCGCGCACGAGGACGACGCGGTGCGTGCGGTGCGCGCCGCGTGGGAGATGCGCGATGCGGTGCCGCGGCTCGGCTTACGCGCGCGCATCGGGGTCAATACCGGCGAGGTCGTCGCCGGCGACGGCGACACGCTCGTCACGGGCGACGCGGTCAATGTCGCCGCGCGGCTCGAGCAGGCGGCAGGTGCCGGCGAAGTGTTGATCGGCGCCGAGACCCGCCGGCTCGTCCGCGACGCGGTCGAGGTCGAGCCGATCGAGGTGGCGGCCAAGGGCAAGCCGGCTCCGCTGCAGGCATTCCGCCTGGTCTCGGTCGACCTGGAGGCGGCGCCGGTGGCGCGCCGGCTCGACACGCCGCTCGTCGGGCGCCGTGGAGAGCTCGAGCAGCTGCGTGGTGCGTTCGAACGGACCGTGCGGGAAGGGAGCTGCCACCTGTTCACCGTTCTCGGCGTCGCCGGAGTCGGCAAGTCGAGGCTGACCGCGGAGTTTCTCGGCGGCCTCGACGCGACGGTTCTGCACGGCCGCTGTCTCGACTACGGCGAGGGCATCACCTTCTGGCCCGTCATCTCCGTGCTCAAGCAGCTCGGCGAGCGTGCGGACGGGACGATCGCCAGGATCGTCGAGGGCGCGCCGACGCCGAACGAGTTGTTCTGGGCGATCCGCGAGCAGCTGGAGGCGGTCGCACTCGAGCGCCCGCTCGTCGTGTTCTTCGACGACATCCAGTGGGGAGAGGAGACCTTCCTCGATCTCGTCGACCACATTGCCGATCTCTCGCGCGGTGCGCCGCTGCTCCTGCTCTGCCTCGCGCGGCCGGAGCTGCTCGAGAAGCGACCCGGCTGGGGCGGTGGCAAGCTGAACGCCTCGACGATCCTCCTGGAGCCCCTCACCGCGGCGGAATGCCTGGAGCTGATCGCCGCGCACGGCGGCGCCGAGCCCGACGCTCGCGAGCGCATCCTCGCGGCTGCGGGCGGCAACCCGCTCTTCGTCGAGGAGATGGTCGCGCTTGCGCGCGAGAGCGGCGACGTCCGGGTCCCGGGCACGGTTCAGGCGCTGCTGCAGGCGAGGCTCGACCAGCTGGACACCGCCGAGCGCTCGGTGATCGAGCACGGCGCGGTCGAGGGTCAGCTCTTCCATCGAAGCGCGGTCGTCGAGCTCGGCCACTCCGACGACGTCGAGCCGCAGCTCACCGGTCTCGTGCGCAAGGAGCTCATCCGCCCGGCGACTGCGACGTTCGCCGACGACCGCGCCTTCCGCTTTCGCCATCTGCTGATCCGCGACGCCGCCTACGACGCGCTGCCGAAGGAAACGCGCTCGGAGCTGCACGAGCGCTTCGCCGACTGGCTGGCGCGGCACGGTCACGAGCTGATCGAGCTCGACGAGGTGCTCGGCTACCACCTCGAGCAGGCGGCCCGCTACCGGCGAGAGCTCGGCCGGCCGGACGCGGAGCTGGAACGGCGCGCGGGACGCGCGCTCGTGGCCGCCGGAGCGCGCGCGACGGTTCGCACCGACGCGCCCGGAGCGGTCAACCTGCTCCGGCGGGCGGCGCAGCTACTACCTGACGACGACGAGCAGCGCGCCGAGATCCTCCTCGCCGAGCTGATGATGCTCGAGCTGACGGGGGGCACCGACGAGAAGCTCGAGATCATCGCGCAGCTCGAGGCGAGCGACGACGAGGCCCTGCGGATGCACGGCCGGATCGCGCGTTTCACCTTCCGGCTGATGTCCGATCCCGAATTCGTGCTCGAGGAGGCACAACGCGCGGTGAACGAGGCCGTGGCCGTGTTCGAGGCGGCCGGCGACCACCTCGGAGCGACGAGCGCGTACCACCTAAGCGCTCTCACCGCCTGGCTCCAAAGCCTCGCGCGGGCAACCCTCAGCGCGCTCGAGCGGGGCTTCGAACATGCGCGGCACTTGAACTTGACAGGTCCGCTCGACCGGTACTCGATTCACATGCTCGGCCCGCTCATCTATGGCCCGTTCACGGCCGACGAGGTTCGCGCCCACCTCGAGACGCTGCGGGCGATCGACTCGGCGACGTCCCGGTACGTGGTGCTGCTGACCGAGGGCTTCCTGGCCGCGAAGGTCGGCCGGTTCGATGAAGCCGTCGAGCGTTCCGATCGCGCGTGTGAGCTCGCCGCGAATCTCGGGCTGCACACCATGGAGATCTTCGGACGGTGGCAGATCGTGCACATGCTGCGGATGGCCGAGCGCTTCGACGAGGCGGAGGCGAGCCAACGCTGGGTGGTCGAGCGGCTCGGAGCGCAGGGGCAGGCGAGCTTTCGCTCGACCGCGCTCATCGAGCTCGCCGAGATCCGCTACCAGCGCGGCGACGTCGACGACGCCGAAAGGCTCGTCGCCGAGGGGCAAGCGACCGGCGCAGAGGAAGACGTGGTCAACTTCGCGTACGGCCAGGGCCTGCTGGCCCGAATCGCGGCCGACCGCGGCGACGTCGAGGGCGGCGAGTCGCTGGCGCGGGCCGCGCTCGAGCTCGCGCTTCGCACCGACTTTCCCTCTGTCCATGCCGGCGCTCATGCGGCGCTCGCTCAGGTGCTGGCGGCGGCCGGTCGCAAGGAGGAGGCACGCGTCGAGTACGAGCGGTCGCTCGAGCTGTGGGAGCGCTACGGCTTCGAGCCCGACGCGAGGCGCGTCCGCGCGCGGCTCGCGGCATCGACCATCTAGGTCGCGCGGCGCTCCTCGAGGTACTTCTTCAGCCCGAGGTACGGCAGGATGAAGACCGCAAGCACCGAGGCCGCCCACACGATCACGGTGGCCGCGATCCAGGTCCCGACGCCCGAGATCGCGACGCCGTCCGAGATCAGGTCGGTCACCACGAGCGACACGAAGGTCGCGATCAGCGCGACGCCGCCGAGCGCGCCCGTGCTCGCGCCGCCTCGCCGCATCTGGGCGACCAGGAACGGCTGGATCAGCGCGAGGACGACGGTGAAGATGATCACCGCGAGAATGAAGCCGGCCGCGTCGAGCGACATCTTGTCGAGCACCGCGGCCGCGATGATCAGGCCGAACGCGTTGCCGACGAGGGCGATCCCGGTTCGGACGAGCAGCCGGATCACGCCGCAACCCTAAACGACTCGTCGCGATCGTGAGAAGGCGCTCTAAGCGAACGGCTTCGTGACCATGTCCAGCACGACGATCAGCAGCACCGCCACGTCGAACCGTGCGACGAGGAGCGTCCTTCTGATCAGGGCCATCGTCTCCGGGGCGGTCGGTCCGTGCTCGGCGGCCGACGCCGAGATCTTCTTCGTCAGCGGGCTGAGCACCCCGAGCCCCGTCGCAAACGTCGCGGCGTACCCCACCAGGCCGACGATCACCCAGAACTTCCCCCAGCCGAAGTTGGTGTTGACCATCATCGCGATCCCCATCGCGAAGACGATGAGGCCGGCCGGCGCGAAGATGCGCTCGCCCACGAACGCCGCCTGGCGCGCGACGATGGTGATCTCGTCGGGATCCGACTTGCGCTCGGCAAGGAGCGCAAGGGTTGCGAGCAGCACCCCGCCGCCGACCCAGACCAGGGCGAATGTCACGTGGATCGCCTTGAACAGCGAGTACCAGTTGTTCGCCAGCAGCACCGACGACGAGAACGCGAAGACGATCCCGACGACGACGACCGCGCCGAGCAGTCCCAGCGTGAGGGCGGAGCTCGTGGAGCTCTCAGAGGTGGTGTTGGGTTCGACCGAGGTTTCCATGAGGGCGCATCAATTCAGGTTCCGCCGCGCAGCGCAAGGGCGAGACTTTCCCTCTTCGTCAAACTGGGCGAATGAGTGCCGCGTCACGGGTCGTGTTGCTCGCGCTGGCCGCGGGCCTGCTCGCCGCATGCGGCGGGTCGCATCAGCACGCGGCGCAGCCGCCGTCGGGGCCGCCGCGGCTCACGTTCGACTATCGGAGGTCTGCGCCGCTCGGGTTTGTCGACCGCGGTGTCGTCGCACGCGTCGGCCAGGTCACGGTGAACGACGTCGGCTTCCTGAGCAGCGGCGTACGAGTCGACGGCTACCTCGTCCAACCGGCCGGGTCGCAGCGGCGGCCGGGGGTCGTCCTCGTCCACGGGACGGGCGGCGACCGCCGGCAGCTGGTGGGCACCGCGGTCGCGCTCGCGCAGCGAGGCGCGGTCGCCTTGACGATCACGGCGCCGTCCTCCGCCCATCCGCCGGCGCAGGCGACGAGCGTCCCAAAGCTGCTCGCGGAGTCGCGGACGGTCGCGGAGCGCGACGTCGTCGCGGTCCGCCGCGCGGCGGACGTCCTCGCGTCGCGGCCGAACGTCAACGCCGATCGGCTCGGCTACCTCGGCTGGAGCGCGGGCGCGAAGCTGGGCATTTTCGTCGCTGCGTCCGACGTTCGCTTCAAGGCGCTCGCGCTGCTCTCGGCGGGCGCCGACAAGGTCTCGGCGTTCGCGGCGGCGGCGCCGCCGCGGCTCCGTCCGCTCGTCAAGCGGCAGCTCACGAGCATCGATCCGATCCGCTACGTCGCGTTCGCTCGTCCCGGAACGCTGCTGCTCGAGGACGGGCAGCGAGACATGATCATCCCGCACGGCGCGCTGATGAACGTCGTCCGCGCGGCGCCGCCGCACACCGTCGTCCGCTGGTATCCGCTCGGGCACGAGCTCGACTCCGGCGCGTTCACCGACGCCGCGACCTGGCTCGCGCTGAAGCTGCGTTAGCCGGAGAGCGCGCGGCAGGCGGTGAGCAGCTCGTCGACGTCCGGAACCCCGCTGTTCTCGTAGCTCCACGCGCCGCGCACGATCCCGCCCGCGTCGACGAGGAAGGCAGTGCGGCGTGCGACATCCCTGAAGCCGCGGAACTCCTGTCCGATCCCGAACGCCGTGATCGCCTCGCCGTTGAAGTCCGACAGCAACCCGAAGTTCAGGTCGAGCGCCTGCGTCCAGGCGATGTGCGTCCACGGCGAGTCTCTCGAGACGCCGATCGGCTGAACGCCCGCCTTGTCGAAGTCGTCTCTCCTGTCACGCAGGAGCTCGAGCTCGTTCGTTCAGGTCGACGACCAGTCGAAAAGGTAGAAGAGGAGGAGCTTCGGGCCGTCCTCGACGAGCTCCGCCATCGTCACGGGCTCGTTCGGGCCGAGGTGGACCGTCGCCTCGGGGATCGGGTCGCCTGTGCTGAGCACGCACCGACACTACCGCGGGCAGCACCACCGGTCGTCGAGCTGCAGCATCGCGCCGAGGCGGTCCGGCCGCGGGAACTGCTGCTCGATGTTCGCGACCGCGTGGACGCGCGAGCCGTGGAGGAAGAGCCACTGGTTCGCGGTCGGCCAGTCGAGCAGCAGCCATGTGCCGTCCGGCGACCAGACGATGTCGCCGAACACGCCCGGTCCGGCGAACAGGACGCGCGCCGTGCCCGGGCGGTCGACATGGACGAGCGAGAGCCGGCTTCGACCCTGGTCGCGGATCGAGAGCGCGAGATCGTGCGTGCCGGGCTTGAAGGCCGCGTCGAGGAAGCCCTCCGTCAGCGTCGAGACCGTGCGTCGAACGGTCCCGTTCGCGTCGAGGACGACGACGCGCTTCGGCGAGACGACGGCGAGCAGCCGCCCGTCCGACGACCACTGGAGCGACGACGGTGTGATCGTGACCGGCGTACGCCACGCGAGCTGGCGGGTGTCGGCATTTCGCAGCAGGATCGCGCCGCCGCTGTAGTAGGCGAGCGTGTGCAGCCGCGCGGGATCCCAGGCCGGCGGCACGTCGCCCGCGAAGCGGTCGAGCAGATGATCGTCCGTGCCGTCGCCGGCCACGACCCGCAGCCCGTGCGGTGTCATGTACGCGATGCGCGTGTCGGTCATCGTGCCCTCCCAGCGCGGCCAGACGGCACCCGGACGAGGCAGCGACCAGCGAACGCCGTGCTGCACGTCGAGCGTGACCAGATCGGAGCGCGTCGTCGCGACCACGTAGAGCCCGTGCGGCGACCACATCGCGTCGGAGTAGTCGCCGAGCCGCCGCTTGAGGCCATTCTCGCTGACCACCCAGACGCCGCCCCCCTGCGAGGAAACGACGAGCAGCCGGCCCTTCGCAGGGAGCGAGACGAGCGCCGGCGCGGCATGCTCGATGCCGACCGCGCGCCGAACGCGCTCGAGCACCGCGTGCCCCGGCGGCGTCACGAGCGCCACCGCCGCGGCGATCGCGCCGGCTGCCGCAACGCCGGCAAGCAACAGTCTGCTGTTTGCGCGGCGGCGTTCCGGCGGCGCGGGCGTTCGCTCCTCGTAGGCGCGGCGCACGACCTCCCAGGCCCGGTCCTCGGGGGTCATTCCGCCTTCTTCATGCTGTCGAGGCCGCGACGCAGGCGGGAGTTGACGGTGCCGCGCGGCAGGCCGAGCACCTCGGCGATCTCACCCGGCGTGTAGTCGAGCACGTAGCGCAGGACGACGACGGCCCGGTGCTCGGGCGAGAGATCGGCGATCCGGCCGAGCGCCCCGTCGTCCGGCTCAGGCCCCGGCGGGGCGGCGTGGACGTCGCCGAGCTCGACCTCGGCGCGGAGCTTGCGGGCGCGGGTGAAGTCGATCGCGCGGTTCACGACGATCCTGTGCAGCCACGGCCCGAACGGCCGGCGGCGGTCGAAGCGGTCGAGGTTGCGGATCGCCGCCAGGAACGCCTCCTGGGCAATGTCCTCGGCGGCCGCAGCGTCGCCGGTGACGAGGTGCGCCGCGCGGTACGCTCGCGGCCAATGCTCGCGGAACAGGCGCTCGAGGTCCGCGACCGAGCCGCGCTGGGCACCCCTGATCCAGGCGCGCTCGGACACCCGTCGACTCTACGGCGGCAGCCGTTCACGAGGTCCATACGCGCCTGGGACCTCCCCGGGTCCCTCGGTCGTATCGGTGCCATGAAGCGTCTCGTGCTCGTCCTCATCGCCGCCGCTGCGCTCGCGCCCGCCGCCGCGCGCAGTGCGGCCTGCTCGCCGCTCAACTGCGCGTCGAGCCAGTTCACCGTCGGCGGCGGGACGCTCCTCGCGGTGCGCGGAGCGGTGAGCAAACCCGTTCGCGTTCTCGACCTCCAGACCGGCGCACTGCGCTGGCAGCTTCCGGCCGGGATCGCCGCCGGGAACATGCTCGTCCACCAGGACGGTCGCTCGGTCGTCTGGTACGACGCAGCCCGCGGTGTCCGCGTGAAGCAGGCGATCGTTCCCGCGGCCGGCTTCTACCTCGCCGGCGTCTCGCAGTCCGGCACGACCGCCGTGCTGCAGCGCACCGCGCGCGACACGACGTTGCTCCTGCTCACACCGGCGCACGTACGCACCATCTCGCTCCCCGGCAAGACCTGGTCGTTCGACGCCCTGCGGAACGACAGGCTCTTCCTGATCAAGCAGCTCAAGTACGGGTACCAGGTGCGGCTCTTCGACCTCGCCGCGAACCAGTTGCGGGCGGCGCCGCTCAAAGACCCCCACGAGTCCTCGACGATCTGGGGCAGCCCGTTCTCGCGCGTCGCGTCGAACGACGGCCGCTACCTCTTCACCCTCTACATCGGCGAGGACGGCGGTGCCATGGTGCACGTGCTCGATCTGGCGAAGGCGACCGCACGCTGCGTCGACCTCGTCGGCGACGGCGACTTCAGCGCCGCGACGACCTACGCGCTCGCGGTCTCACCCGACGCGCGTACGCTCTGGGCGATCAGCCCCGGTTACGGGCGCGCGCTCACGATCGACGTTCGGGCGCACCGCGTGGTGAACGCGTTCCGATTCGATCCCGACAGCTGGAGTGGCGGCGCCGCCGGCATGGCCGCGCTCGCGCCCGACGGCAAGCGGATCGCAGTGACGGAGTCCGAACATGTGTGGCTCGTCGACCCGCAGGCGCGGTCGGTGACGAAGCCTGTGCCGATGACCGCGTGGGGACTCGGGTTCTCGCCGAACGGCAAGACGCTGTGGGCGGTCGGCGCGAGCGACCGCGCGACCGCGGTCGATCTGTAGCGGGCTCTCCGATCAGGCGGCCGCCGCTCTGGCGGCCGCCTCTTCGGTCGCGGTCGAGATCTCGCGGACGACCTCGACGATGTCGCGGTTCGCGTTCCAGACGCGGAGCTGGCGATCCGCGCCGTTGCCGCGGGCGAGCAGCTCGCGCACACCCTCGAGCTCGCGCTCGGAGCCGAGCTCGCGCGCGTGCGGCTCGACGTCGCGGAGGGTGCGGCGGACCAGCTGTGCGACGGGGACGCGGTTTCGCCGCCCGGTCGCGAGATCCATCACGGGCGCCTCGAGCCCGTAGCGCGCGGCCAGCCACTTGTTCTCGGTCGTCAGCATGCGGTGCCAGCTCGGCACCTCCTTGCCGGCCTCGTACTGCTCGCAGTACATCTTCACGATCGCCTGGTAGAAGGCCGTGATCGCGACGACGTCCTCGAGGCGCGTGACGGCGTCGCACACCCGCATCTCCAGCGTGCCGAGGCGCGGATGCGGCCTGACGTCCCACCAGATGTGCGTGTAGTCGGCGATGCAGCCGGTCCGTTCCAGGTGTCCTACGAGCGCCGCGTAGTCCTCGTAGTCCTTGAAGCGCGGCGGCGGCCCCGAGCGCGGGAAGGCGGCGAACACCATCTGCCGGCTCGACGCGAGCCCGGTCGGCTCGCCGCGCCAGAACGGCGAGGACGCCGACAGCGCGAGCAGCTGCGGCAGGTGGACGAGCACGCCGTTCATCACCTGGATCGCCTTCTCCGGGTCGTCGACCGCGACGTGCATGTGCATCCCGAAGATCAGCTCGCGGCGCGCGACGTACTGCAGCTGGTCGACGAGCTGCCGGTAGCGGTCGCGGGCGGTGATCCGCTGCCGCTCGAAGAGGCTGAACGGGTGCGTGCCGGCCGAGCCGAAACGGCAGCCCTGGTCGCGGGCGATGCCGGCGACGTACGCGCGCAGCTGGGCGAGCGCACGGTGCACGTCGTCGGCCGTCCGGCAGACGGGCGTCGTCACCTCGAGCACCGACTGCATCAGCTCCGCGTTGATGCGGTCCTCGTGCTCGCCGTCGGCTACCGCCGAGAGCACCGAGTCGATGTGCTGGACGAGGTCCCACGTCTCCGGGTCGAGGAGCATGTACTCCTCCTCGACGCCGAGCGTGTACGGATCGCCCTTGCCGAAGCTGTGCTCGAGGACGCTCGGCGGCGTGCCGGTCCCGACCGCGCCTTTTCCCGTGATCGACGAGGGGTAGATCTGCTTCACCCGGGGAGTATCACCGCTTCCGCCTCGATCTCAACCAGCCAGCGCGGGTCGAGGAGCCCGGTGACGACCGCCGTCGTCGCCGGCCGAGCGCGGCTGAACGCCTCCGCGTGCGCGCGCCCGACGTCGCCGATGTCACCGGCGTCGGTCACGTAGATCCGCGTCCGCACCACGTCGTCGAGCGAGGCGCCCGCCTCGGCGAGCGCGCGCTCGATGATCCCCAGGCACACCTTCGCCTGCTCGAACGCGCCGTCCGGGGGATCCGCGTCCTCCGGCATGATCGGCGCGGTCCCGGAGACCCAGACGCGGTCGCCGATGCGCACCGCCCGCGAGTAGCCGACGCGCTCCTCGAACGCGGCGCCCGATGAAATTCGCTGCCGTTTCACCCGGATAGCCTGACCACTATGGAGGCCCTGAGGCAAGTCGAGGACTGGCCGTGCGAGCACGTCGCCGTCGCCGTCGCCGGCCGCGCCCAGGCGACACACGGCGATGCGGCCCGACGTTTTCCCTGGGCGTCCGTCACGAAGCTCGCGACGTCGGTCGCGTTTCTCGTCGCGGCCGAAGAGGGCCTCGTCGACCTCGACGAGCCGGCCGGGCCGCCCGAATCGACGTTCCGGCACCTGCTCGCCCATGCCTCCGGCCTGCCGTTCGAGGAGGGCCCGCCGATCTCGCCGCCCGGCCGGCGCCGCATCTACTCGAACTACGGCTTCGAGGTCGCCGCGCGCCTTGTGCAGGAGCGCGCGGAGATGCCCTTCGCCGAGTACTTCGCGGCGGTGTGGGCCGGGGCCGGCATCGCGCTCGACGGCTCACCGGGCTCGGGCGCGGGCGGGACGATCGACGCGCTGCGCGCCGTCGCCGCGGAGCTGCTCCAGCCCGCGCGGATCGCGCCCGAGACGCTACTGGAAGCAGGCTCGGTGCAGTTCCCGGGCCTGAAGGGGGTGCTGCCCGGCTTCGGGCGGCAGGACCCGAACGACTGGGGCCTGGGGCTCGAGCTTCGCGACTCGAAGTCGCCGCACTGGACGGGCTCGCGCAACTCGCCGCGGACGTTCGGGCACTTCGGCCGCAGCGGGACGTTCCTCTGGGTCGACCCCGTCGCCGGGCTCGCGCTCGCGTGCCTCACCGACCTGCCGTTCGGCGACTGGGCGTCCGAGGCTTGGCCGCGCCTCGCGGATTCAGTCCTCGAGGAAGTCGCGTAGCAGGGCGTTCAGCTCGTCGGGTCGCTCGACGCCGACCACGTGGCCCGCTCCCTCGATCACCTCGAGCCGCGCGTCCTGCACCTCGCCGGCGATGTGGCGGGCGATGTCGACGAAATCGCTCTTGTCGCGGTCGCCGACGACCACGAGCGTCGGGACCGACAGCGTCGCGAGTGGCTGCAGCTCGGGCCAGCGAAGCTCGGGCTGCGGCGTCGACGCCTCGACCTCGAGCGAGCGGAGCACCTGCGGGCGCAGCTCGTCGCGATGCTCAGGCGCGACCCAGAACTCGAGGTTCAGCTCGGTCGCCCGGTCGAGGTCGCCCTGCTCGAAGGCCTCCTCCTCGCGCGCCCAGTTTTCGCGGATCTCCTGCGACCACTCCCAGTCCGGAAACCCCGTCGCGACGAGCACCAGGCGCTCGACGAGCTCGGGGCGGGCGAGCGCCGTTCGGAGCGCGATTCCGCCGCCGAGCGAGTTGCCGACGAGCGCACCCGGCAGGAAGCCCGAGACGAAGTCGACGAACGAGAACGGCTCGCCCGGCATCGGCTCCCTGCCGAAGCCGGGGAGGTCGGGCGCGACGACCTCGAAGTCGCCGCCGAGGGCGGCGACCTGCCGCCGCCACTGACGGGAGTCTCCGATCCCCGAGTGCAGGAGCACCACCCGTTTCGCCACGGCCGTAGCATGCACGACGGTGGGGATCCTCGACGGCTGGCGGTATTGCCCGCTCTGCGGCGGCGCGCTCGAGCCGGAGGAAGGTCATCTGCGCTGCACGGTCTGCGGCGAGCGGTACTGGGCGAACCCGCTGCCGGCCGTCCAGGGCCTGCTCGTGCGTGACGGCCACGTGCTGCTCGCGCGGCGCGGCATCGAGCCGCGGCTCGGCTACTGGGACCTGCCCGGCGGCTTCGTCGAGGAGACGGAGGCGCCCGAGCTCGCGGTGCGGCGCGAGCTCCACGAGGAGACCGGCCTCGATCTCGACTCGGCCGAGCTCGCGCGCATCGACATCGAGCCCTACGGCGGCAAGCACGTGTTCTCCGTCACGTACCGCGTGACCGCGGAGGGCGAGCCGGTGGCCGCCGACGACGTCGCCGAGCTGCGCTGGTTCGCACCCGACGAGCTGCCGGCGGAGATGGCGTTCCCCGGCCAGGAGCGCGTCCTGCGCGAGTGGGCGGAGCACAGTCACTCGGACGAGTGAGGCTTGTGGGCTTGGACGCCCTCAAAGATGGGCCGAACGGCTCATGCACGTCCAACCGACCCGGTCGATGATCGGCACATGGACGATTGCGGCAATCTCCACCGGATCGAGGACGACCTCTCGGGCGACTGGGTGGTCGACTGGGCAGAGCACGGGGTCACGGCGATCGAGGAGTACCTCGCCAAGCACCTCGCGTTCCAGTCCTTCCTCGACGACTGAGCTTCTAGGGCGACCGAGGTTCTCTCTCGGCGGTTGCGTGGTCGGGGCGGAGGCATGCGGCGCCTCCGCCCACTGACCCGCGTCATTAGCTCCTAGGCGGCTTCGAGCCCGAGCGCGCGCTCGAGCGAGCCCTTCGGCATCGCGCCGACGGCCGACGCCTGCGGCTCCCCGTTCTCGAAGAGCACCATGAAGGGGATCGACGCGACGCCGTAGCGAAGCGCGAGGTCCTGGTGGTCGTCGATGTTCACCTTGACGACCTTGACCTGATGCTCGTCCGCGATGCGATCGAGCACGGGGGAGACTGCGTGACACGGCCCGCACCACTCGGCCCAGAAGTCGACGATCACCTTGCCGTCGGACTTGATGACCTCGTCCTCGAAGGTGGCGCTGGTTGCATCGGTTGCCATTTGGTTCGTTCCAGTCCTTTCGTGGGGTTGCACATCTTCAAACGCACCGAAGATGCGGTTTCTTCCCTGGGTACGATCGGCACATGTTCGCGGCGCTGCCGGACAAGCCGGATCATCCCGCACTCGAGCTCGAGCTGCTCGACCGCTGGGAGCGGGAGGGTACCTTCGCGGCGCTCCGCGAGCAGAACCGCGGCGGCCCGATCTGGTCGTTCGTCGACGGCCCGGTCACGGCGAACCGCTCGTCGCTCGGAGTCCACACGGCCTGGGGCCGCACGCTCAAGGACGTCTTTCAGCGCTACAAGGCGCTCCGCGGCTTCGACCAGCGCTACCAGAACGGCTTCGACTGCCAGGGCCTCTGGATCGAGGTCGGCGTCGAGCGCTCGCTCGGCCTGAATTCGAAGCGCGAGATCGAGGCATTCGGCCTGGAGGAGTTCGCACGACGGTGCCGCGACGTCGTCGTCAACTCGTCCGCCGCGCTGACGCGCGGCTCGATCCGTCTCGGCCAGTGGATGGACTGGGGGAACGACTACTTCACCTTCAGCGACACGAACATCGAGTACATCTGGAAGTTCCTCCAGATCGTCCACACGCGCGGCTGGCTCTACCTCGGACATCGCGCCACTGCGTGGTGCCCGCGCTGCGGGACCTCGCTCTCCCAGCACGAGCTGACGCAGGCGGGCGTCTACCAGGAGCGGACCGACCCCTCGCTCTTCGTTCGCTTCCCGCTCCTCGACCCGGGTCACGAGGGCGAGTCCGTCGTCGTCTGGACGACGACCCCGTGGACGCTGCCGGCGAACGTCGCGGCGGCGGTGCATCCCGAGGGCGAGTACGGGCGGCGCGAGAACGGCGAGTGGGTGTTGGCGGCCCGCTACCCGGACGAGACGTTCACCCGGCGGGTGCCCGGCGCTGAGCTCGTCGGCCTCCGCTACGAAGGGCCGTTCGACACGCTTCCGCCGGGTGCGTCGGTCGAACATCGCGTCGTCCCGTGGGACGACGTGTCGCTCGAGGAAGGCACCGGCGTCGTGCACATCGCAACCGGCTGCGGCCCGGAGGACTTCGAGCTCGGCAAGGCGCTCGACCTCCCCGTCTTGATGCCGATCGACGAGGCCGGCCGCTTCCACGACGACTACGGGTGGCTGCACGGCTCATCGACGCTCGAGGCGGCGGACCAGATCGTCGGTGACCTCGGCGATCGCGGGTTCCTCGTCGATGCGGGGACCTTCCTGCACAACTACGCGCACTGCTGGCGCTGCGACACGCCGATCGTCTATCGCCTGTCCGACGACTGGTTCATCTCGGTCGAGGAGCTCCGGCCGACGCTGCTCGAGGAGAACGCGAAGGTCGAGTGGGTGCCGGAGTACATGGGCAAGCGCATGGACGACTGGCTGCGCAACATGGGCGACTGGAACATCTCGCGGCGCCGCTACTACGGTCTGCCGCTGCCCTTCTATCCGTGCTCGTGCGGGCATCTCAACGTGATCGGGTCGAAGGCCGAGCTCGAGCAGCGGGCGCTCGAGGGCTTCGACCAGCTCGAGGAGCTGCGCCGCCCCTGGGTCGACCGGGTGCCGATCGCGTGCGAGCAATGCGGCGAGCGCGTGAACCGGATCCCCGAGGTCGGAGACGTCTGGCTCGACGCCGGGATCGTCCCGTTCGCGACGCTCGGGTGGCAGAGCTCGGCGCGCGTGCCGGAGGGCTACGCGACCGGTGCGGCGCGCGGCCTGACGAGGGCCGACCTGCCCGACCACGCGTACTGGGAGCAGTGGTTCCCGGCGGACTGGGTCTCGGAGATGCGCGAGCAGATCCGCCTCTGGTTCTACTCGCAGTTCTTCATGTCGGTCGCTCTCGTCGGCAGCTCGCCGTACCGCCGCGTGCTTGCCTACGAGAAGATGCTCGACGAGCGCGGGCGCGAGATGCACGCCTCGTGGGGGAACACGATCGCCGCGGAGGATGCGTTCGCCCAGATGGGCGCCGACGTGATGCGCTGGCAGTACTGCGCGCAGCCGCCGAATCAGAACCTGCTGTTCGGGTACGGGCCCGCCCACGAGATCCGGCGCAAGCTGCTCACCTACTGGCACTCGGTCAAGTTCCTCGTCGACTACGCGAACATCGAGGGCTTCGAGCCGTCGTGGTCGCGCTTCGGCGACGTGCCGGACGCGAAGCCGCTCGACCGCTGGCTGATCGCGCGCACCGGTCTGCTCGTCGAGGAGGCGACGGAGGCCTACGAGGCCACGCTCACCGTGAACGCGATCCGCGCCTTCGAGGCATTCGTCGACGACCTCTCGAACTGGTACATCCGCCGTTCACGGCGGCGCTTCTACTCGCTCGACGAGGCCGCGTTCTCCTCGCTCTGGTTCGCGGTCGTGCAGTCGCTGCGCGTGATCGCGCCGATGCTCCCGTTCCTCGCCGACCATCTCTTCAGGATCCTCGTGCCCGACGGGCCGGCCTCGGTGCATCTCGCGGGCTGGCCCGAGCCCGCACGGGCCGACGAGGAGCTGCTCGGCGAGATGGCGCAGGCGCGGCGTGTGGTCGAGCTCGGCCGCCAGGCCCGGTCGACGTCGCAGCTCAAGCTGCGCCAGCCCCTCCGGAGGCTCGTCGTCGCCGGTGCGGCGGCCGGCGCCGAGAAGCACGCCGGCGAGATCGCCGACGAGCTGCGGGTGAAGGACGTCGCCTTCGGCGAGGTCGAGTCGTCGGAGCTCCGGGTGAAGCCGAACCTGCCCGTGCTCGGACCGAAGCTCGGGCCGGCGCTGCCGCAGGTGCGAGAGCGGCTCATGCGCGGCGAGTTCGAGGAGCTCGACGGCGGCCGGTTCCGCGTCGACGGGCACGTGCTCGAGCCGGACGAGGTGCTGGTCGAGCGCGTCGGGCGGGAAGGCTGGGCCGTCGCGAGCGAGGACGGCCTGACGGTCGCACTCGACACGACGCTCGACGACGAGCTCCGGCTCGAGGGGCGGCTGCTCGACTGGATCCACGAGGTGAACAACCTGCGCAAGGAATCGGGGCTCGCGGTGACAGACCGTATCCGCCTCTCGCTCCCGGATGCCGAGCTCGTCGAGCGCTACGGCGACCGGATCGCCGCCGAGACGCTCGCCGTGAGCGTGCAGGACGGTGAGCTCTCGGTGGAGCGGGCGTGACCCGGCTCGCGGCGGTCCTGGCGGTCGCCGCGCTGCTCCTGTCCGCCTGCGGCGGCAGCTCGGCGCCGAAAGACGATCCCGGCCCGTTCGCGCTGAACGTGGTGAAGCTGATCACGCACAACCGCTACGAGCAGGCGTGGGCCGACCTGCACCCGGACGACCAGCAGGTGGCGCCGCTCCACGAGTACGTCACGTGCGAGTCGCGCTCGCCCGTGATCGCCGTGCCGACCAAGGTGAAGGTGGTGAGCATCAACGACGAGTCCGTCGGGCTCGGCAACGGACACTTCGAGGACTCGAAGGCGGTTGACGTGTCGCTCGACTTCGCCGGCGGCTTCAACGTCGTGCACACGGTGCACCTGGTCGCGAAGAACGGACGCTGGAAGTGGATCCTCCCGGGCTGGCGCTTCCGCGAGTACAAGGCCGACCGCTGCCCGGTCGACTCGGCCTCGAGCCCGCCGCCGCAGAGCTCGTAACCTTCGATGCTCGTCGACGTCGGAGATACGCGGCTCTGGGTCGAGGAACGCGGCGACGCAAACCGGTTGCCGCTCTTCCTGCTTCACGGCGGGCCGGGGCTCGACCACACCGAGTTCGGCGACTTCCTCGACCCGCTCGGCGGCGAGCTCAGGTTGCTGCTCGTCGACCAGCGTGCGCAGGGCCGCTCCGACTGGGACGCCGCGCCGGAGACGTGGACGATCGAGCAGATGTCGCGAGACGTCTCTGCGCTCGCCGGCGGCCTCGGGCTCCCACGCTACGCGGTGCTCGGCCACTCGTACGGCGCGTTCGTCGCGCTCCGGCATGCGATCGACGGTGACGCCGGGCTCGCGGGCACGATCGTCTCGTCCGGCGTGCCGTCCTCGCGCTACCTCGCCGCAGTCGAGACGAATCTCGCCGCGTTCGAGCCGGTCGAGTTGCGCGAGCAGGTGCAGCAGTCGTGGGCGCGCGAATCGGAGGCGCGGACGCACGAGGACGTCGTCTCGCTGTTCGTCGACCAGCTCCCGTTCCACTTCGCGGATCCGCGCGACCCGCGGATCGCTCTCGCGGTCGACTCGATGCAGGGCGCGCGCTTCAACGCGGACGTGCTGCGCGCCGGCGCCGAGACCGAGTACGGCGGTCTCGAGGTCGAGAACCGGCTGGGCGAGGTGCGCGTGCCGATGCTCGTTCTTGCCGGCCGGCACGACCGGGTCTGCGTCGTCGAGGGCGCCGAGGCGATTGCGGCAGGCGTGCCGGGCGCCGAGCTCCAGGTGCTCGAGCAGTCGGCTCACATGGGCTTCATCGAGGAGCCGGAGCAGTATCTCGCCGCGGTCCGGCGGTTCCTGGCGTCGCTCGAGCTTCGCGACAGTTGACACAACCAGGCGGCGTGCCGGAGAATCGCCTCGGGTGCGGCGCTCGGTCTCGGCAGGCGTGTTCGTCGCGGCGCTGGTTGCGCTGGTCCTCGCGACGAGCGCGGAGACGAGGCCATCGACGACGAGCTCGCTGCAGTTCTCGCTGAAGCTCGGCGTGATTCTCGGCGGTACGGACTGTCCTGCGGGGACACCGGCTGCGGATCACTGCGTGGGACAGGCCGGGGCGGTTGCCGTCAAGGGCCTCGGCACCGTCCACGTGGAGACGGTTCACGTCGTCGATCCGAGCGACCAGGCGTGTCCGAAGGGAACCGTGGAGGGCGATCTCATCACGTCCCATGGAACGCTCTCGCTGACTGGAGCCGCGCCGAAATGCGTGAACGTCACGTTCGGCTACGGCGACTATCCGGTCGACATCACCGGCTCCGGCAAGTTCAGCGGCGTCTCGGGAACGGGAACGGTGGCGAACGGTGGAGGCAGCTATGTCGTGACGGCGACCGTCAAGGCGGCCGCGCCGCTGTTCGATCTCGAGGCGCCGGCGCTCACGGGGGCGACGAACCGCACGGTCAGGTCGTCGAGCGGCCATGGTGTTCGCGTCCGGTTCGCGGTCAAGGCACACGACGACGTCGACACCGCCGTTCCCGTCAGCTGCAAGCCGCGCTCGGGATCGGTGTTCCGGGTCGGCCGCACGCACGTCACGTGCAGCGCGGGCGACTCCAGCGCCAACGTCGCGACGCGCACGTTCACCGTGACCGTGAAGCTCTAGCTAGTCGTCCTGCGACTGCGCGAGCGCGAGCTCGCGGCGAAGCTCGATCGGCAGGCGGAACTCGACGTCTTCGTCGACGAGGCGGTAGGCCGAGATCTCGGTCACCCCGCGCTCGCGGAACCAGTCGCACACCTGCTCGACGAGCTTCTCCGGCGCCGAGGCGCCCGACGTCAGCCCGACGACCTCTGCGCCGTCGAGCCAGCTCTCGTCGATCTCGCCGGCGTCGTCGATCAGGTGGGCGGCCACGCCCGCGGCGCGCGCGGTCTCGACCAGCCGGTTCGAATTCGACGAGTTGCGCGAGCCGATCACGAGCAGGAGGTCGATCTCGGCGAGCATCTCCTTCACGGCCCACTGCCGGTTCGAAGTCGCGTAACAGATGTCTTCCTTCTTCGGCGCGTAGATGTCCGGGTAGCGCCGCCGCAGGGCGGTGATGATCTCCGACGTCTCGTCGACGGACAGCGTGGTCTGCGTCACGTAGGCGAGCCGCGTGCTCTCGGGGAACGAGAGCCCGTCAACGTCGGCCGGCGACTCGACTAGGACAATCGAGCCCGGCGCCTCGCCCATCGTCCCGACCACCTCCTCGTGCCCGGCGTGGCCGATCAGCACGATCGTGTACCCCGAGGCCGCATACCGGCGCGCCTGGACGTGCACCTTCGTGACGAGCGGGCAGGTCGCGTCGAGCGTGTGCAGCCGGCGCTCCGCGGCGTTCACGTGCACCGACGGCGCCACCCCGTGGGCGGAGAAGACGACCGTCTCGCCCTCCGGAACCTCCCGCTCGTCGTCCACGAACACGGCCCCGCGGGCCTCCAGATCGCGGACGACGTGGAGGTTGTGGACGATCTGCTTGCGCACGTAGACCGGCGGCCCGTACAGCTCGAGCGCCTTCTCGACCGTCTCGACCGCCCGCTCGACGCCGGCGCAGTAGCCGCGCGGCGAGGCCAGGAGCACCTTGCGCACCACGGGCGGATCGTAACCCGCTCGGAGCATGTCGCCCCTGTTTTCAAAGATGGGCCGCTCGGCCTATTCCTCTGGGACCTGCTGCTGGAGTAGCGTCCCTCCACTGGGCGATGCGAGCCGCGGCACGGCCTTTTCGAGGCCGTGCCCGCGGTGAGCGATCACGACGAGCCCGCTGCATCGTCCCCCCGAGCAGCGGGCTCGATCGTTTTCGGGGGTTGATCCGGCCTCCGCTCCGCGTACGATCCCGTCCGAGCCCCGGTGAGCAGCGCCACCCAAGCGGTTGTCTTCAACGCTCTGCCCCTGTTCGTGCTCGCGGCCTCGTACGCCGCGGTGGCCGGGTCGGTGCTGCCGACCCTGTGGCGGATGCGTGGCCGCGCCCACCTCGCCGACTGGGGCCTCGCGCTCGTCTTTCCGGCGGTCTCGATCGCCGCCGCGATCTTCGGCGTGCTGGTAGTCCGCGAGGAGCGGCCCGTCGGGGGGCACGTGTGGCTCTCGTTCGTCGCGATCCTCGTCGCGCTCGTCCCGGCCGCCCTCCTCCTGATGCGCGGTCGCGAGCGGTCGGCGCTCGCGGCGGGCATGGGCCGGACGATCGCCGCCGAGGAGCGCGTGTCGATGCGCGACCGCGAGCTCGAGGCCGTCACCGCACTGTCGGCTCAGCTCGTGCGCGCGCATCGCGAGATCGACGTCGCGAAGCCGCTTGTCCGTCAGGTCGTGGAGCTGCTCGACGTCGGCTTCGCATCGGTGACGCTCGTCGACGTCGCCGGCGACACCGCGCGCGGCCTGTACGGGGAGCGGAACGGCGAGCCGTTCGAATGGTGGTCGACGGTCACGGTCGACCTCCGGAACGAGCCGTCGGGGATTGCGAGCGCCGTGTTCGATGCGGCGCCGGTAACGGTCTACGACGTCGCCGGCTCGCCGCTCGTGAACAAGGGCCTCGCGAACCGGGTCGGCGCGAAGAGCGGCATCTTCGTGCCGATGGTCGCCGAGTCTCGGGTGATGGGCGTCCTGACGGCGGCTTCGACCGTCGAGCGGCGCGCGTTCAGCCCCGACGAGCTTGCTCTGCTGAAGGCGGTGGCCGCGGAGGCGGCGCTCGCGCTCGCGCGTCTCTCGTCGGCCTCGGCGCTCGCGGAGGCGCTCGGCCGCGAGCAGACCGCGGCCGCGATCGCGCGCCGGCTCCGGGCCGAGCACGAGCCGGCCGCCGTGGCAGCCGCCGCCGAGTCCGAGCTCGCGCGGGAGCTCGAGCTCGACCGCAGCGAGGTCGTCTTCGGCGGCGAGGCGCGCGCCGGCACGCCGGTCGAGGCGGCGGACGAGCGCATCGCGACGCTCGTCACGGAGCGCGCGACGCCGCTCGCTCCTGCGGAGGAGCTGCTCGTCGAAGCGGTCGCTCGCGAGCTCGGCTCCGCGCTGCAGGCCGCCGGGCTGCTCGTCGAGAACGCGCGCCGGCTCGAGCAGCAGCAGGCGCTCCTCCACGCGTCGCAGGTCGTGACCAGCGAGCTCTCGCCCGAGTCCGTGCTGCGCCGGCTCGTGGAGCAGGTCACGTCGCTGCTCCGTGCGGAAGCCGCCGACTGCTACCTGATCGACCGCGAGCGCGGCACGCTGCGCTGTGCCGCCGTCCACGGCTTCGACGCCTCGCTCGTCGGCTTCGAGTACGTGCCCGAGGAGTTGGCGGACGGCGTCCTGCGCGGCTCGACGCCCCTCGGGCCCGACGAGGAGCGCGCGCTCGCCGCGCCGATCCCGAGCTCCGCCTACGCGGGCTTCTCCCGCGCCCTCGTCGCCCCGATGACCTGGTCGGGCGAGACGCTCGGCGTGATCGGCATCGGTGTGCGCGACGGCCGCAGGGCGTTCGCGAGCGACGACGTCGAGTTGCTCGCGGCGTTCGCGTCGCTGGCGGCCCTCGCCCTCCGGAACGCCGAGAGCTTCGAGGCGAGCATCCGGCAGGCCCGCGTTCAGCGCGGCTTCTACCGCATCGCCGCGCTGCTCGGCGAATCGCTGTCGCTGTCCGAGACCTACGACGCCACCGCACATGCCGCCGCGGAGGCACTCGGCGGTGACTTCGCCGCGGTGTTCGTCCCGCGTGGGGAGGGGCTGGAGCTCCAGGGCGGGTTCGGCGTCCCGGACGAGCTGCGTCACCTCTCGCAGCCGCCGGCGCTGGCCGACGCAGCAGCCGGCGGAACGTTGCTCGCATCGGCGCAGGTCGCGGGCGACGAGCGGTTCGGGCCGGACTGGCAGGAGAGCGCGATCGCGTCGCTGCTCGGCATTCCCGTGTCGGTCGACGGCGCCGGCCTCGTGGTCGTGTGCTTCCGGAAGCCGCGGGAGTTCTCGCGCGACGACCTCGAGCTCGCGCAGCAGGTCGCGGGCGCCGCGCGCGGCGCGCTCGAGCGCAGCCGGCTCTTCGAGGCCGAGCGTGCGGCGCGCGCGCTGTCGCAGCAGCTCGCGCGCGCGGGCGGGCTGCTCGCCCGCGAGCTCGATCCTCCGGCGGTGCTGCAGGCCGCGGCCCGAGAGGCGCTGCAGCTGCTCGCCGCCGACTCGGCCTCGATCTCGCTGCTCGACGGCGACGAGCTCGTCGTGCGCGCCGCCGAGGGCAACGCGGCGCGGGCCGCGCTCGGCCGCCGCACGCCCTCCACGGCGGGGCCGGCCGGCGAGGTGCTCGCGGCCCGCGCACCGGTCGCCCACGCGACCACCGATCTCGGTCAGGCCGGCTTCCTCGGCGTGCCGCTCCGCGGCCCCGACGACGCCGTCCGCGGCGTGCTGTCCGTCTACGCGACCGAGCCGCGCCGGTGGCACTCCGGCGAGATCGAGGCGCTCTCGACGCTCGCGGCGAACGCGGCGGTCGCGCTCGTCAATGCGGAGCAGTACCGGCACGTCGCGGTCGAGCGCGAGCAGAGCGTGGCGATCCTCGCCAACATCGCCGACGGCATCGTCGCCGTCGACCGCGACGGCCGCGTGGTCGTCTGGAACCGCGCCGCCGAGGCGATCACCGGCGTGCAGGGGACGGAGGCCGTCGGCCGTACGACCGCCGAGGTGCTCCAGCGCGACCTCGAGTCGGGCCGCGGCGGCACGACCCGCCTCGTCTCGATCTCGCGCGGTGGCGCGGAGGTCTGGCTCGCCCTTTCCGAAGCCGTGATGCTCGACCCGGGCGGGGCCGTGGCCGGCCGGATCTTTGCGTTCCGCGACATCTCCGCCGAGCACGCCGTTGAGCAGATGAAGACAGACTTCGTCTCCGGCGTGTCGCTGGAGCTGCGCGCGCCGCTCACGTCGATCTACGGCTTCGCGCAGACGCTGCTGCGCGACGACGTCGCCTTCAGTGACGACGAGCGGCGGACGTTCCTCGACTTCATCGCGCGAGAGGCCGAGCGCCTGACGGAGACGGTCGACGCGCTGCTGAACGTTGCGCGCCTCGAGACCGGCGATCTCGCCGTCTCGATCGAGCCCACCGACGTCCGCGCCGTCGTCGACGCGCTCGTCTCCGCTTCCGCGCCGGCTGCGAACGGGCACCGGATCGTCGTCGACGTCCCGGCGCAGCTCCCGCCGGCGCAGGCCGACCCGGTGAAGCTGCGCGACGTGCTCGACCAGCTGGTCGGGAACGCCGTCAAGTTCTCGCCTGGCGGCGGTACGGTCACGATCTCGGCGCACCACCGCGACGACGCGATCGAGCTCGCGGTCACCGACGAGGGCGTCGGCATCCCGCCGTCCGAGCAGGAGCGGATCTTCGCGAAGTTCGCGAAGGCCGGTGGCGACCAGTCGCGCGGCACCGGCGTCGGGCTGTTCATCGCGCAGGGCCTCGTCCGTGAGATGGGCGGACGCATCCGTGTTCACTCGAACGAGGGACAGGGCTCGCGATTTGCGTTCGAGCTTCCCCTGGTTCGGGAATAGGGAGATCGTGGCGACGACGCGTGTCCTGATCATCGACGACGAAGCCCCGATCCGGCTTCTGTGTCGGGTCAATCTCGAGGCGGCCGGCATGCAGGTGCTCGAGGCCGCCGACGGCGAGGCCGGTCTCGAGCAGGCAAAGAACGGCGCTCCCGACGTGATCCTGCTCGACGTGATGATGCCCGGCCTGGACGGCTGGCACGTCGCCGAGGCGCTGCTCGACGACGACGACACCGGCGCAATCCCGATCGTCTTCCTGACCGCGCGGGCCGAGCTTCGCGACCGCGCGCGGGGAATCGATCTCGGGGGCGTCGACTACGTCACGAAGCCGTTCAACCCGGTGGAACTGGCGCCGCTCGTGCGCGACCTGCTCGATCGCGTGCGCGGGGGCGAGCGCGACAACATGCGCCGCCAGAAGCTGATCGAGCTCAGAGCCCAGCTCGCGCGGATCTAGGATGAGCGCGTGAGAACGATCGGCGAGTTCGTGATCTTCCTGATCCTGGCGTTCATCGTCTGGCGGCTAGTGGTGATGGGCCGGCGCTTCCACCGCGGTGAGTCGGAGATGGAGTCCGGCGGGTCGATGGGCGACCAGATGCTCGGGCGGCGCAACCGCGACAGCAGTTAGCACCGGGCCCGTGCGTAGCTCGGGTGCGCCCTCGCCGGTCGTCTGCGGCGACGCCAGCACGCCGACCGAGTCGGATCTCGCGGCGGCCGAGCAAGACGCAAGGCGACGCTTGGCGCCGTCGGCGCAGGACGCAGCAGCGTCACCCGGGCGGATCTCGACCAGGCACTCGACGAGCTGCTCCACGACACGTCGGCGCTGACGCGGGTGCTGCTCGGGAGCGGCGAGCCCGGGGCCGCCTCTCCGTCGCCCTCGCCCCACGACTGGATGCGCGGTCAGACCGCCGGCGGAGGCGCGGGCGCGATGACGATCGGCTTCGTCCGCAGCACCTGAACCAGATCGCACGTGCGGGAAGCGGGTGGCGGGAATCGAACCCGCATGACCAGCTTGGAAGGCTGGGGCTCTACCATTGAGCTACACCCGCGGGGAAGTGCCCGACGAGAGGCTTGATGCGTATTGGGGTGCGTGCGGGGATGCGTCTGACCAAGCGGATTGGTCACGGCGGGCGCTGCCCGTAGCGGTTGCTACGGGCGAGCCCGACGGGGCCGAGCCGCGCCGTGTCAGGCGCACCATCCGCATGTGCCCGCAAATGCGCATCAAGCCTCTAGGTTAGCCCGCGTGCTTCTCGGGCACGCGCACTCGCCCTATGCGTGGCAGGCGGACGTCGACACGACGGTCGTCATCCCGCTGCTCTCGCTGCTCTATCTGTTCGCGGTCGGCCGCGTCGGTGCGCCGCGCTGGCGCATCTGGTGCTTCGCCGGCTCGATGGTGCTGCTCGCGGTCGCCTTCTGGACGCCGCTCCACCACCTCGGCCTGCACTACCTGCTGACGGCGCACCTGCTGCAGAACGTGATCCTCGCCGAGTGGGCGCCGCTCCTCGCCGTACTCGGGATCTCCGCGCCGATGGCGGTGTTCCTCGCCCGTTCGTGGGTCTGGCGTGCGCTCACGCATCCGTTCGTCGCGCTACCGCTATGGCTCGCGAACTACTTCGTGTGGCACGTCCCACCGGTCTACCAGGCGGCGCTGCACCATCAGTCGTGGTTGATCCACGTCGAGCACGCGTGCTACTTCGGCACGGGCCTGCTCTTCTGGTGGCCGCTCTGCCAGGACGTTCCTCGCCGGCCGTCGTCCGGCTTCCGTGCCGGCTACGCGTTCGCCGCGTTCGTGTTCGCGTCGCCGCTCGGGCTGCTGCTCGCGCTGCTCCCGGAGCCGGCGTACTCGTACTACGTTGTCGCGCGCCCGCGAGTGTTCGGGTTGAGTGCGCTCGTCGACCAGGAGATCGCAGGCGTCACGATGGCGACCGAGCAGGCGCTTGTCTTGTTCCTCGTCTTCGCCTACTGGTTCCGGCGGATGCTCTTCGAGGAGGGCGCTATTTGAGGCAGCCGGTGACGAGCGCGACCTCGTCGTCGGCCGGATGCGCCTGCCACAGCATCACCGCGTTGTTCTGCTGACGCAGCACGTCGTCGATCCCGACGTTGCTCGCATGGAACCGGCGGTACGCCGCGTCGATGTTGTCGGCGTCGTTCGGGCTCAGCCCGAAGACGAGCGTCAGCGCGTTGTTCGGGAGGTGGGCCCTCACGGCGCCGCCGGTGGCGGTCGTCGCCACGAAGTCGAGCGGGCCGCCGAGGCGGACGCCTTTCCCGGTCAGGCAGTCGGACGTCTTCTCCAGCGAGTACGTGGGAGTGTTCTTACCGCAGCCGGCGAGGAGGAGGACGGCGGCGACCGCGAGGACGAGGACTCGGTGCAAGGCGGCGTCAGTCTAGGAGGGTTCGAGCTAGGAGGGTTCGAGGAGTGAACGCGAACCTCTAGGCTCTTCGCCGTGGCGGCAGGTGAAGACAGGCTCGACCGGCTGGCGCGCCTCGCGGTGCAGATCGGCGTGAACCTCCAGGAGGGCCAGACGCTTGCGGTCAACGCGCTCGCCGAGCACGCGCCGTTCGTCCGCGCCGTCGCGCGCCAGGCGTACCTGGCCGGCGCCCGCTACGTCGACGTCACCTACGGCGACCAGCACGTCCGCCGCGCGCACATCGAGGACGCCGCCGCGGAGGATCTCGGCTTCTCGCCGCCCTGGCTCGTGAGCCGGCTCCGCGAGCTCGGGAAGACAGGGGGCGCGGTGCTCGCGATCACCGGCAACCCGGAGCCGGAGCTCTTCGCCGACCTGGACGGGGAGCGCGTGGGGAAAGCCCGGATGAAGGAGGTCGCCGAGGCGTCTCTCGAGCTGACCGACGGCCTCTGCAACTGGGCGATCGTCGCGTACCCCAACGAGGGCTGGGCCGAGACGGTGTTCGGCGAGCCCGACGTCGAGCGCCTGTGGCAGGCGGTCGAGACCGCGGTCCGACTCGACGAGGCCGATCCGATCGCCGCCTGGCGCGAGCACATGGACAAGCTGAAGGCCCGCGCCGCGGGTCTCAACGAACGGCGGTTCGACGCGCTCCGCTACCGCGGGCCCGGCACCGACCTCACCATCGGGCTCCACCCGGAGTCGCAATGGCAGGCGGCCAGCGATGTCTCACGCGGGATCGAGCACGTCGCGAACATGCCGACCGAGGAGGTGTTCACGACACCCGACGCACGGCGCGTGGAAGGAGTCGTGCGCTCGACGCTGCCGCTGCAGATCCAGGGCACGATCGTCCGCGACCTCGTCGTGCGCTTCGAGGACGGCCGTGTCGTAGACGTGCGCGCGGCGACCGGGGAAGACGTGATGAAGACGCACGTCGAGGCGGACGACGGCGCGCGGCGGCTCGGCGAGGTCGCGCTGGTCGACTCCGACTCGCGCGTCGCGAAGACGGGGCTCGTCTTCTACGACACGCTCTTCGACGAGAACGCCTCGTCGCACATCGCGCTCGGCGCCTCGATCCTCTCCGCCGTGGAATGGGCGGCCGATCTGACGCCCGAGGAGCGGAGCGCGCGCGGCGTCAACCACTCGTCGATCCACACCGACTTCATGATCGGCTCCCCCGAGCTCGAGGTCGCGGGCGTCGACCGCGACGGCAGCGAGACGCCGATCCTCCAGAACGGCGCCTGGCGCCTGTAGTGCGGTTGCCGGTGCGATGAGCGAAGGCTCCGCAGAGGCGTGGACGTGGCCGGCGTCCCTCGACGCGCTCGCCGCCGCGCCCGCCACGCACCACCTGCTCTTCCAGAATGACGAGGTGCGCGTCCTCGAAACGCGGATCGCGCCGGGCGAGACGACCGACGTGCACACGCACCGCTGGCCGGGCGTTCTCTACATCCTCTCGTTCGATCACTTCGTGCGCCGCGACGCCGAGGGGACCGTCCTCGTCGACTCGCGGACGGAAGGCTCGGACTCTTTGCCGCAGCCGGGCACGGCGGTCTGGAGCAGCGCGTTCCCGCCGCACACGCTCGAAAACGTCGGCACGGCGGACATCCACCTGATCGGCGTCGAGCTCAAGGACCGCTAAACGCGCTGCAGGAACTCGAGCACGCGCTGCGCGAGCTGCGTCGCCGCAGCCTCGTCGTAGTCGGCAAGGCTCGAGTCGGCGAACAGATGCCGGTCGCCTGGATAGAGGAAGAGCTCCGCATCCTCGACTGCCTCGACGAGCGCGCGCGCCGCCGGTAGATCCTCGTCGACCCACTCGTCGTCTTCCATAATGTGGATCTGCACCGGGACGCCGTGCGGCCATGCCTCAGCGAACTCGGAGACCGGGAAGGCGGCGCTGAAGAGGAGCGCCCCCTTCGCGCCGGGCCGTGTCTCGGCGAGCATCTGCGCCGGCATGACGCCGAGCGAGAAGCCGGCGTAGACCAGCTCGTTCGGCAGGTCCTCAGCCGCGAGGCGGCCGCGCTCGGCGATCGTGCCGAAGCCGACCTTCCGGGCATAGCCGACCCCGTCGTCGAGCTCGTCGAACGTGTTGCCGTCGTAGAGATCCGGCGTGTGGACGACGTGCCCGGCCGCCCGCAGCTCGTCCGCGAACGCGAGGAAACCCGGCGTCTGTCCCTGCGCGTGGTGAAAGAGCAGGAGCTCGGCCATCGATCGGGACGGTCGGATTCGAACCGACGGCTTCCGCCTCCCAAAGGCGGCGCTCTACCAGGCTGAGCTACGTCCCGCTGCCCTGAGTGTAGGCATCCTCCCCGCCGGCGAGCTCGCAGTCGGCTCCTGCTTGACGCGGGCTCGCCGACTCGCCACGGCCACAGGGTAGGTTCGTCGGCCCGATGACCGAAGCTCCGTTCCCCGTCTCGCGCGCGCGTCATCGCCACGCGCGCCTCGGCTACGCAATGGCGGCGTCGGCGGCGATCCTCTGGGGGATCAACGGCGCGGTCTCGAAGACGATCCTCTCGACGGGGCTCTCGGCCGAGCGGCTCGCGCAGGTTCGCTCGCTCGGTGCGGCGGTGGGCCTGCTGGTCGTCGTGGCGCTCACCGCGCCGCGTCGCCTTCGCATCACAAGGCGAGAGCTGCCGTACCTCGTCGTCTTCGGCGTCGCCGGGCTCGCCTTCGTGCAGTGGTTCTACTTCCTCGCGATCGCTCGGCTCGCGATCGGGATCGCGCTGTTGATCGAGTACCTGGCGCCGCTGCTCGTCGCGCTCTGGGCGCGGTTCGTCTACCACGAGCACGTGCGGCGGCGCATCTGGGTCGCGCTCGGGCTCGCGCTCACCGGCCTGGCGCTGATCGTCAACGTGTTCGGCGGCGGTGCGAGCCTGTCGACGGCCGGCATCGTGTTCGCGATCTGCGGTGCGTTCGCGTACGCGCTCTACGTGCTCCTCGCCGAGCACGCGGTCGAGGGTCGAGACGCCGTGTCGCTGCTCGCGTACGGATTCGCGTTCGCGTCCGTGTTCTGGGCCGTGGTCGCCCCCTGGTGGTCGTTCCCGCGCGGTGCCCTGACCGAGTCCACCTCGCTCGGCGGGAACCTCGCCGACATCCACGTCCCGGTGTGGGTGCTCGCGACCTGGATGGTCGTGTTCGGGACGATGGTGCCGTTCTTCCTGCTCGTCAACGCGCTGCGCCACATCACCGCGACGCGCGCCGGCATCGTCGCGATGCTCGAGCCCGTCGTCGGCGCACTCGTCGGCTGGGCCTGGCTCGCGGAAGGGCTCGACGACGTCCAGCTCGTCGGGGCGGCGATCGTGCTCGCGGCGATCGCGCTCGCGCAGACGGCGCGGTGAGGCGTCAGCGGAGCTCGAGCGGACGAACGGCTCGGCGCTGCCCGAGCCCGCGGGTCAGCGCCAGCGCCGCAACGGCCGCTACCACGGGAACGAGCAGGAACTGCTCCGAGAAAACGGAGAGCACGACCGTCGCCGCGAGCGCAGCGACCGCAGTCGCGCGCATGAGGCCGTCCAGGATGCGCACCGCCGACAGCAGTGCGAGCACATACACGGCGATGAAGAGCGCCGACGTCGCCCGGACGAGATCCTCGGTGCTTCCGATTCCTGCCGCGAGCGCGGCCAGCCCGACGAAGACGACGGCAGAGATCGCGGTGAGCGGCCGGCGCGGCACCGTGCGCTCGGTGCCTTCGGCGAACCAGGCCGGTAGCGAGCCTTCGCCAGCAAGCGCGGCTGCCAGCTTGGCGGCGCCCCCGAGGTAGACGTTGATCGTCCCCATCGTGAGCGCGACCGCGAGCACCGCGGTGGCGTCGCGGCCTGCGCGTCCGAATCCCACGGAGATCAGATCGGCGAGCGGCACGCGCGAGCTCGTTCCCGCGGTCACGCCGATCGTCGCAACCGCGAGCGCGAGGTACAGCACCGCGACGATCGCATAGGCGAGCGCGATCGCGCGCGGCAGGTCACGCTCGGGGCGGCGAAAGTCGCCGGCGAGCTGTGCGACCGCCTCCCAGCCGAAGAACAGCCACATCAGGATGTTCGCGGCAGTCCCCACGGCCCACCAGCCGTGCGGCGCGAACGGCTGCCAGTTGTCGCCGCCGTGCGACGGGAGGGCGACCGCGATCGCGATCGCGATCACCACCACCAGCACGGACATCAACCCGAGCTGGAAGGCCGCGGAGACCCGCAGCCCAAGCAGGTTCGCGCCGAGCACGGCCGTGTAGATCACGAACCCGACGATCGTCGCGACGGTCGTTCCCGAGCCGGTGAGCGCCGCGACGTAGTAGCCGCCGATCAGCGCCGCCGCCGGCGCGCCGATCACGATCGCCGTCAAGAACCAGCCGCCGGTGACGGCCGCCGCGTCGTCGCCGAGCCCTTCGCGGACGTACGTCGAGACTCCGCCCGCGACCGGATGCCGCACGCCGAGCGCGCCGAACGTCACGGCGAGCGGCGCGGAGACGAGCAGCAGTCCGATCCACGCGACGATCGACGCCGCGCCGGCCTGCTGCGCCGCCAGCGCGGGCACGAGCAGCAGCCCCGGCCCGACTAGCGCGCCGACGTAGAGCGCGGTCCCGTGCACGACCCCCAGGCTGCGCGACCCGGCCATGCGGGTGACAACGCGCCGGGGCGCGGAGAACGTCCCCGTCTAGCGGCGGCGGTCGGCGTACGGCTCGAGGTCGTGCGCGTGCAGGCCGATCTCGCCGGCCTCGAGCGCGGCCTTCACCTCGCGCGCGAGCGAGACGCCCTGGGAGACCTCGTCGGGCTCGAGCACCGTCGAGACGCTCGCGAGCACGGAGCGCCCCTCGCGCAGCTGGACGTCGACCGTGGTCAGCTGCGTCTTGTCGTCGATGTAGGGGTCGTCGGGCACCCCGACCCACACGGTCACGGTCCCGCCGCCCGGAAGCGCGGCGTGCTCGACGGCGGGCGAGGCGCGCAGGCTCATTGCCGGGAAGCTAACAACGTCCGACTGCTGCGTGATGCTGGACCGGTGACGCCCGAGCGTCTCGTCGACCTGCGGACGCGCACGATCCTGCGCCTGATCCTGATCACGCTCGGCGTTGCGGCCGTGCTTGCCGTTCTGTGGGCGGCGCGGCACATCCTCGCGTGGGTCGGAATCGCTCTCTTCCTCGCGCTCGCCCTCGATCCGCTCGTGTCGTGGATCCAGCGGCATGCGAGGCTCGGTCGCGCGCCGGCCATCGTCGTCGCGTACTTGCTCGTCCTCGTCGTCGTGGTCGGGATCGGTTGGACGTTCGTCCCGAAGCTGATCGACGAGGTGAACGGCTTCGTCGACGCTCTGCCGAACTACGTGCACGATCTCACGCACGGGCGCGGGCGGCTCGGCTTCCTCGAGACGAAGTACCACGTCGTGGAAAAGGTGCGCCAGCAGGTTCATGAAGGCGGCGCGAAGCGACTGCTCGGGCTCTCCGGCGCCGCGCTTTCGATCACGAAGAGCGTGATCACGGTCGTTGCGGCGTCGGTCACGATCGTCTTCCTGACGTTCTTCATGCTGCTCGAAGGCGGCGGCTGGGCGGAGCGCTTCTATCGGCTCTTCCCCGAGGAGTCGCAGCCCCGTCTGCGAACGGTCGGCAACGACATCTACCGCACGGTCGGCGGCTACGTGACCGGGAACATCGTGATCAGCCTGATCGCCGGGACGACGATCACGATCGTGCTGCTGATCCTCGGCGTGCCGTACGCGGTTGCGCTTGGTCTGCTCGTCGCGGTGCTCGACCTCGTCCCGCTGGCGGGTGCGACGATCGCCGGGATCATCGTCGCCATCGTCGCGTTCCTCCACTCGGTGCCGGCGGGCATCGTCGCGGTGGGGTTCTTCATCGTCTACCAGCAGCTCGAGAACCATTTCCTGCAGCCGGTGATCTACGGGCGGACCGTGCAGCTCTCGCCGCTCGTGGTGCTAATCGCCGTTCTCATCGGCGCGGAGCTCGCCGGCATCCTCGGCGCGCTCGCGGCGATCCCGATCGCCGGCGCGATCCAGGTGATCGTGCGCGACCAGCTCGCCGCAAGGCGCGGGCAGCTTCAGCTGGACCCGGCGCCTGCCCAAGCCGCCGAACCGGCCGAGCCCTGACCCCCCGATCGGGCGATGCGTGCGCGCGGCGCGCTCCCAAGGTGAGATCGGTGATTGCGCGGGTGCTCAGGCTTGCCGTCGTTCTCTCGCTCGTCGGAGCGATCGCCGCGCCGATCGCGCTCCCGGCCGGTGCAAGCGACCAGCGTCAGCAGATGCTCACCGCGCTCGACGCCGGTGTGCTCGGCAAGCTGAACGCGATCCGTGCGGCACACGGCCTCACACCGCTGCACGTCAGCGCCGCCCTCACGACCGCCGCGGCCTACCACTCGCGCGAGCTCGCGGATCGCGGCTACTTCGCGCACACGTCGGCCGACGGGAGCGCGTTCTGGAAGCGGATCGAGCGCTGGTACGCGCCGCAGCAGGGAGGCGGGTCATGGACGGTCGGCGAGAACCTGCTCTGGTCGTCACCGGGCGTCGATGCGTCGCAGGCGCTCGTCGCGTGGATGAAGTCGCCGGAGCATCGCGCGAACATCCTCAGCCCCGACTGGCGCGAGATCGGGATCGCCGCCGTGCACGTGACGCGGGGCTCCGGCGTCTACGGCGGCCGGCCGGTCACGATCATCACGACCGACTTCGGCGCGAGAAGCTAGCCCCGGTCGGGGCTACCCTTCCCTGTAGCGCGCCCGTAGCTCAGTGGAAGAGCGGCGGCCTTCTAAGCCGTTGGTCGGGGGTTCGAATCCTCCCGGGCGCATCGCAGGCCGCCGGTGCCTACGATCTGCAGCGTGGATCCGGCGACGAGGTAGCGGTACCGCGCGGCTTTTCGCCGCGGACGTTTTCGGCAGCGTGCCAACGCCGGGCGGGAACCGGCGTTCAACGCTGCGCGCCATCGCTTCTCGAGGAGGATCACCATGACACGGCAGAACCTGTTCTCCGACCTCTGGGACGGAGAAGACGAGGACGGAACGCGGCGCCGGGTGTTCTGGCGGCCGGACGACGCTCGGATGGGGGCGACGTTGTACGAGCTCCCTCCCGGCGCTTCGGCGGACCGCCTGCACATGCACTTCGGAGCCGAGGAGATGTTCTTCGTCCTCGGCGGTCGCCCGTCGTTCCGGAACCAGCACGGCGAAGAGCAGCTCGCGCCCGGCGACTTCGTCTTCTGCCCGGAGGGGCGGGCCGGGCTGCACATGTTCAGCAATCCGACCGACGAGCCTGTCGCGCTCCTCGCGATGAGCGCCGGGAGCTTCCCGGACGTCGTCGCCTACCCGGAACACGGATACGCGTGGGTCGCGACGCGCGATCCCGATCCTGAGCTCCTCGCGAAGGGAGGCGATCCCGGCATCATCAGCCGGTTCGAGATCCCGATCGAGTGAGCGGTCGGCCGCGTTCCTCCTCGGCGTTGTTTGCGCTCGCTTGCCGCGGGAACGCGAAGCGCGAACACGTCCGAGGAGGAACCGATGGCAGACAAGAAGCTGCAGGGGAAGAAGGTCGCGCTGCTCGCGGCCGACATGGTGGAGCGTGTCGAGCTCGAGGAGCCGCGGCGCGCGCTCGGCGAGGCGGGAGCGGAGGTGGAGCTGATCTCGCTGAAGCCCGGCAAGATCCGCGCCTTCGACCACTTCGACCCGGCGAACGAGATCCCGGTCGACCGGACGGTCGAAGAGGTCGACGCATCCGAGTTCGATGCGCTGCTCGTCCCGGGCGGGGTGGGCAACCCCGACCAGCTCCGCGGCGACGAGAACGCCGTGTCCTTCGTGCGCGACTTCTTCGAGCAGGGAAAGCCCGTCGCGGCGATCTGCCACGGCCCGTGGGTGCTCGTCGAGGCCGGCGTGGTACGCGGGCGGCGGCTGACGTCGTGGCCGACACTGCAGACCGACATCCGGAACGCAGGCGGAAACTGGGTCGACGAGGAGGTCGTCGTCGACGAGGGCCTCGTCACGAGCCGCAAGCCCGACGACATTCCCGCCTTCAACCGCAAGATGATCGAGGAGTTCTGCGAGGGAACGCACGCCGGGCAGCGTGAGAAGACCGGTGCGGCCGGCCGATCCTCCTAGAGGCTTGATGTGGAATTGGATGCCTGTGGGGATGGCTGAGACCGAGCAGCTTGGACGGGGCGGGCGTAGCGCGTAGCGGTGGCTACGGGCAAGCCCGACCCGGCCGAGATGCGACGTGTCTCAGCCACCATCCACGGGCGTTCGGCATTTCACATCAAGCCTCTAACGATCGATCATCCGCTCGTTGGCCTCCGAGTAGCGGTGGCCCTGAGCGGTGATGAGCGCGGCGCCGTCGTCGATCTCCGCGAGCTCCTCGGAGGTCAGCGTGAGGTCGGCGGCGGCGATGTTCTCCTCGAGGCGGTGGAGCTTGGTCGTTCCCGGGATTGGGACGATCCATGGCCTCTGGGCGAGCAGCCAGGCGAGCGCGATCTGCGCGGGCGTCGCGCTCTTCTCGCCGGCGACGCGCTCGAGCAGCTCGACGAACATGCGGTTCGCCTTGCGGGCGTCGGCGTCGAAGCGCGGGACGGTGTTGCGGAAGTCGCCGCTCTCGAACTCGGTCGTCTCGTCGATCTTCCCGGTGAGGAACCCCTTGCCGAGCGGACTGAAGGGGACGAAGCCGATGTCGAGCTCCTCGAGCGTTGGCAGGATCGCGTCCTCGGGCTCCCGCCACCAGAGCGAGTACTCGCTCTGCAGTGCCGTGACCGGCTGCACAGCGTGCGCGCGGCGAATCGTCTGCACGCCCGCCTCGGAGAGGCCGAAATGGTTGACCTTGCCCTCGGCGATCAGCTCCTTGACGGTTCCGGCGACCTCTTCGATCGGCACGTTCGGGTCGACGCGGTGCTGGTAGAGCAGGTCGATCCGCTCCGTGCGGAGCCGTCCGAGCGACTCGTCGACGGAGCGCCTGATCGTCTCGGGCCGGCTGTCGAGCCCGCGCGACGTGCCGGTGGAGAGCTCGAACCCGAACTTCGTCGCGATCACCACTCGGTCGCGGACCGGTTCGAGCGCCTCGCCGACGAGGTCCTCGTTGGCGAACGGGCCGTAGACCTGTGCGGTGTCGAAGAAGCTGACGCCGCGCTCGACGGCGGTCCGGAGCAGCGAAATCGAGTCCTGCCGTTCGGGGATCGGCGGGAAGCTCTGGCTCATGCCCATGCAGCCGAGGCCGATCGCCGAGACCTCGAGCCCTTGTCCGAGTGTGCGTGTGTGCATGTCGTCCTCCTCCGGCGGGAATCCTGTCACGCGGCGGTCAGCGGACCGGCGCGTACGCGCCGAGCTGCAGCTGCCCGTGCTCGCAGACGGGCGTCGGCGGGGTGATCGGGACGACCGACTTCCCCCCGCCCGGGGCGTGCACGGCGACGCGGTACGCGGTCGGCTCGCACCGGCGGCCCGAGACGGGCTCGCCGGGGCCGGGCACGTCGGGGGAGAACCTGGCGGTCGCACGCGTCGTCCGGCCGGGCGCGATGCGAACCAGCACCGAGGTGAGTGTGTTCGGGAGCGCGGGGCGCACGTGCGTCGGGAGCGCCGTTCCGCTGCGGCCGAGGAGCGTGACGTCGGGGAGCCCGGCGACCGTGCACGCGTGCGTCGAGCGGTTCCGGAGCGTGAGGACGTAGACGATGTTGCCGGCGCCCGCGCTGCCCGGGACGACGCTGAACGTCCCCGCGAGGTCGGCGCCGGTGCAGAAGGACGCCGCCCCGGCCGCACCGCGTGGCACGAGGGCGAGCGCGCCGACGATCGCGAGCAGTGAGAGGACGGTCAGGGCACGCATCGGGCGCCATGGTAGGCCCGGCGATACCATCTCCGGGGCACGGTGGCAGTAGCTCAGTTGGTAGAGCCCCGGGTTGTGGTCCCGGTGGTCGGGGGTTCGAGTCCCCTCTGCCACCCTTGCGTGCCTCGCCGCAGCTGCGGGAGATCGTCGGGCTCGATCCGGTGCGCGATGCGCAACGGATCGTGTTCCTCGACGCGTCGTTCGAGTTCCCGTGGGACACGCAGCGGTCGCTCGAGCTGGCCTTCTACCGCACGTACGCGGTTCCGTCGATCGCGCGTCTCCTTGCTTCGACCGGCGAGTTCACGCGGGCGGCGCAGAAGCGGTACGACGACACGCAGCTCCTGATCTCGGCGTTCTGCGAGTTCGGCTTCGACAGCGACCTCGGCCGGCGCGCGCTCCGGCGGATGAATCAGATCCACGGCCGCTTCGAGATCGCGAACGAGGACTACCTCTACGTGCTGTCCACGATGATCTTCGAGCCGATCCGCTGGAATGCTCGGTTCGGACACCGTCCGCTCGTGGAGGTGGAGCGGCTCGCGACGTTCCACTTCTGGTGCGCGGTTGGGCGGCGCATGGGGATCCGTGAGATCCCCGACCGCTACGAAGAGCTCGAGGCGTTCAACGTCTCCTTCGAGCGCGACCGTTTCGCGTACACACGCGAGGGTCACGAGGTCGCGGTCGCGACGCGCGACATGTTCCTCGACTGGTTCCCGGGCCTTCCGAGACGGATCGGCCGCCCGCTCGTCCACGCGCTGCTCGACGACCCACTGCTCGACGCGCTCGGCTTTCCGCATCCGCCGCCGCACCTCCGCGTGACGGCCGAGTCGGCGCTTCGCCTGCGCTCGCGGGCTGCGTCGCTGCTTCCGCCGAGGCGACGGGCGCGCCTCCGGACGCTCGAGCGGCACCGCAGCCATCCCGACGGGTTCCAGCTCGAGCAGCTCGGCCCGAAAGAGCCGTCGCTAGGCTGAAGGCGGCCCGGCCCCGTAGCTCAGAGGACAGAGCGGGAGCCTTCGAAGCTCCGTGCGCAGGTTCGATTCCTGCCGGGGCCATCGCAGGTCTTGCGCATCCTCGGTGTGGCCGATGACCTCGCACACGTCGACGCTCAGAAATGTCGCCGGAGCCTCGGGCATCGCGCGGAGAGACTGGAAGGTGCTCTCGGCTGTCCTCGCGTTCTCCTCGGTGTCGAACAGCCAGAACGAATGCTGGATCATGCGGTCGCCGTCGAGCGCGCGTGCCCAGTAGCCCCCTGCCGACCCGGTCATGCCCTCGAGCATCGCCGTGCCACGCTCGGTGACCATCGCGAGCGTCTCGTCTGCCTTTCCGGGTTTGATCTCGACTCGCCCGATGACTGCGAACATGGCCGCTGGAGAGGTTATGGCTTGCGGGCCGCTCAGCGGCTCGCGAACCGGAAGAGCAGCCACATCACGAGCGCGAAGATCCCGACCAGGACGACGATGTCCCGGAGGAGGTGCGCATGGGCGTTCACGTCGACCGGAAGGTTCACGGAACACTCATCGGCGGGCGGGTCTCGTTCCTTGAGCACTACGATCGCCCGGATGAGCTCCCACGCGTCGTTTTCCGGCTCCGTTCCCGAGATCTACAACCGCCTGCTCGGCCCCGTCCTGTTCGAGCCGTACGCCCGCGACCTGGTCGCGCGGCTCGACCGGCGAGACGGCGTGCGCGTCCTCGAGGTCGCCTGCGGCACCGGGATCGTCACCCGCCGGCTCCGCGAGGAGCTGCCGCAGACCTCGACCCTCGTCGCCACCGACCTCAACGAGCCGATGCTCGACGAGGCACGCCAGAACGTGCCGCTCCTCGACATCACCTGGCAGACGGCCGACGCGCAGGAGCTGCCGTTCCCGGACGGCTCCTTCGACGCGTACGTCTGCCAGTTCGGGCTGATGTTCCTGTCCGACAAGGTGCGCGGCTTCGGCGAGGCCCGGCGCGTGCTCGCACCCGGCGGCCAGCTGCTCGCCAACGTCTGGCTGTCCGGCGCCGACAACGAGCACGTCCCGGTGATCCAGTCGGTGCTCGACCGCTTGTTCCCGGACTCGCCGCCGACCTTCCTCGACGTGCCGCACGGCTACCACGACTTCGACCGGATTCGCGCCGACCTCGAGGCGGCCGGGTGGTCGGACGCGATGCTCGACACGGTTCGGATCAGCGCCGAGAGCCCGACGGCGCTCGACTTCGCGACGGGGTTTGCTGCCGGCTCGCCACTCGCGCACGAGCTCGTCTCGCGCGACGCCGACCCGAACGAGGTCGCGCAGGAGATGGCCGAGGGGCTCGCGGCCGTCGGCGGCTCCGAGCCGTACCGCGTCGAGCTCGGAGCGATCGTGATCAGCGCTGCTCGCGCGTGATCCACGCGGCGAAGAACGGCTCGACGATTGCCAGCGTCTCGCCGTCGAGGCGCCCGACCAGCTCCTTGCGCACCAGTGCCGTGAGCGCGGACTGCAACGTCGCCGCCGCCGGCAAGTCGTACGCAGCGCGGTAGTCCTCGGCGTAGGGTGAAGCGGTCGGCTCGGCGGCGAGCGCGACCAGCAGCCGGCGCTGCGTGCGCGGCGCGTCGGCCCATAGCTGCTCGAGGTGGTTGTGCTCCGCGCGCAGCACGCGCTCGAGCCCTGCCTCGACGTCCGACTCGTACGCGAACGTGCCGGACGGCGTCTGCTCCCACACCTCGTGGGCGAGCTCCTGCGTGCCGTAGGGGTGGCCGGCGGTGTACTCGAGCAATCGCGCGACGGCCTCGTCGGTGATGTCCTTGTCGCTCTGTTCGAACCGCGCGCGGACGAAGCGCGCGAACTGCGACTTGTCGATCAATCCGATCTCGAGCTTCTTCGCGCTGCGCCAGAAGGGCTCGTTGCGGTCGCCGAAGATGCGGTCGAGCACGTGGCGCTTGCTGCCGAGGTAGACGTGCGACACCTCCGGCTGCGTCTGGAAGACGGCGCGCAGGAGGTTGGGATAGCGCCGGTCGAGCTCGACGATCTCCTGGAACTCGTCGAAGATCATCACGACGCGGCGCTGCCGTTCCTCGCCGACGCGTCCTACGAGCTCGAGCAGCGACTCGATCGTGTCGTCGATGTCCGTGCGTCGCCGGGTCGCGCGGAAGCTGAAGCTCAGCGAGCCGTCCTGCGCGTCCACCTCCATCGTCGGCACGATGCGGAGCCCCCTGAAGAGCTCCGCCGCCCGTTCGTGCGCGCGGCCCGCGGCGGTGTCGAGGTCGCGGTGGATCGTGCGCGCGAGCGCCGCGGCCAGCCGCTCCTTGCTCGTGACCTTCAGTAGGTCGACGTAGCCGACGAGCGCGCCGTCGCGCTTGGCACGCCTCGCGGCGCGCAGCACGAGCGACGACTTGCCGTAGCGGCGCGGGGCGTAGACGAGCACGTCCTGGCCGTTCCGGAGCTCCGACAGGAGCTCGCGGAGCTCGGCGTCGCGGTCCGTGAACGCCGTTCCGAGCGCCAGCGCGCCGAAGCGGAACGGGTTCGTCGGTTCCTTATGCGGCACGCCATTATGTTAATGGTCATAAGGAGGCAAGGCGGACGCGGAAGAGAGGCGTCTCGTCGAGCAGGCGGCCGCCGCCCGCACGGTTACCCTGAGCGTTGAACGCGCGGGCGTGGCGGAACTGGTAGACGCGCCGGGTTTAGGTCCCGGTGGGCCGATGGCTCTTGGAGGTTCGACTCCTCTCGCCCGCACCTGCGGCGGCATGCTTTGCCCCGTGGCGGAGGAGCTGCCGGAGCTGGTCGTGCGCGACGTCCGCGCGTGGCGGACGTGGCTGAACGACCACCACGGAGAGCAGGCGGGCGTGTGGCTGGTGCTCGCGAAGAAAGGGAGCATCGAGCCGACGCGATTGTCGTACGACGACGCGCTCGAGGAGGCGCTCGCGCACGGATGGATCGACGGTCAGGTGAAGCGACGCGACGACGCGACCTACCGGCAACGCTTCACACCGCGGCGGCGGCGAAGCGCCTGGTCACAGCGAAACGTGGCCCTCGTCGAGCGGCTCGCTGCCGAGGGGCGGATGCATCCCGCCGGCGAGGCCGAGGTTGCACGCGCCAAGGACGACGGCCGCTGGGAGACGGCGTACGCCGGAGCCGCGACCATCGAAGTGCCCGAAGACCTGACGGCGGCACTTGCGGTGAACGATCGCGCGCGGGCGGCCTTCGACTCGCTGAGCGGCCAGAACCGCTACGCAGTCCTCTACCGCATCACCACTGCGAGGCGTTCGGACACCCGTGCCCGACGAATCAGGCAGCTGGTCGCGATGCTCGGACGCGGCGAGACGCCATACCCGCAGAGGGCTAAGCGAGGTAGCGCACGACCTCGGTGAGCGGCGAGCGCTCCTTCGTCGGCGGCTCGCTCGCGGGCGGCCCGAGATGGATTAGCCCGACCACGTGCTCCGACGGGTGGAGCCCGAGGACGGCGCGCGCCTCGGGCCCTTCGAGCGCCTCCGGGGTGCGCCAGTAGGACGCCAGGCCGCGCGCCGTCGCTGCGAGCAGGATCGCGTAGACGGCGCACGCGGTCGAGTGCAGATCCTCGGCGTCGGTGCGCGGATCGCCGCTCTCGAGGAGCGCGGTCGCGAGCACGAGCGTCGGCGCGCGCCGCAGCTTCGCTGCTTCCTTGTCGCCGCAGGCCTGCTCGAGGCGCGAACGGGTCTCGGGCCCGAGCACGCGGAGCTGCGTCGGCTGGGTGAGGTGGTGGTTCGGCGCCCAGCGCGCCAGCTCCAGCAGTGAGTGCAGCGTCCCGGCGTCGACGGGCGTCGGGCCGTACTGCTTGTGCGTCCGGCGCAGGCGGATCGCGTCGTCGACGTCCATCGGCCAGACGCTACCCGCATGATTCAATGGCCGGACCCGATGGCGACGCAGATCGAGCAGCTCGCGGACGACAGGGTCAAGCTGACCGTCGACGTCCCCGCGGGGGACGTCCACCATGCCGTCGCGCACGCCGCGTCGGATCTGGCGGCGAGCGTCCGCATCCCCGGCTTCCGGCGCGGAAAGGTGCCGATGCCGATCCTGATGCAGCGCGTCGGCCGCGAGCGCGTCTACACCGAGGCCGTCGAGAGCCACATCGGAGGCTGGTTCTGGAGCGCCGCGACCCGCGCCCGCCTCAACCCGTCGGCCCAGCCCGAGTTCGAGTACTCGCTGCCGACCTCCGACAAGGACGGCTGGAGCTTCTCCGCGACGGTGGCGGTGCACCCGAAGCCCGAGCCCGCGGACTGGACGCAGCTCGAGGTGCCGAAGCAGGAGGCGACGGTGCCCGAGGAAGCGGTGCAGGCGGAGCTCGAGGCGCTGCAGCGCTCGGTCGGGGAGCTGGCGCCGGTCGAGGATCGCGCAGCGCAGGAAGGCGACACCGTCGTCGTCGACCTCGGCGCCGAGGACGGCTCGGCGCAGCGCGACTACGTCGTCGAGCTCGGCACCGACCGTCTCGTCGAGGAGCTCGACAACGGCATCCGCGGCCTCCGCGCCGGCGAGAGCCGCGAGCTCGCGTACGAGCTCGCGGACGGGAGCCACCGCCGGGCGACCGTGACCGTGAAGCAGATCTCCGAGCGTGTCCTGCCGCCGCTCGACGACGAGCTCGCGCGCAGCGCGTCCGAGTTCGACACCTTCGCCGAGCTGCGAGGCGAGATCGAGGACCGTCTCCGTGGACAGATCGCCGACGAGCTCGACGGGCTGTTCCGCGCCGCCGCGATCGACGAGCTCGTGAAGGCGTCGAAGGTGAACGCATCCGGGCCGCTGGTCGAGCTGCGCACGCGTGAGCTCCTGACCGGCCTCGCCCGGAGCCTGCAGGCCCGCGGCATCGACGCGGACACCTACCTCCAGCTCACCGGCCAGTCCCCGGAGCAGCTCGAGCAGCGCCTGCGGGCCGAGGCGACGATCTCGGTGGCCCGCGAGCTCGTGCTCGAGGCCGTCGCCGACTCGCTCGGCCTCGAGGTGACCGACGACGAGATCCGCGCCGAGCTGCGCGAGGCCGGCGAGGACGACGAGGAGATCGACTCGTTCATCGAAGCGGGCGGCGCAGACCGCGTCCGCGACGACCTCCGCCTGAAGAAGGCGCTCGATCGCATCGCCGCCGAGGTGAAGCCGATTGCGCCCGAGCTGCACGAGGCGCGTGAGAGCATCTGGACGCCCGGGCAGGAGCAGCAGGCCGAAGCCCCGAAGCTATGGACCCCAGGCACCAAGGAGTGACACACACATGCCGCTGATTCCCATGGTCGTGGAACAGACGTCGCGCGGAGAGCGCGCGTTCGACATCTACTCTCGTCTGCTCGCCGAGCGGATCGTCTTCCTCGGGACACCGGTCGACGATCAGATCGCGAACCTGATCATCGCCCAACTCCTCCACCTCGAGTCCGAGGACCCGGAGAAGGACATCAACCTGTACATCAACTCGCCGGGCGGCTCCGTCTACGCGGGGCTCGCGATCTACGACACGATGCAGTTCATCAAGCCGGACGTGCAGACGATCTGCGTCGGGATCGCGATGAGCATGGGCTCGCTGTTGCTCGCCGGCGGCGCAAAAGGGAAGCGCATGTCGCTGCCGAACTCACGGATCCTGATCCACCAGGTGTCAGGCGGGTTCCAGGGCCAGGGCACCGACATCGAGATCCAGGCCCGCGAGGTGATCGGCCTCAAGCGGCGCCTGGAGGAGATCTACACGCACCACACCGGCAAGTCCCAGGAGGAGATCTCGCGCGACATGGAAAGAGACTTCTTCCTGAGCCCTGCCGAGGCCAAGGACTACGGCATCATCGACTCGGTCATCACCCACCGCGAGACCGGCCCCGCAGCCGCGGCCGCCTAGCACACGTGGTCAAAGTCGGGTAAAAGGAGAGAGGGATGGCGCGGGCGAGCGAAGGCAACGAGCAGCTTCTCTGCAGCTTCTGCGGGAAGTCCCAGCGGCAGGTCAAGAAGCTGATCGCCGGCCCCGGGGTCTACATCTGCGACGAGTGCATCGATCTCTGCAACGAGATCATCGACGAGGAGCTCACCACTCCGAGCTCGCTCGACCTCGACAACCTGCCTCGCCCGAAGGAGATCTACGCTTCGCTGAACGACTACGTCGTCTCGCAGGAAGAGGCGAAGCGCACGCTCTCCGTCGCCGTCTACAACCACTACAAGCGGGTGCAGATGGGTGTCGAAGAGGGCGACGTCGAGCTGCAGAAGTCGAACATCCTCCTGCTTGGGCCCACCGGTTGCGGCAAGACCCACCTCGCGCAGACGCTCGCGCGCATCCTCAACGTGCCGTTCGCGATCGCCGATGCGACCGCGCTCACCGAAGCGGGCTACGTCGGCGAGGACGTCGAGAACATCCTGCTCAAGCTGATCCAGGCCGCCGACTTCGACATCAAGAAGGCCGAGACGGGGATCATCTACATCGACGAGGTCGACAAGATCGCGCGCAAGGCCGACAACCCGTCGATCACGCGCGACGTCTCGGGCGAGGGCGTTCAGCAAGCGCTCCTGAAGATCCTCGAGGGCACGGTCGCGTCGGTGCCTCCGCAGGGCGGCCGCAAGCACCCGCACCAGGAGTTCCTCTCGATCGACACGACGAACATCCTCTTCATCTGCGGCGGCGCGTTCGCCGGCCTCGACAAGATCATCGCGAAGCGGATCGGCAAGAACGCCGTCGGCTTCGGGCGGCAGATCTCGTCGAAGCGCGACAGCCAGAGCGCGGAGCTGCTCGGCGGCGTGATGCCCGAGGATCTCCTCAACTTCGGCCTGATCCCCGAGTTCATCGGCCGCCTGCCGGTCGTCTCGGCCGTGCACCAGCTGAAGCGCGAAGACCTCGTGCAGATCCTCACCGAGCCGAAGAACGCGCTCGTCAAGCAGTACCAGCGCTTCTTCAACTACGACCGCATCGACCTCGTGTTCACGGACGACGCGCTCTGGTCGATCGCCGACCGCGCGCTCGACCGCGAGACGGGCGCGCGCGGCCTGCGCTCGATCATCGAGAACGCGTTGCTCGACGTGATGTTCGAGCTCCCCTCGCGCAAGGACGTCTCCAAGTGCGTGATCACGAAGGAAACGATCGAGAAGGGGCTGAAGCCGACGCTCGTCACCAGCGCCGGCGGCGACATCGAGCCCGCCGAGCTCGCCGAAGAGTCCGCGTAGCCACCCGTGCAGGTGGGCGACGTCTTCGGGCCGTCGAGCTGGATCGAGATCACCCAGGAAAAGATCGACGGCTTCGCCGAGGCGACCGGCGACCACCAGTGGATCCACGTTGATCCGGAACGCGCGGCTGCCGGTCCGTTCGGCACGACGATCGCCCACGGCTACCTGACGCTGTCGCTGCTGCCGGTCGCGTCGTACGAGGTGATCCCGCGCGAGGGCCGGATGGGCATCAACTACGGCGTCAATCGCGTGCGCTTTCCGGCGCCGGTGCCCGTGGGGTCGCGCCTTCGCGCGACATTCGAGGCGAAGCAGGTCGAAGCGATCGAGGGGGGCCGGCAGTCCACGCTGGTCGCGACCGTCGAGCGCGAGGGCGGCGAGAAGCCCGTGTGCGTCGCCGAGGTCGTGTTCCGCAACTACGACTGATGGCGCCGACGCCGGAGGCGCTTCGGTTCGTCGACCGGCTCGAGCGCGAGCTCGGCCCCGAGCGGGAGCGGCTGCTCCGCGTGCGCGAGGAGCGCAAGGGCAGCGTTCCGCGCTTCGTCGCGGCGCCGGAGGACTTCACCGTCGCGCCGGCGCCGGCCGACCTGCAGGACCGTCGCGTGGAGATCACCGGGCCGGTCGACCGGAAGATGATGATCAACGCGCTCAACTCGGGCGCGCGCGTGTTCATGGCCGACTTCGAGGACGCCAACTCGCCTACGTGGCGCAACGTCGTCGACGGCCAGCAGAATATCTTCGACGCCGTTCGCGGCACCATCGAGCTCGAGACGCCCGACCGCCACTACCGCCTGAACGACGAGACCGCGACGCTCGTGATCCGCAACCGCGGCTGGCATCTCGTCGAGCGGCATCACGAACTCGACGGAAAGCCGGTGAGCGCGTCGCTGTTCGACTTCGGGCTCACCGTCCACGCGAACGCGCGCGAGCAGCTCGAGCGCGGGACCGGCCCGTACTTCTACCTGCCGAAGCTCGAGTCGCACGAAGAGGCGCGCCTCTGGGCGCAGGCGTTCGCGATCGCGGAGGACGAGCTCGGGCTCCCGCACGGATCGATCAAGTGCACCGTGCTGATCGAGACGATCCTGGCGGCGTTCGAGATGGACGCGATCCTGTACGAGCTCCGCGACCACTCGTGTGCGCTCAACGCGGGCCGCTGGGACTACATCTTCAGCTGCATCAAGAAGATGGGCGCGGTGCTGCCCGACCGCGCGCAGGTGACGATGACCGTGCCGTTCATGCGCGCGTACACCGAGCTGCTGGTGCGGACGTGCCACTCACGCGGTGCGCACGCAATCGGTGGGATGGCGGCGTTCATCCCGTCACGGCGAGATCCCGAGGTGAACCGCGTCGCGCTCGCGAAGGTGGGTGAGGACAAGCATCGCGAGGCCGGCGACGGCTTCGACGGCACGTGGGTCGCGCACCCGGATCTCGTCGCCACCGCGGAGGCCGAGTTCGACGCGGTGCTCGATTCGCGCCCGAATCAACTCGAGCGGACGCGCGACGACGTCTCGGTGCGCGAGGAGCAGCTCGTCGACTTCGACATCCCCGGCGGCGAGATCACCGACGACGGCCTGCGCGTCAACGTCAGCGTCGGCGTGCGGTACGTGGACGCGTGGCTGGCGGGAGTCGGCGCCGCGGCGATCGACAACCTGATGGAGGACGCAGCGACGGCCGAGATCTCGCGCGCACAGGTGTGGTCGTGGGTGCAGGCCGGCCGGTTCGACGAGTCGCGGGTCCGGGAAGAGATCGCGAAGATCGACGCCTCCGACGCGGCCAAGGAGGTGTTCGCCGACGTCGCCCTGAGCGTGCCGCTGAAAGACTTCCTGACGACGACGGCGTACGATCGGCTGCAGTGAGCCGTAGGCTTGACGGAGGCGTCCAAGGAGCGGAGGTGCCGGCTTCGCCGGCGCCGCAGCGGGAATGAGCCTCGAGAGCACGAAGGCCGACGACATCGCCGTCCTGATCGAAGAGGCGATCGTCTCGGGTGAGCTCGAGCCGGGGTTGGTGCTCCGGCAGGAGCAGCTCTCCGAGCGGTTCGGAGTCTCGCGTACGCCGGTGCGCGAGGCGCTGCGGCGGCTCGCGGCGCTCGGGCTCGTCTCCTTCGTGCCGAACCGCGGGGTCAGGGTGCGCACGCTGTCGCACCGGGAGCTCGAGGAGGCGTTCCTCGTGCGTGCGGAGCTCGAGGCGCTCGCTACCGAGATCGCGGCGCGCAAAGTCACCTCCGACGAGATCGTCGAGCTCGAGCGTGCCGAGCTCCAGTTCGCGCGGATGACACGTGAGCTCCGCTCGCGCGAGCCGGGCGGCGACCGGCGTTCGCTGATGGCCGACTGGATGCGCGCGAACCACGCGTTCCACGACGTGATCTACGGGATCGCCGACGTGCCGTACATCGAGTCGGTCGCCAAGGCTGCCCGGCGCACGTTCTCGGGGCCGGCCGTCTGGGCGCCGGTCGACGAGGAGCTCGACCGCCTCTACGCGCGCAACCAGGCCGAGCACGCCGCGATCCGGCAGGCGCTCGCCGCAGGGTCGGTCGCCGGGGCGCGCGAGCTCGCCCACGAGCACGTGATGCACTCGTTCGCGCTGCTGCAGTCGATCCTCGAGCATGTCGGAGCCGACTGGGCGCGGGCGCGCTGAGCCGCTACGCTTTTCGCATAGTCGCTCGCTAGCCCGCATCCGCTCACCCGTAGGATGGCGCTCCGATGAAGCCGGGCATGCAGCCGCGCTACGACCCACACGGCGTCGAGGAACGCTGGCAGCGGACGTGGGAGGAGGAGGGGCTCTACGCGGCCGATCCCGACCCGTCGCGCACGCCGTACGTCGACGCGCATCCGCCGCCCAACGTGACCGGCGAGCTGCACACCGGGCACGCGCTCCAGCTCGCGCTCGGCGACACCGTGGCGCGCTTCAAGCGCATGCAGGGCTACAACGTGCTCTTCCAGCCCGGGTACGACCACGCGGGGATCTCGACGCAGAACGTCGTCGAGAAGGCCCTGATCGCGGAGGGGACGTCGCGCACGGAGCTCGGCCGCGAGCGCTTCGAGGAGCGCGTGTGGGAGTGGCTGCACGAGTACGGCGGCAAGATCCTCGTGCAGTTCCGGCGCATGGGCGCCTCGCTCGACTACCGGCGTACGCGCTTCACGATGGACGACGAGTACGTCCGCGCCGTGATGCGCTTCTTCGTCCACCTCTACCGGCGTGGGTGGATCTACCGCGCTAACCGGATCATCAACTGGTGCCCGTTCCACCGGACGTCGCTCTCGGACCTCGAACTCGTGCACGAGGACGTCGACGATGCGCTCTCGACGATCCGCTACCCGCTCGCCGACGGTGACGGCTACATCCCGATCGCGACGGTGCGCCCGGCCACGATCCCCGCCGACGTCGCGGTCGCGGTGCACCCGGACGACGAGCGCTACCGCCACCTGATCGGGCGCGAGGTCGTGGTGCCGTGGGTCGAGCGGCGCGTGCCGGTGATCGCCGACGAGCGCGTCGAGCGCGACTTCGGCACGGGCGCGCTGAAGATCACGCCCGGGCACGACCCGACGGACTTCGAGATCGGGCGCGACCACGACCTGCCGGAGCCGATGTGCATCGGGCCCGATGGCCGCATGCTCGACGTCCCGGGCCTCGAGGGGCTGACTCAGGCCGAGGCCGAGGTGAAGATCCTCGACTGGCTGAAGGAGCGCGGCCAGCTCGAGCAGCGCGAGCACTACCGGCACAGCGTCGCTCTCTGCGAGCGCTGCGAGAACCGGATCGAGCCGCTGATCTCGCTGCAGTGGTGGTGCTCGATGGCGGAGATCAAACAGCGGCCACTCGAGGCGCTCGCGAACCGGGAGGTTCGCTACCACCCCGAGAGCCAGCACCGCTTCGCGATCGACTCGCTCGAGAACGCACCCGACTGGTGCATCTCGCGCCAGCTCTGGTGGGGCCACCAGCTGCCCGTCTGGTACTGCCCCGACGACCATGTGACGGTCGAGGAGACCCAGCCGGCGGCGTGCGCGGAGTGCGGCTCGGCGTCGCTGCGCCGCGAGACCGATGTGCTCGACACGTGGTTCTCGTCGGCGCTCTGGCCGTTCGCGACGCTCGGGTGGCCGGAGGACACGGATGACCTCCGCTACTTCTACCCGGGCAACCTGCAGACGACGGCGCGCGAGATCATCCGCCTCTGGGAGAACCGCATGATCTTCTCCGGGCTCGAGCTGCTCGGCGAGGTGCCGTTCACCGACGTCGTCATCCACTCGACGGTGCTCGCGCCCGACGGCCGGCGGATGTCCAAGTCGCTCGGCACCGGCATCGACCCGCTCGAGCTGATCGAGCGCTACGGCACCGACGCGACGCGCTACGGGCTGCTCAAGAACTCGCTGACGCAGGACGTGCGCTTCTCGTACGCCGCGATCGAGGAGGGCGGCAAGCTCGCGAACAAGCTCTGGAACGCCGCGCGCCTGATCGTCACCGCGTGTGAGGGGGCGCAGCCCGCTGAGCGGCCGGCGTCGCTCGAGGAGCGGTGGATCCTTGCCCGGCTGTCGCAGACGCAGCGCGCGATCGAGGCGCTGCTCGCCGAGTTCGACTTCGCGCACGTGACCGACGAGCTGTACCACCTCACCTTCGACGATTTCTGCGACTGGTACCTCGAGGCGGTGAAGGCGCGGCTGTACGACGGCGATGCCGACGCCCGTGCAACGGCGACGGCCGCGCTCGAGCGGCTGTTGAAGCTGCTCCACCCGCTGATGCCGCACGTCACCGAGGAGATCTGGACGCACCTGCCAGAGCGGTCGTCGCGGCTGATCGTGGCGCCCTGGCCGGAGGCGGGCGACGAGTCCGAGGCCGGCGCGCTCGAACGGGTGCAGGAGGCCGCGCAGGTGTTCCGCCGGAGCGGCGTCGTGCCGCCGCTTCAGGGCGACGAGGAGCGGATCTTCACCGCCGTCGTGAAGCCGGAGCGCGTGGCGCCGGCCGAGGACGGCAAGGTCGAGGCCGAGCGGGCGCGGCTCCAGCAGGAGATCGCCCGCGGCGAGAAGATGCTCGCGAACGAGCGCTTCGTCCAGAACGCGCCCGCCGAGGTCGTCGACGGCGAGCGGGAGAAGCTCGAGCGTTATCGACGCGAGCTCGACGCGATCGGCGGCGCGTAGTTTCTCGGTGCCAGGCACCGAAGTGCCTGGCACCGAGGTGCCTGGCACCGGTTCCTGGCGGTGCCCGGCACCCGTCGGTGACACTTCCGTGACCGTGCCCGTCGCCGCTTCCGATTCCGTCCGCTGGCTCGAGGCGCTGTCGCCGTGGCCGACCGACGGGTTCGGGCTCGACCGGATCCGTGCGTTGCTCGACCGCCTCGGGAGCCCGCAGCGGCGGTTCGAGTCGCTCCACGTCGTCGGGACGAAGGGGAAGTCGACCGCGGCGCGCAGCCTCGCGGCGACGCTCCGTGCTGCGGGGCTGTCCGCGGCGGCGTACACCTCGCCGCACGTGGAGGGCTGGCACGAGCGGCTCGAGACGGACGAGGCCGGCTTCCGGGCGGCGCTCGAGCGCGTCCGCCCCGACAGCGACGCGCTCGGAGCGACGCAGTTCGAGACGCTCACCGCCGCCGCCTTCGTCGACTTCGCCGCACGCGGGGTCGACGCGGCTGTCGTCGAGGCCGGGCTGGGCGGGCGCCACGATGCTACGAACGTCGTGGACGCGCGGGTCGTCCTGCTCACCAACGTCGGCCTCGAGCACACGGAAGTCCTCGGCTCGACGCGCGGAGAGATCGCGGCCGAGAAGCTCGCCGTCGCCCACGCCGCCGGGACGGTCGTGCTCCCCGACGGCGAGTTCGCCGCGCTCGCCGCTCCGGCCGCGGTGCGGCTCGGCGGCGTCCGGGAGGCCGCCGAGGCGTTTCTCGGGCGGTCGATCGACCGCGTGGTCGAGGCGAGGCTCCCCGGGCGGCTCGAGCTGCGCGCGGGCGGTGAGGTGCGCGACGGCGCCCACACGCCGGAAGCCGTCGACTGGCTCCTCGACCGCCTGCCCGAGCCCGGACGTTACGTCGTCGTCGCCTCGATCCTGGCCGACAAGGATGCGGACGGCATCCTCGAGCGCCTCGCCCGCGCCGGGCAGACGCTCGTCGCGACGGAGTCGTCGAACCGGCGCGCGCTGCCCGCGGACGAGCTCGCGGGTCGAGCCGGGCCGTGGTTCGCCCGGGTGGAGGCGGTGCCGGAGCCGCGCGCGGCGCTCGAGCGGGCGCGCGCCCTCGGCGGCCCCGTGCTGGCCACCGGGTCCCTCTACCTCCTTGCCGACCTGTGTGCCGACCGGTGAAATACATACGATGTCGCGGCGCGGTGAGCGGATCAGTGTCTTCGTCTTCGCTCTCGCCGTGCTTGCGGTGTTCGTTGGCGCGGCGTTTGCGGCCGGGTATGCCCTAGGGAGGATCCTGCTGTGATCGGATCTGCATTCGGCAGCGTCCACGATTTCTTCCACTCCTCGACGTGGTACGTGATCCGAAACCTCGCGATCTTCTTCGTGATCGTCTTCTGGATCGCGACGATCTACTGGGTGTACAAGGACGTCCGCCGGCGGGTGGACGACAAGCTCCTCGTCGCCGTCGCCACCCTCCTCGGCGTCGTTCCCTTCATCGGGCCGCTCATCTACATGCTCTTCCGGCCGCCCGAGTACCTCGAGGACGTCCGTGAGCGAGAGCTCGAGATCAAGGCGATGGAGAAGCGCCTCGGTGCGCGCGACCAGCACTGTCCCGTCTGCCGCGCCGACGTCGACGAGGACTTCCTCGTGTGCCCCGTCTGCACGACGCGGCTGCGGCAGGCGTGCACGAAGTGCGGCCGGGCGCTCGAGCCGCTCTGGCAGGTCTGCCCATACTGCCAGACGCCGATCGAGCAGGACGAGCCCTCGTCGAAGGTGGTCGAGGCGAAACGTCCGACGCGGCAGGCCCGCGGCTCGCGTCGCGCGACCAGTTAGTGCATGTAGCATCGTCCGCCCGATGGCGGTCGAGCAGACGCTCATCCTCGCGAAGCCGGATGCCGTGTCCCGCAGTCTCTCCGGCGAGATCGTCGCGCGCTTCGAGCGGCGCGGGCTCGTGCTGCGCGCGGCCCGCCTGCTGACGGCGTCGCGCGAGCTCGGCGAGGTGCACTACGCGGAGCATCGCGAGAAGCCGTTCTTCGGCGAGCTCGTCGACTTCATCACCTCCGGGCCGACGCTGGCGATGGTGTTCGAGGGCGAGGGCGCCATCGCCACCTGCCGGACGACGATCGGCGCGACCAATCCCGCCGACGCGGTGCCCGGGTCGTTGCGCGGCGACTTCGCGCTCGCCATGCCCAACAACCTCGTGCACGGCTCGGATTCACCCGAGTCGTCGGCGCGCGAGATGGCGCTCTGGTTCCCCGATGGACTGGCGTAGCGACGCGGCGAAGAACCGCGCCCTCTGGACCGAGACCAACCGCGAACACACGAACGACAGCGCCCCGAGGAACTGGGCGTTCGACGAGCCCAACTGGGGCATCTGGGCGATCGACGAGTCCGAGCTGAACGTGCTCGGCGACGTCGCCGGCCTCGACGTCTGTGAGCTCGGCTGCGGCACCGCCTATTTCTCCGCTTGGCTGGCGAAGCTCGGCGCGCGACCGGTTGGCGTCGACATCACCCCCGCGCAGCTCGATACGGCGCGGCGGATGATGGCCGAGACCGGGATCGAGTTCCCGCTCGTGGAGGCCGACGCCGCCGAGACCGGGCTCCCCGCAGACAGCTTCGACCTCGTCGTCTCCGAGTACGGCGCATCGATTTGGGTCGACCCCTACCGCTGGATCCCGGAGGCGGACCGGCTGCTCCGGCCGGGAGGGCGGCTCGTGTTCCTGCGGAACTCGACGCTCGTGATCCTCTGCTCGGACGACGACGTCCCGGCGAAGGAGTCGCTCCAGCGGCCGCTGTTCGGCCTGCACCGCATCGAGTGGGACGGCGGCGTCGAGTTCCACCTGCCGCACGGCGAGTGGATCGCGCTTCTGCGCGCGAACGGCTTCGAGATCGAGCGGCTGGTGGAGATCCAGGCGCCCTCCGACGCGGAGACCCATCCGCACTACGCGTACGTCACTGCAGAGTGGGCGAAGCAGTGGCCGTGCGAGGAGATCTGGGTCGCGCGGAAACGCACGTGATCGTGCTCGCGTCGACGTCGCCGCAACGGCGGCTGATCCTCGAGCAGCTCCGGATCCCGTTCGAGATCGTGGCGCCGGCCTACGACGAGGAGCCCGGTGGCGACCCCGTCGCGCACGCCGCCGGCAAGGCACGCTCGGTCGACGGCGGCGGCCGCACGGTGCTCGGCGTCGACACCGTCGTCGTCTGCGACGGCGAGGTGATCGAAAAGGCGGCCGACACGACCGAGGCGACGCGCATGCTCGCGCAGCTCGCGGGACGTGCGCACGACGTCGTGTCGGGCCTCTGTCTGCGCACGGGCGAGTGGGAGGAGCTGCACTCTGAAACCACGCGCGTCACCTTTCGCGCGCTGACGCGGGCCGAGCGCGACCGCTACGTCGCCTCCGGCGAGTGGGAGGGCCGCGCCGGCGCGTACGCGATCCAGGGTCTCGGCGCGAGCCTCGTCGAGCAGGTCGACGGCGACTACCCGAACGTCGTCGGGCTGCCGGTGGGCCTGCTCGTGCGCCTGCTCGCCGCGCGCTTCCCCGGCGTGTACTTCTAGAACGCAAGCAACGCGATCCCGGCGAACACGAGGAGCGATCCGGCGAGCCGCAGCTTCGAGACGCGCTCGGCGAGCACGCGTCCGGCGAGCACGGTCGCGATCACCACCGACGTGGAGCGGACTGCGAGCACCGAGGCCGCGCTCCCGTGCCGCAGCGCGAGCAGCGCGAGCAGGAACGAGCCGAGGTTGGCGAGGCCGGCCACGACGACCGCCGGACCGAGCTCACGGCGCATCGCGCGCGCGCCGACCAGCGGCGGGTACACGAGGCTCGGAGCGGCGAGCGTGAGCACGAAGTAGGTGAGCGCGCCGGCGTGCTGGATGCCGACGCGGTCGACGAGCGTGTACGCGGCGATCGTCGCCGAGATCGTGACCGAGAGCAGAACCGCCGCGGCGTCGCCGTCGCGCGGGCGTCCGCGGACGCTCACCACACCGATCGCGATCAGGACGACGCCCACGCTCGCGGCGACGGAGACACCATGGCCGAGCGCGAGCACAGCGAAGCCGAGCGCGATCAGCGGTGCGAGCCCTCGGGTGACCGGGTAGACGAAGGAGACCTCGGAGAGCCGGTAGGCGAGTGCGAGCGTGACGACGTACACGACCTCGAGCAGCGTCGAGGCGAGCGCCCACGGCCAGACGGAGGCGTCCGCCTGCCACCAGACGATCGCGAACGGCAGCGCGATCGCGACCGAGAGCAGGAACGTCACCGCCGCCGCCGCCTGCACGTCGCGCGCGCGACCGAGCAGGAGGTTCCACGCGGCGTGCAGCGCCGCGCTTCCGAGCGCAAGGATCAGGGCCGACAGAGGCAAGCTGGATGCAAGCTAGAGTGGCGCCGGCGTCTCATGAGCATCTTCAACTACGTCACCGGTTTCGGCGGCCGCGACATGGCCGTCGACCTCGGCACCGCGAACACGCTCGTCTACGTGCGCGGCCGGGGGATCGTCCTCTCGGAGCCATCCGTCGTCGCGATCGACCAGCGGTCGGGCGAGGTGCACGCCGTCGGGCTCGAAGCCAAGCGGATGCTCGGCCGCACGCCTGGAACGATCAGCGCGATCCGTCCGCTCAAGGACGGCGTGATCGCCGACTTCGACGTCACCGAGCAGATGCTGCGCCACTTCATCCAGAAGGTGCACCAGCACCGGTTCGCGCACCCCCGCGTCGTCGTCTGCGTGCCGTCGGGCGTGACCGGCGTCGAGAAGCGCGCGGTCGAGGAGGCGACGCTGTCGGCGGGTGCGCGCAAGGCGTATCTCATCGAGGAGCCGATGGCGGCCGCGATCGGCGCCGGGCTGCCGGTGGCCGAGCCGACCGGCAACATGATCGTCGACATCGGCGGCGGCACGACCGAGGTCGCCGTGATCTCGCTCGGAGGCATCGTCGTGTCGCAGTCGCTGCGCGTCGGCGGCGACGAGATGGACGAGGCGATCATCAATCACATCAAGCGCGAGTACAAGCTCTTGATCGGACAGCAGACGGCCGAGGAGATCAAGCTGGAGGTCGGCTCCGCGCACCCGCTCAAGGAAGAAGTGCAGGCGGAGGTCCGCGGCCGCGACATGCTGACCGGCCTGCCGAAGACCGTGATCCTCTCGAGCGAGGAGGTGCGTCACGCGCTCGAGGAGCCCGTGTCGCAGATCGTCGACGCGATCAAGTCGACGCTCGACAAGACGCCGCCCGAGCTCGCGGCCGACATCATGGACCGCGGGATCGTGCTCGCCGGCGGCGGCGCGCTGCTTCAGGGGCTCGACGAGCGGCTGCGCCACGAGACGCACATGCCGGTTCACCTGGCCGAGTCGCCGCTCACCTGCGTCGCGGTCGGTTCGGGGCGCAGCCTCGAGGAGTTCGACGCGATCCACCGCAGCTCGCGCGCCCGCTCGCGCAACGGCCGCGGCCGTTGATCCGCGGCCGGTGATCCTTGCGACGGAGCGTCTTCGGCTCCGTCCCTTCCGCGAAGAGGACCGCGACGTCGTCGCATGCTGGAACGCCGATCCGGTGTTCACGCGCCACCTCGCCGGCGTGCAGACGCGCGCGCAGAGCGACGCCGCCTTCGACCGCTGGCAGCGGCACTGGGACGAGCACGGGTTCGGGCTGCTCGCGGTCGAGTGGGCCGCGACCGGCGACGTGCTCGGTCGCTCCGGGCCGCAGTACCACCGCGCCTGGCCGGACGATCCCGAGGTCGGCTGGGCGCTCGACCCCGCCTGGTGGGGGCGCGGGATCGCGACCGAGGCCGGCGCGGCTTCGATCGCCTGGGTGTTCGGGGAGCTCGACTTCGCGCGCGTCGTCTCGATCACGACCGAGGCGAACATCGCCTCGCGCCGCGTGATGGCGAAGCTCGGGCTCGTGCTGCACGAACGCGTCGACAGCGAGTGGGGCGCGCTTTGGATCCACGCGCTCGACCGCGGTTGACGATCCTCTAACGTAAGTCTAGACTTACCGTAAGTCTTGGCTTACGGAGATGTCATGGACGCGCTCGGGGACCGCACCAGGCGGGCGGTCTTCGAGCAGCTGCGCTCCGGCCCGAAGTCGGTGGGCGAGCTCGCGGCCGGGCTCCCGGTCAGCCGGCCCGCTGTGTCGCAGCACCTGCGGGTGCTGAAGGACGCCGGCCTCGTGTCCGAGCGGCGGGACGGCACGCGGCGGATCTACGAGCTCTCGCCCGTCGGGCTCGTCGAGCTCCGCGACTACTTCGATCAGTTCTGGTCACGAGCGCTCGACGCCTACAAGGAGGCGGTCGAGGGAAAGCGAGGGAGACGATGATGATCGACGCCGAGGATCTGGTGATCCGGAAGACCGTGCACGTGGGCGCGCCGCCCGAGGAGGCATTCGACGTGTTCACCCGCGGTCTCGCCGACTGGTGGCCGGTCGCGACGCACTCGATCGGCGGTGGTGCGGTGGCCGGCGACTGGCGCGTGGGCGGTCTCGTCACCGAGACGGTCGACGGGGAGGTGCACGAGTGGGCCGACGTGCTCGAGTACGACCCGCCGCGCGGGTTGCTGCTCCGCTGGCGCGTCACGCCCGGGCATCCGCCCACCGAGCTCCGGCTCCGTTTCGTCGCCGACCGCGACGGCACGCGCGTCGAGCTGACGCACGCCGGATGGGAGGCGTTCCCGGACGGAGGCCTCGAGTCGTACGCCGGCTACACGAGCGGCTGGGACAGGGTGCTCGCCCACTACACGGAGCGGGCGCAGGGCTGAACGGGCCGGGCGACCGGCTACACTCTCGGGCTGGTGCCACGCAACCGGACCGTCCGTTTCGCGGTCCTGGGCTCGTCCGTCCAGCGCGCTGCGACTTCCGGCTATCCCTCGAACCGCTCCAGCGCCGTCAAGCGCCGGATTGTCGTGGGCGGCCTTGTGCTGCTCTCGTTCGTCCTGATCACGCTCTCGTTCCGCTCGACCGCGCTCGACGGCGTGCAGGGCCGGGCGGCGGGCGCGCTCCGTCCGTTCGAGGTCGGCGCCGACCGCGTCGCGCGGCCGTTCCGGGACGCGTTCGGCTGGGGGCAGGGGCTCGTCGACGCGAAGTCCGAGAACGCGAAGCTGAAGGCGGAGAACGAGCGGCTGCTCCGGCAGCTCGTCCGGACGCAGTCCGCGGTCGCCGAGAACGCGTACCTGAAGCGCCAGCTCGACTACCGCGCCGCGCCGACCGAAGCCAACTTCGACCGCGTCAACACCGAGGTGCTGACCAACCCGCAGAGCGAGCTCGACCAGAGCATCACGATCGCGGCCGGTTCGCGCGACGGCGTGGCCGTCGGAGACGTCGTCCGCACGCCGCGCGGGCTCGTCGGCGTCGTCGACCGCGTCTCGCCGAGCGTGGCGCGCGTGACGCTGCTCACGGACTCGACGAGCAACGTCAATGCGGCCGACGTCGCGCATCCGACCTCGGTCGGGATCGTGCGGCGCGGAAGCGGCGGCGACACGCTGATCCTCGACCACGTGCAGAAGCAGAACTTCGTCGGCGTCGGCGACATGGTGATCACGGCGGGGTCGCTCGGTCCCGGCGCGCTGCCGTCGATGTTCCCGCGCGGGATCCCGATCGGCACGGTCATGAACGAGAGCGACAACGACATCAACCCGTTCCACAGCATCCAGCTGCAGCCGTTCGTCGACTTCTCGTCGATCCAGTCGGTGACGGTGCTCGTCCCGAAGCGCTGATGGACGGCGCGAAGATCGTCGTCCTCCTCTTCGTCGCGGCCATCGTCCAGGTCGCGGTGCTCACCGAGTACCGGGCGTTCCGGACAGCGAGCGTCGTGCTCGTCGTGCTGGTCTGCATCGCGCTCCTGCGCGGCGCGATCGTCGGGGCGATCGCGGGCTTCGGCACCGGCCTGCTCCTCGATACCGCCACGCTCGGGACGCTGGGCGTCACCTCGCTCCTGCTCACGGTCGCGGGCTTCTGGATCGGGCGCTACGGCGAGACGACCGCGCGCGACCGCCTTCACGCGCCGTTCCTCTCGGTGGCGGTCGTCACCGTCCTCTACGCCTTCGGGCAGCTGCTCCTGCAGTTCATGCTCGGCGAGCCCGCCCCGGCGGCGCTCCTGCTCGGCAGCCTGCCGCTCGCGCTCCTGATCAACCTGCTCCTGACCGTGCCGGTCTACGCGCTCGCACGCAGGCTCTTCCCGCCGCGCCAGCTCGGCGACCGCGTCTCGGAGGTGCAGCTCCTTGGCTAGCACCAACGCCCCGGGCGGCGGGCGCTTCCTGCCTGGCGACCCGCGGGTCGAGGAGCCCTACCGGCTGACGCCGCAGCTCGCCTTCCGCATCGCCGTGCTCGGCTTCCTGACACTGGCCGTCTTCGCCGCGCTGTTCCTGCGCCTCTGGGCGCTGCAGGTGCTCTCGGGCGACCGCTACCTGGCGCAGGCGAACGACAACCGCGTGCGCACGCTCAGCCTGCAGGCGCCGCGCGGCGCGATCCTCGATCGCAAGGGGCACGTGCTCGTCCGCAACACGCCCGGCACCCGCGTCGAGCTGTGGCCGGCCGACCTGCCGAAGAACTGGCCGGCCGAGCGCAAGGAGCTGCGCGCCCTGTCGATGGTCACCGGCGTGACCGTCCGCGACATGCTGAAGTCGCTGCGGGCGCACGCGGCCGATCCGCTCACGCCGGTGGTCGTCCAGTCGGGGCTGCACTACGACCAGATCTACTACCTGTCCGAGCACGCCGCCGACTTCCCCGGCGTCCACCTCGCGGAGAGCGAGCTGCGCAAGTACCCGTTCCAGTCGCTCGGCGCGCAGGTGCTCGGGTACGTCGGCCAGATCTCGCCGGAGCAGTACCAGCGGATGCGCCGGACCGGGTACCAGCCGAACGACGCGATCGGGCAGGCGGGGATCGAGTCGGCGTACGACACGTACTTGCGCGGGCGCGACGGCAAGGCGGAGCTGACGGTCGACTCGCGCGGGCGGCCCAAGTCGGCGCCGCGCGTGCAGGCATGGCCGCAGCCGGGCGACACGCTGCGGCTCACGCTCGACATCCACCTGCAGCGCGCCGCGGAGCGCGCCCTCACGTACGGGATCCACCTCGCGCACGCGAACCTCGACGGCCAGCACGCGGACGGCGGGGCGATCGTCGCGCTCGACCCGCGCGACGGCGCGATCCTCGCGATGGCCTCGAACCCGACGTACCAGCCCTCGGTGTTCGCGGGCCGCAAGGACCCGGCGAAGCTCGACAAGGTGATCGGCAAGCAGGCAGCCGAGTCGAACTACCCCGCGCTCAACCGCGCGATCGACGCCGCCTATCCGCCCGGCTCGACGTTCAAGCCGGTTACCGCGCTCGCGGCGATGCAGGAGGGCCTGATGCGCCCGTACGACCAGATCCAGTGTCAGCCGGTCTACACGGCGTACCAGGAGCCCTTCAAGAACTGGACGCCGCTGATCGACCAGCCGATGGACCTGATGACGGCGCTGACCGAGTCGTGCGACACCTACTTCTACGAGCTCGGGCGCCGCTTCTACGTGCTGCGCGCCGATCGCGGCCACCCGCTGCAGAGCTGGGCGAACCGCTTCGGCCTCGGCGCTCCGACCGGCGTCGACGTCGGCCCCGAGTCACCCGGGCTCGTGCCGACGCCCGAATGGCGCTGCCAGACGAACGGCGGGCCACCGTGCGACACGGTCGACCGCACCTGGAAGCCGGGCTACTCGATCCAGCTCGCGATCGGCCAGGGCCAGCTGCTGGTGACGCCGCTTCAGATGGCACGCGTCTACGCGATGATCGCGAACGGCGGGAAGCTCGTCACGCCGCACCTCGCTGACGACGTCGAGATGAGCGGCCCGACCGGGCAGCAGCAGCGCGTGCTCCGCCGCTTCGGCGCGCAGCCCGCTCAGCAGACCGACGTCGACCCGACCTGGCTGAGCTACGTGCAGCGCGGGCTCGAGGAGGCGACGCACTCGCCGCTCGGCACCTCGTTCGGGGTCTTCGGGAACTTCAAGGTCGACATCGCCGGCAAGACCGGCTCTGCCGAGAAGAACGTCCAGCTGCCGGGGTACCCGGCGCCGGTCAACCTGACGCAGTCGTGGTGGTGCGGCTACGGGCCGTACCGCAGCCCGTCGATCGTCGTGTGCGCCGTCATCGAGAACGGCGGCCACGGCGGCGAGGCGGCCGCACCTGCGGCGCTCAAAGTGTTCGAGCAGTATTTCCACACCAACGCGATGGTCACGGCGCACGCTTCCGACTGATGGCGATCGAAGCAGTAGACCCGGCAGCACGCGGGCTCCGGCCCCGCCGTCATGCGCCCGCGATCGGCGCGGGCTCGATCATCCGCCGGCTCGACTGGCCGCTGCTCGGTGCGCTTGCGGCGCTCGTCGCGTACGGCCTGTGGGCGATCGACGGCATCACCCGCCACGACCCGGGCGGCTCCGCGCTGCAGCGGCAGGGCCTGTACGTCGTCGCGGGCGCGCTCCTGTTCGTCGGCGCGCTGTTCGTCGACCCGTCGTTCTACCGCCGGTTCCACCGGCCGATCTACTTCGGCACGCTCGGCGTGATGCTGCTGGTGCTGCTGATGGGAGCGGCCACCCGCGGTTCGAAACGCTGGCTCGACGTCGGCTTCTTCCGGTTCCAGCCCTCCGAGTTCGGGAAGGTGCTGTTCGTCCTCGTGATCGCCGCGTTCCTCGCCGATCGCGCGAAGTCGATCAACGAGCCCGCGGCGCCGCTCGCCGCGGTCGGGTACGCGCTCGTGCCGATCTTCCTCGTCTTCGTCCAGCCGGACATCGGGACGGCGCTCGTCTACACGGCGGCGCTCGCGGCGGTGCTGTTCATCGGAGGCGTGCGCTGGCTGCACCTCGGCGTCCTCGCGGCGGTCGCGGTGCTCGGCGCGCTCGCGATCCTCTGGCTACTGCCGGCGACGGGTGTGAACGTGCTCAAGCCGTACCAGAACGCGCGGCTCACCGGCTTCACGCATCCGGACGACGACCCGCGCGGCGCGACCTACAACCTGCGCCAGTCGATCACGGCCGTCGGTGCGGGCGGGCTGCGCGGGCGCGGCATCCTCGGCGCGACGCAGACGCGCCTCAACTACCTGCCCGAGCACTCGACCGACTTCGCCTTTGCCTCGCTCGCCGAGGAGCACGGGTTCTTCGGCGCAACGATCCTGTTGCTTCTGTACCTGTTCGTCGTCTGGCGCGCCCTCAAGGTCGTCGCCGCCGCACGAGACCTCTACTGCGCCATCGTGGCCGGCGGCATCGCCGTCATGTTCCTGTTCCAGGTGTTCGTGAACAGTGCGATGGCGATGGGGATCGCGCCCATCACGGGCATCCCGCTGCCGTTCGTCTCCGTCGGCGGCTCGTCGATGCTGACGCTGTTCCTCGCGGTCGGCGTGCTGCAGGCGATCCACGCGCGCCGTAACCTTCGCCGTCGGCAGTGACGGGTCTCAAGAGCACAGTCGGTCCGAAGAGCGCGGTCTCGCTCGTCCGCGAGGTGCGCCGCGGGACGAGCGACAAGCGACCTCTCGCCGTCGCGGGTGCCCGTGAACTGGTGCCGCTCCTCGCGCGCGAGCTGCGCGCGGGGGGAGACCCGTCCGCGGTCGTCGAGCAGGAGGTCGACGGCGCGGTCGCGCTGATCTGGGTCGGCGCCGCGGACGAGGATCGGTTGCGCGCCGCCGACCGCGCCCGCATTCCGATCGTCGCGGTCACGGACGCCGAGACAGTCCCGTACGTGCTCGCCGACGACCTCGTCCACATCGAGCCCGGACATGGCTTCCCGATCGACGAGATCTCGGCCGCGGTGGCGCGGCGGCTCGGCGACGACGCGCTCGGCCTCGCCGCCAGGTTGCCCGTGCTGCGGCGCGCGCTCGCCGGCCACCTCATCCGCACCACCTCGCGCCGCAACGGGCTGATCGGCATGGCCGTGTTCATCCCCGGCGTCGACATGCCGATCCTCACGTTCAACCAGGTGCGCCTCGTCCTGCGCCTCGCGATCGCGCACGGCGAGCAGCTCGACCGAAACCGGGCCTTCGAGCTCGCGGGCGTGGTCGGCGCCGGGTTCGGCTTCCGCGCGATCGCCCGCACGCTGCTCGATTTCGTCCCGCTCGCGGGCTGGGCGGTCAAGGGCGCGATCGCCTACACGGGCACGCGTGCGATCGGCGAGGCCGCCGTCCGGTACTTCGACGCGCGCTCCGACGACGCCACGCCGTCCGGTCCCGGTCCTACGCTCTCGGAAACGGACGGGAGGTGACGCTCATGAGCTTGACCGGCAACCAGGAGGCGTACGAGCTACTGCTGATCGAGGAGGCGGACGCCTGGTTCGAGTACCTCGAGTCGACTCGAGGGCAGAGCGAGACCCGGTACCGAGAGGTCGAGCCGTGGGCGTGGGCCCGCCTGGCGCAGCGGCTGCGGGCGATCGGCGCGCGGCGCGCGAAGCTCGCCCCGGCGCTCGAGGCCGCCTAGGCCGTCGGGCGCGGGGTCGCTGATACGCTGGTCGGGCAGGCCATGCCAAGGCTTTTCCAGTACACCCGCGTGACGCTCGCCGCAGAAGGCTCGAGCGCACGCACGATTCGGGAGACACTCTTTGCCACTGAACTGGTTCCGGCGCAGGAAGCCGGAAAGACCGGCGGCGCCGCAAACGGCTGCCGCTGCCGCAGCACCCACCCCTGAACCGATCCACACGGAGGCCGCCCCGGCGGCGCCGGCAGAGGCCTCCGACGAATCCAGCGCATCGAAGAAACGCCGCCGCGGCACTCGCGGAGGGCGTAACCGGAAGCGCAAGACGGCGCCCGCAGGCGAGACCGCGGCGTCCACGCCCGTCGCGGCCGCGAACGGCGGCAAGCCAGCCGCCGAGAAGCGGAAGACGCGGGCGTCCGGCCAGCGACGGCGCCAGCCGCCGAAGCGCGCGCCGCTCCCCAAGGCTAAGCGCGAGCTGATCGTCTCCGTCGACGCGGGCGAGAAGCGCGTCGCCGTGCTCGAGGACGACAAGGTCGCGGAGGTGTACCTCGAGCGGCCGGAACGTCGCTCGATCGCCGGCGCCGTCTACCTCGGCGTCGTCGACAACGTCCTGCCGGGGATGGAGGCCGCGTTCATTGAGATCGGCCTCGAGAAGAACGGCTTCCTCTACGTCGACGAGATCATCTCGCCGGAGCTCGAGGGCCGGCGCGGCGCACGGAAGATCCAGGATCTGATCCAGCGCGGCCAGACCGTGCTCGTCCAGGCGGTCAAGGATCCGATGAAGACGAAGGGCGCGCGGCTGACGACCGAGATCTCGCTGCCCGGCCGGTTCGTCGTCTACGTCCCTCACGGCGAGGGGCTCGGTGTGTCGCGACGGCTCGACGACGACGAGCGGACGCGTCTGAAGGCCGTGCTCAAGGAGTGCGCGCCGAAGAAGGGCGGCGTGATCGTGCGGACGGCCGCCGAAGGAGCGTCGGCCGAGGACATCGAGCGCGACCTCGACTTCCTGCAGCGCCTCTGGAAGTCGATCGAGGCCCGCGCCAAGGAGTCGACCGCCCCGGCACTCCTGTACCAGGAGGCCGAGCTGCCGCTCCGCGTGGTGCGCGACCTGTTCACGGGAGACTTCGAGAAGCTGTACGTCGACCACGATCGCACGCACAAGCGCATCGTCGGCTACCTCAAGAAGACGTCGCCCCACATGGTCGAGCGGGTGGAGCGCTACAAGGAGCGTACGCCGCTCCTCGAGGCGCTCGGAGTGGAGCAGGAGATCCAGTCGACG
>DATIOD010000070.1:0-2221 GCA_035473635.1 Gaiellaceae bacterium | reverse complement strand
CCCTCGCGACCTTCGCGGTCGCCGTGTCGATGCCGGCTGTCATCAAGCGCTTCGAGGGGTTCACCGGCGGCGGCGGAGGGATCAACCTGTTCGGGATCCCCGAGCTGACCGCCTCGCTCCAGCCGGTGACGGTGCTCGGGCAGGAGCTCACGTTCAACGACTGGCTCTACTACCTGTGCTGGACGGTCGCCCTCATCGGGTACGTGATCGCGTGGCTGATGCTCCGTGGACGCACCGGGCGGGCATTGCGTGCGGTGCGCGACAGCGAGACCGCGGCACAGTCGTCCGGCGTCAGCCTCCGGTCGTACAAGACCCTGGCCTTCGGCGTCAGCGCAGCGTACGCCGGCGTCGCCGGGTCGCTCTTCGCGATCGCGACGACGTTCGTCAACCCGGACACGTTCCCGATCGCCCTGTCGATCCTGCTCCTCGTCGGTGTCGTCGTCGGCGGGCTCGGGTCGCTCGTCGGGCTGATCGCAGGCGCGGTCTTCATCCAGTTCCTGCCGATCTGGTCGCAGCAGGTCTCGAAGTCGCCGGGCGCGCCGGCCGTCGTCTCCGGCGTCGTCCTGATCCTGCTCATGTTCGTGCTCCCGATGGGCGTCGCAGGCCTCGTGGCGCGGCTCCGAACCCTCACAAAGCGCTGACAAGGCGCGGCTACCATCGGCCGCGATCCCGACCTCGAGGAGCACTACCCGATGACCAAGAGAGTTGCGTTCGCGCTGACGGCGCTCGTTCTGACACTCGCCACCGGCGTGACCGCTGCCCTGGCCGGCACGACCCGCTCCTCGGCCGACCCGGGCGTGACTCAGACGTCGATTCTCCTCGGGACGACGTCGCCGCTGTCGGGCGCTGCGTCTGCGTACGCCTCGGTTGCACGCGGCGCGGACGCCTACTTCAAGTACGTCAACGCGCGCGGTGGCGTGAACGGCAGGAAGATCGTCGACACGATCGTCGACGATGCCTACAACCCGGCGCAGACCGTGCAGGCAACGCGGCAGCTCGTCGAGCAGGACAAGGTCTTCGCGGTCTTCAACGGCCTCGGCACCGAGCAGAACCTCGCCGTGCGCGACTACCTGAACGCCCAGAAGGTGCCACAGCTGTTTGCAGCCTCCGGCGCGACCGTGTTCGGCACGGAGGCGGCCAAGTACCCGTACACGATCGGGCTCCAGCCGAGCTACCAGGCCGAGGGCTGGGTGCTCGGGAAGTACCTCGCGCGCACGCAGGGCGCGGCGAAGGTCGCCGTGCTGTTCCAGAACGACGACTACGGCAAGGACCTCCTGAACGGCCTGAAGAAGGGCATCGAGCGCTCCCGCGTCCGCATTGCCGCGGCGCAGCCGTACGACGTGACCGCGAGCGACGTCCAGGCACAGGTCGCGAAGCTCCGCTCGTCGGGCGCGAACGTGTTCGCGGTGTTCGCGACGCCGAAGTTCGCGATCCAGGCGTACGTCTACGCGAGCAAGCTCGGGTGGAAGCCGAAGCTCTCGCTCACGAATGCCGTCTCGTCAGCGTCGAACATCATGCAGCTCGCCTCCGAGGGCGGCACGAACAAGGTCGTCGAGGGGTCGGTGTCGATCGTCTTCCTCAAGGACCCGACCGATCCGAAGTGGAAGAGCGACGCCGCGATGAAGCTCTACCGGTCGATCATGAAGCGCTACGCGCCGTCCGCCAACGCGAACGACGTCTACCACGTGTACGGCATGGCCGCCGCGTGGACGGCCGTCGAGGCGATCCGCAAGGCCGGCAAGAACCTGACCCGCGATGGCCTCGTCAAGGTCGTCTCGAGCATGAACCTCTCCGGCAACCCGTTCCTGCTGCCGGGCATCGGCCTGAAGACCGGGCCGGGCGACCATTTTCCGATCGAGCAGATGGTGCTCCAGCGCTGGCACAAGGGCACCTGGAAGAGCTTCGGCGGGATCTGGGGCTACCGCACCTCGTAGCGTCCGCCTGACAGCCGCGGACGTGCGTATGCTGTTCGCTCCGGCGCGAGGAGACCGCCCGGCGACAACCGACCGCCGATGGCAGACCTCTCCTCCGAGCTTCTCTCGACGTCACTCGACGACCTCATGGTCGAGGCGCGGCGCGTGCGCGCCGAGGGCACAGGGACGCTCGTCACCTACTCGCCGAAGGTCTTCGTCCCGCTGACGACGCTCTGCCGCGACGTCTGCGGCTACTGCACCTTCGCCCGACCGCCGCGACGCGGTGAGCCCGCCTACCTCACCGAGGA
>DATIOD010000069.1:0-124492 GCA_035473635.1 Gaiellaceae bacterium | reverse complement strand
CGCGACGGACCGTTCGGGCTCACGGCGCGCGAGGTCGACGTGCTCCGCCTACTCGCGGTCGGGCTCTCGAACAAGGAGATCTCGCAGCGGCTCGTGATCACGCCGAAGACCGTGGGCAACCACGTCGAGCACATCTACGCGAAGATCGACATTCGGTCGCGGGCGGGGGCGGGACTGTTCGCGATGCAGCACGGACTGCTGCCGGAAGAGACCTTCCCGGCCGTAGCCCCGGTCGCCTGACGCGTCGACCTACGGGCGAAAGATAGGGCGAATCCCTCAGGAAACATGTGCCCCGAGGCTCGTACGCTCGGAGCAATCCGATCGAAGGGAGCGAAGGATGCCGAGCGTCGCCAGAGACCGCATCGCCGAGACCGATGACTACGGCGTCGTCGAGGACCGCCACGAGGACGTTGAGGGAATCACCATCCAGTTCGTCGCGATCCGCGAGGACCTCGACGCGGCGCCGCTCTTGCGCGGCCTGCCGGACGACCGCTGCAATTGCCGGCACTGGGGCTATGTCTTCAAGGGCAAGCTGACCTTCGACCTCGGCGATGGCCAAGAGGTGTACGAGGCCGGCGACGCCTTCCTGATCACACACGGCCACATTCCGAGCGCCGAGCCCGGCACCGAGTACCTCCAGTTCAGCCCCGCTGAGGAACTCCGTCGCGTCTCGGCCCACATGCAGAGGAACATGGCGGCGATGCAGCGTGCATAAGCGCCGCCCGACTCAACTCGGACACCGAGGTGAGCCGAGAGCACCTCGGTTGGGTTGTGCGCGAATCCGGGCCAGAAAGCGCAGATCACACCGTCCTTCTGCTTCCCGGAGCGCTCTGCACGGCGGCTTTCTACGACGACCTGCTTGCGGAGCCGAGCATGAGCAAGACCCCGATCCGCTTCGTTGCGACCACGGTTCCCGGATTCGGCGGAACCGCTCCTCCCAAGGACATGAGCATGGAGAGTTACGCGAAGCTCGCCGGAAAGCTGGCCTCCGACCTCGGCTGCGACGCCATCGTCGGCCACAGCCTCGGTGCCAACATCGCAGTCGAGATGGCGTCCGCCGGAGAATTCTCAGGGCCGCTGGTACTGCTCTCACCCAGCTTTTCACGCCGGGACGAATCCATGTTCCCGCGCGCGCTCGATCGCCTCAGTCGGGTACTCGGGCACCTGCCGTATTCGCTGATGCTGAAGATCATCGGCCCGGCCATGAAGGGCGGCTTGCCGGCGGCCCGCCGCGAAGCACTGATCGCCGAGCTGAAGAAGAACGACCCTCACTTCCTCCGCCGGCAGACCCATCTGTATCTCGAGTACCTCGACCGCCACGGCTCGCTCGCCCGGCGTTTTGCCGATTCGGGCGTGCCCGCGTGGGTCGCGTACGGCGAGAACGACGACGTCGGAATCACCGACGACGAGCGAGACGTGCTCGAGGCGAGCCCTCACGTGAGCATCGTCAGGATCTCCGACGCCGGACACTTCACCCTCAACCAGCAACCCGGAGAGATCGCCAGACTCGTCCTCGAGGCACTGACGAGCAGAGCGCCGCGCTACTGAGCAAGATCCGCTCTGCCAGCCGCCCGTGACGAGCGAGAATTGGGAGGTGCATTCCGAGCTCCCAATAGGGACGGTGACGTTTCTTTTCTCAGATGTGGAGGGGTCGACGCGTCTTGTGCGGGAGCTCGGTCAGGTGGCGTGGGCAGAGATGCTTGCCGCTCATAGGGCGGTGATCGAGGATCGGTGCGGCGCGAACGGTGGCCGCGTTGTGGATCGGGAAGGCGACGGAACCTTCGTGGCTTTTGCGACTGCGGTGGAGGCGTTGCGGGCTGCTGCCGAGATCCAGGCGCTACTCGTTGATGGGCGGGTGCGGATGCGGGTGGGGGTCCACACCGGGACGCCGCTGCTGACAGAGGAAGGCTACGTGGGGCTTGATGTGCATCGCGCAGCGCGTATCGCGTCTGCTGCCCATGGCGGTCAGGTGGTGTTTTCTTCGGCGACGCACTCGCTGGTGGACGAGGCGCTGCTGCCGGGTGTGGTTCGTGATTTGGGCGAGCATCGCTTGAAGGATCTGGCGGCGCCGGAGCGGCTGTTTCAGCTTGGTGATGGGGCGTTTCCTGCGCTTCGTAGCTTGCCGAGCACGAACCTGCCGGTGCCGGCGACCCCGTTCCTGGGTCGAAGAGAGGAGCTGCAAGAGCTAATCGCCCTCCTGGATGCTCGGGACAGTCGGCTTGTGACGCTGACCGGCGCGGGAGGAACCGGGAAGACACGGCTTGCACTAGAAGCCGCAGCGGAGGTTTCCGACGCCTATTCGGACGGGATGTGGTGGATCTCTTTAGCCCCGATTCATGACGCTGTTTCGGTGTTGCCGGCCGTCGCACAGACGCTGGGTGTGGTCAAGGAGCAGTCTCGACCGCTGCTCGATGCTCTCGCGGATCGCGTTGCGGGTCGGCGGATGCTGCTCCTGTTCGACAACGCCGAGCACCTCCTGCCTGGCGTGGCTGCCGAGTTGTCCGTGTTGGTAGCCGCCTGCCCGGCCCTGCAGTTGCTGGTGACGAGTCGTGAACGGCTTCAGGTTGCCGCTGAAGCGGCGTTTCCAGTTCCGCCGCTTTCACCTCCGGATGGGGAGCGGTTGTTTCTCGCCCGGGCACGCGCCGCGGGTGTCGTGCTGCGCCTGGATGAGACGGTCTCAGATCTCTGTACTCGGCTGGATGAGCTGCCTCTCGCCCTCGAGCTAGCGGCTGCCCGAACGGTCGTGTTCACACCAGGGCAACTACTCGAGCGGCTCGGCCAGCGCTTGGATTTGCTCAAGGGCAGCCGTGACGCCGACCCACGCCAGCTCACGCTACGCGCAACAATCGACTGGTCATACGAGCTGCTCTCACCCGAAGAGCAGCAGCTCTTCGCCGCCCTTGCGGTCTTCAGCAACGGCTGCACGTACGAAGCGGCAGAGGCGATCGCCGGCGCCGATGTGGATACGGCCCAGTCGCTGCTCGACAAGAGCCTTTTGCGCCGCCGCGACTCCGATAATGGCGCGCGCTACTGGATGCTGACCACGATCAACGAGTATGCGCTGGAGAAACTCGCGCTCCGTGCCGACCCGAGCGAGCTGCAGCGCCGCCATGCCGAGTGGTACCGCGACCAAGCCGCCTCCGTAATCGGGATCCCCGGACCACGCGATTCCCGCGCCGCGAGCACCCAGGAGCTCGAGTGCTTCCGCGAGGACTATGACAACGCCCGCGCCGCGCTCGACTGGGCCTGGAGCGCAAACGAAGACGAGCTTGCAATCGAAATCGGCATAGCCTGCTGTCGCTACTGGCTCGGGGCCGACTCGTTCCACGACGCCAATGCCTGGCTCCAGACCGCACTGCCCAAGATCGCCGCCCTTCCAGCAGACACGAAACTCCATGCTCTTCAGGTTGCAGGCTTGCTCGCCTTCTTTGTCGTAGCCGACACGGACCGCGCGGACGAGTGCTGGGCGCAAGCTGCCGTAATCGCCAACGGGCTCGATCGCGCCGACGATGCCGCCTGGCTCGACCAGCTACGTGCCGCCGTCGCTTGGAACCGCGGCTACATCCAAACTGCGATCACGACGAACGAGCGGCTGCTGGCATTCCACCAGGAGCGCGGAAACCGACTCGCGATTGCGGGGACGCTGCACGTGCTCGGAGAGCAGAGGCGCGACCTAGGCGAGTACGAACAAGCCGAGCGTCAGTTGCGTGCCGCGGATTCGATCTACCGCGAACTCGGCGACCACGTTGGCGTCGCCAACAACTCTCACAGCCTCGCCGACCTCGCCCTCGACCGCGGCGACTACACCGAAGCCATCAACCTCTACCACCTCACGCTCACCGATCACGCCGTTGAATCCAGCCGAATCCACGCCTATTGTCTCGCAGGCATCGCAAGCGCACTCGCGGCCACCGGCCACGACACCGAAGCAGCCGCCCTCTGGGGTGCGACCTGCAATGCCGAGCAGGAACTCGGTTTCCGAATGCTAAGCAGCGAACGGAAGCGCTACGAAACACACCTCGCCCGCCTCGAAGGCAGCGAAGCCTGGGCGCACGGACGAACCCTCAGCCTCGAACAAGCAGCCGGAACCCTCAGCAGAATCACTGCGGCCAGAGCCCACGAAGCCTAGGAACGACGGCAGCAAGAGCAGAGCACCTACAGGGCAAACCGCTCTCGCGTGCGCCGGTGTTCGGGAATGTCACCCGCTCGAGATCGACGACGGCGTTAGGCTCGCCCGGTGGCGGAGGGGCTTTCCGCGAGCGAGGTTGGGAAAGAGATCGGCGAGCACGCGAAGCACGCCGGCCCGCACGAGCGGCGCGACCAGCTCATCTCCATCACCGAGGCCGTTCTGCTCTCGGTCGTTGCGCTGCTAGCGGCGTGGTCGGGGTACGCGGCCGCCAAGTGGTCGACCGAGTCGCGCGTGGAGATCGCGACGGCTTCGAGCCTTCGGATCGAGTCGGGCCGGGCGGACGCCGACGCCTTTGAGCTGCGCAGCTACGACTCGTCCACCTTCGAGGACTGGTTCTCCGCCTTCGTCGCGGGCGACAAGACCGCCATGCGGCTGGCGGAACGCAGGTTCCGGCCCGACTTCAAGGTCGCCTTCGACGCGTGGCGGGCAACGAAGCCGGACACGAACACCGAAGCGCCGCGAGGGCCGACGTACATGCCGCAGTACAAGCGGCCCGGTGCGGACGAGGCTCGGCTTCTCGATGAGCGAGCCAAGGCAAACTTTCACGATGGCGAGAGGGACGGCTCGACCGCCGACAGGTACGTCCGGCTCACGGTCGTGCTGGCCAGCGTCCTCTTCTTGGTGGGCATCTCGACACACTTCCCCTACCGGAGCGTCCGCTACGGCCTGATCGGTCTGAGCATTGCCCTGCTCGTACTATCGCTCGTGCAGCTAGCAGCGCTGCCGCTGCCTCCGTCCTGAGATCCATGCAGCTTGGATCGGAGCCTGGTTCGAGATCAACGACAGCTCGGATGGCGCGGCAAACGGCGCCCTTTGTTCTCGCCGCGGACTACGACGGCGGGCCGATTCCGTTGTCAGGACGCAGTGCTAACCCCGGGTCCTGCGGGAGGACACGCGGCTGCGCAACCGGCTCAAAGGCCCGCGCCGTCGCCGCAGGGCCTCCTCCGTCGCGACCCGGATCACGTCGGCGAGCTGCTGCCCCGGTCCGTGCTCGACGCTCAGCTCGCGCCGCTGCTCGTTCGCCCACAGGAAGCGGTCCCAGAGCGTCGCGCCGGGACAGAAGAGGTCGAGGTCCTCGCCCGCAAGCACCTCCGCGGTCGGGAGGTAGACGTGCGAGTACCAGCTGCGCGCGATCTCATCGTGTCGGAGCGGACGCTGCGCCTCGAGCATTAGGTTGTAGCCGTGCAGCTGGATCGTCTCCAGTAGCTGGCTATAGCCGACCGCGCGTGTGAAGCGGATATGAGCATCCGGAACCACTTGCGCGAGACCGCTCTCCGTCATGAAGAGCCACTCCTGCTCCGCGTGCACGAGCTCGATGAGTCCCGCATCGGCGCTGAGGTGCCAGCGCGCCACGAGCTCCGTCACCTCGGCGTCGATCGTCGCCATGCGACGTGCGCGCGCGACCGCGACGCGATGGTGCCCGTCGATGACGAAGTAGGCCTCTCCGAGCTTGTCGACCACGATGGGCGGGAATTCGCCGTTCGGGAACGCAACTGCGACCCGCCGCCGGCGCTCGCGCACATGGGGCCGGAGCGCGTGGAAGTCGCGGTCGAAGTCGCCGATGCGGCTGTCCGTCCCGACGATCCGCGTTACGTCGATCGGGCGGACTCCGAGGAAGCGACGCGCGAACGGGCGCAGCCGCAGCGTCGCCTCCTCGAGAACCAGCAGTTCGTGCGCCATGCTTGGTCAACGCTCACCCGGCCGGCCGCATTTCGTGGACATCTCAGCCGTCGGAACCTGCGGAGACGGACACAGCCCCGCCCGAGCTCTTTATGAGACGCTCGGTTATGACGGACGGAACAGCAAACTGCCGTCGGCCTCCCGCGACTCCATGACGAAGCTGATGTCGTGTTTCGCCATGGCATCGCGTTGTGCCATCTGTTCGTTCGCAATCTCGGAGAGCTCCAACGCCGAAAGGTCGTGCTCGGTCGGCGAAACTTCGGCCGTCTCGCCCACAAGTGCCTGGGTTAGGGCCTGGTCGATCGCGGCCCGTGCGCTTTCGATGCTCATAGAGTGAGATTAGACACGGATCTTCCGCGCCTCCACTTCTGACCGGATTGGCGCTCGGGGTCCCGAGTTCTCTTTCGCGCCAACGGAAGAGCCGGCGCGTGGCAGCGGCGCGGCGCCGCCTGGCATCGCCGTGGCATCGACCCACGACAGATTGAGGTCGTTATCGATGTTCGACCGAAAGGAGTGGCAAATGTCTGAGGAAAACGTGGTGGTCGTTCGGTTCACGGAGCCGAGCAAGGCCTACCAGGCACTGAGCGTGCTCAAGGAGTGCAATGCCCAGGGCCGGATCGGACTCGAGTCAGCCGCGGTCGTCGAGCGCGGCCCCGAGGGTGAGCTGACGATCCCGGAGAGCGCCGACAACGTCAGTCTCGTCGGGACGGCGAGCGGCTCCCTGATCGGGATGCTCGTCGGCGTGCTGGGCGGACCCGTCGGCCTGCTGGTCGGCTGGGGCACCGGCGCCATGATTGGCGGCGCGTTTGACGTCGATCACGCGGTTACCTCCGACGAGGCGCTCACGGTACTCGGGCGGGCGATCCCGCCGGGCTCGACCGCCGTGATCGCCGAGGTGGAGGAGTCCGTGATCGAGGTCATCGACGCGGAGATGTACGAGCTGGGCGGCGAGGTGACCCGCCGGCCGGTCTCCGAGGTCATGGGCGAGCTCGAGGCGGCCGAGGAGGCCGCCGAGGCGGCCGCAGAAGAGGCGCGGCGCACTCTGCGCGAGAAGCGCAAGGCGGAGGTGCATGCCGGTGTCGAGGAGCGCGTGGGCAAGCTGAAGGAGAAGCTCCACGTCTCCTGACGAGGCGCACCGTGTCCCGTGCTCGAAGCCCGCCGCCCGAGAGGTCGGCGGGCTTCGACGTTTATCCACGACTCGACGGGTCCCTTCTCGTCCGGCTGTAGCTGCTTGCGCACGAGCGCCGCAATCTCGTGCGCCGCGCCGAGCGTGGGATCGAGAGGAGCGTGAGCGCGCGCTGCCAACCCGGTGCCAAGCGCCGTCCCCTGGCTGCCGGCGCTGGAGCGTGGGAGACTCAGCGAAGGAGGCGACGCCCGTGGCGCAGGAACCGCTGGAGATCCGGCTGCTTGGCCCGTTCGAGGTGCTCGCGGGTGGGAGCATCGCGGACGTCGGCGGCTCCAAGCGCCAAGCCCTGCTGGCGATGCTTGCGCTCCGGCGCGGCCGGGTGGCGGACGTCGACAGCCTCGTCGACGCCCTCTGGGGGGAGGAGCTCCCGGCGGCTCCGCGGAACGCGCTTCACCATCACATCGCGCGGCTACGCGCCACACTCGGAGAGAAGACGATCGTCGGCTCCTCCGACGGATATGCGCTGAAGAACGCGCGCGTGGACGCGAGCCGGTTCGAGGAGTTGATCGCGGAGACGCGCTCCGCGTTGCGCGACGGTGACATTCCTGCCGCGTCGGACGCGGTCGCGGCGGCGCTGGCCCTGTGGCGCGGCTCGGCCCTGCAGGGGCTGACCGGCACGGCCTGGTTCAGCGCCGAGGCGCGCCGGCTCGAGACCCTGCGTGTCGACGCGCTCGAGGAGGACTTCGAGGTCAGGCTGGCGCTCGGCGAGCATCGTGAGCTCGCACCGGCGCTCCGATCGGCGCTCGCGGACAGCCCCTTCCGGGAGCGGCTGTGGGGGCAGCTGATGCTCGCGCTCTATCGCAGCGGCCGGCAGGCGGACGCGCTCGAGACGTTTCAGGAGGCGCGGCGCGTGCTCGCCGAGGAGCTGGGGCTCGAGCCGGGGCCCGAGCTGCGGCGGCTGCAGGAGGCGATCTTCGCGCAGGACCCGGCGATCGCGGTGGCGCCGGTCGTGCGCCGGCGGCGCGGCAACCTTCCCGCGCCGTCGACGTCGTTCGTCGGCCGCGAGGACGAGCTCGGCCGAGTCGCCGCGCTGCTGCAGGAGCACCGCCTCGTGACGCTCACCGGGCCTCCCGGCGTCGGGAAGAGCAGGCTCGCGGTCGAGACGGCGCGTTCGCTCGAGCAGGAGCTCCCGGACGGCATCTGGTTTGTCGACTTCGCGCGCGCGGCGGGCGCAGACGATGCCGTCCGTCTCACGGCGCATGCGGTCGACGTCCGTGGCGCCGACCCGCTCGCGCGTGTGCTTTCGCGTTTTCGCGATGCCGGCGCGCTCGTCGTTCTTGATGCCTGCGAGCACGTCGTCGAGGAAGCAGCTCGGATCGCGTCGACGCTGCTGGCGGAATGTCCCCAGCTGCGGGTCCTGGCGACGAGCCGTGAGGTGCTCCGTGTCACGGGCGAAGCGCGAATGCCCGTCGCACCGCTCGGCCCGAAGGCTGTCGAGCTCTTTCTCGCGCGCGCTCGGGCGGCGCGGCCCGGATTCGAGCCCGACGCGGAGGAGGTCGCGCTCGCGACCGAGATCGTCCGGCGGGTCGACGCGCTTCCGCTCGCAATCGAGCTTGCCGCCGCCCGGGTGCACGTGCTCGGTCTCGCCGAGCTCGTCTCCATCCTCGAGCGCCGCACGCCGCTCTCGCGCGATGCCCCGGTGGCCGATCCGGGCCGCACCGCTTTGCAAGGGCTGGTGGAGTGGAGCTACGACCTCTTGCACGGTGACGAGAAGACGCTGCTGCAACAACTCGCAGTCCACCGCGGCGGTGCGTCCCTCGCCTCCCTCGTCGCAGTCGCAGCGGCACACGACCTCGACGAGGGGACGGTCGCGTATCTCCTTTCGGCATTGGTCGACAAGTCGATCGTGTCGGCCTCGTTCATCGCCGGCGCGGCGCGCTACGACATGCTCGACACGGTCCGCGAGTACGTGATCGAGCGTCTTGCCGAGAGCGGCGGGCTTGCCGCCGCGCGCGCCGCCCACGCCGAGTTCTTCGCGGCGCTCGCGAAAGACGCAGCCGCAGGCTTGCGCGGCCCGGAATGGCTCGCGTGGGAAAACAGACTCGAGCTCGAGAACGACAATCTGTGGGCCGCACTCGCGTTCGCGCAGGATGCGCCCGACTCCGCCGTCGCGGTTCGGCTCGGAACGCTCGGGTGGTACTTCGCGCTCGCCGATCGTGTTTCCGACGGACGGCGCTTCCTCGAGCTCAGCGTTTCGGCGACGGGTGACGATGCACCGCTCGGTCTGCGGGTCGAACAGCTCGCCGGCCTCTGCTACCTCGCGACCGAAGAGCTCGATCACGACGCCGCGCTCGAGTCAGGGGAACGGGCCACCGCCCTCGCCGCGACCGCGTCAGGATGGCAGCAGGGATTCGCGCGACTCATGCTCTCGCTCGCGGTGGCCCAGTCCGGCGACGTCGAGCGCGCCGCCGAGCTGGCGGGCGACGCGGCCGCTGCGTTCGAGGCGTCCGAGGACAATTGGGGGATTGCCGCGAGCAGCCTCATCCGCGCGATCGGCTCGGCGCAAGCCGGCGACGTCTCATCGGTCACGGCGCTGTCGGCGGCAGCGCGCGTTCATTCGGACGCGATTGGCTACGACGCGTTTCGCGTACCCGCGCTGCTCCTGGAGGCATGGGTGGCGGAGCGACGGCAGGACGGCCAAGCCGCGGTCGAGGCTTACCGTCGCGCGCTCGATATTGCGGGACGCATCGGCTTCGGCGACCACGCGGCGTTCGCCCTCACGGGGCTCGGGGCGAATGCGCTTATGAAGGGAGACCTGCGCCAGGCGGAGGAGTTCCAGCAGCAGGCGCTCGCCGCCGCCGAGGCGGCCGATGCGTCATTGGTCGCAGCGCATGCGCGCGTCCAGCTCGGGCTCATCGCGGTGGCGTCCGGCGATGCCGCCGGCGCCGAGCAGTCGTACCGTGAAGTCGTCGAGTGGTCGCAGCTACGGCGGCCACACCAGGCGCGGGAGAGCCTTTTCCTTGCGCTCGCCGGCAGCCCGGCGATGGCAGCCCTGGCCGGCCTCGACGAGATCGCCGCGCCCGCCTGAGCTGGCAGAGCCGTCGGCGCCCCCGGCAGATCGCGGCGATCGCCGACGTACGCAGACGTACGCACACGGCAGATCGCCGTCTACGACGTGCTCGCGCAGGCGCACGAGCACGTCAACGGCGCTTGTCACGACCAGCGAAGCCAGGTCAACGCGGCTCGCGACGACCTCGAACGGAAGGCCGAAGAGCTGTCGGCGCAAGTCAGGTGAAGCTGCGGATCGGCCGGCGGCCTAAGCCCTGGCAGCAGAGAACGCGGCCGTGGCAGCGGCTTGGCATTCACGCCGCGCAGGGTTCGCGGTGCAAACGTCAGCTCTCAAGTAGGAGGTAGGAGATGGACACCATGCTCGACCGCGCCGCGAAGAACGTGCGGACGCAGATCACGAAGATGCGGTGGATGCTCGGCCTGCACGGCCTGGCGTCGGTCGTGCTCGGCGTGATGATTCTCGCCTGGCCCGGCATCAGCGTCTACGCGCTCACGATCGTCTTCGGCGCCTACACGCTCGCGACGGGCATCGTCGAGTTCGGCAGTGCGTTCACCGCGCAGGGAAGCGACGAGCGCGGGTGGTTGATCCTGAGGGGCCTCCTGGGGATCACCGTCGGCGTGCTGGTCTTCGCCTGGCCCGGCACCTCGGCGCTCGCACTCCTGTACGTGATTGGCGGGTACGCCGTCGCGCTCGGGATCCTCTTCGTTGTCGGGTCGTTCCGGCTGCCGCTGGACCGCTCCGACAGGGCATCGATGATCCTGACGGGCGTTGTCCCGATCGTCTTCGGGATCGTCATCTTCGCGAAGCCTGGCGCAGGCGCACTGGCCGTACTCGCACTGATCGCGGCGTTCGCGCTCGTCACCGGGATCAGCGAGCTCGTCGTCGCAATCGGCGGCGAGAAGCTCTTCGAGCGGACGGCGAAGGCCTTCGCGCCGCCCCGGAAGTCGCCGAAGGCAACCCCCGAGCCGTCGCATTGACGGTCGATCTGCATGACCGCACGTCTTCGGAGCCGGCGACCCGCTCGCCGGCTCCACGTGCGTCTTTCGCCGCCGCGCAGTTCGTCCAATAGCGGCGCCCCGAAATGCCTCGCGGCAGCAGGGGCCGACGGCTTGGCATCGGCGTGGCATCGCTCTCCCCCACCGTGCGTCGCAGATTCCTCGAAAAGGAGATGTGATGACCACGACAGCACTCGAACGGACGACGGCCACCATGACTGCGACGTCCGCCCGTCAGCGGCGCCTGATCTTCGGCGCGCTCCTCCTCGTCCTCTTCGTCGCGTCGCTCGACCAGACGATCGTGTCGACGGCGCTGCCGACGATCGTCGGCGACCTCGGCGGCCTCGAGCATCTCTCGTGGGTCGTGACCTCGTATCTCCTCGCGTCGACCGTGGTCGGGCCGCTGTACGGAAAGCTCGGTGATCTCTACGGCCGCAAGCGTGTCCTCCAGTTCGCGCTCGTGCTCTTCCTGGTCGGTTCGGCCCTGTGCGGGCTGGCGCAGAACATGCCGCAGCTGATCGCGTTCAGAGCGATCCAGGGGCTCGGCGGCGGCGGTTTGCTCGTAGTGGCCATGGCCGTCGTAGGCGATCTCGTCGCTCCGCGCGACCGCGGCCGCTACCAGGGCCTGTTCGGCGGCGTGTTCGCCGTCGCAGTCGTCGCCGGCCCGCTGCTCGGTGGCTTCTTCGTCGACAACCTCTCGTGGCGCTGGATCTTCTACATCAACCTGCCGCTCGGCCTTGTCGCGCTGGCGGTGATCGCGACTGCCTTCCGCTCGCTGCAGGTGACGACGCGGCAGCGGATCGACTGGCTCGGGACCATCGTCCTCGCGGCCGGGCTGTCGGGCGTCATCCTCTACACGAGCCTCGGCGGCACGAGCTACGCCTGGGACGCACCGGGAATGCTCGCGGCGATCGGCGCCGGCGTCGCGCTGCTCGCGCTGTTCCCGCTCATCGAGAGGCGCGCCGAAGAGCCGATCCTGCCGCCGGAGCTCTTTCGCAACATGACGTTCAGGACGACGAGCGCGATCGGATTCGGCGTCGGATTCGCGCTCTTCGGCTCCGTCACCTTCGTCCCGCTCTACCTGCAGATCGTCAAAGGCCACAGCGCCACCGACTCCGGGCTGCTGATGACGCCGATGATGCTCGGCGTCCTCGTCACCTCAACGGCGAGCGGCTTCCTCATCTCCCGCTACGGGCGCTACCGCGCCTTTCCGATCGCCGGCACGGCGATCGCGACCGTCGGGCTGTACCTGCTCTCGACGCTCGAGGTCTTGACCTCGACGGAGATCGCCACCGGCTACATGCTGCTCCTCGGCCTCGGACTCGGGCTGGTGATGCAGGTGCTCGTGCTCGCCGCGCAGAACGCGGTCGACTACCGCCTGCTCGGCGTCGCGACCTCGGGCTCGACGATGTTCAGGCAGGTCGGCGGCTCGATCGGCGTGTCCGTCTTCGGCGCGATCTTCGCCAATCGTCTCGGTCACGAGCTCGCCCAGCGCGCCCCGCACGGCGTGCACGTGCCGACGAGTGCGAGCCCCGCCGTCGTCCAGCAGCTGCCGCCAGCGATCCACGGGCTCTACGTGACGGCCGTTGCGGCTGCGCTCCATCCGGTCTTCCTCAGCGCTGCCGCGGTCATGCTCGGCGCGTTCGGCCTGAGCTGGCTGCTGCGCGACGTGCCGCTGCGCGAGACGGCGGGATCGGACGCACCCGATCGAGACGTACCGGCTGACGCTCACCTTGGCGTTGCTTCACGCGGAGGCAGCAGGAACGCTGGCCGTGGCACAAGCGTGGCTGGCGCTCCGGCGGCGCTCCGGCCATGAAGCTCGCGCAGACAGAGGCTTCCGTGCCGACGGCGTCGAGGGAAGGCAGCCGCCGCGAGCTCGGCGTCTCGATCTCGATCCAGACGATCCTGCTGGTTGCCGTCGTCGTCGCCGCCGCGGCGGCCCTCGCGTCGATCAAGAGCGTCCTGCTCCTCCTGTTCGTCTCGGTCTTCAGTGTTGCCGTCCTTTCGCCGGTGGCGACCGCGATGGAACGGCGCCTGGGCTGGAGCCGGCGGGTGTGCTCGATGGTCCTCGTGTTGGGGATCGTCGGCGTCATCGCTGCCGTCGCATTGGTGATGGTGCAAGCACTGAACGGAGCTGTGCACGACCTCAGCCATCAGTTGCCGCACATCGTCGACCGCGCCAAGCAAAGCGATCTTGGCAACGTCCTCAACACGAGGAGTGGCTCCCTCGACACGTTGGCGAAGCACGCGGGGGAGATCACGAAGGGGGCGGGGAATGTGTCGGGCGGAGTCGCCCATGTCGGGATCTCGGCTTTAGGAGGAGTGACGCTCTTCTTCTCGGTGATTTTCCTGACGCTGTTCGGGCTGATCGATGAGCCGCACCTGCGGGAATGGACGGCGGCCCTGATGTATCGCGACAAGCGCGAGCGCTACCTGCGCGTCACCGACCGGATCATCCACACGACCTCGCGCTACATGCTCGGCAACCTGGCGATCTCGGTTATCTGCGGAACGGTCTACGGTGTGACCGCGCTGATTCTCGGGCTGCCGTACCCGCTCGCAGTGGCAGTGATCGCCGCGATTCTCGACCTCGTTCCAAGCATCGGAGCCACGTTGGCCGGCGTCCTCATCGGCATCGTCGCGCTTTCGGTCGGCCTCGAAGCCTTGATCGTCTTCCTGATCGTGATCGTCGTTTACCAGTTGATCGAGAACTACATCCTGCAGCCCACGATCATCGGGAAGGCTGCCAAGATCTCCGGCTTCACCGTGCTTGCGAGCGTTCTGGCATTCGGGGCACTCTTTGGGTTGATCGGGGCGATCATCGGCGTGCCGATCGCGGCAGCACTGCAAATCGTCCTGGAAGAGCTGACCGCCGGCAGACGTGCTCGAATCGCCGCGGCGGACGCAGTTGATGACACGCATTGACGGCGTGCAGCGACGCAACCGGGGTGCGCCTAGACGCACTATCGAAACACGGGCGAACGCCACCGCGGGACGCCAGCCGGACCCATCGTCGCCGCGACGCCGTCAACGGAAGCTCCCTCGAGACGAACCACCCTCGACAAGGAGCCGCCATGAAAACCGTCCTGCTACACGACCGGCCGCTTTCGGGCAACGGCAACCACACGACCGCCGTCAAACGCATCGGCCGCGGCCGGATCGCGGGCCTCAGCGTGATCGCCCTGCTCACGCTCGGGCTCAGCTACCTCCACTTCGCCGGCGGCTCCAAGGCCGTCTCGGTGCCTTCCGGCGCGCACGCGGGCCAACTGACTCTGAAGCACTGCACCTACGGAAACGAACCGGCCGATTGCGGCACGCTCGTCGTACCGGAGAACCGGCACGACCCGCACTCGCGCCTCATCGCCCTCCCGATCACCCGCATCCATGCCCAAAGATTTCATCCCGGCACGCCCATCTTCAGACTCCAGGGCGGCCCCGGCCTGACGAACATGGACTTCCCGACGGCGAGCCGCTTCACCGCCAGGCACGACTTCGTCCTCGTCGGCTACCGCGGCGTCGACGGCTCGTCGCGCCTCGACTGTCCCGAGGTCGTCAACTCTCTTGAGCACTCGCGCGACTTCCTCAGCACGGCCTCGCTCGAGTCCGAGGCGGCCGCCTACAGCGCATGCGCGAAGCGTCTGCAACGCGAGGGCGTCGACCTCGCCGGCTACTCGCTGCCCGAACGCGTGGACGACCTCGAGCTCGCCCGCCACGAACTCGGCTACGGAAAGATCGACCTGCTCAGCGAAAGCGCCGGCACGCGCACGGCGATGATCTACGCCTGGCGCTACCCCCAAAGCATCCACCGCTCGGTGATGATCAGCGCCAACCCGCCCGGTCACTACCTCTTCGACCCGAAGACGACCGGCCAGCAGATCCACCGCTACGCAGCGCTCTGCGCACAGACGAGCGACTGCCGCAGCCGCACCTCCAACCTCACCGCCTCGGTGCATTCCGCCTACCGCAACATCCCGAGCCGCTGGTTGTTCCTGCCGATCAAGAAAGGCAACGTCCGGGTCGCCGCCTTCTTCGGCCTCAACAACGCCACTACCGACGGCGGCGGTCCCATCGCGGCGCCGCGGACACTCGACACGCTCTTCGCCATCGACAAGGGTGACGGCGCCGGCGCCTGGCTCTTCTCCGTCTTCGCCGGACTTGCCTTCCCTCGCGGACAGGTCTGGGGCGAGGTCGCCGCCACGGGACGCACAGACGCCGAATGCGCGAAGCAGTACTTCGCCTCGCATGCCGACCGCGGCTCCGTCATCGGCGCCCCGGGAAGCGACCTTCTCTACGCCGGCGGCCGCCTCCTCAACGCCTGGCCGGCCAACCCGGACGAAAACGAGTACGCGCACGTCCAGGACTCACAGGTGCCGACACTGCTCGTCGGGGGTGCACTCGACTTCGCCGCCCCGCCGCAGAACGCGACCCGCGAGCTCCTCCCTCATCTCCTGAACGGGCACCAGGTCGTACTCCCGAATCTCGGCCACGCGGACGACTTCTGGGCCTACGAATCCGCGGCGTCTACCCGGTTGATCGACACGTTCCTCGACAAGGGTCGCGTCGACACCTCGCTCTACACCAAGAACCAGCTCGACTTCTCACCGTCGACCACCCACGGCACCGTCGCAACGATCGTCCTCGCAGTCTTCCTCAGCCTCGCCGCCGCCGCAATCTTGTCTCTGCTCTGGATCGGAACACGACTTGCCCGCGGCAAGATGTTCGGACGGAAAGGCAGCTTTGTCACGAGATCGCTGCTCGCGCTGCTGGTCGGCTCCGGCAGCTGGTGCCTCGGCGTACTGATCACGCTGATCGCGTTCCCGACAGTGCCGATCGACGACCAGACGCTGGCGATCCTCTCGATCTCACCGCCGGTCGCGGCTGTCGTCTACAGCGGCTGGCTCAGACGCGCCGCACCGCTCGGGCTCGCAGCACTCGTCGTGGTCAGCACCGCAGCGCTCGGCGCCTGGCTCGGGTTCCACGTGCCGCACACGCCCGCACTCGGAGCGGTGACCGCGATCGTCGGCGCGATCCTCGCGAGCAACCTCGGGCTCAGCGCCCTCGACATCGCCGTGCCCGCCGCGAGGATCGCGCCGCAACCCGTCTCGCCTCACGCGGAGACGCTCGCCGGTCCCACGTAGGCGACGAGCAGCACGCGGATCCGGTCGAGAAGGCCCGCGCGCGCGGGCCTTCCTCGGCTGCCGGTACGCCTCGCGCTCCTACGCGGAGATGTCGACGACCAGCTTTCCCTGCGCGTGTCCCAACTCGGGCGACCTCGACTACCACCGGCTCGCACAGACACCGGGAACACTCGTCATCTTCATGGGGCTCGGCCGCCTCGAGCACATCGCCGACAACCTCATCCTCGCCGGACGCCCCGTCGACGAACCGGTGGCCGTCATCTCACGACTCTCGCTCCCGGACATGGAGATTCATCTCGGCACGTTGGCCACGATCACCGCGTCGGCCAAGAGCGCGCGCACACCCGCGCTCGTCGTGATCGGAGACGTCGTCCGCGAGCCGAGAACTCGGCATCGTACCGAGCGGCGTCAGAGAATCGAAGTGGGTAGCCAGCGTCCCGTGCCCGCGCAGCGCCGGCGGCCGATGTAACGGGCGCGGCTGGGGCCGCGGGGGTCTGTGCGAAACACTCCTCGCCTGTGGACGCCCAACTACTCTCTACGAATGGCGGCGGCGCCATGACCGGTTGGGAGACATCGGAGCGCGTGCTCGAGTCTGGCGCGTTCGAATCGCGCCAGCGGGTGCTCGCAGCGGTTCCCGTGGTCGAGGCGTCCGAGGCCGGCGCTCGCACGCTGGGCGTCACCTACTGGCAGGCGGTCGACCGCCTCACGGGCGGGGCTGTCCGCGCCCGCTGGACCGGCGATGGAGGCAGGCTCAAGCTGCTCGGCGGTCTGACGGTGCTTGCCTTCGGGCCGGCGGAGCTCTCGTTCGACGGCGGCCTCGTCAGCTGCCGGTACGCGATCGAGGGTGGGCTGCTTGCGCTCCGAGCCAGCGGCTCTGTGACACTCGCACAGGGACCTCACGGCGATCAGCAGGAGCTGAGCGTCACGGTCGAGGGGTATCTTCCGCGACTCGCAGCTCGCACGGGCGCACCGCCGTGGACAGGGATGCTCTATGCGAAAGGGCAGAGCCCCCTCCATGTCGCGGTCAGCCGCCGCTATTTCGAGCTCCTGCTGCGGAGCCGGGATTCGTGAACGTCGCCGTCTTCGGAGCAACCGGCGTCGTCGGCCGGGCGCTCGTGCCGCTGCTTGCCGAGCACGAGCTGACCGCGATCTCGCGCACGGTTCGTGACGAGCCCGGCGCCCGCTGGTTGGTCGCTGACGCGGCGAGCGGCGACGGCGTCGCCGCGGCCCTAGAACGTGTGGACGTCGTCTACTACCTCGTCCATTCGCTCGGCGCACGCGACTTCGAGGAGCAAGATCGTGCGGCGGCGGAGACGGTCGCGCATGAGGCCGCGAACGCCGGCGTGCGGCAGATCGTCTACCTCGGCGGGCTCGGTGCCGACGACCCGGGCGCGTCGCCGCACCTGCGAAGCCGCCGCGAGACCGGGGAGAGGCTCGCCTCCGCGGGCGTCCCGGTGACGAATCTGCGCGCGGCCATGATCGTCGGCAAGGGGAGCGCCGCCTTCGAGACGATCCTCGGCCTGGTCAAGCGGCTGCCGGTCATGGTGACGCCGAGCTGGGTCTCGACACCGACGCAACTGATCGCGCTCGACGACATCGCCCGCTACCTGGCAGGCGTCTGCGGCAAGGAGGCCACGTACGGCGAGGGCTACGACACGGGTGGGCCGGAGGTGATGACCTACCGGCAGATGATCGAGCGGATCGCCACTCTGCTCGGCCGGAAGCCGACGATCGTCGAGGTCCCGGTGCTGACGCCGTACCTCTCGTCGCTCTGGCTCAACCTCGTCACGCCGGTGAACGCGTCGGTCGCGCGGCCGCTTGTCGAAGGACTACGCAATCCGACGATCGCGCGCGAGGAACGAATCCGGAAACTCCTGCCGCTCCAGCTCACCCCGTTCGACGAGGCGGCGCGGCGCGCGCTCACGTAAGCAGCGTCATGCCGTCGTCCACGGCCCACTCGCCGCACGTTGAGTTCGCCGGTGGGATGGCTCGGGATCCATCGGACTCGAGATCACAGACCTCCTCGACGAGCTCCACCTCGCGGAACTCGGATCGAGGAGGTGGCGGTTAGGAGCTGTTCAGGCCGGGTCGTTGGGGTCTTCGCTCTCGGCGAGCTTGAGCGACCCGCCCTTCACTTCGGCGAAATGGCGCTCCTGGATCGGGAGAGCCCACTCGACCAGTGTCGCGACGTCGGAGTCGCGTGCCGTCTCGTTCAGCGTCTTGAGGATCGACCAGTGGCCGACCTCGCCCGCTTCGGCCATCGTCAAGAACTCGAACCCGTCGAGCGCTTCTGAGTCGCTGTCGAGGTAGGTCTTCATCATCTCGGCCGCCTTGCTCTTGGTCTGAGCGGCCTCCTCCAGGATCGCGGTCTTCTTCCCGTTCAGCTCGCCTGCGAGCGCGACACACCGTTTCTCGGTCTCTGCTGCCTCGTCATGCATCTGCTGAAGACGGACCGCAAGCGCGTCATCCTCGCTCTGCGTCATCGCGCGAACCTTCTCGGTCGCGACCTGCGCCGCCATCGCGAGTCCTGTCACCTCTCCCAGCTTCGATTCGAGCTTCGTCAGCTCGGCCATTTCGTTTCCCCTCTCGTTGTATGGCTTTTTCGTGCCCGAGAGCCGACGCCGGCAAACTCGAAGGACGCCGGCGAGGTCAGGCCTCAGAAGGCGGCTCCAGTCGGAGGAGAAGCCTCCAGTCCCTCGAACGCCTGCGCGTGGCCAGTCGCAGACGCGGACCCTCGCGAGAAACGATCGACCGCTCATGCTGACCGCGTACCTCTTCGACCACAAACATGGCACGAACGTCGAGGACTGGCCGGAGTCCTTTCGCGATCTGGGTAGGAACCAGATGCTGTGGGTCGACGCATCCTCGCCGTCCGAGGATGAACTGAGCGAGCTAACCGAAGTGTTCGGCCTCGCCGCAAATGGATCCAGCTTGACCGCAGCCAAACGCAAACCGCGACTCGAGCAGAAGCCCGGCTACCTCGTTCTCACCGCGGTAGCCGTCTCAGACGAGCAACGCGACGTCGAGCGAGAGCAAGTCATGCTCGACTGTTTCGTGGGCGAGAACTGGCTCCTGACCGTCCACGACGCGGAGATCGCCGTAATCGACGACTTTCGCGCGACCGCCTCGGGCGAGGGCGAACTCGGGATCCTCGACGCCCCCTCCTTCCTCTCGGACCTACTGGAGTGGGTCGTGACCAGCTACCTGCGAGCTTTCGACGAGATCGAGGCTGAGCTCGAGAACTTCGACGTCGAGGCACTGAGGACACCGAGCCGGGACCCGGAAGCACAGATCAAGGTGCTGATCCAAGCTCGCCAGCGCGTGGGTGAGCTCCGCCGCTCGCTTGCTCCGCACCGCGACGTGTTCGCCGCTCTCGGCCACTCCGAGTTCGATCCGCTCTCCTCCGAAGCCTCGAGCGAACGGTTCGTCGAGTTGACCGCCCGGCTCGACTCCGCGCTCGCGTCGTCACGCGACGTCAAAGACGCCATCGCGAGCTCCTTCGACGTCCTGATCGTCCGCACAGAGCATCGCACCAACGAGATCATCAAGCTGCTCACACTTGTGTCGATCCTTCTCCTTCCCGGCGCTTTGCTCGCTGGGATAGCCGGGATGAACGTGAACTTCAAACCCGAGGTCTTCGTCGACTCGGGACTGTTTTGGCTCGTGATCGGCACACTCGTCGCGATCACCGGGTCGTCGCTCGTGCTCGCGCGCGTACGTCACTGGGTCTGACGGTCCTCCCAGCAAGATCTCTCGCGAAGCCTCCACTGCTCGAGTCGGTTTACGCGACTCGCCCGCCGCGCCGCCCACATCTCCCACCGCAAGGGCCGAGGCGCTACGCGTGCAGAACGGCAACACGTCGCCTGGCCAGCCCGTGCCCCCCAATCGAAAAGGCGACGCCGAAGAGGGCAGCGGCACTGGCGCTGCTGACGAGCAGCAGGCCGGAGGCAAGCGAGAAGTTGATCGCGATGTCCCTGCCGACGCCGAGCGCGAGCAGGATCCCGGCGGTTGCGCCGACGTTTGCGACCGCGCCGCCGGCTGTGATCGGGATGACGCTTGTAGCGGCGCTGAGGCAGAGCACGCAGAGCGCCGTCCTCGGCGAGAAGGCAAAGCCGAGGGCGCTCAGGAGCAGGACGCTGCCGACGGCGCGGGTCGTCCAGCAGGCGAACAGGTAGACCCCGGCGAGGATGGCGCTGCGACGGCCGCTCTGTGTCCTGTGTGCGGAGACGTGGTCGGAGATCCGCTGCAGGCGCCGGCTGCGGCGCAGCAGCGGGAGCCTCACGAGGTGGGCGCTGCCGAGCAGCAGTGTGCAACAGCCGAGGCCGAAGGCGACGACGATCAGCAGGGGCCCGCGTAGCCCCGCCGAGCTGGTCGCGGTTGCGGAAACCGACAGCGGCAGCATTGCGACCGCGTCGATCATTCCGAGCGAGAGGATCGAGAGCGCGATTGCTTCCAGGCCGATGCGGACTCCGCTCAGTCTGCGCAGCGTTCCGATCTTGACCAGGTAGTCGAACCGGAACGGCAGCACCGCGCCGCTCGCCGCCGCCGCGCCTACGGACGCGAGGCACCGAGCCTGGTCGGGCTGCTGCCCGAGCGGGAACAACCGGCGCCAGCCCCGCGCGCGCAGGACGAAGCTGACGAAGTAACAGAGAACCGCCAACGCGACGAGCAGCATGCGCGCGTGCGCCAGCGGCCAGCTCGAATGGGTCAATCGCCGCCCGAGCAAGACGCAAGCCGTAGTCGTGACGAGCGTGAAGCCGACGCCGGCCACGAGCCGGCCACGTGCCCGCACCCACGCCACGACGAGCCTCTGCAAGATTTTCCGCGCTCCCTGCTTCTCGAGGTCGTAAGCAAGTCGGAAGGACCTCGGAGCCCAAGCGGCTTCGCGCTCAACCACGCGCCATACAGAGCATAGCGCCGAATCCGCTACCGTGTGTGCAGCGTCCCCGTGTCCTGACTTCCGCACGAGCCCGCCGTTCGCTGTTTCGGGGGAGTCATAAACAGGGAGCAACATCTTGATGAAGCGACTCGAGCGCGTGCTCGAGCGGCCGCGCCGCTCCTCCTCGGAACAAGCGCTCGTGCAGGGCTAGCGCGTGCGGACGGCAATCGTCTCCACGTTCCCTCCGCGTGCCTGCGGGATTGGCACGTTCGCGGCCGACCTCCGAGCGACGCTCGCCGGCACGGATGCCGTCAGCTCCGCAGATCTCGTCGCTGTGGTGCACGAGCCGTCGAGCCCGCAGCGGCGCGGCGTGCTCGCGACGATCGCGCAGGCGGTCCGCGGCGACTACGTGCGGACCGCGCGCATGCTCGGGCGGCTCGATGTCGACGTGGTGTTGCTCCAGCACGAGTACGGGATCTTCGGCGGTCGTGACGGCGAGTATGTGTTGTCGTTTGCGCGCGAACTGGCGCAACCGCTCGTGGTAACGCTCCACACGGTGCTTTCCGATCCGACGCGGCACCAGGCGGAAGTGCTGAGCGAGTTGTGCGCCGAAGCGGAGCTCGTGATCGTCATGACCGAGACGGCAAGCCGGCTACTCGTCGAGTCCGGCGCCTGCCCGGTGGAGAAGGTGCGCATCGTTCCGCACGGCGCACCGGCACGGATCACCGCTCGCGCCGCGAGCGAACGCGAACAGCGGACGCTCAGGCTTCGGGACGACGGCGCGTTCCGGCTTTCCACCTTCGGCCTGATCTCGCCCGGCAAAGGATTGGAGACGGCGATCGAAGCGTTGCCGGCGATCATCGAGCGACACCCCGAGATCAGCTACACGATCGCCGGCCGCACCCATCCGGACATCGCGCAGCGGGAAGGCGAGCGGTACCGGCTGATGCTGGAGCGACGGGTGCACGAACTGGGGCTCGAGGAGCATGTCGAGTTCGACGATCGCTTCCTGACCATCGACCAGCTCACGGACTTGCTCGCCTCGACCGACGTCTTCCTGACGCCGTACGGCAGCCGCGAGCAGATCGCCTCGGGCGCGCTAACCTTCGCGATCGCCGCCGGCTGCGCGGTCGTCTCGACGCCTTACTGGTACGCGCAGGACGTGCTCGCCTCCGGCGCCGGGCTGCTGGTTCCGTTTCGCGATTCGGAAGCGCTCGCCGAGGCGGTGTGCAGCTATCTCGAGCACCCCGACATGCTCGAGGCGGCACGCGCGGAGGCACAGCGGATCGGCTCGTCGCTTTCCTGGCCCGCCGTCGCAGAAGCGACCGCGTCGGTGTTGCGAGAGGCCGACGAGCTCGCACCGCGGCGACGGCCCACCGGTGTAGCCGACCTGCACCTGTCCAGCTTGCGCCGCGACCACCTGCTCACACTCGCCGACGACGTCGGCATCGTCCAGCACGCGCATGGAATCATCCCCAACCGCGACAGCGGCTACTGCGTCGACGACGTCGCACGGCTCGCGGTCGTCTCGCTCGCGCTCGCCCGCCGCGGCGACGAACAGATCTGGACGTCGCATCTCTACCGCGCACTCGCCTTCCTGCACAACGCGGTTGGAGACGACGGCATGCGCAACTTCATGAGCTACGACCGGCGCTGGCTCGACGAGCCCCACGTCGGCGACCACGTGGGGCGGTCGGTCTGGGCGCTCGGGGACATTCTGGCCACGGCCTGGATCCCGGCGGTCGTGCGCCCGGCAAGCGACCTCCTCGACCGGCTCGCCACCATGCTCGACGGCGACGTCTCGCTTCGAACGGCCGCCTACACGGTGCTCGGTCTTTCACGCCTCGATGCAGACCGGCTCCAACCGGAGGCCCGCCTGCTGCTCGAACGGCTTGTCGACCAGCTCGCCGACGCATACGAGCACACCGCCTCAGACGACTGGCACTGGTTCGAAGACAAGCTCACGTATGACAACGCACGCCTTTCGCAAGCACTCCTGTGCGGGGCCGACGCTCTCGACCGACCGGACCTGGCCGAACTTGGACTCGACTCGCTGCGCTGGCTGGGCGACGAATGCGGCCTCGACGAGGACTCACTCAGGCTCCCGGGTCACCGCGGCCGACGCAGAGCCGAGCCCGCGCCGGGCTCCGGCGACGAGCAGCCGCTCGACGCCGCCGCGCTCGTCGAAGCCGAACTGAGCGCCTTCGCGGTCACGCGAAGGACAGAGCACGGCGCCCGCGCGATACGGGCATTCGAGTGGTTCCTCGGCCGCAATCGCTTGCAGCGGCCGCTCTACGACTTCGCGACCGGCGGCTGCAGCGACGGGCTCGGCAGCGACGAACTGAACGACAACCAGGGAGCGGAATCGACGCTTGCCTTCCACCACGCGGCGCTGCTCCTCGATGCAGCCGGCGTCCGAGCCGGGATGCGCGAGCGCACATCCGAGCCCGCGCTGGTATGAGCACGCGCGAGCTCTTCCAACGTCACGCCGGCAACCCGATTCTGACCGCCGCCGACTGGCCCTATCCCGTCAATGCCGTCTTCAACCCGGCGGCCGCGGCCGTCAACGGCGAGACCGTGCTCCTTGCGCGAGTGGAAGACCGCAGAGGAATCTCACACCTCACGGTGGCGCGCTCCCCGAACGGCCTCGACGGATGGGCGATCGACCCAGAGCCGCTCCTAGCACCCGACGACGAGACGGCGAGCGAGCAGTGGGGCTTCGAAGACGCGCGCATCGTCCGGGTCGACGAGCTCGATAGCTGGGTGATCACCTGCACTGCCTACGGTCCCGCCGGACCGGCCGTCTTTCTCGCCACGACCGAGCAGTTCGACACGGTCGAGCGCTACGGGATCATCCGACAGCCCGAGGACAAGAACGCCGCGCTGCTACCGCACCGAATCGCCGGACGCTGGGTCCTTCTGCATCGCCCGAAGACACAGTACGGCGGAGCGCGCGGCGAGATCCTCCTCTCCCGCTCCGACGACCTCGTCAGCTGGAGCGCCCCGGAGCAGGTGCTGCAGCCGCGCGACGGAGCCTGGTGGGACTCGTTGCGCATCGGTATCGGACCGCCGCCGCTCTGGACCGAGCACGGCTGGCTGCTCCTCTACCACGGCGTGAAGCACACCGTCGGCGGTGAGATCTACCGCGTCGGGCTCGCGCTCCTCGACCTCGACGAGCCGACGCGCACCCTGCGACGCCTCCCCGACTGGATCCTCGCCCCGCTCGCCCCTTACGAGCGGGCGGGCGACGTCCCGAACGTCGTCTTCCCCTGCGGGATCGTTCACGATTCCAGCAGCGACGAGGTCCGCCTCTACTACGGCGCCGCCGACAGCTCGATCTGCGTCGCCACCGCGCGACTCCAGGAGCTTCTCGAGGCCGTGCTCAGCGCGCCGTACGAGCGCCAGGACGGCTGACCCTGCGCGTGCGATACGAGCGGTGAGCCTCGATCACGCGCGGGTAGAGAGCGAGGTAGTCGTCGACCATCCGATCGACATGGAAGCGCTGCTCGACCGACGCGCGTACCGCCGCAGGGTCGAGCCCCTTCACGTCGTCGACGGCGGCAGCAGCGGCATCGATGGTTTCGACCAGGAAGCCGTTCTCGCCGTGGCGCACGATTTCCCGCATCGACCCGCGCGGTGACGCGATCACCGGAGTCCCACACGCCATTGCCTCGACGACGCTGAAGCCGAACGGCTCATCGAAACTGACCAGATGCACTAGCGCCCTCGCGCCGCCGAGCAGTCCTCCGCGACGGTCTGGTCCGACCGCGCCGATGTACGTCACTCGCTGACCGTCGAGGCGCGGTTCGACGAGCCGCTCGAAGTAGCTGCGGTCCTGGATGATCCCGGCGATTACGAGCGGCAAGCCGACACGCTCGGCGACCTCGATCGCCTCCACGGTCCCCTTGTCGGGATGGATGCGGCCGAAGAACAGAAGGTACTCGCCGGGCTCCTCCTGGAGCGTGAACTCGTTCAGGTCGATGCCGTGGTGAATCGTCGCGATGTAGTCGAGCTGCTCGTGCCGGTCGGCATCGCTGATCGCGACGTAGTAGCAGCGCCCGTTGTACTTCTCGAATACGGGGACGATCTGCTCGGACGAAAAGCCGTGGATCGTCGTCACGACGGGTGTGTCGACGAGTCCGCTGTACGTCAGCGGCAGGAAGTCGAAGCTGTTGTGGATCACGTCGAACTCGCCGGCGCGCTCGAACACCGCCGAGATGTGCAGCGCCTCCCAGGCCTTCGCATCCAGGCCCGGATCCTCCGAATAGCCGGTCGGCGCCGTGCCGACCAGGCGCGCGCTCGTGACAGAGTCAGCCGTCGCGAACAAGGTGACGTCCACGCCTCGTCTGACCAGCCCTTCGGTCAACAACGACGCGAATTGCTCCCACGGCCCGTAACGCCGCGGCGGCACGCGCCACGAGATGGGCGCGAGAACCGCGACCCGCAACCTCACACTACGGTTCGCGGTCGCCTGCGTCCTTCTGCTCGTGCCCGCCTGCGTCGTTCGGGAGACTCTTCTGCCGCAACTCCTCCGCGTCGGCCGCTTCCTGGGTGGTCAAGGGCCCAGTCGGCGGTCTGCGGCCTCCAAGCAGCCGCTCGAGGAAGGTGAGCCGCCCCTTCAAGGAGGTGGCTATTTCTTGTCCCTCCTCGCCTGACGCTTCTCCTTCAGCGTCTTCTGAGGTTGCTTTTTCTCCATGCTTTTCTTCGAGTTCTTGTCCTTCGTCGCCATGCGACTCCTTTCGGTCGATGCGATTCACGCGCTCCACGATGCTCATCCGCCCGCCCGGCGCGCCTCCGTCTCGAGCATCGTCAGGCAGCCGGGGCACACGGCCCCCTCGTCGAGGACTTCCCAGTCGACGTAGTCGGCGTCGTCGCGTGGCGGACGCCGGCAGCGCGGACACCTGACCTGGTTCGAGAGATTCGAGCTGTCCGGATCCACGGACCCTCCGTCCGTCCCACGCTCGCTCATACGCTCAGCGCCAGCTGCCGTTCGACCCATGCCTCGGCATCGCCGATCGCGACGTCTCGTGCGAGCGCGAGCTCGGCTGTCAGCAGCGCCCGTGCCCGGCGTACGAGCTCGCGTTCGCTCGGAGCCAGCCGTGAGCCGGACCCTCTTGTAGGCGCGGCGTCTCGAACGCTGCCGTCGCGGACGACCTCCGCAAGGCCGATCGCATCTCCGAGCTTCGCCTCCGCCTCGCGGCGTCGCTTCAGCCACGAAACGTCGCTGACAGGCGGCGACTCCCGCAGCACCTCCCCGATGGTTGCGATGCCGGCCTCGTCGACGAGCGCCCGCAGCTGCTCCCGCGCCAGCGCAAGCGGCAGCTGCACCGACAGGCTGCCGGCCAGTGCGATCACCACCACCGCCTGCTCGGCGCCGTTGACGCTGCGCATCTCGCGTGCCGCGACCGTGCCTGCGCCGTGTGCCCCGTACACGACAACGTCGCCGACGGCCAGGTTCAGCATCTCGGCGCCGGCACCATTCACCATCTGCGCCGCTCGGCAACGACGGCCGAGACCTCTCCGTGCTCGTCGACCGAGACGACCAGTCGCCGCTCGCCGGCGCCCGAGCGCGTAAGCCGTCGGGCGAAATCCCAGCGCCGGCGGAAGATCACGGCCTGCACGGGCGTCCGCGTCTCGATGCGGTACCCGTCTGCTTCTTGCCGCAAGAGGTATGCGTCGAGTGCCGCCGTGCGCAGATCGTTTGACGTCTGACTCCTCATCGCTGGAGGGCACTTCCGAGCTCGCCGCCGGCAAGCACGCTGACCGCGCAGTTGCCAAGTTGCACAACCAGCTGCGCTTCGCCCTGCCAGTAGCCGCGCTCGAACTCATCCGGTCTGATCACGAATCCGCACTGGCGCGAGCCGACGTGAAAGAACAGCGTCTCGACCTTCGCGTCGTCGCCACGCAGCAACACCTCCTGCAGCCGCGCGTCCAGCTCCCCCCGGTCGAGCCGGCCCGACAGCACGCCGGCGATGTACGGCGAACCGGCCGTCCCGGAAAACAACACGAGCACCGAACGGCCCACGAGCCCCAGCAGCGCTTCCAACGCCTGCTCGTAGCCGAGCTCCGTCGTCCCCTCCGGCAGGCCGCCCCCGGAGAAACGCTTCACTCGGCTCCTGCCGTGCCTGGGTCGAGCTCGCTTGTCGGCTCGTCCCCGCGGCGGCGTGCAGCCGCGCGCGCATCCTTCTTCGCCTGCTTCAGCTCGCGCTTCTCCCGCATCGCCTGCTCGCGGGCGCGCTTGAGAACCGACTGCGGGCTGCGTCTCGCCATCTAGCGGCGCCCGCGCATCCGCGCACGCCGCGCTTGCCACTTGGCCGGGTCGAACCAGATCATCGTCTCTTCCATCGACGCTCCCTTCAGCGCCAGGCCCGCGAGAGCACCTAGCTCTCGCGGGACACTGAAGCGACCTAGACGGCGACGACGCTCTTCGCCTCGGGACCCTTTGCCCCGTCGACCGCCTCGAACTGCACCTGCGCACCCTCGGCGAGCGACTTGAAGCCATCTCCTGCGATCGACGAATGGTGGACGAACACATCCTTGCCACCGTCAGCAGGGGTGATGAATCCATACCCCTTCGCATCGTTGAACCACTTGACGGTTCCAGTTGCCATACAAACACCTCCTCCACCACGTGGGAACGGGCAGAGGAAGCGCACAACGCGCAACCGGTACTCGCTCAACTAGTGCCGGCACCGTAGCACGCCCGCGGTCTCTCTCTTCAGTAGCGGTCGCTCGTGTCCGCGGCGACGGGCTGGTTGTCGGTGGCGGTCCAGCTTGCGAGCAGGTTCAGCGCCTCGTCGCTCTTCGAGCCCATCTCCGCGGTGAACGCGAACATCACCAGGTCGGAATCGGTGGCGAGCGTCATCCCCTCGTAGGTGAGCTCGAGGTGCCCCACCAGCGGATGGTGGAGTCGCTTCACGCCGGTGTCGTGGGTGCCGACGTCATGGCGCGCCCAGCGGACGCGGAAGTCCTCGCTTTGCGTCGACAGCTCGCCGATCAGGTTCGTCAGTTCCTGGTCGTGCGGGTTGCGGCCTGCCTCTGCCCGCAGGACGGCGACGGAGGCGTCCGCGCTCTCGTCCCAGTCGACGAAGAAGGTGGTCGCGCGCGGGTCGAGGAAGCAGAACCGCGCGGTGTTCGCGGGGCGGCGCGGGTTGGCGAGGATCTCGGAGTAGAGCGCCTCGCCGAGCTTGTTCGTGGCGAGGATGTCCATGCGGCCGTTGCGGATGTACGCCGGCGCGTCCATGCGGTCGAGCAGCCGCTGCACGCCGGGCCGGATCGTCTGCGGTGTGGTGCGGCGGCGGCGTGTCCGCGGAACGGGTTGCTGCGCGCGGACGAGGTCGAACAGGTGAGCGCGCTCGGCGTCGTCGAGTTGGAGCGCACGTGAGAGCGCCTCGAGGACGGTGTCGGAGACGCCGGAGGCGTCGCCGCGTTCGAGCTTGGTGTAGTAGGCGATGCTGACGCCCGCGAGCGACGCGACCTCCTCTCGGCGCAAGCCGGGAACGCGACGTCGGCCGCTACCGAAGCTGCGGACGCCTGCCTGTTCCGGCGTGATCCGGGCTCGCCGAGAGGTGAGGAATTCCTGGATTTCCCGCTTGGTGTCCACGAGGTGAAGGTAGCTCCGGTCGAGCGATAGTGAGGGGTACTGCGGGTAGCCCCATCGCGGGGTCCGTCAGATCGGTTGCGCCCGTGCGATTGTGGGACAGACGGACCTGGGCCGCCGCACCGAACGAGCCGGCGCCGAGCCCGTTGCCGCTTCTTCTTCCTTCGGATCGGAGGCATCTGCCTATGCGCGCGACGCTGATGTACGGAGCCGGTGATGTCCGGGTCGAAGACGTTCCCGACGCGCGGTTGATCGAGCCGACCGACGCGCTGGTGCGGGTGACACGCGCCGCGATCTGCGGCAGCGACCTGTGGCCGTACAAGTCGATGCCGCACGACGATGCCGGCCGCCGGATGGGGCACGAGTTCATCGGCGTCGTCGACGCCGTCGGCTCCGACGTCGCGACGATCAAAGCCGACGATCTGGTCGTCTCGCCGTTCCTCTGGTCGGACGGCAGCTGCGTCTTCTGCAGTGAGGGACTGCAGAGCGAGTGTCTGCACGGCGGCCGGTACGGCCCCGGCGACGTCGACGGCGGCCAGGGCGAGGCTGTGCGCGTCCCGCAGGCGGACGGCACGCTGGTCGCGCTGCCGGTCGGCGAGGACAACGAGCTGATGCCGTCGCTGCTGACACTCGCCGACGTGATGGGGACCGGTCATCACGCGGCGCTCGCGGCCAAGGCCGGGCCGGGCAAGACCGTCGCCGTCGTCGGCGACGGCGCCGTCGGCCTGTGCGGTGTGATCGCGGCCAAGCGTCTCGGCGCAGAGCGGATCATCCTGCTCGGCAACAACCCCGACCGGATCGCGCTCGGGCAGGAGTTCGGCGCGACCGACGTCGTGCGCGAGCGAGGCGACGAAGCCGTCGAGCGCGTCCGCGAACTGACGCAGCACGGCGCGCACTCGGTGCTCGAATGCGTCGGCCTGGCGCAGGCGGTCGAGACGGCGCTTGCGATCGCCCGTCCCGGAGGCGCGATCGGTCGCGTCGGGGTGCCCGAGCACGACACGACGCCCACCGGCGTTGCGTTCTGGAAGAACGCGTCCATGGCGGGCGGCCCGGCTCCTGTGCGCGCCTACATCGAGGAACTTCTGCCGGACGTGCTCGAGGGGCGCATCGAACCGGGACGCGTCTTCGACCGCACCGGTTCGATCGAGGATGTACCGGACGGCTACCGCGCCATGAACGACCGCGAAGTCCTCAAGTTCGAGATCAAGCCGTAGGAGGCGAATGAGCACCACCACCATCCCAACCGTGGCGTTGAGCAATGACGTCCAGATGCCCGTCCTCGGCTTCGGCGTCTTCCAGGTTCCGCCCGAGGACACCGAGCGGGTCGTCGCCGACGCACTCGCGGCCGGCTACCGCTCGCTCGACACCGCCGCCGCGTACCGCAACGAGAAGGAAGTCGGCCGAGCTATCGCGAGCAGCGGCATCTCCCGCGACGAGCTGTTCGTCACGACCAAGCTGTGGATCCAGGACGCCGGCGAGCGGAGCACCAGGCACGCCTTCAACGGCTCGCTCGAGCGGCTCGGGCTCGACTACCTCGACCTGTACCTGATCCACCAGCCGTTCGGCGACTACTACGGCGCCTGGCGCGCCATGCAACAGCTGCACCGCGACGGTCTGGCGCGCGCCGTCGGCGTCGCGAACTTCTACCCGGACCGGCTCGTCGACCTGATCGAGCACAACGAGATCAAGCCGGCCGTCGACCAGATCGAGTGCCATCCGTTCTTCCAGCGCACGGCCGACCAGGAGCTGATGCGCGAGCGGGGTGTGCAGATCGAGTCGTGGGGGCCGTTCGCAGAAGGCCGCAACAACCTGTTCACCGAACCGACCCTTTCCGAGATCGGCGCCGACCACGGCAAGTCCGTCGCGCAGGTCGTCCTGCGCTGGCTCACACAGCGCAACGTCGTCGTCATCCCGAAATCGGTTCGGCCGGAGCGCATGCGCGAGAACATCGACATCTTCTCCTTCGACCTCACCGACGACGAAATGGCACGCATCGCCGCCCTCGACACCGGCGCGTCGCTGTTCTTCGACCACCACGACCCAGCGCAGGTCAGCCGGCTGGGAACGGCGCGCATCGACTGATGGCAGACACCCCCACACGTGCCCAGCAACTGATCGGCGACTTCGCGCCGAAGCTCGTCTCCCTCACCGACGACGTCTTGTTCGGCGACATCTGGAAGCGCACCGAGCTTTCACCCAGAGACCGCAGCCTGATCACCGTCGCCGCGCTGATCACCGGCGGCAACACCGAGCAGCTACCCGGCCACCTCGAACGAGCGCGACAGAACGGGCTGAGCGAGGACGAGCTGAAGGAAGTCATCATCCACCTCGCGTTCTACGCCGGCTGGCCGAGAGCGATGTCGGCCGTCCAGGTCGCCAAGCGAGCCTTCGAGAGCTAGAGGACTGACTGGATTAGTCCGTATAGGTCGACCGGCGTTCCCATTGCTCGCGTGTCATCTCGTACTCGACTTCGCCCTCCTCGATGCGCTCCATGGGCTCGGTCATGGAGGAGGGGAAGGTGCGCACGTAGGTGAGACCGATGCGTTCCATCACGGCTCGCGAGCCGGTGTTGACGGTCATCGTCTGCGCGATGATCCTCTCGAGCCCGACGTCGTCGAAGCCGTAACGCACCAACGCGCGCGCTCCCTCTGATGCGAGCCCCTTGCGCCAGTGACGCCGAAGCAGCCGGTAGCCCAAATCGGCTACGCGCGGGTCGTCGGGCTGGTCGGGGCCGTGGGCGGGTTGAAGGATCCACCAGCCGACGAACTCGTCGTCGACGACGCCGATCCAGAAGCCGAGCCCGCCCACCTTCTGCGCGGCTGCCATCCGCCGCGCGTGGCCGGCCTCGACCTCCCCGCGCGTGCGCGCCCGACCGCCGAGATAGCGCATCACCTCGGGATCCGAGTCGAGCTCGACCTCCTACTCGAGATGCTCGTCGGCGAGCGGCACCAGGGTGAGCCGCTCGGTGTGCAGCGTCTGCTGGAGCATCGGCCCGATGATGCACGCAAGAACGACTGAGGGGCCACTCGCGCGGCCCCTCAGTCCTTGTACGGGTCGTGCACGTTGCGACCGGCCATCGCGACGCCGAGCGGACGGAGCGTGTGCTTCACCCGGATCGTGTCGCCGTGCGCAGCGAGAACGTCCGGCAGGCGCTTGTACACCTCCGGCGCCTCGTCCGAACCGCCGCCGACGAGCACGATGCCCTGCTCGCGCAGGCGCGCCTGCACCGCCGGCCAGTCGACCCGGCCGCGCGAGACCTGCTCCTCGATCCAGACCTTGCGCACGCGCGAAGTCGGATGGTCGGGGCAGATGCCGCTCTTCGGTACTCCGGCAGTCGAGCTGACGCCGTCGATGTCGAAGATGCGGTCGCAGTCGCGGTGCGTGCACGCCCAGCGCTTGCGGCGACGCACGCGACCGGCCGCCTGGGTGCGGCTCATCACGCGGCCCGCGCCGTGCACCGTCGAGTGGAGCGACGCGTCCGCCTCCGGGCTCGCGACGCCCTCGAGGATGACCGACTCGTCACCCATCGAGCCGCCGACGAAGCCCTTCTGGCCGGGACGCGCGGGCGTGCAGCCCTTGCGCACCACCCAGTAGCTGCGGCCGAAGTGCTCCTCGCGCCACGCGAAGTTGTGGTGGTTGTGCACCTCGTCCACCGCCTCGGCGCCGAGGATCTCGAGCACCTTGTCGACCACGACGTCGCGGCCGGCGTAGGCGTACTCACCCGCCAGCTCCATCGCCGCGACATACGCGTCGCCGAGCTCGCTGCCGACCTCGAACAGCACCGGCGGCGAGTCCATCTCGCCCTCGTGCGCCTTCGCGTCGAACGCGAGACCCTGCGCGAGCGCCAGGAAACCCGAGGCGGTCTTGTGGCCGAAGCCACGCGAGCCGAAGTGCACGCCGACCCAGATGCGGCCGTCCTCGTCCTCCATCACGTTCACGTAGTGGTTGCCCGAGCCCACCGTGCCGAGCTGCGACTCCGCCAGCTGCGCCAGCTTCCGCTGGGGAGCGAAGTCCGCGTCTCGGATCTCGTCGAGCACCGCGTGGTCGACGCGCTCCTGCGCCGGCACGCCCATGCCGAAGGAGATCCGGCGCGTGATCTCGCGCATCACCACCTCGACGCCGCCGAGCGCGTCGAGGTCGGCGCGCGTCAGCTCCGTCTGCGCCGCCTTGTTGCCGCAGCCGATGTCGTAGCCGACACCCGACGGCGACACGAAGCCCTCGTAGGCGATGCCGCCGCCGATCGGCTGGCTGTAGCCCGGGTGATGGTCCGCGCACAGCACGCCGAACTCGGCGTCGCCGGCAGCCATGCAGCGCTCGAGCTGCTCGAGGCTGCGCGTGTCCACGTCACCGAAGGTCTTGATCGTGCTCATCTCGCTCCTCCTTTCTCATTGTCGACCGAAGAGACACCGGGCGGACTCGAACCGCCGTGTCGCGGGTTGCAGCCGCGGGCCTCGCCACTCGGCCACGGTGTCTCGAGCTCCCTAGAGCCTCCGAGAGGAATCGAACCTCTGCATTCGGGTTCGAAGCCCGACGCTCTTCCGCTGAGCTACGGAGGCAAAGCGAAATGCGGATGGAGGGAGTCGAACCCCCACTGACCGGTTTCTGAGACCGGTGCCTCTGCCGGGTTGGGCTACATCCGCGTGTCCTGCCGCAGCGCCCCCGCCCTTCGATCGACGGGGGCGTCTTCCCGCTACCGCCGGCACCAGGCTCGGCGGCAGACCTCTACGCTGCATTCGGCCGGTCGGGACACCGCACACGTGCCAGATCGGCACGTGCTTCCCGGCGAGCCCGCAGCGCGATCACCTTCGCCGCGTGCTGCTCGTGCGGCGGCTGCGTCGGCCGGACGGGCCGGACCAGGTGCAAGCGAGGCATCGTGGTCTCCTTTCTCTGTTGGGAAGTGCGCCCGGCGGCGCACTCCTTCTCAGAGCGCGCCGCGGGCGAAGTCCGAGACCAGCTGCGGCGTCGCGGTGTCGAAGCCGACGACGTCGAGCATGCCCGGATCGTTCGGATCTGCGATCGAGAAGCCGTTCGAAACCATGCCGACGACGACCAGACGCGCGTCGATGCCCGACGCCCGACGGTAGTCGGCGAGTGCGTGCGCCGGGTGGATGTCTCCAGCCCAGGTCTCGCTGTCGGTGTAGATCACGAACGTGTCGATCTCGCGCTCGCAGTCGAGCGCGTACCGCATCGGCAGCGCGCAGTCGGTGCCGCCGAACGCCAGATCGGCGATCGTCCGCACGACGTCGTCGAGCCGCTGCCGCGGGCTGATCCGGAGCGGCGTGAGGCCGTCCGTGAAACCCTGCCGGCGCGAGCGGGTCGGGCTCTTCCAGCCGCGCTTGCCGGCGAAGAACCCGACCGTCTCGTACCGCGACTCGGTCGCAGCCGTCACGAGCGCGAGCGCAGCCGACGCATCGCGCGGCGGCAGGTTCGGCACGCCGGCGACGAAGCCGCTGGTCATCGAGCCCGACACGTCGAGCGCGAGCAGCAGCCGCTTGCCGGTCGGCTCGACGTTCTCGAACGCCGTGTAGAACGCGGCGTCGAGCGCGTCGACGATCTGCGCTACCGGCGTCCAGCTATGCCGACCGCGCACGCCGCGGCCCGCGGCATAGGTGCGCAGTGCCGCGAGCAGGGCAATCGGGTGAACGCGCGCCTTGCGGACGCGCTCCCCGTCGCCGAGCTGCTCCAGCACCTTCGTGGTGCCCGCCGAGCCCGGCGCGACGACACCGACGCGGGTCATCGTCGCGAGGCTGCGCACGAGCGCCGTCATCGGCATGTCCTCGAGAAGCGCCGCCCAGACCTCGGCCGAGGCGAGAAGCTCGCTCGGAACCGCCTCGCGCGGCAGGCCGTACTCGCGGACGAGCTCCGCCGCGCGCGTGGGCGAGTCCGCCGACTGGACGAGCGTGAAGCCGGTGACGATCCGCGGCAGGCCCTCGACCGCGCCGCCGCGGGCGATCCACTCGAACAGGCGACGGTGCTCGTCGCCCAGCTCGAGCGTCGGGTTGCCCGCGCTCACGCTCGCTGCCGGGTGCGCCAGGCGCAGCACGTCGCGGTGCGTCATCCCCTCACGCTGGCGGTACTTCACCGCCTGGTAGGCGAGCGACTCCGGCGAGCGGTCGGCGTACCAGCAACCCACCGCGCGACGCAGCGAGCGGCCCCAGCCGCGGAAGCCCTCGACGAAGGTCACGAACTGGAACAGGTGCGTCGCCGTGCGGCAGACGCGCGGCAGCGCCTCGAGCGCGGCCTTTCGCGTCTGCTCGTCGCCGGCGCCGGCGGCAATCGCGAGCGCGAAGATCGCCGGGTCGTTCTTCGGCGCGCGGCCGGCGTCGCTGATCGCGACGATCTCGGCCACCGTGCGCGCACCGTCGTCGGCGAGGCAGCGCTCGACCGCCTCGGCGCTCTCACGCGTGAGCTTCCACTCGCCGGCGTAGTAGCTTCCGCCCTCCGAGCCAAGGATCAGGAAGCGGCGCAGCCGCACCCAGTCGTCGACCGCCCAGGCGAAACCGCCCGTGCTGTTCGGAACCTGGTCCGAGCCCGGGATCGGCGCCGACTGCGGCGCCCGCCGCTTGCTCTGCTGCTTCAGGTAGGACATCTCGTCACCTCCTCTCGAGGTCGTGCGCGATTGTTTGGTCGATGGATCTGCTGCGGTCGTGATGTGACGGCCGAACTGCTCTACCGCTGAGCTACCGGAGCGTGCAGTGCTCCGGGCAGGATTCGAACCTGCGACCTGTCGATTCGGATTCGATAACGGCAACGTCGCCGGCCCGCAGCAGAAAGGGATAAACGTCGCGGTCGTGGCGTGCAGACCGGCATCCCTGCGCCGCCTGCGGCAGCGCAGAGTCGTGAGTCGAACACGTCGGCTTTCGCCTTTACCAGGTAACCGGACCACTTCGGCCCGCGACGATCTTCGTGAGGCAAACCCGCCAGGATTCGAACCCGGACCTGCGAGGTTGGAGCTCGCTGTGCTCCCGTTACACCACGGGCCTGCGAAGAAGCGGACGACCCGGATCGAACGGGCCTCTCCGGAGTGGCGCTCCGGTGCTCTTCCGTCTGAGCTACATCCGCGTCGAGTACGCCCGGCTGGAGTCGAACCAGCGTCCTCTGCCGTCGCAGAGCAGCGCTCTTTCCACTGAGCTACGGGCGTGCGAACAAGAGCCTCCGGCAGGAGTCGAACCCGCACCTCGGCCTTACGATGGGCGCGTGCTTTCCGTTGACACTACGGAGGCCAGGCTCAATCGACGAACACAGTGGAGACGGTCGGAGTCGAACCGACACCCTCCTCGTTGCAAGCGAGGCGCTCTGCCGAAGTTGAGCTACATCCCCGAGCGAAACAAGTGCGGACGGGTGGAGTCGAACCACCACAGCGCGAGGCGGCAGGGTTACAGCCTGCTGAGCTCACCCCTTCTTGCTCAGCGTCCGCATCGAAAAAGGGCGGCCGACCGGATTCGAACCGGTACCGCGAGGATCACGGCCTCGGATGCTGCCGTTACACCACAGCCACCACGGGAAGCGGGGACGGCCGGACTCGAACCGGCGGCCTATCGCCTGACAAGCGAGCGCTCTCCCTCTGAGCTACGCCCCCAGTGCATGGCGCGGGTGGGATTCGAACCCACGGTCTCGAGCTCATGAGGCTCGCGAGGACAGCCGCTCCTCTACCGCGCTAGGTCTGGCCGGCAGGAGTCGAACCTGCGATCTCCGGCGCCCGAAGCCGGCGGGGTGGCCACGCTCCCCCACGACCAGCTGAGTGAAGTACCCCCGGCGGGACTCGAACCCGCAGCTTCCGGGTTGAGGGCCGGCGTCATCTCCCGTTCGACCACGGGGGCGCGAGAAGCTCCGGCGGCAGGACTCGAACCTGCGGCTCACGATTAACAGTCGCGCGTCTTTCCGACTCGACCACACCGGAATGCGGAAGCGGAAGGGGAGGGAATCGAACCCCCAAGGTCCGAGGACCCACCCGTTTTCGAGACGGGGTACCGCACCCATGGCAGCCCTTCCTTCAGTGGCTCCGGCAGGAGTCGAACCCGCACCGGACCGATTAAGAGTCGGCGGCTCTTCCAGTTGAGCTACGAAGCCGAAGGCGTGACCGGCAGGGATCGAACCTGCGCCGCCTCGCGTTTCAGACGAGCGCTCTACCGCTGAGCTACGGCCACGAGAAGTAGGCAGAGCTGGAGTCGAACCAGCAACCTCCTGTTTGTAAGACAGGCGCTCTCCCGGTTGAGCTATCCGCCCGTGTAGCTCCGGGACAAGGAGTCGAACCTCGATCTCCACGTTCAGAGCGTGGTGTCCTCCCGCTTAGACGATCCCGGATCGCGAGGAAGCGCAGCCAGGAGGGTCCGCCCTCCGTCCACCACCGGACTCGGCCGGCGGTCGACGCAGCGGCAGGGAACCCTGGCCGGCGCCGTCTTCTCACGCTGTGTCACGCCCGCCACATGGCGAGCGGTGTTGTCCAAGCCACTCGCCCACCCTTCGACCCTGGATCGATGAAACCGAGTCGCGCAAACTGGCGGTTCCATCGTCCTACGTGGAGGAGTATTGGAGCCCGGCGCTCTTGTGTCGTACGAAAAACTGCAAGCTAAAGCCTAAGCATTATCTCAGCGTTGTTTTCCGTACCGAAACACAGAGGAACCTTTCTCTCTCGGGCGGGGCCTCATTCTCGACTAGCGCTTCTTCAAGCTGGGCATCTTCCTCTCGGTGGATCGTGATCTCGAGTCCTGAAACGACGAAGGCGACCCGCTGGGTCGCCCTCGCTTGGAGCTGCTATGCGGCTAGTTGCCTAGCCTGCGCACCTCTCGGCGAGGGTGAGAGCGGAATCGAGCCGGCGCCCGTCGTTGACGGGCAGGTGCCAGCACGGCGCCGATCCGGCCTGGGCCGCTTCGGCGAACGTCGGGGTTGGGATGGTCTTCAACATGGTCTTCATGGTCTTGTGCCGGGACAGAGGATAGACCAAGCATCTGACATACGCAAGGGTTCAATGTAAGAAAATCGTCGGCTTCTCTGGTGCGAGCTCTCGAAATGTCGACGCAAATGCGTCGCCGATTGGGCATGACCTCCAGGCGCGCTCTCACCGTCTGAAGGCTGCGCTGGTTCGCCCGCGCCCCGGTGCTGTCGACGCTGGCGCGTTCCGTCAGTCCGGTGAACCGGTCGTGGACGAAGACATCCTCGGCTGCATTCGTGTCGCCGGGCGGCTTCGTCGCGAACCTCACCATCGGCATCTAACGTTTTTGCGTATGTGGTCGACCGAATACAGCCAGGAGACGACAGCGACGCCGGAGCGGATCTGGCGCCTGTGGGCGGCGGTCGAAGAGTGGCCGAGCTGGAACGCAGACATCGAGCAGATCGAGTTGAGCGGCCCGTTCGCGCCCGGCGGCCGAATAGTCATGAAACCGTTCGGCGGTGACCCGGTCGAGCTCCAGATCGCCGATGCGAGTGAGCCGGAGCTGTTCGTCGACGAGGCAGACTTCGGCGAAATCGTCGTCCGCACGATTCATCGCATCGAGCGCATCGACGACGCGCGCGCACGCGTCGTCTACAGGATGGTGATCACCGGTCCGCAAGCAGAGACGCTCGGGCCGCAGATCGGACCGCAGATCAGCGGCGACTTCCCGGAGACACTCGCGGCGCTCGTCGAGCGAGCCGAGCGCTGAGCCGCGAGCCGGAAGGCCTGCTCAGTACGAGCGCGGCATGCCGAGAACGTTGTGACCGAGGTACGCGAGGACGAGGTTGTTCGAGATCGGGGCGACCCTGTACAGCCTTGTCTCGCGGAACTTGCGCTCGATGTCGGACTCGACGGCAAATCCAAACCCACCGTGCGTGTCGAGACAGACGTTGGCTGCGTCCCACGCAGCTTCGCTCGCGAGATACTTGGCCATGTTCGCTTCGGCGCCCGCCGGCTCGCCGACGTCGTGGAGCTCCGCTGCTCTGTAACGCATGAGATCTGCTGCCTCGACGGCGGTGTAGGCCTTCGCGATCGGAAACTGCACTCCCTGGTTCGCACCGATCGGGCGACCGAAGACGACGCGCTTGCCCGCATACTCGGCAGCTTTCTCGACGAACCAGCGGCCGTCGCCGATGCACTCCGCGGCGATCAGGATCCGCTCTGCATTCCAGCCGACGAGGATCTGCCGAAAGCCGTTGCCCTCCTCGCCGAGCAGCGCGTCGTCCGGAATCTCGAGGTCGTCGAAGAACACCTCAGTCGTTCCATGGTTCATCAGCGTCTCGATCGGAGTGATCTGCATCCGGTCGCCGGCGGCCTTCATGTCCACGACGAACGTCGACAGCCCGGCAGTCCGCTCGTCGACCTCGCCGGGCGGAGTCGTTCGCGCGAGCAGGAGCATCAGGTCGGAGTGCTGCGCACGCGAGATCCAGATCTTCTGCCCGCGAATTCGGTATCCACCATCGATCTTCGTCGCCGTGGTCGTGATGCTCGGCGTGTCCGATCCGGCTGTTGGTTCCGTTACGCCGAATGCCTGGAGCCGGAGCTCACCGCTCGCGATCTTCGGCAGGTACCGCGCCTTCTGCTCGTCGGTGCCGAACCGGAGGATGGTTCCCATCGTGTACATCTGGGCGTGGCAGGCCGCTGCGTTGCCACCGGAACGATTGATCTCCTCGAGAATGACCGACGAGGCGGTGAGCGAGAGCCCCGCGCCGCCGTATTCCTCCGGGATCAAGGCGGCGAGCCACCCGCTTCGAGTCAGTTCCTCGACGAACTCGGTCGGATACGTGCTCGGTTCGAGACCGCGCCAGTACTCGCCCGGGTAACGCGCGCACAACTCCCGGACGGCCGAGCGAATCTCGATCATCTCCTCCGCCGCCGTCGTCGTCACGCCGCCATGACATCACAGGCGTGACAACAACGAGACCCGTTTCGCAGCTACCACCGCGGGAGACTGAAGCAGCGATGAGCCTGGATCAGAAGCGAGCACGTGTCTTCGGGGTGCTCTTCCTCATCACGTTCGCCGCGTCGATCCCGGCGCTGCTGCCCTACGAGCCGGTGCTCAGGGATCCGGTGGGCTACATCGCGGGTGCAGGACTCCTCGGTGTCTACTGCACCTTCAAGGGATTCAGGCCGTCATCCCCGATCCTCCGACCGAACGCACGCGAGACGTAGCCGGGGAGCGAAACGGGTCGAGCTCCACGCGACCTCAGTGTCGAGGAGCCTGGTCTGCCTTCGGCCGCTCTCGGTTCCAGCCGTGGAATGCCGCGAGCTCACCGGCTTCCCAAGCCTCCCGTAGGCCCGGTGTGGCCAGATCCCAGTCTGGCCGGATCTCGCGGGTCACCTCGCGCAGGTCTCGGCGCAGGTCTTCGACCGACGGCCGGCCCCAGTACCAGTAACCGTTGTAGATGCTGTAGACGACGAGCCCCGGCTTGAGGACGAGGGTGTGCGGGATCATCGGATCGTTGTCCGGGTCTGTGTACTCCTGGATGTCGAGGTCGCGCTGAACGGTCCGCTCCGGGTCCGCAAGGAACGGCCACTGCGCGCCGACCGAGTTGCGGAACTCCTGGCTCCGGTGCCGGTCGTCGGTCGAGATCGTTGCGATCTGCGTGTACGCGACGTTGATCTGCGAGTAGAACGCGGCGAGCTGCAGGTGCTGCTGGTGCTCCTTCGGACAGTAATGCCCTCGCGCGAGCGTCAGGATGAGCGGGTCCTCGCCCTGGATCTCGCTCAGCCGCCACACCTTGCCCGTGTGGTCGGGCAGCTCGTAGTCGGGAAACGTCGCACCGGGCTTGATGTCAGGACGCATGGCTGAGCTCGGACTGGCGAATCGCAGCGTGGAGCGAATGGAGCGCGCCCACGTAGATCTCCGAGAACGTCGGGAACGGTTGAATCGTGTCCCGGAGGACATCGAGCGGCACCTGTGCACGGATGGCAAGCGTCGCCTGCTGCAGCCACTCCCCGGCCTCGGGGCCCAGCGCGTATGCGCCGGTGAGCCGCGTTCCGTCGCTCAGCAGCGTGAGGAACCCGATCGTGTCGGCGTACGCACGCGTGTAGGTCTCGGTCTTCGCGATCTCCCGCAGAGGGACGGTCGCGCTGAACGGCGCCTCGGCGGCTCCGACCGAGGCGGCGGACGGATCGGTGAAGACGACACGCGGAACCGCGTCGTATGTTGCTTCGCGGTGCTCGCCGAGGATGTTCGCGGCGACAACTTCACCCTGGTACTTGCCGACGTGGGTCAGCTGCCAGATCCCGGTGATGTCGCCTACGGCCCAGAGTCGGTCGCCGGCGCGAAGTTGTGCGTCCACCGGAACGCCGTGCGGGTCCGGCGCGATGCCGACCGTTTCCAGGCCCACACCCTCGACGCGCGGCCGGCGCCCCGTTGCAACCAGCAGGCGATCGCCGCGCAGCTCGCCACCGTCGTCGAGCACGAGCACGTACTCGTCGCCGTCGCGGCGAGCGGCCGTCGCCGTCGCGTTCACGTGGATCTCGACGCCGTCGCGGTGCAGCACTTCACCGAGCGCATCGCCGAGCGGAGCCGCCTCGCGCGGCAGCACGTGCGGGCCGCCCTCGACGAGAGCGACCTCGCCGCCGAAGCGGCGAACCGCCTGCGCGAGCTCGACGCCGACCGGTCCGCCTCCGAGCACGATCAGCCGGCGCGGGACGGCCTTCATGCCCGTCGCCTCGCGGTTCGTCCAGACGCCCTCGAGCTCGCGTAGCCCCGGCACGGGCGGCACGAACGGATCCGCGCCGTTCGCCAGGACGACGTGCTCGGCGGTGTAGCGGCGACCGTCGACCTCGACGACTCCCGTGCCGGCGAGCGTGCCGCGCCCGCGGATCAGGTCGATCCCCTGCTCGGCGAGCCAGCTTTCCTGCCCGGCGTCGGAGTAGTTCGAGACCATGAAGTCGCGCCACGCAAGCGCGCCCTCGACGTCGACCGTCGCGGGCGCTGCGGCCTCGTTCGCAGCGTGCGCCGCCTCGCCGGGGCGCAGGAGCGTCTTCGACGGGATACATGCCCAGTAGGAGCATTCACCGCCGACCAGCTCGCGCTCGACCAGCGCAACGCGGAGACCACCCTCGGCGAGCGCTCCGGCGCAGTGCTCTCCGGGTGAGCCGCCGCCGATCACGATCACGTCGTAGTCGCTCATTCCGGAAGCTCCGCGCCTGCCTGCTCGGCCACCATGTACGTCGCGTACCAGTCGGGCCAATCCTCGTCGTACTCTCCGCCGTGACGCTTCTCGTGCTCGCCGTGCGCGGCCGACGCGCGGCGAAGCGCCTCGGCGAGGTCGGCTGCCGAAGCGAACGAGGTGACTGCAGGATCGACCCGGCCGGGAAGCCGCGTCGTGATTTCCTGGAGCAGCCATCGGTTGCCGTCGGGATCGACGAACGTCGCGAACGAGCCGTACGTGCCGTGATCCGGCGCCGGGCCTGCGACCCGGCCGCTCGAGCCCAGCTCGAATCTCGCGCCGATCGATTCTTCATGGAACACCTCGCTCGGCTCGACGCCGCGGCCGGCGAGGGCCTGTCGTGCAGCCTCGATGTCGGACACGATCAGATACAGGCCCTCGGCCGACCCGGGCGCGGCCGATGTCAGCTGGGTGCCGAACTGGATCGAGCACCCGGAGCCCGGCGGCGTGAACTGAACGATCCGGAAGCCGTTGTCGAAGGCGAAGTCGGCATCGAGCCGCCAGCCGATGCCGCCGTAGAACTTCTTCGCACGATCGACATCCGAGACGGCGATGACGACGACCTCGAGCTTCAGGTCGACGGTTCGCTCGGAGGCACTGCCCTCCGCGATCGTGTTGTCAATCTGGGCGCTGCTCATTACGACCTCCCGACTCAAACCCAACCGGATTGGTGGGAATGATGGCACTAGCATCAGCCCCCGTGCCGGGTTGGCTGTACGCACTGATCGTCGCGGTGTTCGCCGTGACGGCGTTCCTGGTCATCCGCTCCACGCAGCGCGGACGCATCGTCGCGCGTCTGCCACTCGAGCCGGACGAGGACGTCCTGCTGGAAGAGGAAGGCTCAAGGTCTTCCATCGATTTCGCCGCCGCTCGGTGTGGGGCGGAGGAACGGTCACGCACCGCATGCGGTCGGTCCTCACGGACCGGCGGATCCTGCTCGCGACCGGCGGCCCGGAGGGCCGTCACAAGTTCACGATCGTGATGATCCTCGACTACTCCTCCGCCGCTCCGGGCGTTGCCGGCAACGGCTATTCGGCGTACAAGGAGAAGTTCGGGCTCGAGAACGGCTATCCGACGTATGCGTTCTCGGTTGCCGACGTCGGCGTCGAGACGGCGCACGGTGACGAGGCCCTTCGAATCGACGTGCCGTTTCCGGAAGCGGGCTCGCGCTGGGGCCCACCGCCCGAGGTCAAGCTCTACACGGCGCAGGCCGAGCGGTACCGCGAGGCCGTCGCGGCGGGCTCTAAGACGAGCGGCGAAGCGTGACGATTCCTCCGCCCTCGGTTGCGGCGTAGACGGTCCGGCCGGTCGCGTCGAGCGCGAAGCCTGTGACGATGCGGCCGGTGAGGCCCGCGTTGAAGCGATGCCAGCTCGTCCCCGCGTCGGTGCTCCTGAACACACCGCGGGAGTCGGTCGCCGCGTAGAGCGTCGTCGGCCGAGCAGGATCGATCGCGAGCGCGGTGATCATCATGTTTGGTCGCTTCCACCTCTTGCGCACCGGCAGGAGCCGCCGGCCCAGCCCGGCGTTCTCCTGCCGCCACGTCGTGCCGCCGTCGGTGCTCTCGAGGATCCCACCCGCGTTGTCATTCGAGGCGACGTAGACCGTCGAAGGGTCGCCCGGGTCGAGCGCAACCGCCGCTACGTCCAGGTCGAGCGCGTCGAGGCGTTGCCAGCTCTTGCCGCCGTCGGTGCTCCTGTAGAGGCCGTGCGTCTTTCCCATGACACCGACGTAGACGACGCCGGCGTCGACGGGGTCGACTGCGAGCGCTGTCGCGTAGATGACGCCTGGAGGGCCGAGTGGGCGCCAGCTGCGACCGCCGTCACTGCTGCCGTACACGCCGTCGCCGACGTCCGACCCTGCATAGGCCGTCTTGCCGCGGATCGCGACGATGCTCACCGATCGTCCGCCGAACGAGGTCGTGGTCCACGTGCGGCCGGCGTCGGCAGTCGTCGCGATCTCGTCCCCAGGCACCAGCGACCCGAAGCGGTTCCGCGCCCAGCTCGCTCCCACGATGACGCGTGCGGGATCGCTCGGGTCGACCGCGACTGCATAGGCCCCACCCGCGAGCCCCGTTGCGAGCGGCCGCCAGTGAGCACCGCCGTCACTGCTATTGAAGAGCCCGCGCGCGCCCGCGCCCGCATAGATCGTTCGTGGGCTCCCGGAAAGCACCGCGAACGACCAGACCGTCGCCAGGCCGAGGCCCTCGTCGCTCACGGCCCAGTGCGCGCCGCCGTCGACGCTCTTCACGACGCCGCGCGCGGGATCGGCGCCGTAGATCGTGCGCGGAGCGCGAGGATCGAACGCGAGCGCATAGGTCGACGGGCACTGAGGAAGAAGGCCGTCGTTGACGGCGCTCCACCGGCGACCGCCGTCGCTGCTCTTGAAGACGCCGGCGCAGCGGGTGGTCGCGTACACGGTGCGGGAGTCGCGAGGGTCGACCAGGAGCGCGGACACCTGCATGTACCAGCGATAGCGCCCGTGCTCGCGAATCGTCGCGTTGAGCATGCGCCAGCTCTGGCCGCCGTCCCGGCTCCCGACGATGCTCGCGCTCGTCGCGGCGTAGACCGTCCGCGGGTGCAGCGGGTCGACCGCGATCGCCGTCACCTCGCGGTACCGCTTCGCGACGCCGAGGTCGAGCCAGTGCGCGCCGCCGTCGTCGCTCGCGAAGATCCCGCGCCGCCCCATCGCCGCGTAGAGCGTCGCCGGCGCGGACGGGGCGAATGCGAGCCCCCAGAGGTAGGTCGAGGGCAGGCCGCCGTCCGACGGCTGCCAGCTGCGGCCGCCGTCGGTGCTTCTGACGAGGCGAGCCGTTCCCCGTGGGCCACCGGTCGCGGCGTAGAGAGCCGTCGGAGTGATGGCGACGGGCTCACCACGGAGCCGAAGCGCGCGCCAGGACCGCCCACCGTCAGTGGTTCTGTACGCGCGCTGGTGATACGACATCCCGCCGGCCCACCGCCAGTTCGTTCCGGCGTACACGGTGGTCGGCGAGCGTGGGTCGACGAGGAGCGAGGTGACGCCGGGGATCAGGTATTGCCCGGGGCCGGTACGCACCCAGCTGCGACCGCCGTTCGTGCTCCGGAAGACTCCACGCTGAGTGCCCAGATAGACGATGTGCGGCGCAGACGGTGCGACTGCGATCGCATTCGCGGACCCGGCGTCCGGCCCGTGCGCCGGACCCCACCGCTCGCTCGTGCGCCCCGCGGCCGCCGAGCCGCCGTTCACCCCCCGAAGCGCCGGCGCGGCGGTCGTGCCGGTGCCACCGTGGTCGAGCGCGAAGTACAGACCGGCAGCGGCGAACACGGCGAGCGCAGCCGCCGCTCCCCGACGCCGTCGCCGGCGCCGGGCGCGCTGCCGAGCCTCCTCGATCAGCGCCTCGACCAGGGCCTGCAGCTCGTCCGGATCGACCACGATGCTCCGGCGAGGCGGGCGGGGTGGCGCCGTGATGTTCAAGGCCGCACATTCGACACAATAACGCTACTATGAATAGCACCATGCTGAGAGTCAAGGTCGACCGCGCCGACCCGACCGACCTCTACGAGCAGGTCGCGGGTGAGCTCAGGCGCGCAATTGCGAGCGGCGAGGCGAAAGCCGGCGAGCGACTTCCGCCCGCCAAGGATCTTGCCGCGGTGCTCGGCGTCAACACCAACACCGTCCTCCGAGCTCTCCGCATGCTCCGCGACGAGGGCCTCCTCGAGTTCCGGCGCGGTCTCGGCATCTCCGTCGCCGGCACGCCCGAGCGAGGCGCCGTCATCGCACGCGCCAGGGAGCTCGTCGACTTCGCGCGTCTCCACGGCTACCGCCGCGACGAGCTCGTCAAGATCATCGAAGAGATCGGCTAGTCCCCGGATGTAGCCTGACGACGTGGTTCGTCATGGCTGACTCGAAGCGATTCACCGCCGAAGAGCGCGCCGCGATGAAGGAGCGCGCCGAGGAGTTGAAGACGGAGGCGCGCCGTGGGCGGAGCCGCGCGGCGGACGGAGAGAGCGACGTGCTCGCGAAGATCGCCGAGATGCCGGAGCCGGATCGCGCCATGGCCGAACGCATTCACGCGATCGTCAAGGCAGCCGCGCCGACTCTCTCGCCGAGAACCTGGTACGGCATGCCCGCGTACGCGAAGGACGGGAAGGTCGTCTGTTTCTTCCAGAGCGGGGCGAAGTTCAAGTCGCGGTACGCGACGCTCGGCTTCAGCGACCAGGCGAAGCTCGACGAAGGCGACGTCTGGCCGACCGCCTTCGCGCTGACGAAGCTGACCGCAGCCGACGAGGCCCGAATCGCAGAGCTCGTGAAGAAGGCCGTGGGCTGACCGGCGTCACGCCGCCGCGTCGCCGAGCTGCGGACGCCGCCGCGACGCGCCGGCGGCGGCCTCGATACCTGCGGCGAGCTCGAGCAAACCGCGCTCGTCTCCGTAACGCCCGACGAGCTGCAGGCCCACCGGGAGCCCCTCCGCGGTGAAGGCGAACGGGATCGAGATCGCCGGGTGCGCGGTGACGGAGATCCGGGTGCACGCGCGCATCCAGTCGAGGTACGTCTCGAGCCGAACGCCGGCGATCTCGTCGACCCACTCCTGCTCGACCGGAAACGGCGGCACGAGGCTCGCGGGCAGCGCGAGCGCGTCGTAGCGCTCGAGGAACGCGGCCGTGTGCCGGAAGAGGTCGCTCCGCATCGCCTGCGCGCGAGCGATCCGCCCCGGGTCGAGCGCGAGGCCCTGCTCGACGTTCCACACGATCGTCTCCTTGACGGCATCGCGGTGCGCGAGAACCTCCTCGCCGTGCCGGCGCACGAAGCCGAGCGCGCGCAGGACGTGGAACACCTCGTCGGCCGCGTCCAGCTCCGGCTCCGCCTCGACGACCTCGCAGCCGAGCTCGGCGAGCACCGGACGCATCGCCTCGAGCGCAGCCGTCACCGCCCGATCGACGGGTAGACCGCCGAGGTCCCGACTCCACGCGATGCGCTTTCCGCCCAGGTCGGCGTCGGGATCGGGACGCGCCCACGCACCGAGCGCGAGCGGTGCGGCGCGCGGCTCGACCAACGCGTCGAGCAGCAGGGCAGCGTCGGCGACCGTGCGCGCGACGGGCCCTGCGACTGAAAGCGGCTCCCAGAGGTCGCTCGCCTCCGGGTCGGGCACGCGCCCCGGCGTGGGCCGCAGCCCGACGACGTTGCAGAAGCTCGCGGGGTTCCGAAGGCTGCCGCCGAGATCGCTTCCGTCGGCGAACGGGAGCATGCCGGCGGCGACCGCCGCTGCGGCGCCGCCGCTCGATCCGCCCGCGGTTCGCGAGAGGTCGTATGGATTCCGCGTGACGCCGAAGACGGGTTGAAGGTCTGGGAGCCGGCGCCGAACTCGGGCGTGTTCGTCTTGCCGACGACGATCGCGCCGGCGTCGCGCAAACGCCGGACGAGCCACGCGTCGGCCGCCGGGACGTGGTCGGCGTACAGCGGTGACCCGTACGTCGTGCGGATGCCCGCCGTGTCGACGAGATCCTTGATCGCGATCGGCAGGCCGTGCAGAGGCCCCGGCGGCGTGCCCGCGCGGTCCGCAGCGGCAGCCTCCGCGAGGGCACGCTCCGGCACGAGCGTGACGATCGCGTTCACCCTCGGGTTCACCGCGTCGATCCGCTCGAGGAAGGACGTCACGACCTCGACCGCGGACACCTCCCGGCGCGCAAGGAGGCCCTGCAGCTCGACAGCGCTTCGCTCCCAGAGCGACATCTCCGCCATTTTCCTAGAGTCGTCTGCGACGCCGATGGATCCTCCCGATTACGCGTTTCCGCATTCAGCCGCGGACGAAGTGCGTCGTCTATCGCTGTTCGAGCAGCGACTGGACCCTCTGACGACGAAGCGCATCACGCGGCTCGGCATCCCGCGCGACGCGAACTGCCTGGAGATCGGAGGCGGGCACGGATCGATCACCCGGTGGCTTGCCCACGACGTCGCGCCGCACGGGAAGGTGACGGCGACCGACCTGCAGCTCGACTTCCTGCGGTCCGTCGACGCCGCGAACGTCGAGGTCATTCGCCACGACGTCCGCAGCGAGACGTTCCCCGAGCGCTCGTTCGATCTGATCCACACTCGCGCCGTGCTGATGCACGTCCCTGTCGACACGGCGCTGCTCGGGCGCATCGCCTCATGGCTCGCGCCGGGCGGCTGGCTCCTGCTCGAAGAGCCTGACTTCGGCATGTGGGGAGTCGACGACGACGAGGTGTGGGCGACCCATCCAGAGGCCTGGCACCGAACCTTCCCGGGCGGATCGGTCGGCCGTGGGCGCTGGCTGCTCCGACACATCCACGAGGTCGGCCTGACCGAGATCGGAGCCGACGCAGAGATCGACGTGATCGTGCCGGGCACCCCGCTTGCCGAGTTCCATCGGCTCAGCATGGCGGCCATCGCGCCGGCGGCGGTCGAAGCCGGCGCGCTGACCGCCGAACACGCAGCCGCCCTTCTCGATCGAACGACCCAGCCGGACTTCCTCGCCTGCGGATTCGTGCACATCGGCGTCTGGGGTCGCCGCTCCCTGGGAGACTGAGAGCGTGACGCGCTTCGTGGTCGACTGCGAGACCCTGCTCCGTATCGCCGCCGGCGAGGTCGAGGTCGCCGCCGCGCACCAGCTCGTCGCACCGACACTCGTCCGGTCGCAGGCGCTATCCACGCTGTACGAGGCAGCCCGCCGCGGTGAGATCTCGGCCACCGAAGGGCTCGAGCGGGTAACGCGGATCAACTCCCTGAAGGTTCGCTTCCTCGGCGACAAGGTGCTCCAGCGAACCGCATGGAAGGTCGCCGATCAGCTCGGATGGGACGACACATACGATGCCGAGTTCGTCGCGCTGACGCAGCTGCAGGCAGATGCCTTCATCACCTCGAGCAGCGATCTCGCGCGAGCCGTCTCCGATCTCGTCGAGACGGCGACGCTCGACGCCCTCGGCGGCGCGTGACTCGTTCGACGCGCCTGCTCGTCGAGAGCCTCGCACCGAGCGGCGCCCTGCGCGCGTCGATCAACCTGGGAAACCCGGTTCTCGCGCAGGGGACGCCGGCGGCTCCGACCGGCGTGACCGTCGAGATCGCACGCGAGCTGGGATCACGCCTCGAAGTGCCGGTGGAGCTCGTCTGCTTCGACGCCGCACGGAAGTCGTTAGAGGCGATGACGACGGGCGAGGCCGACGTCTGCTTCCTGGCGATCGAGCCCGAGCGTGAGGCGATCGTCGCGTTCACCGCGCCGTACGTCGTGATCGAAGGGGTGTTCGCCGTTCGCGTGGGCTCGACGATCGCGGCGAGCTCCGACGTCGACCGCGAAGGGACTCAGGTCGGCGTCAAGCGCGGGGCGGCGTACGATCTCTTCCTGTCGCGAACGCTGCGCCGGGCGACGCTGGTTCGCACGGACGACACCGTCGACGCCTTACCCGACCCGTCCGTCGAAGTCCTCGCCGGCATCAGGCAACCCATGACCGCATTCGTCGCCGGCAACCCGGGATTCCGTCTCCTCGAGGCTCGCTTCATGGAGATCCGGCAGGCGCTGGGGACGTCGATCGATCGAGATCCCGCCGCGGTTCAGTTCCTCCGATCGTTCATCGAGGAGCTCAAGGAGACGGGGTTCATCGCCGACGCGCTGCGCCGGGCCGGTCAGACGGACGCAGAGGTCGCGCCGCCCGCATTGCTCGGGTTCGGGGATAAAGAGGAGGCCTGACCGGTCTCCCGGGTCAGGCCCCTCCTGGAAGCTCAGGCTCGCGTGCCCGCCACCGACTGCGCTCTCGAGACCTCGTAGAGCGCGACGTTCGCGATCTTCTGGTCGCTCATGTCGGCTGTCTGTTGCCGCAGCTGATCGGCTGCCTGCTCGCTCGCCCGCATCGAGCCCGCGCTGTCCCAGAGCGTGATCATCGACACGCGGCCGTTCTCGCGGTCGGCGAGCCCGATTGCGGCGACGTTCCCGTCGATCGCCCGAACCTTGGGCAAGGTGTCGGCGCGCGTCTTCTCCAGGCCCTGGTCGATAGCCTCGGACGGCCCTTCGAGCACGCTGACCCGCGCAGCCTTCGCAGCGTCGAGATCGCCGTCGTAGACCACGACCTCGTAGCGATGGACGCTCGTGCGCTTGCCGCGGATCTCCTCCGGAATAGCGTCGCCCTGGCGGTCGAACCCGTCCTCGGCGGCCTCGACTGCCTCGCGGCTGTCGAAGAACGCGAAGAACTTGCGCCTCTTCCCTCCCTCGTCGTCGAGCATGAGAACGCTCGTCATCCCCTCGGGCAGCGGCATCTCGCCCGCCGACATCCGCTCATCCATGAGCTTGTCGAGCCGGCCTGTGTCACCGCCCTCGAACGTCGCGACCCGTACCCACATCGTGAGACCTCCTTGGTCGATGCGTCCCGCTGCGAACCTACTCCTCCCGGTCGGGCCTTGCACGAGGCGGTGTTACGAGCACCGCCGGCGGGTACGTAGCGGGCGTCTCGAAGGAACTCGACGCTGAAGGGAGCGCAGGCATGGCAAATACAGGTCGGACGGGCTCGGGCGGCATCGCCGGCATCGGCCTCGGCGGCATCCTCGTGATCGTGGGGATCATCGTCGCGATCGTCTGGAGCCTCTGGCTCGGGATCATCATCGCGCTCATCGGGCTGATCGCGTTCGGCGGCTTCGCGCGCGGGAAGTGGTACTAGAGGCTTGACGAGGTCGTGGCCCGCGCCACGTGCACCTCCTGAGGAAATGCAAGCTCGCTCGCGGTCTGGAACCGGGCGAGCTTCGAACCGACATCCACACTCACCTGTGCGACGAGGCGCTCTCGCTCGTGCGGATCGAATCCGATCAGCACCGCGGCCACCGGTGTCGCCGCAAACTGGACGCGCACGTACTCGTCGACCGACGCGAACCGCACGATCCGCTCGACCGTCTCGATCTCCACACGGTCGAAACCGACCGCCACGAACAGCGAACGCAGTTGCTCGACGTCCGCCAGTGAATGCTCGCTTCGCTTCGTCCGCGACGCGTTCTCGCCAACGTGCCGGTCGAGTGCAGCCGACAACGCATGGGTCGCGGGATTCCGCTCGATCGCGGAGTAGACGCTCGCCCCGATTCGCCCACCCGGCACGAGCACACGCCGCATCTCCCGCAGCGTCGCCGTCCGATCTGAAAAGAACTGCAACCCCAACTGGCAGAGGACGACCGAGAACTCGTCTTCGCCGAATGGAAGAGCGAGCGCGCTTCCGTCGACCCACTCGATCGACGCACCTTCCGGCTGCGACAGCGAACGCGCGACGGAAAGCATCCCCTCGTTGACGTCCAGGCCGACGACACGGCCACCGTCCGCCACGCGTATGGCAGCGACGCGCGCGACGGCGCCCGTGCCGCACGCGACGTCCAGCACCGAGTCGCCGCGCTCGAGCCCAACCCGGTCGACGAGGTCGAGCGCCCACGGCAGCGTCACCGCCGGCACGAGGTAGCGCTCGTAGAGCTCCGCCGCAGCGCCCTCGAGCTGCCACGTATCCGGTTCTGCCATCGCTTCGCCGACCTACGGAATCCGCGCTTCCGATCGTGGCGGGTCGGTGAGCATCACGGGCGGATCGGCGACGAGGAGCTCGGGGTCCTCTCCCTCTCGCGGGCTTCGCCGGAGGATCGCGGACGCCCTGCGGCCGTCCAGCACGAGCTCGCCGAGGCCGTTGTCGAAGGTGGCGCTCCGGACGGCCTCCCAGCTCGCCGACGGCGGCTCGACGCCGGCGAGCTTCGCGAGGCGCGCGAAGACCTGCTCGGAGACGTGCGAACCGGTCGCGCGCAGGATGCGCTGCTCCTTCAGCGAGAGCGGATTGCGGAACGGCGAGCAGACGAGCTGATGCACGCGGGTCGACGAGCCGGACTTGAGGTCGACCTCGTGGATCGAGCTGGAGTGGACGTCACCTCCGAGCAGCAGGATCGACGCGGGCGGATCCGCCCCCTCGGTCCCGCGCGTGAGCGTCCGCAGCCAGTCGCACAGCTGCTCGAAGGAGCGGTTGAACGCCGCCCAGTGCTCGAGATCGACGGCGCGCCGTAGCCGCTCGCTCAGGTTCGCGACGAGGCGCCCCCAGCGCCCGGCGCAGAGAGCCTCGTTCCATGCCTGGAGGTGATGGATCCCGTGCGGAAGGAACACGGGCAGCGTGCTCGCAATCAGGACGTGGTCGAACGCGCCACTCGAGTGCTCGACGATCCAGTCCCACTCGTCGTCGTCGATCATCTGCCGACGGCCGTCCGACAGCACGCGCGCCGCGCGCGAGTCGAGAACGAGCAGGCGCGTATCGCCGAAATCGCGGTAGAACGCCCAGCGGCTCGCGGCCGACTCGCGATCCCACGTATGCGCGAGCTCGCGCAGCAGCGGGCCCGCGTCGCCGGCCTTCAGCACCTGGGGGAACGTGGTGTCGGCCTCGAGCTCGGGCGGCGAGAGGTTGCCCAGGTGCTGGTAGACCCAATACGCCATGAAGGCGCCGGTGATGCGCGACTCCCACCACGGCTCACGTCGCATCTCCTCGACCCAGAGCCACGAGATATTCCAGTCGTCGATGACGTCGTGGTCGTCGAAGATCATTACTGTCGGAATCGTCGACAGCAGCCAGCGGATGTCGGGCTCAGACCACGACTCGCGGTAGAGGCGCGTGAACTCCTCGAAGTCGGCGATCTGCTCGCCCGGTGGGACGTCCGTGCCGCGCCGCTCCCTGATGAACTCGAGCGTGGCGGGCGAGACCTCGTCGGCATACGTCTGGTCGCCGAGGAGCATGAGGGCGTCCGGCCACTCCATCTCGCCGCGCTGGAGCTGCTTGGCGTACGTCCAGAGCGCGTCGATCCCGATCGCCCTCACGTCGGCGGGCCACGTCGGCCCGAGGTTCGTCGGCAAGGGATCGCCGACGCGGCACGACCCGAAGACGAGGCGCAGCCGCGGCTCGTGGTTGCGCGTGTGCACGGCCGGTGCGGGCCGTCCGTCGTCGGGCGGCCACACGAGCTCGCCGTCGAGGCGCACGTCGTACGGCGTGACGCTCGCCGGCGTCAGATCGGAGACGAGCAGGAGCGCGTAGTGATGGCCCTCGACGGCGAACGTCGACACGCGCTGCCCGAGGATCTCGACTTCGCACGGCGCACTCGTCTCGACCCAGAACGAGGCGCTCTCCGTTCCGGCGTAGCGCAGCATCGGGCCGAGAACGAGCCGGACGGTCGGCTCCATCGAACGGACGATCTCAGATGCGGCGGTAGCGTGCCTCGACGAGCGCGAAGCAGGAGAAGGCGAGCAGCCCGAGCGCGACGGCGCCGAGCAGCCACGAGCCGTAGGCACCGTTGTAGAGCTTCGCGAGCGCGCCGTCGAGGCCGATCGCCTCATTCGCCTTGTAGTCGTAGGCCGCCTTCAGGAGAAAGATGCCAACCAGCCCGAACACGACGGCCCGCGCGACGTGCCCGACCGTGCCGAGCGCCTTGAACGAGGGCAGGAGCGCGCGCGGGATCTGCTCCGTCTTCGAGTCCTTGAGGAACTTCTGGCGCACCCCGCGGATGAACTGGTAGATCGCGACGCCGACGAGCACGACACCGGCGATCCCGACGAGCCAGCGGCCTGCGGGCCACGCGAAGACGTCGCGTGCCGTCTTCTTCGTGTTGCCGTGGGAGGTACCGGGCCCCATGAGGATCTGGACGGCGAACACGCAGAGCAAGGCGTAGACGATTCCGCTGCCGAGCGCGCCGATCCGCTCGATCCCGCGGTCCGCGCCCTCGGGGCCGTGCCCGAGCGCCGCGCGGAAGAGCCGCCAGAGCGCGTAGCCGCCAAGCCCGATCGCGAGGAGCGCGAGCAGGACGTGCCCGAACGACCGCTGCTCGACCGTCCGCAACGCGCCCTGCTGGTTCGTGATCTTGCCGCCGTGCCCGATCACGAGGTCGAAGGCGAGGAGGCCGACGATGCCGTAGACGAGCGCCCGTGCTACGAACCCGGCGCGGGCGAGAACCTCGAATGCGCGAGTCCGGACGAACCGTTCGCTCCACGAACGCGCGCCGCGGAGCGGCGCGACGGAATCAGGTTGAACCGTTGCCATCGTGCGTCAGCTCCTCCTTTGGGAGGCAGATCGTGATCGCCGCGGGCTGCACCTTGACGGTGAAGGACTTGACCTTCTCCCTGCCGCCGCCGTCCACCTCGTAGAGAACCTTGCGATTCAGCTTGACCTTGATCTTCTTGCCCGAGGTCGCCTGCACGAGCGGCGATCGCTCGGGATGCCCGGCTACCGTGCGCGCGATCGCGCGCATCCAGTCGGTGATCCCGTCTGCGTTGATGACACCGAGCTCGAGCCGGCCGTCGTCGGGGCGGGCGTGCTCGAAGACCTCGATGCCGCCGAAGAGGTTCCCGACGTTCCCGAAGAGGATGCAGCTCGCCTCGCCCGAGTACCAGGGGGCGCCGTCGACCTCGATCTTCGCCTTGAAAGGCTTGGCGCGGAGGTTCTGAGAACCGGTCAACACGTACGCAACGCGCCCGAGCCGATCCTTGAGCGCGCCGTCCGCCTGGTCGATCATCGCCGCGTCGAAGCCGGCGCCGGCCATGACCGCGAAGCGCTCGCCGTTGAACCGTCCGACGTCGAGCGCGCGCCGCTCGCCGCGGAGGCCGATCGCCACTGCCTCCCCAATGTCCTGCGGGATACCGAGGTTCGTCGCGAGCAGATTGCTGGTGCCCGCGGGCAGGATCGCGAGTGGCGTCTTCGATCCGCGCATCGCGTCGACCGCGCGCTGCACCGTGCCGTCGCCGCCCCAGACGAAGAGGAGCTCGACGCCCTCGGCGAGCGCGCGCTTCACCTGCTTCGGCGCGAACCGGCTCTTCGGCACCTCGACCCAAAAAGGGTCGCCGATGCCCTGGCGCTCGAGCTCGTGCCGCAGCTCGGGCAGCCCGCCGCCAAAGGTCTTGCCGGCATGCGCGATGACCGCAACCTTGCTCATTTCGCTGCGCTTCCCGCAGCGCGCGTGACGGCGACGAGCGCGCACAGCGCTGCGATCCCGACGATCGCACCTCCCGCGATGTCGAGTGGATGGTGCATGCCGCGGTACATGCGCGAGAACGCAACGAACACGGGAATCAGCGCTGCGACGACCCAGATGACGATCTTTGCGGCACGGCTCTCGATGCGCGAGGTCAGGAGCAGCGCGAGCCCCCCGTAGACGGCAATTGCCGCCGCCGTGTGCCCCGACGGATAGCTGGCGTTGACGGGCAGGCCCTCGAGGCGATGCACCTCCGGCCGGTGGCGGTGGACGGCGAGCGTCGTCGCGCGGTAGGACCCTGACTCGACGGCGAGCGCGAAGAGCAGGAAGCCGGCGAGCCGCCAGTGCTTGGTGACGACCGCGATCAGCGCGGCGGTGCCGGCGATGATCGGCAGCACGACGCCGCCGGCCATGATCGAGCCGACGAGCGACGCATCGGTCAGGCCGCCCGAGCGGTGCCGGGCGAGGAACCCGACAAGCCGCTCGTCGTCTCCGGGGACGCCGTGGACGTGGAGCAGCAACCGGGTGACGACGAGTCCGGCGACGATCGAGAGCGATGCGATCGCGACGAACGCGATGAGGATCCCACAGACGTACGTCCAGACTGGATGCCCGTCACCCGGCAGCGCCGCGAGCCGGCGACCTAAGGGCCCCGGCTCCTGATCGAGGACGGGAAAGTCGAGCGGCGAGTGATCCCGGCCCGGCCGGGCCGGGGAGTAGTCGGGAGAGGTGAGGGTTTCGGTGGCCATCCGCCGCGATTCCTTTTGCACACAAACTGCCGACAAGTGTTTTCGCGTTCGGGCGAAAGGAAACATCGACGGCGTGGCGGAGCGTTCGCCGCCGCGAAAACCCGTATCCATGCCTCTCACTGCCGACCTGGGCGCGGCGCTCCTCGCCGGGCTCCTCGCATTCATCGCGTCCCGCTGGTACGCGCGCTCACCCGCGACGCCGGAGCGCCCGGCGGTAGAGGCTGCGCGCGCGGTCGGCGAGGCCGTCCAACCCCATCCTGGAGCGCGAAAGCACCTCGCGGGGCGACTCGATCGCGAGGTCGCAAGCGGCCTGCTGCTGACGATCGCACTCACCGTCGTCTTTGTGGGCGTCCTCGTGCTCGGCGTGCTTGCCGTCCTCGTGCGCCGGGTCGCGGCCATCCAGCACGTCGACAACTCCGTGGCCGCATGGGGCTACGACCACCGGAGCAGTGCGTCGACGCGTGGCCTCCACGCGATCACCGACCTCGGCAGCATCAGGATCGTCGTCGTCCTCGCCGTCCTCCTCGCGCTCGTCGACGTGTGGCGCAAGCGCAACGGGCGGGCGGTGCTGTTCCTGCTCCTCGTGTTGGTCGGAATGGAGCTGGCGCAGCTCGGCGTCAAGGATCTCGTCGGACGGCTCCGCCCCACGCTCGTCCCCGAGGCCTCGAGGCTCGGACCGTCATTCCCGAGTGGGCACTCGGCGACGGCCGCCGCGTTCTATGCGGCCGCCGCGCTGATCATCGCGCGCAGCCTGGGACGGCCGGCCCGGCAGGTCGCCGTCGCCGCGGCGGTGGCGATCGCCGTGGGGGTTGCGGCGAGCCGTGTGCTGCTCGACTTCCACTGGCTGTCGGACGTCGTGGGCGGCCTCGCGTTGGGGTGGGCGTGGTTCGCGCTTTGCGCCGTCGTCTTCGGCGGCCTGCTCCTCAGGCCCACTGCGGCAGCGGACGTCGCGGCGGCGGAAGCGACGTCCGCGAGTCCCGGGGAAGACGCCCCGACCGCGGGCGCAGCGCCTCGAGGGCGGGCCGCTACGCGCTAGCTGCTAGGTCCGCCGGGAGCCGAGCTGCCGGCGTCGAACATCCGAGCGATGGGAGCGACCTCGCGAGCCGCCGCATTGCTCTTGACCTCGGCGGCGGAGAATGCCGGAGGTGCCGTCTACGGCGCCGTCATGGTCGGCGTGCTGCTCGCGGCCGAGGACGCACGACACGAAGGCTACGGCGCGACGATCGAGGCGACGCTCGTCGTGCTCGCGCTCTACTGGCTCACGAGCCTCTACACGCAAACGCTGGGGATCCGGATGCGCAGACGCGAGCCGATGAACGTCGAGCTGCTCTGGCGTAGCTGCATTCATGAGCTTCCCGTCCTCGAAGGCGGGCTGCTCCCGGTGGTCACGCTGCTCGTCGCCTGGGCGGCCGGCTTCGCGGTGACGAGCGCGGCCACCGCCGGGCTCTGGGCGGCGGCGGTCAGCGTCGTCCTGCTCGAGCTGGCAGTCGGCTGGCGCTCACGGCAGCGCCGGATCTGGCTTCAGGCGATCGTCGGGGTATCGATCGGCCTCGCACTGATCGCACTGAAGCTCGTGCTCCACTGATCGATTCACGGCGGTCGTCGCGTCGCGTCGAACCGGTCGGCCGCGGGCGGCGAATACGGCTCGACGCGCCGCCCGGCGCGACGAACTGACACAGGAGGAAGTCACGATGAGCGGTACGACTCGGGCCCAGTTCTTGAGCCGCGGCGCCAGGGGCGGGATCGCGCTGGTCGCAGGCGGTTCGGTGATGGCACTCGCTCAGGGCACCGCCTTCGGCGCCCCCGCGACCGACGCGGACATTGCGAAGCTCGCGGCAACCGCGGAGCTGCTCGCGATCGACTTCTACACGCGCGCGATCGCCTCGAAGAAGCTGAAGGGCGACGAGCTCGGCTATCTCGCCTCGGCGATGGGCAACGAGCGTGCGCACTATGCCGCGCTCAAGGGCGTGCTCAAGTCGGCAACGCCGGCAGGGCTGAAGTTCAAGTACCCGAGCGGAGCATTCGGGTCGCGCAAGAGCATCGGCCAGCTCGGCCAGGCGCTCGAGACCGCGTTCGTCGGCGCCTACATGGGCGCCGTCACCGCGCTCAAGAGCAACGAGCTCAAGGGTGTCGCCGCCGAGATCGGCGCGTGCGAGTCGCGCCACCTGAGCGTGCTCTCCAACATCGCGGCGAACCAGATCGTGCCGGCGCCGGACCTGCCGAAGGTGCTCACCGCGGCACAGGCCACCGCCGCGGTCAAGCCGTTTCTCGCCTGAGCGAGCCGGAGCAGCGCGGCTGGGATCGCTGGAGAGGGCGCCGCCGGCCGGGCGGCGACCTCTCAGGCTTCGAGACGTCGACTCAGGGGTTGCAGCCGCTCGGCTGAGACGCGTCCGGATTCAGACACAGCGGGCCGAGACCCGTGTTCGCGTCGGGCACGCTGATCATCGCCAACGGCCCCGCGTGATGCTCACCGTTGAACGGCGTCGGCTTCGTCACGTCGAAGCCGCACTGCGCGGCGTCGTTCGGATCGTTGAACCAGAAGCCGACGTGGAACGTGTTGATCAGCCTCGGCGGGCTCTCGTCGAGGTTCACCCCGAAGATCTGATCGGCGAGGATCGTCCGGATCCTCACGCGTGCGTCTCCATGCCCGTCCGCCTGCACGTCCGACTGGTACCAGGCGAGCCCGAAGCTCGGAGCCGGCGAGATCGGCCATCGCGTGGGTGCGTGCGACGGCCGAGTCGCCTTCGCGAGCATAGAGCGGACTCTCGGTCTAGCCGAGCGGGAGCAGCGCACCCTCGTGCTCGAGGAGGTAGCGCTTGACGTGCAGCCCGCCGCCGAAGCCCGTGAGCGAGCCGTCGGCGCCGATCACACGGTGGCAGGGCAGGACGATCGGCAGCGGGTTGCTGCCGTTGGCCGCGCCGACTGCGCGTGCGGCATCGCTGCCGAGCCCGAGCCGACGCGCCTGCTCGCCGTAGCTCACCGTCTGGCCGTAGGGAATCGATGCGAGCGCGAGCCAGCAGCGGCGCTGGAACTCCGTCCCGTGCAACTCGAGCGGCAGGTCGAACTTCAGCAGTTCGCCCTCGAAGTAGGAGGCCAGCTGGCGTTCGGCCTCCTCGAGCACAGCCGACTCGCCCTCGGCGCGGAGGCCGCGGCCGTCGAACCGCACCGACTGCAGGGCGGCGTCCGACGCGACGAGGCCGAGCGACCCGATCGGGGTGTCGACGACCGAGGTTGCCATCACTTCAATCTAGAACGCCGGATCGACGCGGCCTGTGAGACGGGCTTCCGCCTTCTCCTTCGCCGCCGTCACGGATTCCGCTCGGCGCAGATCAGGCGCGCCTCCTCGAGCGTCTGCACGACCTCGGCCTGGGTCATGTCCGGGTCGTCGTTCCAGCTCATCAGGATCGGCTCCTCGATCACCTCGGCGAGCGCGCCGAGCGCCTGCCGCAGCGGGCCGAGCCGCGCCCCGCCGAGGTCGGAGGGCAGATCCGCCGCGGCCACGACGGCGCCCAGGATCGACCAGCTGCGGGCACCGGGGCTCCAGGCGTCGACCGGCGCGCCGCCGCGGTCGCGGGCATCCGCGCCGCGGCACCAGCCGGATCGGACGAGATCGCGCGCTTCGGCGAGGATCTCCGGGCCCGACCTGCCCCTCACCGTTCCCTCCTCACTCACGAGACCCATCGACATCGCACTCTCCCGTGGGCCGAAAGCCAAACCGGCCTCGACAAGAAAGGAGCGATCAATGCAGATCACGAGGAACAACCTCCCCACGAGCACGGGGCCGGCCGAGTGGTTCACCGGCTCCGTCTACGTCGATTCCGTCACGGCGCCGTCGGAGCAGTGGCGGATCGGCGCGGCGAGCGTGCACTTCACGCCGGGCGCGCGCACCGCATGGCACACGCACCCGCGCGGCCAGACGATCTGGGTCACCGAGGGCGTCGGACTCTGCCAGCGGCGCGGCGGGCCGATCGAGGTCATCCGCCCCGGTGACCGGGTCTTCTTCGAGCCTGGCGAGGATCACTGGCACGGCGCCGCCCCGACGCGCTTCATGACTCATGTGGCGATGCAGCAGGCGGACGACGACGGCAACGTCGTCATCTGGGCCGACCACGTGACCGACGAGGAGTACGCGCAGGCGCCGGAGATCTGATCAGCCCGCGTGCCGGACTCGCGCGCGCGACTCGCGGTAGCGGAGCGCCTCGTAGGCGACGACAAGCCAGCAAACGGCGCTCACCAGCGCCAGCGAGGCGAGGGACGGCACTGCGAGCGCGACCGGGATGAGCGCGAGCAGCACGACGCCGCCGATCGTCCGGCGGCGGAAGATCCGTCCGGTCGCACGGAAGAGGAACGCAACGTGTCCGAGGAGGTACAACGCAGCGCCCCCGCACAAGGCCACGGCAGGCACCGTGTCGAGCGCATCCCCGACGTGGTGGAGCGTCGTCTTCAGCCCGAAGGCGAAGAAGACGACGCCGGCAACGAGCGGTAGATGGAGGTAGCTGTACGCGTCGCGGGCGAGCCGCGCCTGCGCGACGCCCACCGCTCGCGCGAGCCGCGTCCGCGCGAAGATCGCCGCCACGTCGAAGTAGAGCCACCACAGAGCCGCGACCACGACGACGCCGAGCAGCGCGCCGACGATCACCCCGGTCGTCAGCGTCAGCCCCGCGCCGACGCCGAGCGCGACGATCGATTCGCCGAGCGCGATCAGAACGATCAGGCCGTGCCGCTCGGCGAAGTGCTCGGGCGCGATGCGCCAGCCGTGCAGACGGACGACCGCCGGCCCGACGTAGTCGATCGCCAGCGCCAGCACCCAGGCTGCGGTGCGCAGGTTGCCCGAGAGGAACCCGGCGACCACGATCAGCGAGGCGCCGATCAGCTCCGACGGGGCGATGCGAAGCAGCGCGCTGAAGAGGTCGGGATCGTCGCGGCCGGCGTTCGCGTAGAGCACGAGATGGAAGAGCCGCACGAAGAAGTAGCTGACGCCGAAGAGAACGGCGTCGTCTCCGAACGCTCCCGGCACGGCCAGCGCGACGCAGAGCATCGCGCCCATCGAAGCGAGCATCACGAGCCGCACGCCCCCTTCGTCGACGTCCAGCGTGCTCGTCAGCCAGGCGTAGCCGGTCCAGGCCCACCACACCGCGGCCAGCACGAGCAGCCCCCTGAGGACGCCGTGCCACGTCGGGTCGTGGGTCAGCAGGCTCGTGACCTGCGTGATCGCGAACACGAAGACGAGGTCGAAGAAGAGCTCGAGCGGGGTGACAGCGTGCTCGTTCGACTCGTCGAACTCGTCGGCGGTCTCGGGCACGCCCGGAGGATGTCAGCCCGCGGGTGGGACGGGACCCGTGAACGATCCACCCGGGCCGCTCGCTCGTAGGACGAAAGACGATGGCCTCGGCAGGCACGAAGTACGGGATGGCGCTCGATCCCGACTCGCAAGCGTGGCTCGCCCGCCTCGACGACGGAGGCCCCAACCGGCAGGCCGCACTCGAGGAGCTCCACGCGCTCCTGCTCCGGGCGGCCCTCTTCGTGCTGCGCAGGCGGCGCGCTCAAGTCGCGGCCTTCCCGCGCGAGGAGCTCGACGATCTCGCCGTCGAGGCCGCCGACGAGGCGCTGATGGCGATCATCACGCGCCTCGACGAATACCGCGGTGACAGCCGGTTCACGACGTGGGCGTGGAAATTCGCGTTCTTCGAGGCCTCGGAGGCGATCCGCCGCCGCAACTGGATGAGCAGGGAGATCCCGAGCGAGGACGCTGGTTGGTCAGCGTTTGCGCGCGAGGCGTCGCCCGAGGGCGCGCTCGAGCAACGGGAGCTGCTCGCCGCGTTGCGGGCCGGTGTCGAGCACGCGCTCACGCCGCGCCAGCGCGCCGTCTTCGTCGCCCTTGCGCTGAACGACGTGCCCGTGGACGTGCTTGCCGAGCGCATGCACACGACGCGGGGCGCTCTGTACAAGATGCTGCACGAGGCGCGTTCCCGGCTGCGGGCCCACCTCGCCGGATCGACGCATTCCTCGCCGAACTGATGGAATCCGGAACCGTGAACGACCGTGGCGAACCGCCCCGGTGGCCCGAGGCGCTCGAACGCGTGCTCGGCCCGGATGAGCCACAGGTGAGCTGCGAGGAGTGCTTCGCCGGGATCGACGGCTACGTCGAGCTCGAGGCCGCCGGCGTCGACGCTGCGGCCGCCGAGCCGCGGATGAAGGCCCACCTCGACGGCTGCCCGGCCTGCAAGGAGGAGCACGACGACCTGCTCGCGTTCCTGATGTCGCAGTAGCGGACGCTCGCGTCACCTGCTCTTCAGGTACTGAACGAGGTCGCTCTGCTGCTGCGCCGTCAGGTGGAGGCTGAAGCAGCTGTCGTAGTGGTCGACGACGTCGCGCAGCGTCTTGAAGCGGCCGTCGTGGTAGAAGCCGCGCTTCGATCGCGTAAAGAGCGCCTGCAGCGGGGCGATCGTGTACGTCCCGTCGGGGCCGCGATCGGCCGCGAAGGCGTCGGTGCAGATCTGCGACGGCTTCACCGCGTTGTAGCCGGGCGCGGTCCCGAGCGATCCCATGTGGCAGGTCGAGCACCTGCCGGCGCCGTCGAAGACGGCCTTCCCGCGTGCTGCGGCAGCGGGGTCGAAGCTTCCCTTCGGCGGCTTGGGCACGGGCAGGGCGTGCTGGTAGAGGTCGAGCGCGCGCAGCGCCTCGGTGACCTGGTCCTTCGCGCCCGTCGGCTTCGCCGGGACGGGAAGCACGCCCTCCCCGACGTACGGGTGCGTGTGACCGAAGTCGGAGGCCGCGGCGATCGGGAAGCGCGCCTTGTCGTCGAGCCGCGGATCGAGGAAGTTCCCCTGCCCGTGCATCTCGAGGTTCGCGACGAACGCGTTCCAGTACGTCACCGACCCCCAGCCGCCCTCCCATGTGTGCAGGTTCTGGCCGTCCTTGCCGAACGCGCTCGGGATGCGCGTCGCGGCCGAGTGCGACGTCCCGTCGGGCCCGAGAGCCTTGCCGTCCAGGTTCAGCTCGGCGTTGAAGAAGCCCGGCCCCCAGCCGAGCAGCACCTTCTTCACCGTGGCCTCGTCGGCGTGCAAGGCGTCCTCGAGCGGCTTCAGGTTCGGCGCCGCGGCGACGATCGCGCCCACGTTGAGGTCCTGGTTCGGCCAGCCGTCGAGCCGCTTGCCGATGCCGGGCGCGAACGAGTCATCGACGGTCGAGTGGCACACGGCGCATGTGATCCCGACCGAGGCGAGCGCCCCCTGCTTGTCGAAGTACCCCCGCACGCCGACGACGGCGTTCAGCTTCAGCAGCGTCACCGTCACCGCCGGGTCGTCGAGGTTCACCTTCCCCGCTTTGATCGCCGCGGCGACCTGGGCCGGGATCTTCGTCGCGTCGACCTTCAGGCCCAGCGAGAGCGCGGCCCTCGGGCTGACTCCAGGGCCGACTCCACCGAGTTTCGCGCCCTCGATCGCCTTCTGCAGGCCGAGCACACCACCCCACACCGCCTGATCGCCGAACGTGTCGTTGCGGAAGACGTTCCGGCCCTCCGCGACGAGCCGGTTGGCGCGCGCCGCCGTCGGGTCGGCGGACGAGGACCGGCTCGCCGTCGCGCTGACGGTGCCGTTGACGATGACGGCGCAGAGAAACAGCACCACCCCACCGGCCGCGGCAACGCCGAGCAACCCGACGAGCTTCCTGACCACGGCCATCGGCGACCTCCTACGCGAAGGACAGCTATGTGATGAGTGGCAGGCTGCGGGGAGCTTCTTACCGTGGACACGGCCGTAGCCGACCTCGGCGTTAGGCTCGTCGGCTAGTGGAAGGGCTCGCAGCAGCACTGGCGCTCCTCGCGGCCGTCTGCTTCGCACTCGCCGCGACGCTCTGGCAGAAGGCGACGGTCAGCCTCACCGGCGTCTCGATCCGGCGGCCCGCCTCGCTCCTCGCGATCCTCACCCAGTGGGTGTGGCTGCTCGGTCTCGCCGCGCAGATCGTCGGAGTCGTCCTGCAGGCCGCCGCCCTCGACCGCGGTCGCGTCTCGATCATTCAGCCCTTGCTCGTGACGACCGTGGTCTGGGCTCTCCCGCTCGGCTACTTCCTGACGCAGCAGACGGTCGGCATGCGCGAGATCACCGGTGCAGCGATCGTCGTCGCCGGCCTCGCTCTGTTCGCGTACTTCGGCCATCCGGCCGCCGGGCTGGACAACGCCCCGGGCGCCGACTGGGCGGCGTCGATCCTCGTGATCTGCGCGACGTGCGTGGCGCTGCTCACGTTCGCGAACCGCGGGAGCCTGTCCACGCGGGCCGCGCTCCTCGGCGCGGTCGCCGGTCTGCTCTACGGCCTCTCGGCGACGTTGATGAAGCCGGTCGTCGAGAACCTGCACACGGAAGGGGTCGGCGGTGTCGTGTCGGGGTGGGAGTTCTGGGTCTGGGCCGGCGCGGGGATCATCGGCTTCGTGTACCAGCAGCTCTCGCTCTCGACCGGCCGCCTCGTTCCCTCGGTCGCCGCCGTTTCCGTCGCCAACCCGGTGGTGAGCGTGCTGCTCGGCGCGCTCGTGCTGCAGGAGCGCCTCTCGAAGGAGCCGCCGTGGCACGCGGTCGCCGCCGTCGGCGCGCTCTGCCTCGCGCTCGTCGGCTCCGTGATCATCTCGTCGGCCAAGGAAGCAGACGCGGGCGAGCAGCGAGCTCCCGAGTCGCGGCCCGCGCCGGTCGCCGGCTAGCGGCGCGGCAGAAGCGCGCGGAGCTCGTCGATGGTGTCGGCGTCGGCCGCGTCCTTGTCGAGGCGGTAGCGCTTCACGCGCGCGAAGCGCAGTGCGACCCCGCCCGGGTAGCGCGTCGATGCCTGCACGCCGTCGAGCGCGATCTCGATGACGAGCTCTGGACGGACGAGGACGGCGATGCCCCGCCGTTCCTGCTCGCGCTCGAGCAGCTGCTCCGTCTGCCAGGCGAGCAGCTCGTCGGTCATCCCTTTGAACGTCTTGCCGACCATCACGAACGTGCCCGTTCTCACGTCCCTGGCGCCCAGGTGCAGGTTCGACAACCGGCCGGTACGCCGGCCGTGGCCCCACTCCGCACCGAGCACGACGAGGTCGTACGTCCGTACCGGCTTGACCTTGCGCCACGCCTTTCCGCGGCGGCCCGCGGCGTACGGCGACCCCGCGTCCTTCACCACGACGCCTTCGTGCCCTGCGCGCAGCGCCTCGGCGAGCACGCGTTCCGCCTCGTCGGCACTCGCCGTGAAGGTGCCGGGGATCTTGAGGGACGGCGCGATCGCCTCCAGGCGCGCGCTCCGCTCGCGCAGCGGTGCGTCGAGCAGGTCATCGCCGTCGACATGCAGGACGTCGAAGAGAAAGGTCGCGATGCCTTCCGGCCGGGCCTGCGTGTCGATCCGGGAGACCGTCTCCTGGAACGCCGCCGGCCCGTCGTCCGTCATCCCGAGCGCCTCACCGTCGAGCACGGCGTCGCTCACGGGCAACCCGCGAACCGCCTCGACGATGCCGGGGAGTGCCTGAGTGATCTCGTTCAGGTTGCGCGTGTAGATGCGCACCTCGTCGCCGCGGCGGTGAATCTGGACGCGAATGCCGTCGAGCTTCCACTCGACGGACGAGAGCTCGACCCCGGCGACGGCTTCGGCCACCGAGTCGGCGCCCGACGCGAGCATCGGCAGCACCGGGCGGAAGAGCTCGAAGCCGACAGCGCGCAGGCCCGCCTCGCCTTCGCCGAGCGCGATTGCAGCGGTTCGCGACAGATCGCCCGAGAGCATCAGCGCCCTGCGAGTGAGCTCGGCAGGCACGCCCGCCGCCCTGGCGACGGCGTCGACCATGATCCCGCCGAGCGCGCCCTGGCGCAGCCCGCCGGTGAGCAGCTGGCGGATGAAGTCCGCCTCGTCCTGCGACGCGCGCTCGAAGAGATCGTCGAGCAGCTGCCGCCTCCGCTCGGTGGATCCGGCGCCCGTCGTCTCCTGGATCGCGGTGAGCGCGCGGTCGAGGTCTTCGGCGCTCAGAGCTCCGCGGGCCGATGCGACGTCGCGGGTGCGGGAGACGCTCGCATAGCCGACGCCGATCCGCCCCTGTCGCGGGACACCGGAGAGCAGCGCGGCCACGACCGGCACCTCGTCGGGCTCGAGGCCGCGAAGCAGCCCGGCGAGGATCGCGACCTTCGTCGACCGCGAGCTCGTGTCGCCGACCTGCCGCGACGCCCGCACGACCTCGGCGAGCAGCGTCACCCGCGAAGCATCGCAGGCCGACTCATCGGCGCGGCGCGCGGATGGTCAGTGGATGACGATCGTGATCGTCCGCCGGCCCCACGCCTGCGCCATCGCAAGCGTCGGGAACCAGAGGTCGACGCGCGCACCGATGATCGCGGTGCCCACGTCGGCGGCGACCGCCTCGCCGTAGCCCGGGATCGTCATGCGTGTGCCAAGCGGGATCACGTTGGGATCGACCGCGATCGTCCCCCACGCGACGTGGAGCCCGCTTGCCGTGTACCCGGGCAGCGAGTACGCGGTGGCGCTGACGGTGAGGCGGCGGCCGGAGAGGAAGCTCGGCGGCGCCGGAGGAACGACCGGGGCCGAGACCGGCTGCGCCCCGTCGGTCTGCACCGCCACGGGCTGAGTCTGGACGGCGAGGTTGCGCTGCGCGGCGAGCCGGGCGAGTTCCTCGCGCCGCGCTGCGAGCGCGGCAAGGGCGGCTGCGCGGGCAGCTCTCGCCTCGCGGGCCGCCTCGACGAGCGCCGCCTCACGACGCGCGACGGCTCCCTCGGCCTTCTTCGCCCGTGTCTCGATGGCGGTCAACTCGACGACGACCCGGTGCGCGTCGTCGCCGAGACGGGAAAGCCCGTCGAGACTGGCGAGCGCTTCGTCGAGGCTCTTCGCGCCGAGGAAGACCTCGAGCGGCTCGACGTCACCCTGTTCGTAGAGCGTGCGGACCGCGACGCCGAGCCTCGCCCGCTCGACTCCGATCCCGCGCCGCGCCACGACCGCTTGCTGGCGCAGGACGGTCAGCTGGAAGCGGAGCGCGGCGATGCGGCGGTCGAGCGTCGCGATCCGTCCCTGCGCGGCGTACACCGTGCGATCGAGCGACGAGACGTCGACTGCCGTCGAGCCTGAGTCGGCGCCGAACGAGGGCAGGCGATCCGGCGCGGAGCGGCCGTGCTGGAGCGGATTCGCGACCCCGATGGCCGGGAGCGCCAGGAAGGCGGCGCCGAGAATCGCGAGCGCGACAACGCGACGCCGCGACGTCTGTGCCTGCCCAAGCACCCGCGGACCGTACCACACTCGAAAAGGAGTGACCCGGTTCACGCAGAAATAAACGGATTTCGAGCAATCGCCGCGGAGGCGTATCCTTCGCAGCCGAGCTCGCCTCGTTCGAGGGGATCGAAGGCTACTCCAGTGCAGTTCGTCCGGCAACAAGCGATCGCACTCGCGGCTCTGCCGCTGCTTGCGCTCGCCGTGCCCACAGCCGGGCTCTCAGCACAGCGCGGGCCGGCTGCGCCGCCGCCTCACGTGACATTCGTCGGCGACTCGGTCTCGGCGGCGATCGAGTACACATCCGCCGCCCACGCCCGGCTGTCGCGCGGGCTCGTCCTCCGGCTCGATCTGAAGGTCTGCCGGCGCCTCGTGCAGACGGGCTGCTCGTACCAGGGTGCAACGCCGCCGACCACGGCGCTGCAGGCGGTCGACTCGTACGGCCGCTCGCTCGGCGACGTCCTGATCGTCGACGTCGGCTACAACGAGGGATCGCAGGGCTACAGCACGCGCATCGACGAGATCATGCGCGCAGCGCTTCGCCACGGCGTGCACGGCGTCGTCTGGGTGACGCTGCGTGCGTCGAGCGCGAGCAGCTACGAGTCGATCTACCGTTCGACCAACACCGAGATCAAGGCCGCCGCGCGCCGATGGCCGGAGCTCGTCGTCGCAGACTGGAACGCGTACGGCTTCGGCAAGCCGTGGTTCGGCTCGGACGGCCTGCACCTCACGTCGACGGGCGCGATCGCGCTCGCCGGCTTCCTGCGCCCGTACGTCTTCAGGGCCGCATGAGCGCGTCTCAGCGGCGTTACCGGCGACCGCGTCGCGCGTCCCGCTGACGCACCGGACAACCGATGATCTTCCCGACCGCGACCTTCACGATCTTCTTCCTCGTCGTCATGCCGCTGTCGTGGCTGACGATGCCGCACGTCCGCCTGTGGCGGATCTTCATCGTCGGCGCGAGCCTCGTCTTCTACGGCTGGTGGGACTGGCACTTCGTCTTCCTGCTGATCGGCTGCACGCTCTGGACGCACTTCTGGGCGATCCGCATCTCGCGCGAGCAGCGGTCGGCCGCGCGCCGGGCGCTTCTGACCGTGGCGCTCACCGGCCTGCTCGGCACGCTCGCCTACTTCAAGTACTTCGACTTCTTCGTCAACTCGTCGCACAACCTCGCGCACGCGGCCGGCATCGGGATGCCCGACTGGACGAGAACGATCGTGCTCCCGGTCGGCATCTCCTTCTACACCTTCATGGCGATCAGCTACGTCGTCGACGTCTTCCGCCGCGATCTCCGACCGGTCGGACTGGATCGCTTCGCCGCCTACCTCACGTTCTTCCCGCACCTCGTCGCGGGGCCGATCGTGCGCGGCTCCGAACTGCTGCCGCAGATGCGAACGCCGCGCGACCCGCGCCGGGTCGACTCGAGCCGCGCGTTCTTCCTGATCGGCACCGGGTTGTTCAAGAAGGTGGTGATCGCGAACTACCTCGCCACGCACATCGTCGACCCGGTGTTCGCCGTTCCGGGAGCACACTCGTCGCCGGAGATCCTGATCGCGATCTACGCCTACGCAGTGCAGATCTACGCCGACTTCTCCGGTTACACCGACATGGCGATCGGTCTCGCGCTCCTCCTCGGCTTCACGTTCCCGCAGAACTTCGACTCGCCGTACGCGGCGGGCTCGGTCCAGGACTTCTGGCGCCGCTGGCACATGACGCTGTCGCGGTGGCTGCGCGACTACCTGTACATCCCGCTCGGCGGCAACCGCAAGGGACGCTTCCGCACGACCGTGAACCTGATGATCACGATGCTGCTCGGCGGCCTCTGGCACGGTGCCGCCTGGACGTTCGTGATCTGGGGCGGCCTGCACGGCGTGGGGCTCGCGACGGAGCGCTGGTTCCGGGAGCGGCGCGGCGCGCGGCGCGCGGGATCCTCGGACCGGTACATCTGGCTCCGGCGTCTCGCGACGTTCAACTTCGTCTGTTTCGCCTGGATCTTCTTCCGCTCCGACTCGCTCTCGCTCGCGTGGCAGATGATCACCGGGCTCTTCACGCGCTGGGGCGAACCGTCCCCGCTCGTGACCCTCGGAGTCGTCGTCTGGATTGTCGTCGGCATCGGCACCCAGTACCTCCCGGCGCGGATCCCGCAGGGTGTGATGGCGAGGCTGAGCAGGCTGAACATCGCATGGCAGTCGCTCGCGCTCGGTGCGACACTGATGCTCGCGAACGCGATGGGCCCACAGGGAGTCGCGCCCTTCATCTATTTCCGCTTCTGAGTCGTGATCACGAGACGCCGTCAACCCACTCTCCCGTCGGGGCGGACGGCGGCAGAGCGCAGCGAGCTGCGGCGGCAGGCGAGGCAGCTGCAGGACGATCAGGACGGGGCCGGCCCGCCACCCCGGCGGAGGCGGGTCACGTCCGCATGGCGGGCGCTCGCGATCGCGCTCGCCGGTGTGGTGCTCGGGCTGCTGCTCGACGCGCCCGGGCTCCACAAGTCCGCCGTCAACCAGCCCGAGGGCTGGCAGCGCTCGGTGGCCGTCGAGCTGACCGGGAGGCTCGACCGGATCAGCCATGCCGTCTACCTCGACCGGCCGCGTGCGGAGCTCAAGTCGGCGCTCGGCCGGGCGCAGGACGACCGCATCGACACGAACATCGACATCCCGATCGCCGCCGCGCCGGTGCCGACGACGACCAACGGCGAGGCTGCGACGCAGCGTCCGCCGGGGAAGACGGCGTTCTCGCCCGCCCACCCGCTGCGCCTCTGGGTCGCCGGCGACTCGCTCGTGATCAGCCCGGGGTATGCGCTGTTGCGCGCGGTCGACAACGCGCGCTCGATCAAGAGCGTCGGCGGCGTCGACGGCCAGGTCGCGACCGGGCTCGAGCGGCCCGACGTCTTCAACTGGTTCACCTCGATCAGGGAGAAGCTGAAGGAGCTCAAGCCGTCGGTCGTCGTGCTCACGTTCGGCGCGAACGACGACAAGGGGTACATGACCGGGCTGCCGAAGGGCGTGACCGTCTCGGACTTCGGCGACCCGGCCTGGGAGCATGAGTACGCGCGGCGCGTCGCCGGCGTGCTCGACCTGATCAACCGCGCCGGCGCCTACACCGTGTGGATCGGCCTTCCGTTCACGCGCGATCCGGGGCAATCCGCGCGCTTCGAGCGGATCAACGCGATCGTCGGGCGCGAGATCGTCAAGCGGCCGAACACCGCCGCGTTCGTCCAGACCGACCTGCTGATGGCAGGACGCACCGGCGGGTTCGCGCAGTACCTGCGGTTGAACAACGGCGAGACGGTCGACGCGCGCGCTCCCGACGGGGTGCACTTCTCGGCCGACGGAGGCGCGATCGTCGCCGAGAAGGTCGTCGAGCAGCTCTACCGGAAGTTCGACCTGACGAGCTGGCGCCGTCACCGCACGAACGGCGCAACCGCGACTGCCTCGCGCTGATCGGCGCTCTTGCGCGTCGTTCGAATATTCTCCCTTCGTGCTGGGTGCCGCGAAGGATCGCGGGAAGCAGCTCGCGAAGCGAATCGGCGAGCACAACCTCACGCTCGTCGCAGCCGGCGTCGCCTTCTACGGCTTCCTCGCGCTCATCCCGGCGCTGATCGCGTTCGTCTCGATCTACGGGCTCGTCGCCAACGAGAGCGACGTCGTCAGGCAGGTCCACGATCTCGGCAAGTCGCTCCCGGTGGAGGTGCGCAACTTCCTCGTCTACCAGCTCACGCAGATCGTGAACGCCTCGAGCGCCGGAGTGTCGATCGCGGCGCTGATCGCGATCGCGATCGCGGTGTGGAGCGCGTCGTCCGGGATGGCGGCGCTGGTCACGGGCATCCACATCGCGCTCGATCACGACGAGCCGAAGGGGTTCGTCAAGAAGCGAGGACGGGCGCTCGGGCTCACGCTCGGCGCGATCGTCGTGCTGGGCATCGTGCTGTTCGTGATCGTCGCGGTACCGGCGCTGATCCGGCACGCGGGGCTCGGCAGCACCGGCGAGTTGATCTTCTCGATCCTCCGCTGGCCGTTCCTCGCGGTCGTGATGGTGATCGGCGTCGGCCTGCTTTACCGCTTCTCCGTCACCGAGCACGAGCGGGGATGGTTCGGATTCCTCAGCCCGGGCGCGGTCGTCGCGACGCTCGGCTGGATCGTCGCCTCCGCGCTCTTCGCCGTCTACACCGCCAACTTCGCGAGCTACGGCAAGACGTACGGCACGCTCGCCTCGATCGTCATCGTGCTGCTCTGGCTGTGGCTGAGCGCGCTCGTCGTCCTGGTCGGCGCCGAGGTCGACGCCGACCCGGAACGACAGCGGTCGGAGGAGAGCTAGTCGCGCGCCATCGCGGCGGCGAGCCGGCGTTCCACGTCGACGTACGCGTCGTCCGCGACGTCGATCACGACCTTCACGATCTTGCCCCCGCTGAACTCGAACTTCGGCGTGTACTCCGAGCTCACGGCGTCACCCCCGTCGTAGCCGACACACAACCCCTCGCCGCAGAGGCTGTAACGCGACGCGATGGTGCGGAGGTCTGCCTCGGCGACGACCTCGTCGTCGATGTGGAGCTTGACCGTGCCGAGCACCTCGTGGTGCTCGCCGGCTCCGGTCTTCGTGAACTCGACGACCACGACGTGCGTGCCTGACGTCGGAGCGTCGCCGTCGACCTTCTGCTCGGGCGGGATGCCGAGGAAGTTGTAGACGTAGACGAGCTTGCCGCCCTTGACGAAGAGCGAGTAGCCGGCGAACCGCGAGCCCTGCGCGACGATCACGCCCTCCGTCTGGTCGGTGAACTCGACCTCGGCGAGGATCTTGTACGAGACGTTGACCGTGTTCGCGGCCGACGCCTCCGGGATCTCGCTCGTCCCGGGGTAGTAGACGTACTGACCGCTCGCCGGCGTGGCGATCTCGTACTCGAGCGAGCGATATTCGAGGATCCCGAGGTCGTTGAGCGGCAGGACGTCGTTCTTCTTCGCCTCCTCGAGCCAGAGCGCCTTGAGCTCCTCGAGCTTCTCCGGGTGCTGCTCGGCGAGGTCGTGGGCCTCCGAGCGGTCTTCGTCGGAGTGGAAGAGCTGCCAGCGGTCGCCGTCGAAATGGCCGAGGTTGATCGGGACGGGCCCGTGCTCGGTCGCGGCTTTCCAGCCCTTGTGCCAGATCCCGCGCGTACCGAGCATCTCGTAGTACTGCGTCTCCTTGGTCGTCGCCGCGGCGGCGCCGTCGAACGAGTAGCGCATCGACACGCCGGGAAGCGGGGTCTGCTTGTAGCCGTCGACGACGTCGGGCATCTCGACGCCGCAGCAGTCGAGGATCGTCGGGACGATGTCGTTGCAGTGGTGGTACTGCTGCCGCACTTCGCCCTTTGCCCTGATTCCCTTCGGCCACGAGATCACGAGCGGGTCGCAGATGCCGCCCTGGTACTGCGAGTAGCGCTTGAACATCCGGAACGGCGTCGAGAACGCGACCGCCCAGCCCGTCGGATAGTGGTTGTACGTCTCGGGGCCGCCGAGCTCGTCGATCAGTGCGAGGTTGTCCTCGACCGTGTCGGGATACGCGTTGAAGAACTTGTTCTCGTTGACCGACCCGTTCGGGCTGCCTTCGCCCGACGCGCCGTTGTCGGCGCAATAGAGGATCAGCGTGTTCTCGAGCTGACCACTCTCTTCGAGGTAGTCGACGATCCGCCCGACCTGCGCGTCGGTGTACTCCGAGAAGCCGGCGTAGACCTCCGCCATCCGCGAGAAGAGCCGCTTCTCGTCGTCCGAGAGCGTGTCCCACGGGCGCACGGCGTCGCCCGGTGAGAACGTGCCCTCGGTCATCGGGTTGATCGGCGTCAGCTCCGTCCCGTCCGGAAAGATGCCGCGCTCGATCATGCGCGGCAGCACCCATTCGCGGTATGCCTCGTAGCCGTCGTCGAACTTGCCGTTGTACTTCTCGATGTACTCCCTCGGTGCGTGGTGCGGCGCGTGGTTCGCGCCGGGGCAGAGCCACATGTACCAGGGCTTGTCCGGCTCGCCCTGCTTCGAGTCGCGGATGAACTCGAGCGCCTTGTCGGCGAGGTCCTTTGACAGGTGGTAGCCGTCGTCGGGGCCGTAGGGCTGGTCAACGTAGTGGTTGTCCTCGGCAAGGTCGGGATACCACTGGTTCGTCTCACCACCGATGAAGCCGTAGTAGCGGTCGTAGCCGAGGCCGAGCGGCCAGTCCTTCTTCGACGAGCCCATCGTCCACGCGTCGACCGGCGTGTTGTGGTTCTTGCCGACCCAGAACGTGCTCCAACCCGCGTCCCGTAGCACCGTCGCCATCGTCGCGTTCTCGCGCGGAATGTGCGAGTTGTAGCCGGGGAACCCGACCGCCGACTCGGAGATCGTCGCGAAGCCGTTCTGGTGGTGGTTGCGGCCGGTCAGGAAGACCGAGCGCGTCGGCGAGCAGAGCGCGGTCGTGTGCCACTGGCTGTACGTCAGGCCGTTCGCCGCGAGGCGGTCCATCGTCGGCATCTCGATGCGGCCGCCGTACGGCGACCAGGCGGCAAGACCGGTGTCGTCGTAGAGCACGACGAGCACGTTCGGCGCCCCCTCCGGCGCCTTGTCGGGCAGGAACGCGTCCCAGTCGGGGACCGAGTCGCGGATGTCGAGCTCGATCTTCCCTTTGAACGGCTTCGGCATGGTTCCCCTCCTCCTCTGGCGTGGCGGCGAGGAACAACTCTAGGAAACCGCGCCGATGAGTTTCGCGCCTACGCGCGGTCGGAGCTTCAACCAGCCGTCGACTCGAGGAGCTTCGAATGAGCCTGCCCAACGTCGTCTCGCGCGAGGAGTGGCTCGCCGCCCGCACCGCGCTGCTCGAGCGCGAGAAGCAGCACACGCGCACGACCGACGCCCTCAACACAGCGCGCCGCAACCTGCCGATGGTGAAGATCGAGAAGGACTACCGCTTCGAGGGCCCGGGTGGCCCGGCGTCGCTGCTCGATCTGTTCGACGGGCGGCGTCAGCTCGTCGTGCAGCACTTCATGTTCGACCCCGATTGGGAGGACGGCTGCCCCGGCTGCACCGCAGGCGTCGACGAGGTCGCGCCGGGCCTGCTCGAGCACCTCGCTGCGCGCGACACGACGTTCGTGCTCGTGTCACGCGCGCCGATCGCGAAGCTCGAGCGCTACAAGGCGGCCCGAGGCTGGGGCATCGCCTGGTACTCGTCGGACGGGACCGACTTCAACTACGACTTCAACGCCACGATCGACCCGGCCGTCGCGCCGATCCTCTTCAACTACCGCGACGTCGCCGCGCTCGAGGGCGGCCCGCACGCGTGGGTGCTCGAGCGCGAGAACCACCCGATCGAGACGTCCGGCTTCAGCTGCTTCCTCCGCGACGGCGACGACGTCTTCCACACGTACACGACGTTCGCCCGCGGCACCGAACAGGTCGGGGGCGCGTACGGGATCCTCGACCTGACAGCGCTCGGTCGGCAGGAGGACTGGGAGGAGCCGAGGGGGCGCGCCTCCCAGTCCGGCCCTGCCGACCCGAGCTTCGGGGGCTTCGCCGCCTAGGACGACTCAGTCGCCGGTCCTCGGCGTCGCGCGGCCGCTGATGTGCAGGAGGCGCGTCCCCTCCGGGAGGGTCACGAACCGCACCGGGTGCCACATCCCCGGCGCCGCCGGGTGCTCGGTCAGAAAGAGGTCGTCCCCCTCGGCGGCGAGGAGCAGCGGCAGCTCGATCGGGTCGGGCGCGAGCTCCGAGCCGAGCCCGGTGATCGTCTGCACGGCGGCGATGCCGCCGTCGCGTTCCACGACGCGGATCGACGCGCCCTCGCGCTCGTAGACGCCGACGTACCCGGCGGCCTCGACCGGCAGCGGCGGCTCCGGCGGCAGCGACTCCGCGGGCAACTCGACGCCGGCGCGATCGGAAAGCAGCTCCCCGAACGTGTCGCGGAAGAGGGCGATCGCGTTCCCGCCGTTCGTCAGCAGCGCAACCGCGACGCCGGTGTCGGGTACGACCCGGAGGAATGCCGCCTGCCCGATCGTGCCGCCGTCGTGCCCGAGCACGGTCCGGCCGCTCCAGCCGAAGATCGACCAGCCGAGCCCCCAGTGGCGGGAGGAGAGGCCGTCGCCGCCGCTCGGAACCTCGATCTGCGGCACCTGCATCGCGCGCACCGACTCCGACGAGACGACCTGCTCGCCGTCGACGCTGCCGCCTGTCAGGTGCAGCTGGCCGAACTGCACGACCTCGGCGGCGGTCGAGCAGATCCCGCCGGGAGCCCCGGCGGTGCGCGGCAGCCCCCACACCGAGGCCGTGTGCAGCTCCTGGCCCGGAGGCTGCACGTGGCCCATCGCGGCGCGGAAGCGGAGGACCTCCTCCGGGAGCGTGGCGGTGTGCGTCAGCTTCATCGGCTCGAACAGGCGCGCGCGGATCGCGGCGTCCCACGTGCTGCCCGTCACCACCTCGACCACGCGGCCGAGCAGCGAGAAGCCGGTATTGCAGTACGACATCGTCGCCCCGAGCGGATGCACCTGACGAAGCGGCGCGCACGTGAGCACGTACTTCTCGAGCGCGTCGTCGCCGCGGCCGGTGTCGGCGAAGTGGTCTCCGTCGATGCCGCTCGAGTGCGTGAGCAGGTGCCGGATCGTGACCGCCTCGGTGACGCTCTCGTCCGCGACCTTGAACTCGGGCAGATACCGCCGGAGCGGCGCATCGAGCTCGACCAGGCCCTCGTCGACGAGCTGCATGACGACCGTGGTCGTCCAGACCTTCGTGATCGACCCGATCTGGAAGAGCGAGTCGGTCGTCGTCTCGACGCCGGTGTCGACGTTGAGCACGCCCGAGGCCACGGTGCTGATCTCGCCGTCCTGCAGGACGGCGAGCGAGGCGCCGGGGACGCCGTGCTTCTCACAGGCGTCGTCGAGGAGTTGCTGGAGGGACGTGCTAGCGATCGCGAGCGACATGGAACTGCTCCTCTCTGGGGGGAACGGCCGGGGCCCGGCCGGGTGACGACGATGCGAAGTGACAGAACGTTCGATGGGGACGGTCGGCCGCGCCGTCGCGCGGATCCTGCTCGACGCAGATCGTCCGCTCGGGGACGGCCTGCGGGCCGACCGGGCAGCGCGGGTGGAAGTGACAGCCGGGCGGCGGCCGGTGCGGGTCCGGCGGGTCGCCGAGCTCGACGTCGGCCGCGGTCTCCGCGGGAGAGGCGCCGAGACGCGGCACGGCCCGGAGCAGGGCCTGCGTGTACGGATGCCGCGGATCCGAGACCACCGTCTCGGTCGGCCCGATCTCGACGATGCGCCCGAGGTACATGACGGCGAGGTGGTCGCTGACGTAGCGCACCGTCGCGAGGTTGTGCGAGACGAACATCATCGAGATCCCGAGCTCGCCCCGAAGCTCGCGCATCAGGTTGAGGACGGCGCTCTGCACCGACACGTCGAGCGACGAGGTGATCTCGTCGGCGATCAGCACCTCGGGACGCGCGGCGAGCGCGCGCGCGATCGCGACCCGCTGCCGCTGTCCCCCCGAGAGGCGGCTCGGGTACCGGCCGGCGAGCTCCGGGTCGAGGTGGACGAGCTCGAGGTAGCGCCGCACCTGCTCGCGGCGCGCGCCGCGCCGTGCTCCGCCGCGCCCGGCGGCGGCGGCCTCGCCGATCGCCTCGCCGACCGACATGCGCGGATTGAGCGACGCGAACGGGTCCTGGAAGATCATCTGCACCCGGCGGCGACGGTCGACCGCCCTGCCGCCGTGCCGCTTCGGCACGGGGGCGCCGTCGAGGAGCACCTCGCCGCCCGCGGCGGGGACGAGCCCGCACAGGGCACGGGCGAGCGTCGACTTCCCGGATCCCGACTCGCCGACGAGGCCGACCGTCGCTCCCTCAGGCACCTCGAGGTCGACGCGGTCGACAGCGGTCAGGCCACGGTCGCCGTGCCCGAAATGCACCGTGAGCGCGCTGGCCGCGAGCGTCGTCACACGGCCACGTCCTCGACCGCGACACCGGCAGGAGTCCCGGCAGCACCGCGCTGGAGCGGGTGCCAGCAGGCGACGCGATGGCCGGCGGAGCGCTGTTCGAGCGGCGGCATCAGGTCGGTGCAGCGGGCCGACGCGCGCGGGCAGCGCGGCGCGAACGGGCACCCCGGCGAGTCGTCGTAGGGAGACGGCGCGCGACCGGGAATGCTTGCGAGCGGCTGCGTGCGGTCGGACTCCATCGTCGGCACCGATGCGACGAGCGCCGCCGTGTACGGGTGCGCCGGCCCGATCACGAGCGTCGCGACGTCGAGCTCCTCGACGATCCGCCCCGCGTACATCACGAGCACGCGTCGGCAGAGCTGCGACACGACCGCGACGTCGTGCGAGATCAGGATCGCGGCCGAGCCGCCGGAGGTGCTGACCTCGCGGAGCAGCTGCAGGATCTGCTGCTGCACGGTGACGTCGAGAGCAGTCGTCGGCTCGTCGGCGATGATCAGCTTCGGCTCGCTCATCAACCCCATCGCGATCACCGCGCGCTGACGCATCCCACCGGAGAACTCGTGTGGATACTGGCGCACGCGCGCGGCCGGGTTGGCGATGCGCACGGAGCCGAGGCGATCGACGGCGCGCTGCGTCGCCGACGACTTGGACAGGCCGTCGTGCACCTCGGACACCTCGGCGAGCTGGCGGCCGACGCGCAGCGCGGGATTGAGGGCCGACATCGGATCCTGGTAGACGACCGCGAGCGACCGCCCGAGCAGGCGCCGCCGCTCGGCTTCGCCGAGTGAGCGCGGGTCCTTGCCGAAGAGCGTGAAACGCGACGCCGTGAGCTGCGACGCGGCAGGCAGCAGGTCGGCGATCGCCATCGCGGTGAGCGTCTTGCCGGAGCCGGACTCGCCCACGATGCCGATGATCTCGCCCGGCGCCACCTCGAGGCTGACACCGCGCACCGGCACCGACCCGCCCGGGAACGAGACGGTCAGGTTCTCGACCGCGAGCACGTCGGGGACCGGGATCGCGTCGCCGTCGCCTGTGGGAGGCCCCGCCGGCAGGACAGGGAGTGCGGACAGGTCGGTGCGCGTCCACCTGGGGGCGCCGCCTCCGGCCGCCGCCTTGGCGAGCACTTCGCCGAACAGGACGAAACTGAGCGCGCCGAGCGTGATCGCGATCGCCGGGCCGAGCGCGACGACGGGCGTCACGTAGATCCGGCTCAGGCCCTCGCTCAGCATCCTGCCCCAGTCGTACTGCGGGGGCTGCACGCCGAGCCCGAGGAAGCTGAGGCCCGCGAGCGCGAGCAGCGAGTCGCCGACGGCGATCGTCACCGTGATCAGCAACGGCTCCGCGACGTTCGGGAGGATGTGCCGCCGCAGGAGCCTGACGCGCCGCACGCCGAGCATCCTCGCAGCGGCGAGGTAGTCGGAGCCCGCGACGGAGGCGGAGAGCGTCTGGCTGAGCCGGGCGAAGTAGGGCGCGATGGCGATGCCGATGCCGGCGACCGCTCCGCGCGCGCCGACGCCGATGATGGCGGCGACGAAGATCGCGACGAGCAGCGTCGGGAACGCCACCGACAGGTTGATGAAGCCGGTGACGAGCTTCCCGATGCGGCCGCCGACCAGAGCCGGGATCGCGCCGAGCGGGATGCCGATCAGCGCGCCGAGGCCCGCCGCCAGGAGGGCGAGCGTCACCGACAGGCGCGTCGCGACGAGCATCCGGTAGAGGATGTCGCGGCCGAGGGCGTCCGTCCCCAGCGGGTGGGCGCGGCTCGCGCCCTGTGAGGCCGCGAGGATGTCGAGCTTCGCAGCGTCGTCCGACCAGAGGATCGGCGCGATGATCGCGAGCACGATGATCGCCGCAAGGCCGATCGACGCCGTGATCCCGACCGGCGTGCGCAGCGCCTGGCGGAAGCGGCTCGTCGACGGCTCGCTCACGACTCGAGGATCGTCGAGCGCGGGTCGATCACGCCGAGCGCGATGTCGACCGCGAAGTTGGCGAGGAGCACGACCGTGCCGAACACGACGGCGAGCGCCTGCACCGTGGGGTAGTCCTTCTCTGCGACCGACTGCACGAGCGTCGTGCCGAGGCCCGGCCACGCGAAGATGTTCTCGACGAGCACCGTGCCCGCGACGAGGCCTCCGAGCAGCAGGCCGGCGAGGGTGAGCGTCGGTGTCAGCGTGTTCGGCAGGGCGTGGCGGACGTAGACGATGCGCGCAGGTAGGCGCTTGCCCCGCGCAGTCCGGATGTAGTCCTGCTCGAGGACGCGGAGCCCCTCGACGCGAACGATCCGTGAGAGCGCGGCGATCGGCGCGAGTGCCAGCGCGGCAACCGGCAGGACGTACGAGGAGAAGCCCGCGCGCCCGGCGACGGGGAAGATGTGAATAGTGACTGCGAAGAGGTAGACGAGCCCGACCGCGAGCAGGAACGACGGGATCGCGGCGAGGCCGCCGGTGGCGGCCGTGAAGCCGAGCTCGACCCCGCGGCGCCGGCTGTCGCGCGTGAGCGCCGCCATCAGCACGCCGAGCGGAACGGCGACGAACATCGCCACGAGGAACGCAATACCGGCGAGCTTGAAAGTCGCGGGGGCCCGTTGCTTGATCACCTCGGTGACGCTCTCGCCGGTCGTCATCGACGTCCCGAAGTCGCCGTGCAGGACGTCGCGGATGTAGTCGACGTACTGCGTGACGAGCGGCTTGTCGAGCCCGAGCGCGGCCTTCCGCTCGGCCACGAGGCTCGCGGGCGCGGTCGGGCCGAGCGCCGCCCGGACGGGGTCGCCCGGGACGAGGTGGATCATGAAGAACGTCGCGGTGAGCAGCAGCGCGAGCGAGACGAGCAGCCGTGCCGTGCGACGAAACAGGTAGGCCGACCGTGTCCGGCCGGCCCACCAGTTCCGTTGAGCTCCGATCGAGGCGGGAGCCGCCGTCACCTCACTTCGACTTCGTCAGCCGCAGGCTGGTCGGCTGCGGGCCCTGCAAGCCGATCACGAAGCTCACACCCTTGCCGTAGCTGGCCGAGGTCGTGACCTGGAGCGGCGCGATGTCTCCGGCCTTGAAGAGCGCCCGCTCGCCGTCGAGCCAGTACTGGCAGCCGGCGGAGCCGACACGGCGGGTTGCCCGCGCGACCGACAGCTTGTAGCCCGCGTTGGCGAGGCCGGCGAAGTTGATGCCGTGCGGCGGCGCCGGGCCGGCGAGCAGGGAGGTGAACTGGGCCGGGTTGGCGACCCCGATGGCGATCAGTACGAGATCCCAGTCGCCGGTGCCGAAGAGCTTGCCCTGCAGCGCCGCGGTGCTCTGGCCGTCGAGCGTGACCTTGACGCCGGCCGCGGACAGCTGCTGCTGGACGAGCTCGGCCGCGGGCGCGTACCCCGTTCCGGCGTCGGTCGGGTAGAGCACCTTGATGCTGACGCCGCCGAGCGCGGACTTCGCCGCCGAGGGGTTGTAGGCCGGGACGGAGCCGGCGACGGAGTTGCCTGCGCACGGCGTGAAGTTCTGCAGCGAGAGCTGCGACATCTTCAGCCCGAGACCGCTCGTCTCGACCGTGCCGATCTGGTTGAGGTTCAGCGCCTGAACCAGCGCCTTGCGGACGGCCGGGTTCGCGGCGGGATGGCCGGCGTTCTCGTTGAAGAAGAGCTCGTTCGGCTGCGCGGGCGAGACGATCTTGAAGAGGCTGGTCTTGTTGAGCCGCACGCGGTCCGGCCCCGCGAGCGACGCGAGGTTGAGCCCGCCGCTCAGCAAGAGGTTGGCGGCGGTGGTCTCGTTCGTGATCACCTTGACCGTCACTTTCGCGGGCAGCCCGTCGACAGCGGTCGAGGCCCCGTTCGGCCCCCACGTGTAGCCCTTGCGCACCTGGAAGGTGTAGTGGTCGCCGGGCACCGCGTCCGTGAGCGAGTACGGGCCCGTCCCGTAGGTGCCGTGGGCGAGCAGGCTGCGGTCGGCGAGCCCCTTCGAGCAGATGAGCTGCACGAGCGCGAGGCCCTGGAGCATGAACGGCTGCGGCGTCGTCGTCGCCACCGTGACGGTGCGCGCGCTGTTGTTCGCGGTCACCGTCGCACCGACGGGCACGAACAGCCCGAGCAGCGGCGACTTGTTCGCCGGGTTGCCGACGAAGTCGAGGTTCTGCTTGACCACCGACGCCGTCATCTTCGATCCGTCGGCGCACGTGACGTTCTTGTTCAGCGTGAACTCGACCCGCTTCGGCGACACGACCTTCCACGACTGGGCCACTCCGGAGGCGACCTTGCCCGGGCCGGTGAGGGTGACGAGCGTGTCGTAGGCGTACGAGTCGACATACCTCGCCGCCGAAAGGAGCGTCAGCTGCGGGTCGAGGCTGCCGGGATCGGTCCCGACCGACACGTTCACCGACCCCGACGGGCCCTTGGCGCGGTGCGCCGAGGAGCCGACCGCCGAGGTCGTGACGGACAAAAGGGCGGCTACAGCCGCGACCACCAGAAAAACGTGCTTGCGCATCGCCGACCCTCCTGTGGGACTCGGGGGAAAAACGGTTTCGAAGTTGTGACGTCGTACGGTGGCGAAAGTTTTCCCGCCGCCCGGGCAGGCCACATCGTGGCGGCGGACAAGAAACCGGCGGGGCCTTCGTGGCGCCCGACGAGCGGGTTTCGTCAGCCGATCTTCGGCGTCGCGCGGACGCCGAAGTGCATGTACAGCTCGCCGGTCTCGAGCTCGTAGAAGGTCACCGGCGTCCAGGTCTGCGCTTCCGGCTCGCGGACGACGAACAGGCCGTCCGAGACCGCCGTCATCGGGTACTCGTGGACGGTCTCCGGCACGAGCGCCGCGAGCGGGCCCGTGAGCTCCGTGCGCAGGATCGGCTCTCCGTCGCGCTCGAGCACGTCGAGCCGCACGCTCTCGCGCTCGTACTTCCCGAGGTAGGGAGCGAGGTCGACGGACACCGCCTCTGCGGGCGGCCTGAGAGGCTGTGGCATCTCGACGCCGGCGAGCGCGGCGAAGATCTCGCGGTACAGGTCCTCGTAGAGGTCGCGGGTGTTGCCGCCGTTCGTCAGCAGCGTGACGGCGAGGCCCTCGTCGGGCAGGACGCGCAGGAAGGCGGCCTGGCCGAGCGTGTTCCCGTCGTGGCCGATCAGGCGCCGGCCGTCCCAGCCGAAGCGGATCCAGCCGAGGCCCCACGAGTCGCCCAGGGTGTACTTGTCGGGCAGCTCCGCCTCCTGCTCCGTCATCGCCGCCGTGCTCGCCTCGCTGAGGATGCGCGTGCCGTCTGCGGCGACGCCGCCGTTCAGGTGCGCGCGCACCCAGGTGAGCACGTCGCCGACGGTCGCGCTGATCAGGCCGGCGGGGCCGACCGAGCGCGGCAGCCCCCACGCGGAGGGCGCCCGCACCGGCTCGCTTCCGGGCTCGCCGACGTGGCCGACGGCGGCCCGGTGCAGCATCGCCTCCTCGGGCAGCGTGCCGGTGTGCTCGAGGCCGAGCGGGCGGATCACTCGCTCCTGGATCGCCGCGTCCCACGTCCCGCCGGTGAGCTTCTCGATCACGCGGCCCATCAGCGAGAAGCCCGAGTTGCAGTACGACCACGTCGCGCCGAGCGGATGATTCTGCGCCGCCTGGTCGAGCTGCGCGACGTACTTCTCGAGACAGTCGTCGCCGCGTCCCGTGTCGGTGAACACGTCGCCGTCGATCCCGCTCGTGTGCGTGAGCAGATGGCGCATCGTCACCTTCTGCGTCACGTTGGCGTCGGCGAGCCGGAGCTCGGGCAGCACGTCGACGATCGGTGCGTCGAGGTCGAGCTTCCCCTCGTCGACGAGCTGCATCACAACCGTCGCCGTCCATACCTTCGTCATCGAGCCGATCTGGAACACCGAGTCCGTCGTCACCTCGACGCCGGTCTCCTTGTTCAGCACGCCGGTCGCGGCCTCGGCGATGTCGTCGTCGCGGCCCGGACGGACGCGCATGATCCCGAGCGCCGCGCCGGGGACGCGGTGGCGCTCGGCCAGCACGTCGAGGCGCTGCTGCCAGTGCGCGGCGTCGATGGACACACGTCCGTCGCCCGCGTACTGCTCGACCCAGTCGACGACGCGGTGGCCGAGATCCATCCGGTGCGAAGGCCGGCCCTCGATCACGAACAGGTGGGCGGCGTCGGGGTAGAGCACGAGCCGGCTCGGCACGCCCTGCTCGCGGAGGGACGCGTGCCACTGCTGCGCCTGCCCGACCGGGCAGCGGACGTCGGCGGCGCCGTGGTAGATCAGCGTCGGCGTGCGCACCGCGTCGACCCGCGCGAGCGGCGACATCGTCTCGTACCGCTCGCGCGCGTCCCACCAGAGCGCGCCCAGCTCGAGCTCGGAGAGGTAGTGCGCCGAGTCCGAGGTGCCGGACATGCTGACGAGGTCGCTGACCACGCCACCTGCGACCGCGGCCGCGAAGCGGTCGTCGCGGCTCGTCAGGTAACACGTCATATAGCCGCCGTAGCTGTAGCCCGTGACCGACAGCCGCTTCGGGTCGGCGACGCCTTCGGCGACGAGCTGGTCGATCGGCTCGAGGAAGTCCTTCGCGTCGGCCTCTCCCCACGCTCCGACGGCGCCGGTGTAGAAGTCGCTGCCGTACCCGTCGCTGCCGCGCGGGTTGAGCATCAGCACGGTGAAGCCACGCGCCGCGAGCTCCTGGTGGTAGAGGTGCCAGTCGTCGGCCGCGCCGTTCCAGGCGTTGTGCGGCCCGCCGTGGATGTCGAGCACGAGCGGCGACGGCGTCGGCGCGTCGGGGCGGCGAATCAGCCAGCCGTGCACGACGGTGCCGTCGGAGATGGTGAACTCGCGCTCCTCGCGCGGATAGAACTCGAGCTCCTCGTAGGACTTGCCGTGCTCCGTCCGCACGGTCTCGCCGCCCGTCGCGAGATCGACGGTGACGACCTCGCCGAACGACGTCGCGGTCGCGAGCACGGTGGCTGCCTTGCCGCCCGCGACGGAGAGCGAGCTCGCGTTGCGCGCGGCCCCGCCGACGATCAGCCGCGGCGTGCCGCCCCCTTCCTCGACCGCGTACACGTGCGTGCAGCCGCGCTCACGCGCGCAGAAGACGAGGGTGCCGTCGGCGGCGAACTGGGGCGGCCCGCCCGGGTAGCCCGGTCCGCCCGGCATCACGTTGCGGTCGAGCGGCGCGGACAGATTCGTGACGGCGCCGCCGTCGAGGGGGACGCGCAGCACGCCGGCGTGGCCGACGGGCGGCCCGTCCCAGCCGACCGCGATCAGCGCGGAGCCGTCGGGGCTCCAGGTGACGACCGCGCCGACGCCGTCGGCGAGGCCGGCGAGCTCGGGCTCCGCGGCCGGCGAGGCGGCGTCGAGGGTGTAGAGGGGCGCCCGGAAACGCAGGTCGGCATCCGGGGCCGTCGCCGCCGCGAAGGCGAGCTTCGCGCCGTCGGGCGACCAGGCCGGGTCGCCGGCGTGCCAGTCGCCGCGGGTCACCTGCCGGCACTCCTTCGTCTCCGGGTCGAGGACGAAGAGGTGCTTGCGGATCGTGCGCAGGTAGCCCGCGCCGTCCGCCAGGTAGTCGAGGCGGTCGGTGACGATCGGGCGCGCGGCGTCCGGGTCGCGGTCGGTGGCGGCGCCGAACGCGATCCGGGCGCCGTCGGGGCTCCACACGGGAGCCCCGGCGCCCAGGGGGAGGGTCGTGAGCTCTCTGGGCTCGCCGCCCGCAGCGGGCAGCAGCCACACCTGGGGCGGGCCGTCGGCGGCGCGCACGAACGCGAGCTTCGTGCCGTCGGGCGACCACGCGGGCGACGAGTCCGCCGGCCCGTGGGTGAGCCGGCGCGGGGGCACGTCGTCGCCGACGAGCCAGAGCGAGCGAACCGTGCGGTCCTCCTCGGCGTCGAGCTCGCGGAGCACATACGCGCACCGCGTCCCGTCCGGAGAGAGGGTGGCCTGCTCGGGAACGACCAGCGTGGTCAGGTCGTCGATGCGCACGGGACGGCTCACGGCGTCGCAAGCGTCTCGTGACACGACGGCGCGCGCATCGTCGCGAACGCCAAACCATCCCTTCGCCGATCGGTGCGGGCGACAACAGCGAGCGTCATCGCAGGAGATCCTGCACGAGCGCCGCAACGAGCGCCGCGCGCTCGGCGAGCGAGCCGATCTCCACGTACTCGCCTTCTGCGTGCGCGTGATCGCCGACCGCTCCGAGCCCGTCCAGCACGGGGACGCCGAGCCCCGCCAGCACGCTGCCGTCGGAACCGCCGCCGACCGATGCCTCGCGGAGCGGCGGCAGCCCGAGGCCGGCGGCCAGCCCCTGCGCGCGGCCGAAGAGCTCCGCCGAGGAGCGGCGCTCGAGCGGCGGGATCTCGACGCTCCGCTCGACGGTCAGAGCCGTGCGGGGCGTCACCGGCCGCAACCCGGCGAAGCCGGCTGCGACGCGCTTCCCCTCCGCGCTCGTGCTCACGCGGACGTCGACGTGCGCCGCCGCCTTCGCCGGCACCGTGTTCGCAGCCGTGCCGGCCGTTACGAGCGTGGGCGTCACCGTCGTCCCCACGTCCGGCCGCGCGAGCGCCGCGACGGCGAGCAGCTGATGCGCGAGCTCGACGGCGGCATTCGCGCCCTTGCCAGGATCGAGGCCCGCGTGGGCCGCCCGGCCGCTCACCTCGAGCTCGTACAGGGCGACGCCCTTTCGCTCGGTCTTCAGCGCGCCGGCCGCGCTCGGCTCGAGCACGAGCGCCGCCTCGATCGCCGTTGCCGCCTCCTCGATCAGCGGCCGCGCCGTGGGCGAGCCGATCTCCTCGTCCGTCGTGAGCAGGACGACGACGCCGTCGCGCGACTCGAGCGCGGAGAGCGCGAAGAGGAGCTGCACGACGCCCGCCTTCATGTCGAAGATCCCGGGGCCGGTCGCCCGCCCGTCGCGCGCCTCGAACGACCAGCGCGTGAGCGTGCCGAGAGGCCAAACGGTGTCGAGGTGGCCGATCAGCAGCACGCGCGGCGGCGCGCCGAACCCGAACCGCAGGTGCACGCGCCCGCCCGACTCGAGCCGCTCGACGCTGACCCCGAGGAGGTCGGCCGCGAGCCCCCCGGCGACGTCCGCGCAGGCGCGGCAGGCGCTCTCGTCGGAGGACGGCGACTCGGCCTCGACGAGCGCGCGCAACGCCTCGACCATCTCAGGCGTGCGCGCGCGCAGGTCGCGCAGGATCTCCTCTCCCCGGGCCATCTCCAACGCGATTCTGGCGACTCGCGCCGGGCTTCGACGTTCGGTGGTGAAGCCAAACTGCCGGCGCGGAGCTTGTGAGCCGGGACCATGCTGCAGCGCGAGACGCGTGGAACGATCTCTTCATGGCCCACACGGAGCTCCATCCCGCCCAGAGCGCGCAGCGTGCTGCAGAGCGCGCGGGCATCGTCGTCCGTCCGCTCGAGTCGATCCCCGAGCTCGACGATTGCTCTCGCCTGATCTCCCGCATCTGGGACGACGACGGCGACCCGAAGGCGCCGACGAGCCTCCTCCGCGCGCTCGGCCATGCCGGGAACTTCGTCGCGGGCGCCTTCGAAGGCGACCGGCTCGTGGGCGTGTCCCTCGGGTTCTTCGGGCTGGACGGCACGGAGCTCCACCTGCACTCGCACATCACCGGCGTCGACCGCGCGTCGCAGGGCCGTTCGGTCGGCTTCGCGTTGAAGCAGTTCCAGCGGAGCTGGGCGCTCGAGCGCGGCATCGGCACGATCGTGTGGACGGCCGATCCGCTCGTCCGCGGCAATGCCTTCTTCAACCTCGTGAAGCTCGGCGCCGCGATGGTCGGGTACCACGAGAACTTCTACGGCGTGCTCGAAGACGCCTACAACGCCGGCGACAGCGACCGTGTCGTGCTGCGCTGGGAGCTCGGGTCGGAGCGCGCGGTGCGCGCGGCCGACGGCCTGACCGAGGAGCCGCGCGCCACCGAGGGCCGCGTTGTGCTCAGGGAGGGAGCGGGCGGCGAGCCGGTCGTGAGCGAGCCGCACGGCGACGTGCTCCTCGCCTGGGTTCCGGAGAACATCGTCGGGATCCGCGAGGAGGATCCGCAACGGGCGGCCGCATGGAGGCGCGCGCTGCGCGAGACGGTCGGCCGCGCGCTCGCCGACGACTTCCGCGCGGAGACGATCACGCGCGACGGCTGGCTGGTGCTCCGGCGATGAGGCTCGAGGGCGTCGAGTTGCGGCGGATCCGCCTGCCTCTCGTCGCGCCGTTTCGCACCTCGCTCGGCACCGAACGCGAGCGCGACGTGCTGCTCGTGCGCGTGAGCGGCCCGGACGGCGAGGGCTGGGGCGAGTGCGTCGCGTTCGGTCATCCGTTCTACTCGTCCGAGTACGTCGACGGGGCGCACGACGTGATCCGGCGGCACCTGCTCCCGCGCCTGTTCGCGCACGGCGACATCTCGTCGGAGGATGTGGCGACCGTCCTCGGCGGCGTGCGCGGACATCCGATGGCGAAGGGGACGCTCGAGATGGCGATCCTCGATGCCGAGCTGCGCGCGCGGGATGTCTCGTTCGGGGACTTCCTCGGCGCGACTCGGACCGAGGTCGATTGCGGCGTGTCGGTCGGCATCCACGAGAAGGTGCCCGATCTCCTGCACACGGTCGCGGGCTACCTCGCCGAGGGCTATCGCCGCATCAAGCTCAAGATCGAGCCCGGACAGGACGTCGAGCCGGTGCGCGCCGTACGCGAGCGGTTCGGCGACATCCTCTTCCAGGTCGACGCGAACGCGGCGTACACACGCGCAGACGCGCGCCACCTTGCGCAGCTCGACGAGTTCGACCTGCTGCTGATCGAGCAGCCGCTCCCGGAGGAAGACCTGCGCGGCCACGCCGAATTGGCCGCCGTCGTCGGCACGCCGATCTGCCTGGACGAGTCGATCACGTCCGCGCGCGCAGCCGAAGACGCGATCGCCATGGGCGCGTGCCGCATCGTCAACATCAAGGCGGGCCGCATGGGCGGCTACCTCGAGGCGCGCCGCGTGCACGACGTGTGCGCCGCGAACGACGTGCCGGTCTGGTGCGGCGGGATGCTCGAGACCGGCCTCGGCCGGGCGGCGAACGTCGCGCTCGCCGCGCTCCCGAACTTCACGCTCCCCGGCGACACCTCGGCCTCCGGCCGCTACTACGCGGAGGACATCTGCGAGCCGTTCGTGCTCGACGACGGCCGCCTCGCGGTCCCGGCCGGCCCCGGCCTCGGCGTGTCGCCGATCCCGGACGTCCTCGAGCGCGTCACGACCTTCGTCGAGACGTGTCGCCCGGACGCGTAGCCGCGCCGTCCGCGATCAGCCGGAGCTGCAGCTCGAGCACCATGCGCTCGTCGGCGTCGTCGAGATCGAGGTCGAACAGCTCGACGAGCCGGCGCATCCGGTAGCGGAACGTATTCGGGTGCACCGACAGCCGCTCCGCGGCGCGGGGCACGTCGCCGAAGCAGTCGAGGTACGCGCGCAGGGTGAGGACGTACGTCGCGTTGTGCTGCGCGTCGTGGGCGAGCACGCGCTCGAGCTTGCCGCGGGTGAGGCTCGGGTGGTCGAGGCTCAGCTCCTTCAGCTCGTGGAGGATGACCTCGCTCCGCACCTGATCGGCCGACGCGACGGTCCGTCCGCCCGCATCGGCGCGCAGGACGCCGAGCACCCGCTCGACGTCCCGGCGTGCCCGGGCGACCTCGCGGATGCCCTCGACCGCAGGTCCGACCGCACCGAGCAGCTCGAGCCCGAGTCGCGTCTCGGCGTGCTCCTGCACCTGCTGCGCGAGCCGGAGCAGCGCCCGCTGGTCGAGCAGGGTTTCGCCCTGGAGGAGCGCGTAGACGATCTGCCCGAGCGCGACCGCCGACGTCTGACGGCTCGTCGCCTCGCAGTGCACCACGACGAGGTCGACGAGCCGTTCGCGCTGCAGCTCGTCGATCCCGGCCTCGCCGTTCGCCGCCTCGAACGCGATGATCGCGAACGGCGTCGACGCTGCGAAGCCGAGCCGAGCAGCAGCCTCGTCGACGGAGCCGCGGCCCTCGAGCACCGTCAGCAGCATCTCCGCGCGGAGGCGCCGCTCGACGTCGCGTGCCGCCCGTGCCTGGATCACGTGCGGCACTGCGATGCGCGCAGCCTCGGCCAGCGCGTGCTCCGACTCCTCGTCGAGACGGTCGGCGTCGTGGATGACCCAGATCGACCCGATCATGTGGCTGCCCGCACGGATGGCGACCGCGGAGCGCGACTTCACGTCGTCGACCTCCGACGGCCCGCCCTCGAGCATCTCGCGCAGCGTCGCGCCGTCAACAGTCATGACGCCCGGCGTCGCCAGCACCTGGCGATAGAGGGTGCGCATCCCGGGCGAGTCGGGAACCTGGCGCCCGAGAATCGAGCCGCGTCGCGCAGCGTCGATCGGCTGGTCGCCGAGCGTCGAGTAGGCGAGCACGCGGCGGACGGGATCCTCGACCGTCACGGCGCCGCCGACGACCCCGGCGATCGCGTTCGCGAGCGCGAAGAGATCGCCCAGCGGCACACCGGCGATGCTCGCGTCGCCCGTCGCCGCCGCGAACCGGCCGAGATTGAGCAGCGCGTGCAGCTGCGTCCACGTCATCTCCTCCGGCACCGCGAGGACGGCCACATCGTGCGAGCCGAGGTCGCGCGCGAGGTCCGCAAGCTCGGGTGTCGTCTTGAAGACGACGGCCGCCGCGCCGCCCTGGGCGGCTGCAGCGATCAAGCGGTCGCCTTCGGCGGTTCCGGCGCGCACACCGACCGCGAGCACGACTGCGTCTCGCGAGATCGCCGTCCGCTCGCCCGGGTCGTAGATGACGGGCTCGCCGACGAGCACGTCGACCCCTCCGCGCGCTGCGACCACCTGAATCACGTCGCGGCCGAGGTTGTCGAGCAGGCCCTTCAGAGATGACAGCTCGTCCGCCGACGGCCCGGGCGGATCTCCGCGGTCGTGCTGGTCCTGCGTCGCGCGCGCCACGCCGGGACGCTAGCCCAGGCTGTGGCTTCTGGCAGACTCGCCGGCGTGGCGGAGCTCGAGGCGACGGCCTGGATGCTGCGGTCGGCGCCGGGCATCGACGTTCCCGCCGGAGCCTCGCCGAGTGCGACCTTCGCCGAGGGCCGCATCGCAGGGTCGACGGGCTGCAACCGCTTCACGGGCCCGTACTCGACGGACGGCGACCGCCTCGAGCTCGGCGCGATCGCGACGACGAGGATGGCCTGTGACGCGCCGCTGATGGCGCTCGAACAGGCATACCTCGAGGCGCTCGGCAGGGTCGCGCGCTGGGTGATCGAGGACGACGAGCTCGTGCTCCACGACAAGGACGGGAGCGAGCTGCTGCGCTTCGCTGCGGGCTAGCGCAAGCGCCCGACGAGACGCATGCCGATCGCAGGGAGGTCGCCGGCGACGATCAGCTCCTCCTCGGCCGGCCGCAGGTCCTCGCCGAGCCCGAAGCGATAGAGAAACGGGCCACGCCAATCCGTTCGCAGCTCGAAATGCGGCTCGAGCGCAGCGACGATCTTCGGCACCGGATGGACCTCGCTGCGGCGGCGCGCGATCACCTCCGCGGGCGACGACGTCTCGTCGAAGCCGAGCGCGTTCCGCTGGGCGAGCCACCAGACGGCTGCGCGCTCGTCGAAGCGCTCGACGTCGAGCTCGTCGACGAGCAGCACCGCCTGGGGGCCGAGCACCTCCGCCAGGCGGGCGCACGAGTCGTCCAGCGGCTCGATGTGGTGCAGGGAGACGACTGCGACGGCGGCGTCGAACGGCGTCGCGGGCTCGTCGAGCTCGTCCAGGCGAACCGGCAGGACGTCGGAAGCGTCCGCCGCCGGGTCGATCGCGACGACGCTGTGCCCGGCCGCCGCGATGCGGCGCGAGAGCTCGCCGTTTCCCGCCCCCACCTCGAGCACGCGCGCCGGGGCGGGCGGCAGGTTCGCGAGCACGAAGGTGACGACGTCTTCGACCACGCCGCCCGCATCGTGTCACGAGCGGTGCCGGTTCTAGGAAGCGGCGGCGCCGGTCAGGATCACCGCGACGCGACCACCTCGGATGTGGTCGCCGTGGCGGAGGAGCGCGGCGACGCCCGCGGCGCCGGCCGGCTCGACGAGCACGCCCAGACGGTCGGCGACCAGCGTGATCGCACGGCGCAGATCGTCGTCGTCGACCAGCACGATCTCGCTGACGAACGCCCGGACGCGCGCGACCGACGCCGGGATCGGCTCGCGGATCGCGATCGCGGTTGCGATCGTGCCGTCGCCGTCGGCTGCGACCGCGTGGCCCGCGGCGAAGCTCCGCGCCATCGACGGTGCGCCGCTCGCGCAGACCCCGACGATCCGCGTCTTCGGTGCGACGCTCTTCAGCCAGCAGGCGACACCCGAGATCAGGGCGCCGTCGCCGACCTGCACGACGACGGTGTCGAACGGGCCCGCCGGTGCGAGCTCGACGCCGATCGTCCCCGCCCCCTCCGACATCGCCGGGTCGCGCCCGTCGACGACCAGCAGGCGATCGTCACCCGAGGCCGCGTGCTCGCGGGCGGCCGCCTCGGGACGATCGTCGACCTCGACGCGCGCGCCGAGCGCGCGCATCCGGGCGACCTTGCCGGCGGGCACGTCAGGCGAGACGAAGATGTCGATGCTCGTGGCGCGGGCCCGCGCGTGGAAGGCGAGCGCCTGCCCGAAGTTGCCGGCCGTCGAGCACACCCACGTGCCGGCAGGCTCGAGTCGGTCGACCAGCACCGAGGCGCCGCGCGCTTTGAAGCTCCCGATCGGGTTCAGGGTCTCGACCTTGACGACCACCTCGCGCCCGAGCGCCTCCGACAGGCCGGGGTCGGCGAACTGCGGCGATCCCCGGAAGACGGGGTCGATCCGCGCGACGGCGGCCTCGATGCGCTCCGGCAGCAGGTCGGTCTCGTGCGCGCCCACGGCCCGAGGATCATGCCTCGCTGCAAGAAGCGCTGCGGCGCGCGCCCCAAGGGGGAGGACCCAAGGCCGCAGAAGCGGAGTAAGCGCAACGCCGCAGCATCACGGGTCATGCCCGAAACCGCCGCGAGTAATCCTCTATCCGGTCGCGAACGGCGGCAGCTCGATGCGGCGCGCGCACGAGGCGTCGAGCCCGCTCGCGGTACCGCGGGCGACGAACCGAGCCACGAGCGCCGGTAGACACCCGCGGTCGATCACGCCGTGGCCGCCGCCGGAGACCACGATCAGGCGGCCGTTCGGGAAGACGGCTTTCCAGCCGTGGATGTTCCCGACCGGGTCGACGGGGTCGGCGCTCCCGGCAAGCAGGAGGACGGGCGAGCGGATGACGCCGTCCGCGCGCACGTCGTCCGGGACGGCGGCCCTCGGGACGACACGGCACGCGCTCCCGAAGAGCCTGGCGCGCGCGAGCGACGCGTGGGCGAGGAAGCTCCCGACGCCGTCGCGCGCGGTCGCGCCCAGGTCGAACCCGGCCCACGGCTCGGAGCAGAGGATGACCCAGAAGGTGGCGAGCTGCGCCCGCGGGTCGAGGTCGGCGCCGAGATCGACGGCATAGGTGCGGGCGAGCGGCACGTAGTCGCCGTGCGCGGCGGCGTGCACCATGTAGGGAATCGACGCGGCGTCCTCGGGCGACCGGAGCAGCGCCGCGACCGTCGCGGCGACATCGTCGGGCCGGAGCACGAACGTGCCGAAGTCGGTCGTCACGCGGCGCGGACCACGCGTGAGGAGGACAGCGAGCTCCTGCCGCTCGTGAGGAAACGCGCGTTGGCAGGCAGGCGTTGCGGCACAGCGGGCAAGCTCGGCGTCGAGCGCATGCTGGGCGTTCGCTGCCGAGCGTTCGTAGAGGCTCACGTCGAGTAGCGACGCGCCGTCGAGCACGGCGCTGCGCACCGAATCCGGGTAGCGGTGGAGGTACACCTGCGCGAGCGTGGCGCCGTACGAGCCGCCGAAGAGGTCGACCCGGCCGTACCCGAGCGCGTGCCGCACCGCCTCGAGGTCGTCCGCGGCCGCGCTCGTCGTGTACAGCGTCGGAGCGGCGCCGAGACGCGCGAAGCAGCGCCGCAGGTAGGAGGTGACGACGGCCGCGTCGTCGGCGGGAACATGGGCGCGCGGGCAGGCGATCCGGTTCGACTCTCCAGTCCCGCGCTCGTCGACCATCACGAGGTCGCGGTCGCGGCTGACCTGCGCGAAGACCTCGTTCACCATCACGGCCGAGTCGGTGGCTGCACCGCCCGGGCCCCCCTCCAGGTAGAAGAGCGCGCCGGCCGGAGGCTGTCGGGTCGCCGGGATCACGGCGAGGTGCAGCGCGATCTTCCGGCCGTGCCGGTCGGCCGGGTCCTCCGGGACCAGGAGGCTCCCGCAGCGGGCGGAGATGTGACCGTAGTAGGTGCACGGCGCGAACTGCACCGCGCTTCGCCCGTGCCGCCAGGGATGCACGCTCATGACGGCGCCGGCTGCGACCGCGGCCGCGACGAGCACGACCGCGAGAACGAGCAGCCACTTCGGCGACCGGCGCGGACGCGCGCGGTCGCGTGCGTCCCAGAGGCGGAGCCACGGCGATTCGTTGTCGGGCGGCTTGCTCAATTCCGCCGACGGCTCACGATCGCACGGCGGGCACACCGCCGCGCTCCAGCCGGGCAGCGGCGACGTCTTCTCCGGCCGCGCGGGCGACAGGATGGCCGGTCACGGTGGCGAGGAAGTCCTCTCGCTGCAGAGCGAACAAACGCGACTCGGAGACCGCGACGACGGTCGCCGTCCGCGGGACGTTGCGCAACAGCGCGATCTCGCCGAAGTAGTCCCCGCGGCGCGCGGTCGTGTGCGCGCCGTCGGCGTCGATCTCGAGCTCGCCGTCGGCCACGATGTAGAAGCGGTCGCCCGTCTCACCGATGCGGATCACGACGTCGCCTGCGTGGACGACGTTCTCGACGAGCCGTGACGCGACACGCTCCTTCGCCGCGACCGACAGCGGCGCGAACATCGGCACCTGCTCGATCAACCCGAGCTCCGGAGCGACGACGACCGCTCGATCGATCGAGGCCAGGTGCCGATACGCGGCGAGCGCGAGCAGCGGCAGGACAGCGCCGACGATCGCGAACGCGGTGCGTGGGCCCAGCCAGTCGACGATGAGCGGCGCGGCGAATGACCCGAGGGCCACCGCGCCCATCGCGAGGCCCCAGAGCACTCCCAGCACGCGTGTCAGCTGCTCGTCGGGAACGATCCGCTGCAGCAGCGTGAACACGGCCACATCTTCGACGCTGTTCGCCGCGCCCACGACCGCGAGGAGCGCGACGGCGCCCGCGAGCCGCGGCTCGGGCGCGATCAGCATGAGCGGAGCACCCCAGAACACGAGCGCCAGCCCGAACACGACTGCGAGGCGCCGCCCCTCGAGGGTCATCGCTCCGAACGCGCCCAGCATCCCTCCGACGCCGATCGCCGCCGTCATGTACCCGACTGCGCCCGCGCCTGCGTCGAGCACCTCGAACGCGGCGACGACGATCAGGACGTTGAGGCAGCCGCGCACGAACGTCTGCGCGGCGACGAGGCCGACGAGGAGCCGGGCGTCGGCGGCCTGCCAGACCGAGCGCAAGCCGGTGCCGACCATGTGCCACGCGCTCGAGTCCTCGCGGCCGCCCAGCTCGATCCGCCCCGCGACGCGGACGCGCGCGAGCAGGACCGCCGCCGCCAGCAGGGCGGCCCCGGCGACGAGGAAGACGACGCCCGCATCCGTCAGCGAGATCAGCACGCCCGCGACCAGCGGGCCCGTCAGCGTGCCGAGGCTCTCGACCGTCGACGTCGCTCCGTTCGCCGCGATCAACTCGGCGGGCGTTCGCGCCAGCGACGGCAGCAGCGCCTGCAGCGCCGGCCTGAAGAGCGTCGCGACGACCCCCACGAGCGCGGCGAGCGCGAACACGAGCACCCGCTCGCCGGCGAAGAACGCGACCGCCGAGGCCGCGAGCCCGCACGCGCCGAGCACCGCCAGCGCGAGCAAGAAGCGCTCGCGTCGGAAGCGGTCGCCGAGCGACGCCGCGAACGGCGCGATCAGAGCGGCCGGCAACAGGCGGACCAGGCCGGCGACGCCGACCGCGCGCGTGCCGCCGTGGTCGTAGGCGAACACGCCGAGCGCGACGAAGTGCGCCCACTCGGCGGCGATCGCGGCGCCCCAGGCGAGCTGCACGCGCCGCACGTTCTCGTTGCGGAAGGCGCCGCTGAGCGCCGAGACCATCCGTCCGAGCTTCGGCATCGACAGATGTAAGCGCCCGGCCGGGCGCCGCACAAGGGCAGGTCAACCGAGCTGCTCGAAGCGGAGCGTGATCAGCGCGCCCGCGTGGCGCACGTGCTTCACCATCAGCTCGCGGGCTGCAGCAGCGTCACGCTGCTCGATCGCGGCAACGATCTCTTCGTGCTCGTGCACGTTCTCGGCGAGCAGCGTCGAGCTCTCGCCGAGCACCGTCCGCGTCAGGTCGCGTGGGAAGTTGCGGTGCAGGTGGGTGAGCGTCGCGACGAGCACGTCGTTCGCGGCCGCCTCCTGGATCTGCAGGTGAAACGCGTCGTTCGCGTGGCGCCAGTGCTCGATCTCCTCGTCCGGGACCGCGTCGAGACCGCGGTCGGAGCGTGCCTGCACGAGGCGCTCGAGCGTCTCCGAGAACTCGCGCTGAATCACGTGGAGCGCGTCGAGCTGCTCGTGATCGACCCGCTGGGCGGCGAGCTCGGCGGCAAGTCCCTCGAGCTCGGCGCGAACCTCGTAGGCATCGCGGATCTCGCGTGCGGACGGAGCGCGGACGAGCGCGCCGCGGTGCGGCTGCACCTCGACGAGCCCGCTCGCCTGGAGCTTGCGCAGCGCCTCGCGCACCGGCGTGCGGCTGACGCCGAACTCCTCCGCGAGCGCCTCCTGGCGGAGTCGCGTTCCCGACACGAGCTCGCCGCTGATCATGCGCGCCTGCAGCGTCGCGGCGAGCTTGTCGACGAGCGCCCGCCGTTCGTCGGTCGTCTGGCTCATGCCCGCTCCCCCGAGTGGAGGCCGTCGCGGATCAGCCGCAACCCGACCACCGCGACGAACGCGGCGAAGACGAGTCGCAGCGTGCTCGCAGGCAAGGCGAGCGCGAGCAGCGCTCCCGCGATCGCGCCGACCGAGCCGATGACGCCGAAGCGCAGCGCGAGCCCCGGGTTGCCGACGCCGCGGCGGCGCAACGCGAGCGTGCCGGCGATCGCCGTGGGCAGGATCACGAGCAGCGAGGTCGCCTCGGCCTGGTGCTGCGAGAGACCGGCGGCGAGCGTCAGGAACGGCACCATCAGCGTCCCGCCGCCGACTCCGAGCAGGCCCGACGCGACACCCGCGAGCAGACCGAAGGCGACGAGCGCGACGTAGAGGGTCGGCCCGCTCATCCCCGCTCCCGGCGGCGGCGAAGCCGCCGCCTCCGCTCCCTGATGAGCTCCGTCGAGCCTACGCTCATCCCCGCACGACCATCAGGACGGCGACACCCACGAGGAAGAGCCCGAAGATCAGCTTCAGGAGCCGCTCGTCGATCTTCGCGAGCATCCCGGCGCCGAGCTGCGCACCGGCGATCGAGCCGGCGGCCAGCGCGATCGCGGGCCCGTACCGCACCTCGCCCGCGATCCCGTACGTCGCGATGCCGGCGATCGAGATCGGGATGATCGCGCCGAGCGAAAGCGCGTGTGCCTCGCGTTGGCCGTAGCCGGCCCAGAACACGAGCAGCGGAACCATGATGATCCCGCCGCCGACGCCGAGCAGCCCCGACAGGAGGCCGCCGATGACCCCGATGGCGACGAGTTGACGGTCGACGCGCAGGCGCCGGCCGTGCGCTCCGTCGGTCGCAACGCTCGCGAGGGTGCGCATGAAGGGCCGACCCTAGCGCATCTGTATCCACTTGACCAGCAACTGGATCCAACATATCGTTCCCGGTTTCTACCCCAGGGATTCCCCAGGCCCCCGAACGGAAGGACGCAATGCGATGACCCGCATTCGCTTTCGGACTGCCCTCCTCGTCGGAGCGGCGGTTTCCCTCATCGCCGCGGCCGCCGCAACCGCCGCGGTCGGCATCCACCACTCGGCGACCAAGGAAGGGGGCACGCTCGTGGTCGGCCTCACGGCGGGCGAGCCCGACGCTCTCGACCCGACGCTGGCGCGCACGTTCTCGGGCCGCGAGGTCTTCCTGACCTTCTGCGAGAAGCTGTACGACCTGAACGCGAAGGCGCAGATCGTCCCGCAGCTCGCGTCCGCGCTTCCGACCATCTCCAAGGACAAGCTGACCGTCATGATCCCGTTGCGGACGGGCATCAAGTTCAACGACGGGACGGCCTTCAACGCCGCCGCGGTCGTGAAGTCGATCCAGCGCGATCAGACGACGACGGGCTCGGCTCGCGCGAGCGAGCTCTCGCCGGTCGCGTCGGTCGACGCATCCGGCAGCTCGAAGGTGATCTTCCACCTGAAGACGCCGTACTCGCCGCTGACGGCCCAGCTCGCCGACCGTTCCGGGATGGTCATGTCGCCCGCGCAGCTCGACAAGCTGGGCGACAAGTTCGCGACCAACCCGATCTGCGTCGGGGCGTTCACGTACTCGAACCGCGTGGCCGGCGACAGCATCACGGTCACCAAGTCGCCCTACTACTACGACAAGAAGGATGTCCACCTCGACAAGATCGTGTTCAAGGTCGAGAACGACGCCGCCGCAGCCGCGGCCGCGCTGAAGGCCGGCGACCTGCAGGCCCTCGACGGGATCGACTCGACCCAGCTGGCGGGAATCCGGGCCGACTCGAAGCTGCGCATCGTCAAGCAGACCGGCCTCGGCTACCAGGGGCTCACGATCAACATCGGGAACAAGAACGGCCTCCTGAAGGGCTACTCGAACGTCGGCACGCCGATCGCGGCGAACGCGAATCTGCGGAAGGCGTTCGAAGAGGCGATCGACCGCAAGGCGATGAACAAGGTCGTGTTCGGGGGCACGGTGCTTCCCGGCTGCGGGCCGATCTCGCCGTCGAGCGCGTGGTTCGACAGCTCGATCAAGTGCACGCCGTACAACCCGACCGACGCCAAGAAGCTCGTGGACTCCTCGGGCGTCTCGAACCCGACGGTGCACCTGATGGTGCCGACGGGCTCCGTGGCGCTCCGCCAGGCGCAGTTCCTGCAGGCGGAGGAAAAGGCGGTCGGCATCAACGTCGTCATCGACTCGACCGACTTCGTCACGTCGCTCTCGAAGGCCGACGCGGGAACGTACGACACGTACCAGATCGGCTGGTCGGGCCGCGTCGACCCGGACGGCGACATCTACCAGTTCGTGGCATCGAACGGATCGCAGAACGACAGCGGCTACTCGAACCCGCGGCTGGACTTCGTGCTGGCGAACGCGCGCAAGGCGGCCACGCTGAAGGCGCGGCAGACGCTGTACCGCGTCGCGCAGCAGATCATCCTCAACGACCGGCCGCTGATCTACCTGTACCACCCGGTCACGCGGGCCGGCGTGGAGACGCAGCTGACCGGAATCCATCTGTACCCGGACACGCTGCTTCGCGTCTCGAACGCGGCGTACAAGTAACCACTAGGTGGTGATCGCATGACGATGGGCGGCTTTCTCCTTCGCAAGGTGGGAGCCGCCCTCATCGTGCTCTTGCTCGCAAGCATGCTGGTGTTCCTCGGGGTGCGCGCGATCCCGGGCGATCCCGCGATCGCGCTCGGCGCCGAGAGCCGCGACCCGGCGCTGATCGCGGCGATCCGCCACAAGTACAAGCTCGACGAGCCGCTCCCGGTGCAGTACGTGCACTGGATCTGGCTCGCCGTGCACGGCGACCTCGGCGTCGACCAGCGGCAGCTGCCGGTCGCGAACACGATCGTCAACCGACTGCCGATCACGCTCGAGCTCGCGTTCCTGAGCGTCATCGTCGCGGTCGGCATCGGGATCCCGGCGGGGGTGATAGCCGCAACCAGGCGCGGGAAACCGAGCGACTACGCCGTCACGTCGGGCGCGCTGGTCGGCCTCTCCGTGCCGCACTTCTGGCTCGGGCTGTTGATGATCGTGTGGTTCGCGGTCGACCTGCACTGGCTGCCCGCGAGCGGCTACGTCTCCATGACCCACCCGATCGGCAACCTCGAGCACATGGTGATGCCGTGCATCGTGCTCGGGCTCGGCTTCGCGGCGGTCCTGATGCGTCAGATGCGCTCGTCGATGCTGAGCGCGCTCGGCGCCGACTACGTGCGGACCGCGCGCGCCAAGGGGCTCTCCGAGAGGACGGTGATCTGGCGTCACGCGCTGCGGAACAGCCTGATCACGGTGACGACGGTCATCGGGCTGCAGCTCGGGGCGCTCATCTCGGGCGCGGTGATCACCGAGACGATCTTCGGGATCGCCGGCTTCGGACGGCTCACGATCGACGCAGTCAATCAGCGCGACTACGCGCTCATCCAGGGCGTCGTGCTGGTCGCAGCCGCGGGCTACGTTCTCGTCAATCTGCTGGTCGACATCGCGTACTCGCTGCTCAATCCGCGGATCCGCGTCGCAGGGGCGCGCGAATGACGACCGTCGACGCTCCCGTCGCGCTGCCGAACCCCCGCGCGAGGCGCCGGCGCCTCCTGCGCAAGCGGTTCCTGCGCCGGCCGATGGCGGTGGCGGGGCTCATCGTCGTGGTCGGGTTCGTCGTGGTCGCGATCTTCGCGCCGCTGCTCGCGCCGTACGACCCGGGCGCGACCGACTTCAACGCGCTCCTCGCCCATCCGTCGCCTGAGCACTGGCTCGGCACCGACGAGCTCGGCCGTGACGAGCTCTCGCGGCTGATCTGGGGCGCGCGCGCCTCGATCCAGGCGGGCGTCTTCGCGACGGTCCTGGCGATGGTGGTCGCGGTTCCGATCGGCCTGGTGGCCGGCTACTACCGCGGCTGGATCGACACCGTCATCGCGCGGCTCACCGACGTGCTGCTCGCGTTCCCGTTCCTGATCCTCGCAGTCGGCCTCGCCGCGATCCTCGGCCCGTCGCTGATGAACGCGACGATCGCGCTCGGCATCGCCGCGATGCCGGGGCTCATCCGGGTCGCCCGCGGCGAGGCGCTCGCGCTCCGTGAGGAGGACTTCGTCCCGGCCGCGGTCGCGAACGGGGCGAACGACATGACGATCATCTTCCGGCACATCCTCCCGAACATGACGAGCACGCTGCTCGTGCAGGCGACACTGACGATCCCGGCCGCGATCATCGGCGAGGCGGTGCTGTCGTTCCTCGGGCTCGGCGTCCAGCCGCCGACGCCGTCGTGGGGGACGATGCTGCAGGACGCGCAGTCGTACCTCGCACAGGCGCCGCGGCTCGCCGTGTACCCGGGGCTCGCGATCGTGATCGCCGCGCTCGCCTTCAACGTGCTCGGCGACGGCCTCCGAGACATCTTCGATCCGCGCACGACGCGCTGATGGCCGCGCCGCTGCTCGACGTGGCGGACCTGTCGGTCCGGTTCGAGACCGACGACGGCCCCGTGCACGCCGTCGACAAGCTCTCCTTCACGCTCGCCCACGGCGAGGTGCTCGGCATCGTCGGCGAGTCGGGCTGCGGCAAGAGCGTCACCTGCATGTCGCTCGTGCGGCTGCTGCCCGAGACGGCGGTGATCAGCGGCAGCGTCCATTTCGACGGCGTCGATCTGCTCGCCCTCTCGCCACGCCGCCTGCGCCAGGTGCGCGGGCGGCAGATCTCGTTTGTCTTCCAGGAGCCGATGACCTCGCTCAACCCCGTGATCAGGGTCGGGCGCCAGATCGGGGAGGTGCTGCAGAAGCACCTCAACCTGTCCGGACGCGACGCGCGCGACCGGACGATCGAGCTGCTGCAGCTCGTCCGGATCCCGGCGCCGGAACAACGGCTCGACGAGTACCCGCACCAGCTCTCCGGCGGGATGCGCCAGCGGGTGATGATCGCGATGGCGCTCGCGTGCGATCCCAAGGTGCTGATCGCCGACGAGCCGACGACCGCGCTCGACGTGACGATCCAGGCGAGCATCCTCGACCTGATGCGCGACATCCGCGAGCGGCTCGGGACCGCGATCGTGCTGATCACCCACAATCTCGGCGTGGTGGCCGACATCGCCGACCGCGTGCTCGTGATGTACGCAGGGCGCAAGGCCGAGGAGGCGCCGGTCGCCGATCTCTACGCCGAGCCGCAGCATCCGTACACGATCGGGCTGCTGAACGCGATCCCGCGGCCGTACGAGAGCGAGGACGCCCGCCGCCGGCTCCGCGAGATCCCCGGCCGCGTGCCGTCGCTGCGCGAGCTGCCGACGATGTGCGCGTTCGCCGACCGCTGCCCGCGGGCCGACGAGCTCTCGCGCACGAACGTCCCGGAGCTGCGGATGGTCGCACCCAACCACCTCGTCGCCTGCTTCCACCCGGGGCCGGAATGAACGAGAACGGCGACCACCCCGCGCTCGAGGTGCAGGATCTAGTGAAGCACTACCGGACGGGCGGTGGGATCACGGGCGGCGGCGCTCTCGTGCACGCGGTCGACGGCGTGTCGTTCGAGCTCAAGCACGGCGAGTTCCTCGGCCTCGTCGGCGAGTCCGGGAGCGGCAAGTCGACGGTCGCGAACTGCGTGATGCGGCTCGTCGAGCCGACCTCGGGCGAGATCCGCCTGAACGGCACCGACATCACCCACCTCTCGCGCCGCGCGATGCGGCCGCTCCGCCGGGAGCTGCACATGGTGTTCCAGGACCCGTACTCGTCGCTGAACCCACGGATGACATGCGGCGACATCGTCGGCGAGCCGCTGCGGCTGCACGGCATCGCGAGAGGGCGAAACCTCGACGCGCGGGTCAACACGACCTTCGAGACGGTCGGCCTGCGCAGCGAGCTTCGCTTCCGCTACCCGCACGAGCTGTCGGGCGGTCAGCGGCAGCGCGTCGGTCTCGCGCGCGCGCTCGTGGTCGGGCCGAGCGTGCTCGTCGCAGACGAGCCCGTCTCTGCGCTCGACGTGTCGGTGCAGGCGTCGATCCTCAACCTGCTCCGCGACCTGCAGCACTCGATGGGCTTCTCGTGCCTCTTCATCACGCACGACCTGGCGACGGTCGAGTTCCTCTGCGACCGCGTCGCGGTCATGTACCTGGGGAAGCTCGTCGAGGTGGCGCCGCGGGCGGAGCTCTTCCGCGCGCCGCAGCATCCGTACACGCAAGCGCTCCTCTCGGCCGCGGTTGTACCGGATCCCGGCGTGCAGCGTGCGCGCGATCGCGTGCTGCTCGAGGGCGACGTCCCCAGCCCGCTCGCACCGCCCTCCGGCTGCCGCTTCCGGACCCGCTGCCCGCTCGAGCCGCGCTCGGCGCCGCGCTCGACCGACGAGGAGCCACAGCTCGAGGAGTTCGCGCCCGAGCACTTCGTCGCGTGCCATCTGGTCGGCCCCGGCCGGCCTGCTCCCCGCCTCACCGGCGACGCGGCGACTATCGTCGCAGCCGGATGAGCTCCCAGGCGCGCCCCGAGCTTCGCGGCACCTTCGGGATGGTGTCGTCGACGCACTGGCTGGCGTCCGCGGCCGGAATGGCGGTGCTCGAGCAGGGCGGGAACGCGTTCGACGCCGCCGTCGCGACCGGGCTCACGCTGCAGGTCGTCGAGCCGCACCTGAACGGTCCGGGCGGCGACCTGCCGGCGCTCCTGTGGCCCGCCGGCCGCGACGAACCGGTCGTGCTGTGCGCGCAGGGCTGCGTGCCGCGTGCGGCCACGATCGCGCACTACCGCGATGCGCTCGGCCTCCGGCTCGTGCCCGGCACCGGACCGCTCGCCGCGGTCGTGCCGGGATCGTTCGGCGGCTGGATGGCGATGCTGCGCGACTACGGCACGCTGCGCCTGCGCGAGGTGCTGCGCTTCGCGATCGGCTACGCCGAGAGCGGGTACCCGCAGCTCGCGCACGCCGCCAGAGCGATCCGCGGCGTCGAGCAGCTCTTCCGCGACGACTGGACAACCTCGGCGGACGTCTACCTGCCCGTGCAGGAGCCGGGCACGCGTGCGCGCAACCCCGTTCTCGGGGCGACGTACCGGCGTCTGGTCGAGGAGGCGGAGTCGAAGGCCTCCGACCGCGACGGGCAGATCGAGGCGGCGCACGACGTCTGGTACCGGGGTTGGATCGCAGAAGCGTTCGTCCGTTTTTCTACGCGCGAATGGCTCGACAGCTCGGGCACGCGGCACGCCGGCCTGCTCGCCGAGGAGGACCTCCGCGACTGGCGGCCACGGTACGAGCGCCCGAGCTCGGTCGACTACCACGGGACGACGGTGCTGAAGGCGGGCCCGTGGAGCCAGGCGCCGGTGTTCCTGCAGCAGCTTCGGCTGCTCGAGGGCTTCGAGCTCGAGGCGCTCGGGCACGGCAGCGCCGAGTACGTCCACGTCGTCACCGAGTGCGCCAAGCTCGCGTTCGCGGACCGCGAGGCGTGGTACGGCGATCCCGACTTCGTCGACGTGCCGCTCGACACGCTGCTCTCGCGTGCCTACGCGGCCGAGCGTCGCACGCTCGTCGGCGACGAGTCGGCGGGCTCGCTCGAACCGGGCTCACCCGACGGCCGAGGCCCACGTCTGGCGGTCGTCGACGGCGCACTCGAGCAGCTCGAGGCGGCGGGAGTCGGGGAGCCGACGCGCGGGTCGGTGAAGGGCGACACCGTGCACCTCGACGTCGTCGACGCGGCGGGCAACATCGTCTCGGCGACGCCGAGCGGCGGCTGGCTCTGGGGCGCGCCGGTCGTACCGGAGCTCGGCTTCTGCCTCGGTACGCGCGCGCAGATGTTCTGGCTCGAGGAGGGCCTGCCGAACTCGCTCGCTCCGGGCAAGCGCCCGCGCACGACGCTCTCGCCCACGCTCGTCGCCCGCGACGGCGAGCCGTATCTCGCACTGGGAACGCCGGGCGGCGACCAGCAGGATCAGTGGACGCTGCACGCGCTGCTCGGCCACCTGCACTTCGGGCTCGACCTGCAGCAGGCGATCGAGGCGCCGAACCACCACACGGAAGCGTTCCCCAGCTCGTTCTACCCGCGCGAGACGAAGCCGCGGCACCTCGCCGTCGAAGACCGCGTGGGCGAGGAGACGCTCGAGGGCCTCCGCGTGCGCGGGCACGAGGTCGAGGCGTCGCCGTCGTGGTCGCTCGGCCGCGTCGGCGCGGTCGGGCGCGAGCCGGGCGGGATGCTGAAGGCCGGCGCCGACCCGCGCAGCGCGCAGGCGTACGCGGCCGGTCGCTAACCCTTTCCGAGCAGGAACGCGGCGACGGCGTTGCGCCCGACGTCGCTGACCGCGCGCGACTGGACGGAGTGGCCGGCGCCCGGGACGACGACGAGCCTTCCCTTCGGCGTCAGCGCGAGCTGCTTACGCGCCCATGCGAGCGGCGTCGACAGGTCGTGGTCGCCGTTCACGAGCAGCGTCGGCACGCGGAGCTTCCCGCGCGGCAACGGCGTCGGCGGCGTCGGGCCCCACGGCAGGCACTGGCGGACGAAGCCGTTGCCGGACGCCGTCGCCGCGTCGAAGGGGTAGAGCGCCGACGCCGAGAGGCGCGAGACGGCGGCGCGCAGCATGGCCTCGCGCCCCGCGAGCGGTGCGGCGGAGTCGCCCCACGGGTAGCGCCAGTCGGCGCAGAGCGCGCTCGCGTGCAGCCCCTGGTCGAGCGCCTGGGCCGGCACGCCCGACTGCTCGGCCGCGGCGATCGAGAGGAAGTGGTCGAGCGCCGTGCGGTCCCCCAGGCGGGCCTGCTCGAGCGCTGCGGGAACGTCCCAGAAGGTGCGGTAGGTCGGGTCGGCGATGCTGTCGAACGTCAGCGCGTCCAGGAGCTGCGGCCCGAGGTGGTACTTCCCCACGACGGCGGCGAGATCGGCGACACAGCTCGAGCCACACACGTTGCCGAGCACACGCCGTACGGCCGCGAACTCGTCGACGCCGAGATCGGTCTCGCCGACCTGCGGCACGACCGAGTCGAGCACGAGCTTGCGCACGCGGCTCGGATGAGCGAGCGCGTAGCGCTCGCCGACGTAGGTGCCGTACGAGATCCCGTCGAGCGACCACGAGTCGACGCCGAGGGCGCGCCGCAGCGCGTCCATGTCCGCGACCACGTCGTCGGTGCCGAAGAACGCGCGGCGCCCGCCGAGCTGCCGGGAGCATGCGCGAACCGAGCCGGCCGTCGGCGGGGTCAGGTCGGAGCTCCCCATCTCGGACTGGAGCGCGGCGCAGTCGAGGGCGCCGGCGCCCGTGCCGCGCTGGTCGAACACGACGATCCGATACTGGTTCCGCTCCGCGCCGAGCGCGCGCGAGACGAACCGGTCGAGGATCGGCAGCCCCGGCTGCCCCGGCCCACCCGACAGCACGAGCAGCACACCGCGCGGCGCGGCGCGGTTGTCGGCCGCGCCGACCTGGAGGTGGAGCGTGCCCGGCGTGCGCCCCGTCCGGTCGAGCGGTACGTCGAGCGTCGAGCAGGTGAAGCCGGCCGCGCCCGGGCACCGATGCGGGTCGCGGAGCGCGTGCTGCGGCGGCGAGGCGAAGCCGCAGGCCAGGAGCCCGGCTGCTGCGACCACACCGGCGGCGAGCCGAGCGCGCATCCACACGCATCGACGTCTCGCGTCGCGAGTTGTTAGTGGGCGTGCCCCGTTCGAGCGATGCGCCCCTCGGGGGCCGGGCCTACGGTGAGTGCGTGATCGTGCCGCCGCGGATCACACGCATGCTGGTGCTCGCCGTCGTCGCGATGGTCCCTGCCGCGGTCGCGCACGGAAGTTCCGTCCCGGGCGCGCCCTCGTGCCCGATGACGCCGGCCAACTCGTTCTGGCACGCCGACGTGTCCGCGCTGCCCGTCGACTCGCACTCGGCGGCCTGGATCTCGAGCATCGGCCCGACTGCCGGCCTGAAGGCGGACTTCGGGTCGGGCACGTGGGAAGGCGGGCCGATCGGCATCCCGTTCACGACGGTGCCGGGCACGCAGACGAAGGTGCCGGTCTCGTTCGGCTACGCGGGCGAGAGCGATCCCGGGCCGTACCCCGTTCCGCCGGATGCGCCGATCGAGGGCGACTCCGGCTCGACCGGCGACCGCCACGTCCTGGTCGTCGACCGCGACGCCTGCCGCCTCTGGGAGCTCTTCGACGCGCACCCGCAGAACGGCGGGGCGTCGTGGAGCGCCGGCTCGGGCGCGACGTGGGATCTCAACTCGAACGCGATGCGCACGCTCGGCTGGACGTCGGGGGACGCCGCGGGCTTGCCGATCCTGCCGGGGCTCGTTCGCTACGACGAGGTCGCCGCCGGCGAGATCGACCACGTCATCCGGTTCACTGCGCCGCACACCCAGAACGCCTACATCTGGCCCGCGAGCCACAAGGCGGGGACCGGCAGCGCGGCGGATCCGCCGATGGGCGCGTGGTTCCGCCTGAAGGCGAGCTTCGACATCAGCCACTTCTCGGCCCAGAACCAGGTGATCCTCCGGGCGCTCAAGAAGCACGGAATGATCCTCGCGGACAACGGCTCGTCGCTCTTCATGAGCGGCGCGCCCGACCCGCGTTGGAACAACACCGACCTGAACGCACTGCGCTCGATTCCCGGCTCGGCGTTCGAGGCGGTGGATGCCTCGAGCCTGCGGGTCTCGAGCACGTCCTACGCCGTCGCCGGCACGCCTGCTCCTCCGCCGCCCCCGCCTCTGCCTCCGCCCGCGCCGCCGGTCACGACGACGACGCCGACTCCCTCGCCACCGCCCCCGGTTGGCGCTCCCGCGCCCGCGAACGGCGGTCCCGCGCCGCAGCCCGGGACGACGACGCCCACGCAGCCGCTCGCGACGACCGGCTTCGAGACCGATCTCGGGGGATGGCGGAAGGGAAACAGCTCGACGACGCTCGCCCGGACGTGCGCCACGGCGCACGGCGGCCGCTGCTCGGCGGTGGTGAGCCGCCGCGGGAGCGCGGGCACGGCCTCGCTCGACGCGACGAATGTCGTCGCCGTCACGACAGCAGGCGCCACGTACGTCGCGGCAGTCTGGGTGCGGGCGCCCGCCCACCGGCTCGTCACCATGCGCGTGCGAGAGCAGCGAGGCGGCGCGATCCTGCGCTCGGAGCTCGTGACCGTGAGCGGGAACGGCCGCTGGGAGCGCCTCACCGTCCGCTGCTCGGCGGCCGGCGGCGGCTCACTGCGCGTCGACGTGCTCGCCCAGCTGACCACCCGCACGAAGGCCTACGTCGACGACGCCTCCGTGAACCTCGTCTCCTAGAGGAACGGCGAAAGCCCGGCGAACAGGGCCGCCCGCGCCCGCTCCTTCGCACCGGTCAACCGTCTCCCGGGTATCGAGCACGCCACCGCGGGCGCGCTGAAGCGCTCGTCGAACTGCGCCGCCAGCTCCTCCGACCGGAGCTGGAGGTCGATTTCGAAGAACCGCTTGAGGCTCCACGCCTCGAGATTGCACGTGCCCACGAGCAGCTCCTCGCCGTCGCGCACGAATGCCTTCGCGTGCAGCATCGCCGGGTACTCGAAGATGCCGACCTTCGCGTCGAGGAGCGCCGCGTGGTGGAACTGCTGCGCGGCCGCGCACGCCCAGTTGTTCGCGTTCGCCGGGACGAAGAGGCGCACGCGAACACCGCGGGCGGCGGCGCGCTCGATACGGCGGATCATCCCGCGATCGGTGACGTAGGGGTTCACGACGTCGAGCGTCTCGCGCGCACCGTCGAGCATGCGGGCGATCGCGTCGGTGATCGGCCGATACCGGCCCGGCGCGTTGTGGAGAACGCGCGCGGGAATCGCCTGCGGACCGCTCTCGAGCGGCGGGAACAACGCAGGGAGATCCGCAACAGGGAGCTCGCCACCGAGCCAGCGAACGCTGGCGACGAACACCAGCTGCAGCTGCGCGACCACCGGTCCGGTCACACGGACGAAGAGATCGTGGAAGCGGCCGTCCCGGAAGTGGTCCTCGATCCCGGCTCCGCCGACCCATCCGATGCGCCCGTCGACGACCGTGACCTTGCGGTGGTCGATATGCCCGAGCGCGCCGAGGTTCCAGGTCGTCGCGCCGCCGCCGCCCAGCGGCCCGGCGGACACCCGCGCTTGCATCGCGCGCACCACACAGACCTGGATGCCCTCGGCACGGAGCCGGTCGTAGAGGACACGCGACCCGCGCTCGGGATCCGAGCCCTGCCGGTCGACGACGAGCCGCACCGGTACGCCGTCGCGCGCTTTCGCAATCAGCGCCTCGGCGAACGCGTCGCCGACAGCGCCCGGACGGAAGCCGAACTGGTTGATGTGGATCGACGACGACGCCGACTCGATGTCCGCGAGCATCCGTGGGTAGAAGGCATTGCCCTCGACGAGCACCTCGGCCGACGAGACGCTGCTCTCGGCGAGAGCCAGCGCGAGGTCGGCGCGCGTCACGGGCCGCGCGAGCAGCCGCTCCGCGTGCTCGGGGATGCGCTCGTCAGGAACCGCGATCGTGGTGCCACCCGGGCTCACGGCATGAGCATCGCAGCAGGCACGGACTGGAGGACGCGGCAGGGCAAATCGTCCTGCAGAACGACGCCAAGATCGTCCTCGTTCCCGTTCCGCTGGACGGACGCCGCGCCTAGCCTCGGTGGATGGCCGGTGAAGACCGAAAGCGTCCGCGAGCGCCCGCACAGCGGGCACGTTCTGCTGCGGTCGCCGTCGGGTGGGTGGTCGCGGCCGCGCTGCCGCTGATCGGGCTCGCCTCGCTTCTGCTCCGCTCGCGTCTCGACCCCCACTTCGAGAACTACAAGGCGCACTTCGTCGTGTTCGGGACGGTGGGCGTGCTCGCGTTCGTCCTCGGGTACGCGGCCGGCGAGGCCGCGAACCGCCGGGGCGATGCGCGGGTGCTGCTGCTCTCGCTGGCGTTCATGGCCACCGGCGGGTTCATGGGGCTCCACGCGTTCGGCACGCCGGGCGTGCTCTTCGCGGGCGAGCACGCAGGCTTCCAGGTCGCGATCCCGGTCGGCCTGCTCGTCAGCGCGGTGTTCGCGTTCGGCTCGGCGTTCGTCGACGTGCGGCCCGGTCTCGGGACATGGCTCATCCGCAGACGCACGGAGCTTCGGGCGGCGGTCCTGCTGACGATGGCCGGCTGGTTCGCGTGGACGGTCATGGACCTGCCGCCGTTGCACGGGGCGGACAGCGAGGCGGCGCGCGGCAGCCTGCTCGCGTCGATGGCGGTCGTCGGGACGATCGCCTACTTCGTCAGCGCCGGGCGCTACTGGCTGATCTTCCGCGACAGCCGCAAGCTGCTGCCCGCGGCGGTGATCGCGTGCTTCCTGCTGCTGGCCGAGGCGATGATCGGGGTCGCCGTCACCGGCGAGCGCAAGTGGCACGCGAGCTGGTGGGAGTGGCACGGGCTGATTGTCACCGCCTACCTGATCATCGGTCTGGCCGCGCGCCGCGAGTGGCGCGAGGAGCGCTTCCGCCACCTCTACCTCTCGTCGACGCGTGAGCGCCGCCAGGAGATCAGCGTGCTCTTCGGCGACCTCGTCGGGTTCACGACGTTCGCCGAGCGCGTCACACCCGCCGAGGCGTCGTCCCTGCTCAACGCGTACTGGAGCGTCGCCGCGCCGCTGATCACGCGCGAGTACGGCGGCGAGCTCGAGAAGTTCATCGGCGACAGCATCGCGGCGACGTTCAACAGCCGCGGCGATCAGCCCGACCACGCGCTGCGTGCGTCCAGCGCGGCGCTCGCGCTACAGGAACGACTCGCAGCGCTCGCCGAGCAGCATCCGGACTGGCCGCAGATGCGCGTCGGCGTCAACAGCGGCGAGGCCGTGCTGCGCGAGATCGGAGGTGACGGCCACGTCGCCTACCCGCTCGTCGGCGACACCATCAACACCGGCTCGCGGCTCGAGAGCCTCGCGCCGGCCGGCGGGGTGCTGATCGGCGCGGAGACCTACGGTCAGCTTCCCGACGGCGCGGTCGTCGAGGCGAAGACCGGCCTGCAGATCAAGGGCAAGAAGGACGTCGTCCACGCCTACGTCCTGCTCGCGCTGCCCTAGGTGGTCCGGGCGGCTACCCGGGAAAGTTCTCGGGATGGAACGCGTAGGCCCACATCGAGCTCGGATCGATGCGCATGAAGACGACGCCCTCGCCCCACTCGAACGGGCTCGACTCGTAGATGCCGCGCCAGACCGGCTCGATCTCCTCGACGCCCGCGTCGTCTCGGCCGATGATCGTCGCGCGCCCGTGCACGACGATGCCGACCGTGTCGCCGTCGACGTGCGCCGCGCTGCACGCCGGGTTCGCGCGCAGGTGGCGCAGGCGGGCGGCGTCGCCGCCGGTCGAGACGGTGAAGCGCCCGTGGATGAAGACGCCGTCGAGCGGTGCGACGCGAGGTTCTCCGCGCTCGTTCACGGTCGCGAAGGCGACGTGCTTCGTTCCCTGCAAGTAGCGCGCGACCTGGCGCGCATTGAGCCGACGCTTCTCGCTGACGATCGATGCGAGGTGCGGGTTCGCCCGGCTGAAGGTCCGGTCGATGAGCGCCTGGAGCTGTTCGATCTCCTGCTCTGACTCGAACACGCTTCCGGAAGTATGGGCCGCGCGCCTGGTCGCGCGCGGCCCATCACATCCGTGACTCAGGCGACCGCTTCCTCTGGATAGCCCTTCCACCGCGCGCAAAGCGCGTAGAGGACGATGATGTTCAGCGTGATGATCACGAGCGACCACAACGGGTACGCGCTCGCGCCGAGCCAGCTGAGCTGGCCGAGGATGTTGAGGCCCACGACGATGATCGTGAACCAGCGCGCCCACCCGGCTCCGGTCCATAGCCCGAAGCCCGCGATCACGAGGACGATGCCCCAGATCAGTGTGATCCAGCCCCACTTCGTCGTATCGAAGACGATCAGCTGGTTGCCGTGGATCACGTAGTAGTTGTTGCGGATGATCGCGATCAGGCCCTCGAAGAAATCGAGGACGCCGACGATCAGCATGATCACCGCCGCGAACACGATCCAGCCTGCCATCGGTGCTTTCACCGCTACCTCCTCCTGCGAATTGACGCCTCCCCGGGAATTCGTTAGGCGCGCTTCGACGCCCCCGACCGGAGTCCTACGAAAGCTCCCATGTCGGCCGTCATGCTCGTGGGATGATTTTCAGTCGCCCAGCACGGGGTCGATCAGGTCGCCGAGGTCGGGCACGACGCGGTCTGCGCCCCGGCGGACGAGCACGGCGGTGCGACCGGAGCGATCGACGCCGATCACCCGGTGAACCCCGGCCGCGCGACCGGCGTCGATGCCGGCGAGGGTCGTCTCGAAGGTGGCGGCCGAGCCCGGTGGAACGTCGAGCAGCCGACACGCGGCGAGCACCGAGTCGGGCGCGGGCTTCGCCGCGAGCTGCTCGCGACCGATCGAGCGGCCGTCGACGACCACGTCGACGAGCGGAGCGAGCCCCGCGCCGCGCAGGATCGCGTCCGTGTTCGCGCTCGCCGAGACGACCGCGCAGCGCAGGCCCGCCTCGTGGGCGACCTCGAGGAAGCGCGTCGAGCCTTCGAACGCCTTGACGCCGTCGACGCCGAGCCGCCGCTGGAGCGCCGCGTTCTTGCGGTTGGCGAGCCCCTGCGCCGTCTCGGCGTCGGCCGGATCGCCGGGGTTGCCCTCCGGCAACCGGATCCCGCGGCTCGCGAGGAAGGCATGCACCCCTTCGATCCGCGGCCGCCCGTGGATGTACCGCTCGTAGTCGCCTCGCGGGTCGAACGGCCGCCAGGGGCCGAACGCCTCACCCGAGTGCTCGTGGCGCCGCGCGAGCAGCGGATCGAACGTCTCCTGCCATGAGGCGGCGTGCAGCGCCGAGCTGGCGGTCAGGACGCCGTCGAGGTCGAAGACGCAGGCGCGCACCGCGCCGTCGAGGCCGATCAACTCCGGCCGCGCCCGAGGCCCGGTCAGATGCCGGTGCAGCCTGGCGTGCGTGAGCTGGGCGACTTGCTCGAGCAGGTGCTCGGTCTCGCTCCGCTCGCGGACGAGCAGGCGGGCTCGTTCCTGCAGCTCGTCGGACGGAAGCTGCAGCTCGCGCCGGTTGCGGCTCAGCGTGCCGAGGGCATCCTCGGCCGCGTCGAGCGCGGTCCGCCAATGGCTGCCGAGTGCGTCGAACGACGTCGCTGCCACGACGACCTCCTTCGCGGCACAGCGTCGCAGCCCGTGCCTGCCGCCGCATCCGGAAATACGCTGACGGCGGCCCGGGGCAACTACGCTCCGGGCGATGGCGTACGACGAGGCGCTCGCCGGCCGCATCCGCGCGCTCGTCGCGTCCGAGCCGCGGTTGACCGAGCAGAAGATGTTCGGCGGTCTCGCGTTCCTCGTGGGCGGGAACATGGCAGTCGCGGCGAGCGGGCAGGGCGGCCTGCTCGTCCGCGTCGACCCGGCGGACTCCGAGGAGCTGCTGCGGGCGACGCCGGCGCAGATGCTCGAGATGCGTGGACGGTCGATGCCCGGCTGGCTGCGAGTCGCCGCGGAGCACGTCGACACGGAGGACGAGCTCAGGCCCTGGGTCGAGCGCGGCGTCGCCTTCGCGCGCTCGCTGCCCGCGAAGAGAAGCTAGACGGCGCGGCTCGCCTGGTAGCGATCGCGCGCGAAGCGGCCCGAGTAGGTCATGACGTCGAGCAGGACCCCGAAGCCGACGAGCAACCAGCCGGCGCCCGAGACGCCGTGGAGCGGCCCCCACACGAGGACGTAGGCCAGCGTCGTCCACGGCAGCAGCAGGAGGCCGAGCAGCGGCCACACCCAGCTCGAGAACGCGGCCTCCACGCGGTTGCCGAAGATCCACACGAGCGCCAGAGCGAACCGAGGGCCGATGAAGAACATCGAGAGCGCGACGCAGCACATGGCTGCGGAGTCTTCTTCATCGACAACCGAGTGTCAATCGCGTGACCTCGAGCGCCGCGAGACGCTAGGCTCGTGCCATCAACGCCCGGGTCACCACCAAGCAACTCGTTCTGCTGCCGCTGCTCGCAGCGCTCGTCCTGCTCGCGGCCGGCTGCGGGAAGAGCAGCAAGCCGGAGACCGCGAGCGAGTGGGCGAACGACTTCTGCGGAGCGGTCTCGACGTGGAAGGACTCGCTCACGTCGACCGCCAACTCCCTGAAGAGCGGCAACCTCTCCAAGGACTCGGTCCAAAACGCGTTCGACGACTTCAAGTCGTCGACGAAGACGTTCACCGACGACGTGAAGGGCCTCGGCAAGCCGCCGACCGACGCGGGCGACCAGGCGAAGCAGTCCGTCGACAACCTCTCGAACGAGGTGAACGACCAGGTGCAGAAGGTGCAGGACGCCGTCAACGACACCTCGAGCGCCAGCGGGATCCTGAACCTGGTCACGGTCGCGGGCTCGGCGCTGTCGACGATCAGCAGCGACGTGCAATCGACGTTCAACCATCTGAAGCAACTGCAGCCGGGAGGCGAGCTGCAGACCGCCTTCCAGCAGGCCGAGAACTGCAAGAGCCTGTCCTCCGGCTGAGCGACGCATCCAACTTCTGAAAGGGGAGCCCCGTGGCCGATCAATCCAGCGAGACGCCTGTCCTCGACCTGCTCGCGGAGATGACCGCGGCGTCGATCGAGGCGACCGGCCTCGACGAGCAGACGCTCATGCTCGTGCGCTTCGCGGCGCTCGTCGCCGTCGACGCGCCGCCTGCGTCCTACCTGATGAACATGGGCGCCGCCGCCGACGCGGGCCTCACCCCCGACGACGCACGCGACGTGCTCACCGCGATCGCACCGATCGTCGGCACGGCGCGCACTGCGGCGGCGGTCGGCAAGATCGGCCGGGCGCTCGGCCTCGCGCTCGAGTTGGCCGCGCTCGCCGACGAAGAACAGTAGCCGTCGTCAGGAGCGGAGGAGCAGCCGCCGCAAGGGTTCCCATCGGCAGGCCTCGGGCGATCGCCGAGGCGAGGTATGCAATCACGCCGACGGTGGGGAACACCAGGCTGACGTACTCTCCGTGTCCTGAGTCGTCCGCATTGGCTTGACGCAACAGAGCTGCGCATCGGCCTTGGCTGCATGCGACTGTCCACCGACGAGGAGCGCGACGAGCAGCGCGCGGTCGAGACGATCACGGCAGCCGCGGCCGCGGGCGTCACCGTCTTCGACACCGCGCACGCCTACGGGCGCGGCGAGTCGGAGCTCGGCCACAACGAGCGGCTGCTCGCCCGCGCGCTCCGCGGCTGCGGCGCCGGCGACCGTCGGATCGTGACGAAGGGCGGCATGGCGCGCACGGGCGGCGGCTGGTTCGCCGACGGACGGGCGAAATCGATCCTGCGCGACTGCGAGGCGAGCCTCGACGCGCTCGACGGACTGCAGATCGATCTCTATCTCCTGCACGCGCCGGATCCGCGCACACCGTGGGCGACGTCGCTGCGCGCGCTCGGCCGGCTGCTCGACGACGGGCTCGTCCGGCGCGTCGGCGTTTCGAACGTCAACCGCACGCAGCTCGACGAGGCGCTCTCGCTTATCCCCGTCAGTGCCGTCCAGGTTGCGCTCAGCCCGTTCGCCGACCGCGCGGTGCGAGGCGGGGTGGTCGAGCGGTGCGAGGCGGCAGGTGTTGCCGTGATCGCCCACTCGCCGCTCGGAGGGGCGGAGCGCGCGGCGCGGCTCGCCCGCGACCCTGCCCTCACCGCCGTCGCCGCCGCGCATGGCGCGACACCGGCCGAGGTTGTGCTCGCGTGGCTGCTCGCCCTGTCGCCCACGGTCGTCCCGATCCCCGGCGCACGCCGCTCCGAGACCGCCCGTTCCGCGGCCGGCGCGGCCGCTCTCGCGCTCGGCGCGGCCGAGCGGCGAACGCTCTCGCGCGCATTCGAAATCGGCGGCCCCGCGCGTCGCAAGAAGCGCACGCCGCAGGACGACGCCGAGGTCGTGCTCGTGATGGGCATTCCCGGCGCGGGCAAGACGCGCATCGCGGCGGAGCTCGCGGCCCGAGGCTACGTTCGGCTCAACCGGGACGAGCGCGGCGGCTCGCTGCGCAGCCTCGCGGAAGCACTCGACGACGCGCTGTCGTCCGGCACGCGCCGGGTCGTCCTCGACAACACGTACCTGACTCGGGCCGCGCGCAGCCATGCGATCGAGGCGGCGACGCGCCACGCTGTGCCCGTCCGGTGCGTGTGGCTGGAAACGCCGCTAGCCCAGGCGCAGGTCAACCTGGTCGAACGCCTGCTCGACCGATTCGGAGCGCTCCCGACGCCCGCCGAGCTCCGGGTGCTCGCCCGCCGCGAGCCCGGACTGCTCTTGCCGACCTCCCAGATGCGCGCGCTCCGCGAGCTCGAGCCGCCCGCGCTCGACGAGGGCCTGAGCGGCGTCGAACACGTCGAATTCGCGCGGCAGCGCGACGCCGCGCGCTCACGGCCGGGCGTCTTCGTGGCGGCGGCCGCAGCCGTCGGGGACGGCTGGCGCTCGCAGCTCGCCGAGGAGCAGCGCGACGCGCCGCTCCTCGTGTTCGACTGGAGCCCGGACGGCAGCAGCGACGCGCTCGACGCGGCCGTGGAACGGGTGCAGAAGGCGGACGCGACCGCCGCCGGCGCGCTCTGCCCGCACGGAGGCGGGCCGCCGACCTGCTGGTGCCGGCCACCGCTCCCGGGCTTGCTGCTCGCGTTCGCGCGCGCACACGCCGTCGATCCGTCGCGCTCGGCGCTTGTCGGCACCGGCCCGGCGCACCGGACGCTCGCGACCACCCTCGGCGCGCGCTATGTGACGGCCTAGCGGGCGGCGGCTTCTTCGTCGACCGTCCGCTCGGCGGTCGGCACGATCTCGAGGCGCTCGTCCGGGATCGGCTTGCCGCTCACGACCGACAGGCCGTACGTTCCCGCCTCGAGGCGCGCTTCCGCACGCTCGACGGCCGCGAGCTCCGCGCGCAGGCGCTCGGCCATGCCCTGGTCGAGCTCTTCCTGGTAGAGGTCCGACGCGAGATTCGCCGGGTCGAACTCGTCGGCCGGCTCGCCGTCGTCCTCGGGCCGGAGGCGCCGCAGCGCCCGCTCGATGCGGGTGCGCTCGGCGCTCAGCAGCTCTCGTGCGCGATCGGGCTCCACGAACGCACGTTAACCGAGCGGCTCAGGCAGCGCGCGCGAGCGCCGGCTCGGCGTCCTCCGGGGTGTCTGCCTGCTGCGTCGCCGGCCGGCGGCGGGCGAGCAGGTTGCTCGCAACGAGCGCCGAGATCGTCAGGCCCGCGCCCACGAGCTCGACCGCGCCGGGGCGGTAGCCGCGCGCGATCTCGATCGCGAACGTCGTGACGGGGATGAGGTTCCCGAAGAGCACGGCGTTCTGCGGTCCGATCAGCCCGATCGCCGCGTTCCACGTGAGCACGGCGAGCACTGCGCCCGGGATCGTCAAGTACAGGAGCTGTGGCGCCACCGACCAGAGCTGCTCGCCGGTCGGCCACTCGACGACGCCGGAGGCGACCGCGACCGCTGTCGCGGCGGCGGCGAGTGTGACCCATCCGAGCGCGGCAGTGAGCGTCGTGAAGCGAAGCGCCGAGAAGTCCGAGAATTCCGCTGCACCGAGCCCGTAGAGCACGAAGCTCATGACACCGGCGAGCACGAGCGCATCGCCCCAGCCGATCGAGCCGTCGAAGATCGATGCCGGATCGCCGCCGCTGATCACCAGCGCGACGCCGGCGAGCGCGACGCCGAGCAGCACGAACGTCGTGGTCGACGGCCGCGTGCGCGTGCGGTGCCAGAGCACGAGTGCGGTCAGCAGGGGGCCGAGCGCCACGATCAACGACGCGCTCTGCGGCCGCGAGTGCGCGAGCCCCGTGTACGCGAGCAGGTTGAACCCGGCGAAGCCGAGCGAGCCGAGCCAGAAGAGGCGGCGGCCACGGCCGTCGAGGCGCAGCGAGCCCCAACCCTCCACGATCACGAGCAGCGCGACCCAGAGCACCACTGCGGCCGCGTAGCGGATCGTCGAGAGCGGGAACGCGTTGATCGTTCCGAGCGCCGACTTGCCGACGACGAACTGCCCTCCCCACGCAATCGCGGTCGTCGTGGCAAAGAGCGCACCGACCAGCGACTTCCTGGAACCCATCTGACCCCTCCCCTCGCCTACGGAGTGTCCAACGAGGGGCAACGGGCGTGTATTTCGACCGCGGGCAGATCGGCCGCGTCATGCCATCGGCACTATGCGGACCGTTCGTCGAAGCGTTAGCGTAGACACCGATGGCTGCGACAAATGCGCCTCTGACGCGGCAGCAGCCGTCTTCGTGGCGCCGCTGGGTGCCCTGGGTGCTCGTGGTGCTCGCGGCCGTGATCGCCCTCGTCTCCGCCCTGAACATCTGGGTCAAGCGGCAGGCGCTCGACACCAACAACTTCACGAATGCGAGCGTGAGGCTGCTCGAGGACGACCAGGTTCGGTCGGCGCTCTCCGTCTACATGGTCGACCAGCTCTACCAGAACGTCGACGTGGCGGCCCAGCTCCAGCAGCAGCTGCCCGCGCAGTACAAGGGAATCGCGGCGCCGCTCGCCGGCGCGCTCCGCCAGTTGCTCGTGCGCGCCGCCGACACGCTGCTCAGCAGGCCGCGCACACAGGAGCTCTGGAAGCAGGCGGTGATGCGCGCCCACAAGTTGTTCATCGCCGTCCTCGACGGGAAGAGACAGATCCTTCAGAACACCAACGGCAACGTGGTCCTGAACTTACGACCGATCGTCCAGGAGCTCGAACAACAGGGCGGCCTGGTGGGCAAGGTCGCCGCACAACTCCCGCCCGACGTCGGTCAGATCACGGTCATGCAGGGCAACCAGCTGAAGACCGCTCGAACCGCGGTCAAGGCGGTGCGCTTCCTCAGCTACTTCCTCTTCTTCCTCGTGATCGCGATCTACGCGCTCGCCGTCTACCTCGCGACCGGCCGCCGCCGCCAGGTGCTGATGGGCATCGGGGTGAGCGGGATCGTCGTCGGACTGATCGTCCTCGTCGTCCGCCGCTTCGCCGGCAACTACCTGGTCGACGCGCTGAGCAACACCGCGATCAACAAACCGGCCGTGTCGGCCGTGTGGGCCGTCGAGACGGAGTTGCTGCGCAACGTCGGGATCAACATCCTCATCTACGGGTTCTTCGTGATCCTGGCGGCGTGGATTGCGGGCCCGTCGCGGCCGGCCCGGTGGGTCAGACGCGTGGTTGCGCCGACGGCGCGCAACCATCCGTGGATCATCTACGGCGTGGTCGCGCTCGTCCTGCTGCTGATTCTCATCTCGGGCCCGACAGACGGCCAGCGCGTCTATCCGCTCCTCGTCGTGTTCGTGTTCGCGTTCGCAGGGGTCGAGGTGCTCCGGCGGCAGATGATCGCGGAGTTCCCGGCGACGCAGCCGGCGACCTGATTCGAGCCCAACGGTTCGACAGCGGGTAGCTCCGCGCCGACTCACCGTGGTCCGCGACGCTGTGGGGGTCGCGTCATCCAAGGCCGAGGAGGGGAAGATGACCCAGGCTGCTGAGCCGAAGACCATCGCCGAGCACGAGGAGGCACAGATCGAACGCGCGAACGCGTCGGGCTCGACGCCGGTCGTGTTCGTGCACGGGCTGTGGCTCCTGCCGTCGAGCTGGGAGCGCTGGGCGGCGTTCTTCGAGGAGGCCGGGTTCGTCTCGCTCACGCCCGGCTGGCCCGACGACCCCGTCACCGTCGCCGAGGCGAAGGCCGCCCCCGACGTCTTCGCGGGCAAGGGCATCGGCGAGATCGCCGACTACGAGGAGACATTCATCCGCAGGCTCGACTCGAAGCCGGTGATCATCGGCCACTCCTTCGGCGGCCTGCTCACCGAGATCCTCGCGGGACGCGGCCTGGCGCGGGCCTCGGTCGCGATCAGCCCGGCGCCGTTCCGCGGCGTGCTGCCGCTGCCGATCTCGGCGCTACGGTCGTCGTCGGCCGTCCTCCGGAACCCCGCCAACTACAACCGCGCCGTCCCGCTCACCTTCGAGCAGTTCCGCTACAGCTTCGCGAACGTCGTCGGCGAGGACGAGGCGAGGGAGCTGTACGAGGAGTACTCGGTGCCCGGCCCCGGCGAGCCGATCTTCCAGGCGGCGGCCGCCAACTTCAACCCGTGGACCGAGGCCAAGGTCGACATCAAGAACCCGGCGCGCGGGCCGCTCCTGATCGTCTCCGCCGATCAGGACCACACGGTGCCGTGGGCGATCGCGAACGCGTCGTACAAGCGCCAGCAGCAGAACGAGGGTGTCACCGAGATCGTCAAGCTCGAGAACCGCGGGCATGCGCTGACGATCGACGCCGACTGGCGCGAGGTTGCGCAAACGGCTCTCGACTTCGTAAGGAGGTTCGCCTGAGATGACAACGAGCATCGAGACCCATCTCCCGGCACTCGGGCCTCACGCACACGAGGAGGTCGGCCGGGAGCTGCAGGCGACGCTCGCCGAGCTCGTGGTGCGCGTACAGCTCCCGTCCTGATGGGCTCGCCGACCTGCTCGCATCTCGACCAGATCGCGCTGACCGACCTGCCCGCCGAGATCGACGGCTGCGAGAAGTGTTTGAAGACGGGCGACCGCTGGCTCCACCTCCGCATGTGCACGAGCTGCGGGAAGTGCTTGGTCGACGAGGTCGCCTTCGCAGCCGGGTGATCCGCTATCGTTCGGTACATGATCTTCAGGTACCGAAGTAACTTTTCGGCGAAGACCGGGTGAGCACGGCAACGGCCGACCGCATCGAGCCGCACGTCTGGCGGATCGCGTTCGTCGTCGTGATCGGGTCGATCATGTCGATCCTCGACACGACGATCGTGAACGTCGCGCTCGCGACGCTCGGGCGCGATCTCGACAGCTCGCTCTCGCAGATCCAGTGGGTGATCACCGGCTACATGCTCTCGCTGGCGGCCGTGATCCCGATCACCGGCTGGGCGGCGCGGCGCTTCGGGCCGAAGCGCGTCTACCTCCTCTCGCTCATCCTCTTCACCGTCGGCTCGGCGCTGTGCGGGCTCGCGACCTCGTCCACCGAGCTGATCCTCTTCCGCGTCCTGCAGGGCGTCGGCGGCGGGATGATCCTGCCGATCGGGCAGCTGATGATGGCCCAGGCCGCCGGGCCGCGCCGGATGGGGCGCGTGATGAGCGTCGTCGCGATCCCGGCGATGCTGGCGCCGATCTTCGGACCCACGCTCGGAGGCCTGATCCTCGACAACGCGAGCTGGCGCTGGATCTTCTACGTGAACGTTCCGATCGGCGTGGTCGCGTTCGCGGCGGCGCTGCGCGCCCTGCCTGCCGGCGAGCGAGCGCCGACCAACCGCCTCGATGTCCGCGGCCTCGCGCTGATGGTCACCGGCCTGCCGCTGCTCACCTACGGCCTCGCCGAGATCGGCGCGACCGGGAGCTTCACCTCGACGAAGGTGGTCGTGCCGCTGCTGCTCGGGCTCTCGCTGATCGCCGCCTTCGCCGTGCACGCGCTGCGTATCCAGCATCCGCTGCTCGACCTTCGCCTGTACCGGCGCGCGACGTTCGCGTCGGCGTCGATCGCAATGTTCTGTCTCGGCGCCGCGCTCTTCGGCGGGATGGTGCTGCTGCCGCTCTACTGGCAGCAGATCCGGCTCGAGAGCGTCGTCGCGACCGGACTGCTGACGGCGCCGATGGGCATCGGCATGGCGCTCGTGATGCCGCTCGCCGGCCGCCTCACCGACCGCTTCGGCGGCGGGTTGCTGGCGCTCGTGGGCGTGATCGTGACGACGGTCGCGACGATCCCCTTCGCCCTGATCGGCGCCCACACGCCGATCGCGTGGCTCGCGGGCGCGATGGTCGTCCGCGGCATGGGCGTGGGCTTCGCTTTCATGCCGGCGATGTCCGCCGCGTTCGCATCGCTGCGGCCGCAGGAGCTCCCCGACGCGACGCCGCAGCTGAATGTCCTGCAGCGCGTCGGCGGATCGATCGGCACCGCGCTGCTCGCAGTCGTCCTCCAGCGTGCGCTCGCCGGCACGCACGGCGCGGAGGCGGCCGCCTCCGCGTACGGGACGGCGTTCTGGTGGTCGGCCGGGCTGACGGCTCTTGCGATCGTGCCCTGCATCGTGCTGATGCGCGCGGAGCGCGCCGCGCGAACGGAGCGGTCGGGCGCGCAGAGCGGCGCGCTCGCGACGGTCGCCGCGAGCGAGGCGGCATGAGCAGGACGGCCACCGCCCCACGCGCAGACGCGCGCGAGGAGGCGCTCGTCCGGCTGGGCGCGGCCTTCAAGGGCGTCACGGCGGCGACCCGCGGCCTGCGCGGGCGGGAGACGCATCGTCCAGGCGAGCTCAGCTTCGCGCAGTTCCACCTCCTCTTCCACCTCGCCGAGCAGGGACAGCTGTCGATCGGGCAGCTCGCGACGGCGGCGGAGCTCGTGCCCGCGACCGCGACGCAGATGCTCGACGGCCTCGAGCGAATCGGCCTCGTCGAGCGTGAGCGTTCGCAGGAGGATCGGCGCATCGTCACCTGCGCGCTCACGCCGCACGGTACGAAGATGGTCGCCGAGCGCCGCGCCGAACTCGAGCGTCACTGGCACGAGGCGCTCGCCGCGTTCTCGGCGGCCGAGCTCGAGACGGCCGCGGACGTGCTCGAGCGCCTGCGCACGATGCTCGACGGCTTCGGCCGGTAGCTGCGGGCGCCGCCGGGCGACGAGCCCGCACCGGACGTCAACCCCAGGTTCGAGGAGCGCCGCCGAAAGGCCCGGCTCGAGGAGGAGGCGGGATCCCCCCGCGCGCCGACGTTCGGCGCGGGCGACCGGGCTACGACTGTCCTGTCGATCAAGGAGGCTCGAAATGCAAGGCAGCAAGCGGTACGACGGACGGCTCGGTTGGGCGGTCGCCGCGCTCGTCGGCGCGATGGCTGCCGACCTGGCGGAGACGCTCGTCGATCCGGCGAACAGCGGCAACGCGACGACGATCTACGACGCCGCGCTCCGCAGTCACGGCGCGATGGCGCTCTCGGCGGGGCTCCTGCTCCTCTCGAGCGTCCTGATCGTGCCGGGCGTGATCGGCGTCGTGCGGTCGCTCGGCGGCCGCGCGCTCTGGTTCGGCCGTGCGGCGCAGGCGTTCGCGCTGCTCGGGGCGATCGGGCACGGAGCGCTCGCCGGCGTCTATCTGATGTGGGCGTCGATCCCGGGTGGCGAGGCGAGTCGCGCGCAGCTGATCAGCGTGATCGAGAGGATGAACAACTCGCCGTCGCTCGTCATGATCTTCCCGCTCTTCATCGCGTTCCCGGTGGCGCTGCTCACCACGTACGGCGCAGCCGTGCGGGCGCGAAGAGCGCCCAGGTGGGTGCTCGGCGCGGCCGCCGCTGCGCTCGTGCTCGTGGTCGCGCATCCGGTCTCCGATCGCTTCTCGACCTCGGCCGCGCTGGTGTGCCTGATCGCCGCCGCGCTCACCCTGGTCGCCCGTCCTCGCGGTGCCAGGCACATTGGTGCCTGGCACCGGTTGTCGTACCGATGAGTTCTCCGCTGCCGGTTCGTCAGAGTGGAGACGAGAAAGGGGAGTCGAGATGTTGACGACGTGCCTGTGGTTCGACACGGAGGGGGAAGAGGCTGCGACGTTCTACACGTCGGTCTTCCCGAACTCGAAGATCACGGAGATCGTGCACTACGGCTCTGCCGGCCCGCGCCCCGAGGGAACGGTGATGACGGTCGCCTTCGAGCTCGACGGCCGGCCGTTCATGGCGCTCAACGGCGGCCCGGAGTTCACCTTCAGTGAGGCGATCTCGTTCGTCGTCCCCTGCAAGGACCAGGACGAGGTCGACGCGTACTGGAGCGCACTCTCCGACGGCGGCGAGGAGGGCCCGTGCGGCTGGCTGAAGGACCGCTTCGGCGTGTCGTGGCAGATCGTCCCGGAGGCCCTCCCGCGACTGCTCGCCGACCCTGACCCCGAGCGCTCGCAGCGCGTGATGGCGGCGATGCTGCAGATGAGAAAGATCGAGATCGACGAGCTGGAGCGCGCTGCGGCGCTTGTCTAGGCGCATTCCGCCACGCGCTGACCCGAGCCGCACGAGCGTGTCTAGGCTCCAGGGAGACACACGAGAGGAGCGCATGTGAAGACGAGCGATCAGCAGCAACACGTCCCCGATTCCGTCCTGGCCGAAGAGAAGAGGATCGCCCACTCGGGCTCACTCGCCCGCGTCGCCGGTGCGTGCGCCCGCCACCCGCGGCGCGTCGTCTTCGGATGGGTCGGGGTGTTCGTGGCGCTGATCGCACTGAACGCCGCGTTCCACGGCCACCTGATCAACGACTTCAAGATCCCCGGGTCGGACACGCAGAGGGCGACCGACCTGATCGACGCGAAGTTCGGAGGCCAGAAGGGCGCCGCGCTGCGCGTCGTTCTCGCGGCGCCGAACGGCGAGCGCCTCGACACGGCGGAGCGCACCGCGGCAATCGGGAAGATGCTCGTCGCGAGTCGCGCGTCGCAGAAGAAGCTCGCCCAGGATCCGAAGGACGTCTCCGCGATCACCGGCCCGCTCGCCGACTCGGGTCAGCTCTCCGACAACGGGCAGATCGCGTTCTACGACGTGCAGTTCGATCGCACCGGATTCGAGCTGCCGCGGTCGGGCATCGTCTCGCTCGAGGATCAGCTTCGCTCGATCGGCCAACCGGCGGGCCTGCAGGTCGAGTTCACCGGCGAAGCGGAGAGCGCGCCGCCGACGCAGGGCCTCAGCGACATCATCGGCCTGCTCGCGGCCTTCGTGATCCTGATGGTGCTGTTCCGCGCGCTTGTGCCGACGGTGATCCCGTTGCTGTTCGCGATCGTCGCGGTGATCGGCGCGTTCCTGATCCTGTTCCTCGCGGCGCGGCTGACGCACTTCAACACGATCACGGAGATCCTCGTGCCGATGATCGGCCTCGGCGTCGGCATCGACTACACGCTGTTCATCGTCACGCGCTTCCGACAGTTCCTGCACGACGGGCTGTCGCCACAGGATGCGGCGGCGGCCGCCGGGGCAACCGCCGGGCGCGCGGTGATCTTCGCGGGAGTGACGGTCGCGATCTCGGTCACAGGGCTGGCGCTGATCGGCATCGACTTCATCACGAAGCTCGGCATCGGCAGCGCGCTCGGCGTGCTGACCGCGGTGCTGCTCGCGAACTCGCTGTTGCCGGCTGTGCTCTCGATGCTCGGGCACAAGATCGACCGTGGCCGCTTCGGCCTGCCGCCGGTCGACGAGTCGCGTGAAGGGCAGCAGCGGACGCCGGTCGCCCGCTGGGGCCGCTTCGTCACCCGCAACGCGAAGGTCGTCCTCCCCGTCACCCTGGTGGGGCTGCTGCTCCTCGCCTCCCCCGTGCTCGCGGTCCGGCTCGGGCTGGCCGACTCCGGTACGGCGCCGAAGGACCAGACGACGCGGAAGGCCTACGACCTGCTGTCGGAGGGCTTCGGGCCCGGCTTCACCGAGCCGATCCCGGTCGTCGTCGACATCCAGGGCGACCACGGCGCGACGGCCAAGCTCGAGGCGGCGCTCAAGCAGGTCCCCGGGCTTGCGAGCGTCAACAAGCCGATCTTCAACGCCAAGAGCTCGGAGAAGGCCTCGGTCGCGATCATCAACACCTACGGCAAGTACAAGCCGCAGGACTCGAAGACCGACGACATCGTCTCGCAGCTTCGCCACACGGTGATCCCGCAGACGCTCGAGGGCTCGAACGCGCGCGCCTACGTGTCGGGCTCGAACGCCGCGTTCACCGACATCGGCAATCGGATCTTCTCGCACTCGCCGTGGTTCCTGCTCTACATCATCGGGATCACGTTCCTCGTGCTCGCGATGGCGTTCCGCTCGGCGGTGATCGCGCTCAAGGCGGCGCTCACGACGCTGCTGTCGGCCCTGGTCGGCTTCGGGGTGCTCACGCTCGTCGTGCAGCTCGGCCACGGCATGGGTTTGATCGGGCTCGATCGCACCGGCCCGATCGAGAGCTTCGTGCCGCCGATCGCATTCGCGATTCTCTTCGGGCTCTCGATGGACTACGAGGTGTTCCTGATGAGCCGCGTGCGCGAGGAGCACGTCCACGGGGCGAAGACCGTCGACGCGGTGAGGGGCGGCGTCGCCGGCGTCGGCCGCGTCATCATCGCGGCTGGGCTGATCATGTCGTCGGTGTTCTTCTCGTTCCTGCTCTCGCCGGACCGCGTGTCGAAGGAGTTCGGCCTGCTGCTCGGCGTCGCGATCCTCACCGACGCGCTGA
>DATIOD010000068.1:0-5510 GCA_035473635.1 Gaiellaceae bacterium | reverse complement strand
GTGGGCGGTGCTCGCGATCCCGGGTGCCCTGCTCGTGTCGGCGGCCTTCGCCGCCCCTGCCGTGTACGGGATCACGCTGATGCGCTCGTGGGCCGACTTCGCCTTCATCGAGCTCTGCACGCTGCCGATGTTCCTGTTCTCCGCGACCTTCGTCCCCGCGGACACCTACCCGGACATCGTCCGCTGGCTCCTCCCCCTGACGCCGCTCTACCACGGCGTCGAGCTGCTCCGCGCCTTCACGCTCGGCGACGTGACGTGGCTCGTGCTCGTCGACATCGCCTACCTCGTCGGCCTGACGGCCGTGTTCCTCTTCCTCGCGGACCGGCGGCTCGCAAAGCTGCTGCTCAAGTAGACCGTCGTGGCAACGCCCGCGTCTCGATGTGCTACCATGTCGCACATGGACGTCGGGGTACGCGAGCTCCGGAATCGCACGAGCGAGGTGATCGACGCGGTCAGGGCCGGTGAGCGGGTCACGCTGACGGTTCACGGGGAGCCGGTGGCCGACATCGTTCCGCACGAGCGGCGCGTGCCCTGGCTCGCCGGCCCACGATTGCGCGAGCAGCTCGCGCATCGCGCGGCGGATGCCGGCCTCGCGGCCGACCTCGACGAGCTCGCCGGTCAGACCCTCGACGAGCTTTGAGCGCCCCGGGCGCGGGGCTCCTCGACACGTCGGTCTTCATCGCCCGCGAGGCCGGCCGACCGCTCGGCGAGCTGCCTGACCGGGTTGCCGTGTCCGTCGTCACGATCGGCGAGCTCCAGCTCGGCGTGCTCGCCGCCGCTGACGACGAGACTCGAGCCCGTCGCGCGGACACGCTCTCACTCGCACGGACGGCCGACCCTCTCGCGCTGGGCGAGGCCGCCCTGGTTGCGTGGGCGGCGCTCGTCGCCGACTGCCGGGCAGCCGGGATCCACCGTACGGTGCGGCTGACCGACTCGCTCATTGCGGCGACGGCGATCGACCGCGGCCTACCGGTCGTCACCCAGGACGACGACTACGACCGGATCGCGAGCGCCCACCCGCGCCTGCGCGTCGTCAAGGTCTGAGCGCGTACTGCAGGAAAAGGTGGCTCCCGTGCGCCCGCGCCGACCGGAGCCGCGCGGGCTGCGCGGGCTCGGGGAGCAGCGCGGCACCCTCGACGAGTCCGAACGACCCGCGCTCCGACCGCCCCGCAAGCAGAGGCGAAACGGTAAGGAACAGCTCGTCGACGAGGCCTCGCTCGACGAGCGAGCCGAAGACGTGCGGTCCTGCCTCGCTCAGGATGCGGCGGTGGCCGCGCTCGCGAAGGAGCTCCACCGCCGACGTGACGTCGACCTCGTCCTCGCCCGGCAGCGTCACGATCTCGACGCCGGCAGGAAGCGTGCCCGCGAGCCGATCGGCGCCCACGGCGGTCGTCAGGACGATCGGCGCGTCCTCGAGCACGGCGCGGTCCGGTGGGATCGATCCCGAGGCGGTGAGGATCGCGACGCGTGGCGCTGCTTCGAGGCCGAGCTCGCGACGGAGCTCCGCATACGCCTCCGCGGCGGCGGGGAACACCGTCTCCGGCCGCCAGCGCCCGCGCGCCGAAGCACGCAACGTCCCGCCGCCGATCAGGACGACGTCCGCGGTCGCGCGCAGGAGCCCCATCACGAAGCGATCGGCGTCGCTGCCGCCCGAGACGATCCGGTTCGAGTCGGGGAGCGAAGGGATCGCCACGACGCCGTCGATGGTCTGCACGAAGTTCGCGTAGAGACACGGTTCGGGCAGCGTGAGGTCGCCGCCGTAGAGGCGCCGCAACCCGGGCGGCAGCACGACGCCGAGCTCGAGCTCGGACGAGAGCAGCGCGAGCGGCTCGAGGTCGCTCATCCGGCGAGGTCGAGGAACTCGCGCCGCAGCCCGGCGTCGCGATAGACGCCGCGCCACGCGGTCGTCGTCGTGCGGGAGTGCTCCTCGACGCCGCGCATCTGCGTGCAGAGGTGCGACGCCTCGAGCCGCACGGCGACGCCGCGCGGGTCGACGAGCTGCACGAGCGTGTCGGCGACCTGCTCTCCGAGCCGCTCCTGCACGGTGAACCGGCGCGCGAACAGGCGCACGAGGCGCGTCAGCTTCGAGATGCCGATGATCCGCTCGCCCGCGACGTACCCGACGTGCGCGTGCCCGAAGAACGGCAACGCATGGTGCTCGCAGAGCGCGGAGAACGCGATGGGGCCTTCGACGACCTGGGCGAACGGCTGCCCGTCCACGCCGTCGCTCTCGGTCGGGAACGTCGTCACGAGCTTCGGATCGCCGTCGTAGCCGGCGGTCGACTCGAAGAGGGCGCGCAGGAACCGCTCCGGCGTCTCGCGCGTGCCGGGCGTCCCGAGCGGCAGGCCGAAGGCTTCGAGGATCTCGGCCATGTTGCCCCGGTACCGGGCCCAGTCCTCCGGGGCGATCTCGCGGGGCAGCGACAGCGCCGGTGCGGCGGGCTTCAACTCGACGACGGTCTCCGACATGTGTGGCTCCTTCCGGTTCAGGTGGTCAGGGTGACGAGGACGAGAACGACGGCGAGCGCCGTGTACTGCGTGGCGAACCCGAGGTTGTGGAGCACCCGAAGGGTCGACAGGCTCGGCCGCCGGCGGACGATGCGGTCGGCGAGGCGATCCTGCGGCGCGTACACGAGCTCGTAGAACGTGCGCGCGAGGCCGCCGCCCTCCGGCATCGCCTCCGAGCCGCAGTACAGGCGCCGCAGGTTGAAGTTCAGGCTGAGGACCAGGGTCGACGCCAGGAAGCCGCCGAGCGCGAGCAGCGGACGGCCGGTCGCGTAGCCGATCGCCGCAAAGAGCGCCGCGTTGACGACGAGGTCGCAGTCCGAGTCGAGGTAGCGCCCGAACGCCGTCACGCGGCCGGCGGCACGCGCGAGCGCGCCGTCGGCCCCGTCGAGGACGGTCTTCAGGACGACGAGCGCCGCGGCGACGAGCAGGCCGCCGCGTGCGATCTCGACCGCCGCCACGAGCCCTGCGGCCAATCCGGCGAGCACAACGGCGGGCGGCGGCACGCGCAGCGGCAGCAGGGCGAGCACGACGAGGTGCGCAAGCGGCCGGTAGACGACATCGGCCACGAGCTCGCGCGTCGGCGTGGGTTTACGCGAGCGCTCGAGGAGGGAAGAATCCCGATCGTGAGCGAGAACGGAGCCTGGGTGGAGAGCAACGGCGCCCTCGAGCGGACGCTCGAGTTCGACGGGTTCCGCGAGGCGATCGCCTTCGTCAATCGGCTCGCCGACCTCGCGGAGTCCGAGAACCACCATCCCGACATCGCGATCAGCTACCGCAAGGTCACGATCCGCTGGACGACCCACTCCGCGGGTGGCATCACCGACCGCGACCGAGAGCTCGCCGCCCGCACCGACGAGCTGCTCTGAGCTCACGCGAGCAGCCCCTCTAGCGCGTCGGCCCCGATCGGCTTCGCTGCACGGATGAGCTCCCGCGCCGCGTCGACCTTGCCCCACACGTCCCAGAGCAGGAATCCGCGCGGACGCCCGTCGGCATCGCGATACGCGACGACGCCCTTGCGGTGCGGCTCCTTCCACTCCGCGATCAGGTCCAGCCGGGCGTCGAGCTGGCCGACCGCCTCGTACCCGAGGTCGAACAGGTCCGAGTAGAAAAACGGGAGGTGGTCGTACGGCTCGTTTGCGCCTGCCATGTTCCGGCCTACCTGGTGCCCGTGGCTCTTGGCGTGGTCCTCGTGCTCGACCCGGAGGTCCTCCCCGAGGTCGCGCGCCGGGAAACGTGCCACGTCGCCTGCGGCGTAGACGTCCTCGCGGCCCGCGATGCGGCCGCGGTCATCGACCGGGATGCCGTTGTCCGCCGGCAGCCCGGCCGACGCGGCGAGCTCGTCGCGCGGCACGATGCCGAGACCGGCGACGACGATCTCCGCATCGAGAGCAGCTCCCTTCTCGCCTCGGACGTGGAATGTCTCGCCGTCGCGCTCGATCGCCGCCACGAGCTCGCCGGGGCGCAGGTCGACGCCGCGCCCGCGGTAGTACTCGTTGAGGAACAGGGCGAGGTCGCGCGGGTAGATCCGCGCGCCGATCGCGTCTTCCGGAAAGACCATCGTCACGGCACAGCCGTTCGTCGCCAGCGATGCCGCAAGCTCGGAGCCGATGAACCCGCCCCCGACGACCACGACCGGCGTTCCCTCCTTGGCTGCCGCCCGAACGGCCCGGTAGTCGGCGACCGTGCGGTAGTACACGACGCCGTCCGGAGCGTCCGGGATCTCGCGGGGACGCCCGCCGGTGGCGAGCAACAGCTTCTCGTAGCCGTGTGTCTCGCCCCGGTCGTCCGTCACGGTTCGCGCGTCGAGGTCGAGTGCGACTGCCTCGCGGTCGAGAAGCAGGTCGACCCCCTGCTCCTCCGTCCCGCGCCAGATCGAGCTCTCGTCCTTCCCGAGCCACAGCCCCTTCGAGAGCGGCGGGCGCGCGTACGGCGGATCGGGCTCGTCGCCGATCAGCCCGATCGACGCTTCCGCGTCCACCGAGCGAATCCCCTTGCACGCGGCATCTCCGGTGAGGCCGCCGCCGACGATCAGGTACCGGTAGTCGGGCACGCTGCGCTCCTTCTATAGACCATTCGTAGGTACTATAGATTACTACACGGATGAACGTGCTCGACGTGATAGGCGATCCGGACCTGCGTGGGACGCTGCTCGAGGTGCGCCGCCGGCCTCGTCCGGCGAGCATCGGCGAGATCGCCGGGGCCACGGGCGTCCACCGCAACGTCGCGCGACGCCGGCTCGAGCGCCTCGTCGCAGCAGGACTGCTGACGGCGAGCTTCGAACGCCCGCCCGGCCGCACAGGGCCGGGGGCCGGTCGGCCGGCGAAGGTCTACTCACCCACGCCCGACACGACCGCGGTCGAGTTCCCGGCGCGCCGCTACCCGGAGCTCGTCGGCCTGCTGGTCGACGCCGTGCCCGCGCGAAGGCTGTCGGAGATCGGGGTGCAGTTCGGCGGCGCGCTCGCCTCCACCGCAGGAGTCGAGTCGGCTCAGGACGCGCGCACGGGACTCGAAGGGCTCTGCCGCGCGCTCGGCGCTGTCGGGTTCCAGGCGCGCCTCGAGCACCTCGAGGATGGACGCGCCGAGATCGTCACGCCGACCTGCCCCCTCCGCCCGCTCGTCGTCGCGAACCCGGCCGTGGCCGAAGTCGACCATGGGCTCTGGCGAGGCCTCGTCGCGGCCGCGATCGAGGACGTCCGGGTCGAGGACGTCGCCTGCGAGACCCACGACTGCCTCGAGCCGTGCTCGTCGTGCCGCATCGCAGTGTCGCTCGGCGGAACGGGGCCCACCTGAACCGCACGCCTCGCCCGGAGTCAGGTCTCTCGGCGCTCCTACACAGCGTCCCGAGGGTCGCGATCCTCGGCGATCTCGGCGGCGACACCCTGCTTCGCGACGACCTCGAAGCGATCGGTCCGACCGACGACCTCCTCGATCGTCGGGTCGACGTGACCGACGGCGACCACGAAATGGGTGTCGTGAGCACGGATCGCCTCGTACTCTCCCTC
>DATIOD010000067.1:0-2101 GCA_035473635.1 Gaiellaceae bacterium | reverse complement strand
CGGCAGCCTCTACGCGGCTCATCTGAGCCGCGTCGCCGACGTCTGGGTGCTGACGCGACGGCCGGAGCACGCCCGCGCTCTCGAGGAGCAGGGCCTCGAGGTGAGCGGCCGGTCCGAGTTCACCGGCCGCGTGCATGCGACCGACGACGCGTCGAAGCTGCCCGAGGTCGACGTCGCAATCGTCGCGACCAAGGGAACCGCGCTCGACGCGGCGGCCGGTGCGCTCGCGGGCCACTTCCCCGACGCGATGGTCGTCACCGTCCAGAACGGGCTCGGGGCCGAGCAGATCGTCCGCCGGCACGGCGACTGGCCGCTCGTCTCCGGGGTCACCTTCATGAGCGGCACGCGGCACGACGACACGCACATCGAGTACATCCTCGACACCGAGACCTGGCTCGGCCCGTACAACGGGATCGCCTACGAGCGGGTCGAGGAGCTGGCAGAGCTGATCCAGCGATCGGGGCTGAAAGCACGTGCCTTCCCGGATCTGAAGCCGGCGCAGTGGTCGAAGCTGATCTTCAACGCGACCGTGAACGCCGTCGCCGCGCTGACCGGGTTGCCGCACGACCCGCATTTCGCGGCCGAGGAGCAGTACTCAGACCTCGGCCACCTCGTCCACGCGCTGATGGACGAGGGCAAGGCCGTCGCTGCGGCGGCGGGCATCGAGCTGCACGAGGACCCGTGGGAGATGAACGTGCACGCGACCCAGCGTGGGAGCGCGCACTACCCGTCCATGCTCGAGGACGTCGAGGCGCACCGCCCGACGGAGATCGAGCTGATCACCGGCTCGCTCGTTCACGAGGCTGACCGAGTCAGCGTGCCGGTGCCGCTACATACCACGCTGTACCGCCTGATCAAGGCGAAAGAAGACAGCTACCGGGAATCCAAAGGGAGGCAGGAATGACGGCAGGGAAGCGATGGGGCGCCTTCGGGGCGCTGCTGGCAATACTCGCGCTCGCGGTCGCCGCGGTCGGGGCGGAGGTCGGCGCGTCGAAGACGAACGCGCAGGCGCCGATCGTGATCGGCTGGGCGTTCGACAGCAAGGGGAACATGGCGCCCTTCGACGGGCCGGCGCTCGCAGCGGCGAAGGTACGGGTCAACCTGATCAACGCCAAGGGCGGCGTCATGGGCCGGCCGCTGCGGATCGACACCTGCGACACGAACAACAACAACGCCGCCAAGGCGAAGTCGTGTGCGGCAAGCCTGCTCGACAAGGGTGCGAATGTCATCTTCACGACCTGCGACGTCGACTACGCAACGCCGGTCGTCCAGGAGTCGCTGAAGGCGGGCAAGCTGACGATCGCCCCCTGCATCGGCACCGACCAGATGGGGCCGAAGCGGTTCGGCGCCGCGGGCAAGCTGGCGTTCAGCTTCGGCAACGTCGCCCAGGACGAGGGCTCTGCGATGGCGGAGTACGCCTACCGGAAGGGCTGGCGGACCGCGAACCTGGCGACGAACACGTTCCTCGTCTACTTCAAGAACGTCGTCCAGGCGTTCGAGAAGCGCTTCACGCAGCTGGGCGGCAAGATCGCCGGCCGTGAGAGCTACGCGACCGGGGCGAACAACGTCAACGCGGCGGTCAGTCGCCTCAACGCCCGCAAGGCGGACGTGATCGTCACCTCGACCGCGTTCGGCGAGCTGCCGGCGCTCGTGAAGGGGATTCGCTCGCTCGGGAACAAGACGCCGATCCTCAACTCGTGGGCCGGCGACGGCACGTACTGGGTGGCCGGGAACCCGCAGGTGACCGACTACTACGCGGTCACGTACGCATCGGCGTTCGGGGACGACCCGAACAAGGCCGTGCGGGCGCTCGCGAAGAAGCTGAAGGCGTTCACGGGCGGTTTCGTCACCGGCTCCGCAGCCGTGGACGGCGTCGCGACGGCGATTCGCCGCTCCGGCGGCTCGACGAACGGCGCCACGCTGGCGGCGACGATGGAGAAGTTCAAGACGGTACCGACCCTCTCCGGGCTCGTCAGCTTCTCGCCGCAGTTCCACAGCGTCTTCGGGCGCCAGTACCGCGTGATCAAGATCCAGAACAACAAGGCGCGCTACGTCGGCGCCGTGACCGCCAAGGTCGTTCCGAAGATCTAGACCTTGGCGA
>DATIOD010000066.1:0-57939 GCA_035473635.1 Gaiellaceae bacterium | reverse complement strand
GAGTCGCCGAGCGGACAGAGGCACTTGCCGTTGATGCGGTCGCAGACGTCCAGCAGCAGATCGAGGTCGCCCTGCGACGCGCGTCCGTCCTCGAGCTTGCGCAGGATCGCCGTCAGCCAGCGCGTGCCCTCGCGGCACGGTGTGCACTTGCCGCATGACTCGTGCTCGTAGAACTCGGAGAACCGGATGCCGAGCTGCACGATGCAGCAGCGGTCGTCGAGCACGACGATCCCGGCCGAGCCCATCGCCGTGCGCAACTGTGCGAGCGAGTCGAAGTCGTAGCCGACGTCGATCTCGTCCTTGGTGAGGATCACCATCGACGACCCGCCTGGCACGACGGCCTTCAGCTCGCGTCCGTCGCGGATCCCGCCGCCGAGGTCGTAGATGATCTCGCGCAGCGACATGCCGGACTCGATCTCGAAGTTGCCGCCGTTCACGACGTTGCCGGAGAGCGAGACGACGCGCGTGCCGCGCGAGTTCGGCACGCCGAGCTTCGCGTACTCCGCGCCGCCCATCGCGATGATCGGCGCGACGGTCGCGATCGTCTCGACATTGTTGACGACGGTCGGCGACGCGTAGAGGCCCGAGATCGCCGGGAACGGCGGCTTCGAGCGCGGCTGGCCGCGCTTGCCCTCGAGCGACTCGAGGAGCGCCGTCTCCTCGCCGCAGATGTACGCGCCGGCGCCGCGGTGCACGACGATCGTCACGTCGCCGAGGATCTCGCGGCGGCTGCGTAGCTGCTCGAGCGCGCCGACGAGGATCTCGTACGGCCCGCTGTACTCGCCGCGGATGTAGACGAAGACGTCCGTCGAGTCGACCGCGTGCGCCGTGATCAGGCAGCCCTCGATGAAGCGGTGCGGGACGCGCGAGAGGATCTCGTTGTCCTTGAAGCTGCCGGGCTCCGACTCGTCGGCGTTGACGACGAGGTAGTGCGGCCTCGGGATCTGCTCTTTCGACGGGACGAACGACCACTTCCGTCCGGTCGCGAAGAACGCGCCGCCGCGGCCGCGGAGCTCCGAGCCGAGCAGCTCCTCGGTGACCTCCGCCGCCGTCATCGTTCGCGCACGCGCGAGCTGCTCGTACCCACCCGACGCCTCGTAGTCGGCCAGGCTCGTGGTCGCGTTCGCGAGAACGAGCTCCTTGAGCTCAGCCGCCACGGAGCTCCTCGACGATCGCACTCGCGTCCTCCGGCGAGACGTGCGTGCGGTAGTGGTGGTCGACCGAGACGATCGTGCCCCAGCCGCAGCCGCCGAGACACTCGATCGTCCGGAGCGTCACGGCGCCGTCGGCGCTCGTCTCGCCGGCACGGCAGCCGAGCTCCCGCTCGAACGCCTCGAGCACCTGCTGCGCGCCGTAGAGCGCGCACGAGACGTTCGTGCACACCTCCACCATGTGCTCGCCCACCGGCTCGGTGTTGAACTGGTCGTAGAAGGTCGCGACCGACGCGACGAACGCCGGCGTCAGCTCGAGCGCGTCCGCGACCTCGCGGATCACGTTGGGCGAGAGCCAGCCGTGCTCCTCCTGCGCGAGGCGCAGCGCGGGCAGGACGGCGCTGCGCGAGCCCTCCGGGTACTTCGCGCGCTCGACCTGGATCGAGTCGTACAGCGCGGCCACTACCGGTCGACCTCTCCCATCACGGTGTCGAGCGAGCCGACGATCGCGATCATGTCCGCGATCAGCGCGTCGGTCATGCAGGTCGCCGTCGCCTGCAGCGCGACGAACGAGGGCGCGCGGAACTTCACGCGCCACGGCTTCGGGCCGCCGTCCGAGCACACGTAGCAGCCGAGCTCGCCGCGCGGCGACTCGATCGCCACGTACACCTCGCCCTCGGGCACGCGGAAGCCCTCGGTGACGATCTTGAAGTGGTGGATGAGCGACTCCATCGACGTGTGCAGCTCGTGTCGCGGCGGCAGCACGACCTTGCGGTCGTCCGCGATCCACGGCTCGCCCTCCATCCGCTCGAGGCGGTCGAGGCACTGCTCGACGATGCGGACCGACTGCCGCATCTCCTCCATGTGGACGAGGTAACGCGCGTACACGTCCCCGGCCGGGAAGACCGGGACCCGGAAGTCGACCTGGTGGTAGGCGAGGTACGGCTCGTCGCGCCGGACGTCCCAGTCGACCCCCGAGGCGCGCAGCACCGGCCCGGACTGGCCGAGCGCGATCGCGTCGTCGGCGGACAGCAGGCCGATCCCCTCGGTGCGCTCGAGCCAGATCTTGTTGCGCGTGAGCAGCGTCTCGTAGTCGTCGATCGCCTTCGGCATCCAGTCGCAGAACGAACGGGCCTGCGGATAGAAGCCGCGCGGGATGTCCTCCGCGAGGCCGCCGATCTGGAAGTAGCGCGTGTGCATCCGGTAGCCGGTGACGAGCTCCGACAGGTCGAGGATCAGCTCGCGCTCGCGAAACGCGTACCAGAACATCGAGATCGCGCCGAGCTCGAGCGCGGACGTGCCGAGCCAGACGAGGTGCGAGTGGATGCGGTTGAGCTCGCACAGGAGCGTTCGCATCCAGATCGCCTTGGGCGGGATCTCGAGGTCGAGCAGCTTCTCGACCGCGGCGACGAACACGTACTCGTTGTTCTGGAACGAGACGTAGTCGATGCGCTCGGGATACGTGACGCACTTCCACCAGGTCTTGTGTTCCATGTTCTTCTCGAAGCCGGTGTGCAGGTAACCGATCACGGCCTCGAGGCCGGTCACGTCCTCGCCGTAGAGGTCGACGATCAGGCGGAGGACGCCGTGCGTCGACGGGTGGTTCGGCCCGAAGTTGACGGTCATGATGTCGCCCGTCGCCTGCTGCTCGGGTGTGGTGCGGAGCACCGTCGGGATCGGGTGCGGGATGTGCGAGCCGGTGTAGATCGGCGCGCCGACGCGGCGCGGCGCGGCGACCGCCATCACTCCTCCCCCGAGAAGCGGACAGGCTCGCCGCCGAGCGGATAGTCCTTGCGCAGCGGGTGGCCTTCCCAGTCGTCGTCGAGGAGGATGCGGACGAGATTGGGGTGACCGTCGATCGTCACGCCCATCAGGTCGTACGCCTCGCGCTCGTGCCAGTCGGCCGTCGGCCAGACGGACACCACCGACGGGACCGGCTCGCCCTCGTCCGCCCACGTCTGCAGCCGCACGCGCTGCGGCCGCTCGGCGATCGCGAGCAGGTGGTAGTTCAGCGCGAAGCGCTTCGGCTTCGCCGCCGGCAGCACCTGGAGGCCCTGCGTCATCGGCTGGTTCAGGTCGCGCCCGCCGGGCGTGCCGATGAACCCCGAGACCTGCTGTTCGTCCCAGCCGAGGTAGTCGACCGCGCTGATGTCCGAGAGGAACCCGAAGCCGAGCTCGTCGCGCAGGTGGAACGCTGCGTCGAGCAACGCGCCCGGAGGCACCACGAGCGTCGTCTCGCCGTGCCGCTCTGTCACGTCGGCGAGCCCGGGGACCTCGTCCCAGCCGCCGGCGGGTGTCGTCACGAGGCGACGCTCCGCAGCTCGTAGGCCGGCGGCACGCCGGCCCGAACCGCCTCGTGGAGGCGCACGATCCCCTCGATGAGCTGCTCCGGCCGCGGCGGGCAGCCCGGCACGTACATGTCGACAGCGACGATCTCGTCCACCGACTGCACGATCGCGTAGTTGTTGAACATCCCGCCCGAGCTCGCGCACGCGCCCATCGCGATCACCCACTTCGGCTCGAGCATCTGGTCGTAGATCTGGCGTAACGGCGCCGCCATCTTGTGCGAGACGCGACCGGAGACGATCAGCAGGTCGGCCTGGCGCGGCGAGCCGCGGAACGCCTCCATCCCGAAGCGCGCGATGTCGTAGCGCGCCGTGACGATCGACATCATCTCGATCGCGCAGCACGCCAGCCCGAACGTGTCGGGCCACATCGAGTTCGTCTGCGCCCAGGCAACCGCCTTCTCGAGCGTCGTCAGACCGACGCGCTGCTCGAGGTCGTCGAGCTCTTCCTCGAACCGGCTCGGTCCCTTCGTCGGCCAGAGCAGCCGCTCCGACTTGAGCCCCTCGTCGCGCATGCGGCCGTTCAATGCCACTCGAGCGCGCCCTTCCGCCAGATGTAGACGTACGCGACGAGCAGCACGATGACGAACGTGAGCAGCTCGAAGAACCCGAACCACCCGAGCGAATGGAGGATCACCGCGAGCGGGTAGAGGAAGACGATCTCGATGTCGAAGAGGATGAAGAGCATCGCTGTCAGGTAGAAGCTGACGGTGAAGCGCTGGCGCTGCGGCGGCCCCTTCGAGACGCCGGATTCGAACGGCACCGTGCGCGCCTTGAGCCGCCTCGAAGGGCGCTGGGCGAACACGAAGCTGGCGACGATCATCGTCGTGGGGATCACCAGGGCGAAGAACCCATAGATCGCGAACGGCAACCAGCTGTCGAACAAGAAGCCCGCCTCTCTCGCGGTACCGGCGGCCCGACGCTACCACGGTTCGGACCCGTCGCACGAACCCAACCGGAAACCGTGAAGCCACCGGCGTTGCAGGTGTCACGAACTGGCTTCCGCGACCCCTCCGGCTACACTGAGCCCAGATGGCGACGACCGAGGTCAGAACCGACTCCGTGCTCACGCTCACCGCGCGTGCGGCCGAGAAGATCCGCGGGTTGATGGCGGAGGAGCCGGCCGGCGATGCCGAGGTCTTGCGCGTCGCGATCCAGGGTGGAGGCTGCAGCGGCTTCGAGTACGCGCTCGGCTTCGACCGCGGCGCCCAGGAAGGCGACCACGAGCTCGAGTTCCACGGCGTGAAGGTGGTCGTCGATCCCTTCAGCGCGCCGTACCTCCAGGGCTCGACCGTCGACTTCCTCGAGACGCTGCAGGAGTCGGGCTTCAAGATCGACAACCCGAACGCCACCACGTCCTGCGGCTGCGGCTCGAGCTTCCAGGTCGCCGAGGGCGACGCGCCCGAAGACGCCGCGGGCTGCGGCGGCTGCCACTAGCACGGGCGATAGGCTCGCGCGCGTGAGCGTGCCCCTTCGCGTCGCCGTCGTCGGCTCGGGCCCGGCGGGCTTCTACGCCTCCGACGCGCTGCTGAAGAGCGAGGATCCGCCCGTTTCCGTCGACCTGCTCGACCGGCTGCCGACCCCATGGGGGCTGGTGCGGCTCGGGGTCGCTCCCGACCACGAGAACATCAAGGCCGTCTCACGCGCGTTCGAGAAGACGGCAGCGCGCCCCGGCTTTCGCTTCTTCGGGAACGTCGACGTGGGAGTCGCCGTCACGCATGAGGAGCTGCTCGAGCGCTACGACGCGGTGATCTACACCGTCGGCGCCCAGACCGACCGCCGGCTCGGGATTCCCGGCGAGGACCTCCCGGGCTCCTGGCCCGCGACGGCGTTCGTCGCCTGGTACAACGGCCACCCCGACTTCCAGCAGCTCGACTTCGACCTCTCGCAGGAGCGGGCCGTCGTCGTCGGCAACGGGAACGTCGCGATCGACTGCGCCCGCATGCTCGCGCTGACGGCGCAGGAGCTCGCCTCGACCGATACCGTCGAGGCCGCCGAGCAGGCGATCATCCACTCCGGCATCCGAGAGATCGTGATGCTCGGCCGCCGCGGCCCGGTCCAGGCCGCTTTCACGCCACCCGAGTTGCAGGAGCTCGGCGAGCTCCACGGCGCGGACGTCGTCGTCGCCCCCCGCGACCTCGACCTCGACGCGGCAAGCGCCGAGGCGCTCGAGGCAGACCGCGAGCGCGCGCGCCGGAACTTCGACCTGCTGCGCGAGTTCGCTGCGCGCGCGCCCAGGGGTTTTCCGAGACGGATCGTGCTCCGCTTCCTCGTCTCGCCGGTCGCGATCCTCGGCGAGGGGCGCGTCGAGGCGGTCGAGCTCGTGCGCAACGAGCTCGTCTCGGAGAACGGGCGGCTCGTCGCGCGGCCGACGGACGAGCACGAGACGCTCGAATGCGGTCTCGTCCTGCGCAGCGTCGGCTACCAGGGGGTCGAGCTTTCCGGAGTCCCGTTCGACGGAGCCGGCGCCGTGTTCCCGAACGAGGGCGGCCGCGTGATCGGCGGCGAGCGGACGTATGCGGCCGGGTGGATCAAGCGCGGGCCGAGCGGCGTGATCGGGACGAACAAGAAGGACGCGGTCGAGACGGTCACCGCGCTGCTCGACGACGCGCGCGCCGGCCTGCTCGCGGCGCGCGGCGGCGGCGACCTCGCCGACCTGCTCCGCGAGCGCGACGTGCCGTTCGTCGAGTACGACGGCTGGCGGGCGATCGACGCCGCCGAGCGCGCGGCCGGCGAGCCGCACGGCCGTCCCCGCGTGAAGCTGACCGGCTGGGACGATCTGCTGGGCACCGGCCGGCGGATACAGTCTCCATCGTGAGCGAGCGAGTGACCGAGCGCGAGCTCTGGGGCGGCGAGACGCAGAAGGCGATCGCCAACTTCCCGGTCTCCGGGGAGCCGATTCCCGTCCCGGTCGCGCGCTGGCTCGGTCGCATCAAGGGTGCTGCGGCGCGCGTCAACGCAGAGCTCGGCCTGATCGACGCCGACAAGGCGAGTCGGATCGCCGAGGCGGCGGACCGCGTCGCCGCCGGCGAGCTCGACGACCAGTTCCCGATCGACGTCTTCCAGACGGGCTCCGGCACCTCGTCGAACATGAACGCGAACGAGGTGATCGCGACCCTCGCCGGCGAGGACGTTCACGCGAACGACGATGTCAACCTCGGCCAGAGCTCGAACGACGTCTTCCCGACCGCCGTCCATCTCGCCGCGCTCGACGAGGCGGTGAACGACCTGCTGCCGGCGCTCGACGGCCTCGCCGCAGCGCTCGAGGCGAAGGCGAGCGAGTTCGACGACGTCGTCAAGTCGGGGCGGACGCACTGGATGGATGCCGTCCCGGTCACGCTCGGCCAGGAGTTCGGCGGCTACGCGGCCCAGGTCCGCGAGGGGCACGCGCGCGTATCGGCGACCCTCGGGCGGCTCGGGCAGGTCCCGCTCGGCGGCACGGCGGTGGGCACCGGCCTCAACACGCATCCCGAGTTCGCCGCGCGGGTGCGCGCCGAGCTCGAGCGCGCCTCGGGGCTCACGATCTCGGCGCCGGCCGATCCCTTCGAGTCGCAGGCGGCGCGCGACGGCCTCGTCGAGGCGTCCGGTGCGCTGAAGACGCTCGCCGTCAGCCTCACGAAGATCGCGAACGACCTGCGCTTCCTCGGCTCGGGCCCGCGGGCCGGGCTCGCGGAGATCTTTCTGCCCGAGCTGCAGAAGGGCTCGTCGATCATGCCGGGCAAGGTCAACCCGGTCATCCCCGAGGTCGTCACGCAGGTCGCGGCGCAGGTGATCGGCAACGACCAGGCGATCGCGGTCGGCGGCATGCAGGGCCACTTCGAGCTGAACGTCTTCGTCCCGCTGCTCGCGCGGAACCTGCTGCACTCGATCAAGCTGCTCGCGTCCGCCTGCCGGCTGCTCAACGAGAAGTGCGTGGCCGGCATCCAGGCGAACCGCGAGCAGTGCGAGCGCTACGCCGAGCTGACGCTCGCGGCGGCGACCGGGCTCAACCCGCACATCGGCTACGACCGCGCGACCGAGATCGTCAAGGAGGCGGCCGCCTCCGGGCGTCCGCTCCGTGAGGTCGCCCGCGCGGCCGGCGTCTCCGAGGAGATCCTCGACGAGGCGCTCGACTATCGCGGGCTCGCGAAGCCGCACGGCTAGCCCGAAACGACGGGGGCCGCCTTGCGGCGGCCCCCGTCTTTCTTCGTCGAGTCTCCCGGTCCTAGCTCGGGTTGGTGTGCGCCGGGAGCTTCGCCAGCAGCGGTGCGAGCACCGAGCTGACGGGCGAGCCGATCCCGGTCGCCATGTCGTAGCCCGGCACGGCCGTGAAGCCGGTGATCGTGCCGCCGAGCCCGTCGGGCACGGAGTTGTTGCTGCCGTCCGCGATGTCGTGGTAGGCCCCGCCGTTGATCTTGGTGATCGCATACAGCGACGGGTTGATGTTCCCCAGGCGATGGCCCGCGAGCTGGTTCGTGATCGCCCCGATCGCGGCCCACTGTGGCGAGCCGGCGCTCGTGCCGCCGAAGCGATACGCCGCCGGGCCCCCGGTCCCGGGCCGCGTCCAGACGACGATCACGCCGTTGAACACGGCCGCGTTGTAGGACACGTCCGGAACCTGGCGCATGAACGTCGCAGTTCGCCACGGCGTCGCCGCGAGCTGGTAGAGCGGCCGCCCGTACAGGACGCTCAGGCCGCCGCCTCCGGCGACTGCGTCGTCGAACAGGTCCGACTCGTTCCACGTCGACTCCGACTGGTACGCGCCCGTGACGCCGTTGGCGTGCAGCGTGGTTCCACCGACGCCCGTCACGTTCGGGTCGCTCGCCGGCGTGCTGGCGGCCTTGAAGTAGTGGTCGCCGTCACACGTGGGCTGGCCGGCTCCCTGGTCGCCCGACGAGGCGAAGAGCGTCATGCCCTTCACCACGGCGGCCCGGAAGATCTGCTCCTGCCGCTTCACCTGTGCCGGGTCCATGCACTGCTCGGCCTCGCCGAAGCTCTGCGAGACCACGTCGCCGAGGTTGTTGTCGACCGCGTACTTCGTCGCGTCGAGGATGTCGGCGTCGTCGTTGGACTTCGCGATCACGAGATCGATCGCGGCGCCGGGGGCGATCGCGTGCGCCCACTGGACGTCGAGCGTCGTCTCGGCCGACCAGCCTTCCGCGTTGTCCGGAGTGGTCGGATCGACGCCGAACGGCTTGAGGACGGTGAGGTTGGCCTGGGGCAGGCCCCACACCGTGTTGAAGAGCGCCGTGTCGGACACGATCGTCGAGCTGCCGTACGCGTCGACGATCACGATCGTGCGGCCCGCGCCGGTGTAGCCGGCGTCGAGGAGCGGCTGGGTGTCGTACGCGGCCCGCATCTGATCCGGCCCGTAGCAGCCCGCCGGGACCGTCAGCTGACAGCTGAAGCGAACGAGGCCGGTCGGGTTCTGCAACGGCGTCGCTTCCTGGGCGAGGAACGGCGCGCGCATCGTGTCGGGCGTCATGACGCCGCGGTGAACCGCGACGCGGTGGGCACTGCCCGAGACGGATGCGACGGCCGCGGCGGCGATCGCCAGAACGGCCAGGACCGCCACACGGCGGCCCACCTTCGAGCGAAGGATTCTCAAGTTCTCTCCCCTTTCGTGGGCGTGGAACTCCGGGAAAGCTGAGGCAAGGCTCCCCCCTGCGGCGCCGATTCTGGTCAGAAATCCCCGGTGGGCGCAAGCGGGAGCAAAAACCTACCCGCGACGGCCGCGACTAGACTTCGCTCGATGGGACGCCTGGCATTGTCCGGGTTGACCGGGGTCGCAGCGCTCGTCGCCGCACAGGCCGCTGCCGCCGTGTCGCCGCCGGTCATCGTCGCGCCGCTCTCCGGCAGCGCCGGGGACGCCGTCAACTTCCAGTCGCCCGATCACGCCGCGAGCGTGCAGCTGTCGTCCGTCAAGGCAGGCGCCGACGACGTTGCGCTGACGGTGCGTCTGCAGAGCGTGCTCCGCTGCGGGCAGCCCACCGGCGGCGCGGTCGTCGTGTCGCTGCCGAAGGCGGCGCACGTTCCCGGCTCGATCGCGCGCACGTCGGTGCGCGTGAACGGGAAGGCGCCGTCGAAAGTCTCGGTGGCTGCGACGACCGTGACGGTCTCGCTGCCCGTCGTGCACGGCATCACGTGCGACTCGATGACCGACGGCGTCGTGCAGGTCGCGTTCGCGGCGAGCGCGGCGCTCGGAAACCCGGCGCACGCCGGCACGTACGCGGTCGGCGTCCGCCAGGCGAAGGCCGCGCACTCCGTCTCGATCGCGATCAAGCAGTAAGCAGCGCCGAGCAAGACGAAGGGCCCGTTGCCGGGCCCTTCGAATCCGTGCTTCTCGAGAGTGGAGCTAGCCGCCGAACGGCCCCGCGAGCGCCGCGGGCAGCTTCAGGCTCCAGATCCCGCGGCCGTGCGTCGCCGCGTAGAGCACCCGGTTGGTCGGGTCGAACGTGATCCCGGCCACTTCGACCTGCGGCATGCCGTTCGCTGCCGGCTGCCAGAAGCTCGAGCGGGTGTTGGCCTGGACAAGGACGCCGAAGTCGGTCGAGGCGTACACGACCTGCGCCTTCGAGTCGTAGATGATCCCCGTCACCGGCAGGTCGCCGAGCGGCCCGGTGCCGTTGTCGAGGTTCGTCCAGATCGCCGTCTGCGAGCCCGGGCTGAACGTCGCGACGAACACGTGCCCCGGCTGGGCCGGCGTGTTCGTGTTGTAGCCCGAGTACGAGAGGTACGCCCGCAGCGGGTTCTTCGGATCGATTGCGATCCCGCTGATGAACCGGCCCGGGCTGTTCGACGCGAGCGAGTCGATCCGCGTGAACGTGACGTCCGCCGGGTTCGCGGCGTCCGCGTTCTGCGACACGAACACGCGGCCGGTGGCCGTCGCGACCCACATGACCGAGTGGTTGCTCGGGGCCCGCGCGATCTGCACGACGTAGAGCCCGGTGCGGTCGGCGCCGTACTGGGTCGACGTCAGGTCGCCGGGGCTCGTCGTGCCGTTGTCGAGGATCGAGCCGGAGCCGGACGGATCGCCGAGCGGCGCAAAGTCGCCGCAGCCCTGCTGGGCACCGGAGGTCGTGAACTCGGGGCAGTTCGCCTCGAGGGTCGCCTGGTTCCCGCCGTTGTCCGTCGTGCGCCAGACGTGCTGGGCGCCGTAGAACTGCGTGCCCGACACGACCGGATCGGCGATTTCCGGGACGTAGAACGCCGTGCGCTCCTTCGGGTTCCCGGTGCTCGGGTTGAAGAACGGCCCGGAGGTGATCACCCACGCGGTCGGGTCGCCGTCGCGGAAGTTCTCGTCCGCGTACGGGGAGTAGAAGTTGTTGAAGCGGATGTGCGGGTTGCCGACGTCGAAGCCCGACTGGCCGCCGTCGCCGTACATCGTCGACATCCAGTTCGGGTTGGCCGTCGTGCCTTCCCACGTCCCGTTGTCCTGCGTCCCGCCCTGCAGGTCGGACAGGTTCGCCGGGTTGATCGAGACGCTCTGGAACTGCAGCGTCGAGAGGCCGGCGTTCAGGGCGGTCAGGGTCGTCGGGACCGCCTTCAGCATGTTCGTGCACGCCGTCTTGCTCGCGGCGCCGAGGCCGCGCTGGCTGCAGTCGTTCGTGCCGCTCGCCGAGGCGTCGACCACGACGCCGCTCGAGCGGACGAGCCCGCCGTCCGAGCCCTCCCAGAACTGGAGCGGGTTCGACGGCAGCGTCACGAACGCGTGCTGGTCCGGGTGGATCCCGGTGACGTAGTTCGCGGCCATCGTCTGGTCGGTGAAGTGCGCTCCGGCGTCCTGCGACAGGAGCACCGCTTTGCCGTTCGAGCGGCCGCCGAAGAAGTTGTAGTCGTACGAGCCGCCGATGTAGACGACGTCCGGGTGCCCGGCGGGCGTGTAGACCCAGTTGTCGTACCAGCACTGGCCCGTGCAGTAGTCGTAGGTCGCGTAGCCGGGCTGGGTGCGGTCGTACGTGGTCAGCGAGACGTAGCCCGGATTCGCCGTACCGTTCGTCAGCTGTGCTGCGGTCTTGGTGTCGACCGAGTCGGCCCGGTAGACGCCCGTGTTCGAAGCGGGCTCGCCGCCGTCCGGCGTGTTGCCGCCGGTCTCTTTGCCACCGTCGCCAACGTAGAGGCGGGTGTGGCCGTCGGCCGTCGTCGCCAACGCGAACTCGGTGCGGGCCGCGTTGTCAGCCGGGTCCTGCGTCGAGAACACGTGCTCCCAGCTGGTGCCGCCGTTCGCTGAGCGCCAGATGCCCTGCTGGAACGCCGACGCGTACAGCGTCCCGTGGCTGTCGAGCTCGACGTGGTTCACACCGCGGGCCGATGCGTTGCCGTCCCAGATGAACTTGAACGATGCGCCACCATCAGTCGTCTTGTAGAGGCCCCACGGCGGGGCGTCGGGCGCGAGGCTCACGGCGCCGCCGGTGACCGACGACACGCCGCGGACGCCGCGCGTGGTGCCGACGTAGATCGTGTTCGCGTTGCTCGGGTCGACGACGATCGACGAGATCGAACGCGCCTTCGTGGCCGCCGGGCTGCCCGGCAGCAGCGCCCAGGTGGTGCCGCCATCGGTCGACTTGTAGATGCCGACGCCCGCTTCCGAGTCACCGGAGGCGTTCGGCTCACCGGTGCCCGCGTACAGCGTGTTGTGCGCGGCGTCGTAGGTGAGGGTGCCGATCGCGTTCGTCCCGAAGCCGCCCGAGAGGAACGTCCAGCTGGGCGAGTTCGAGAGCGCGTCGTCGGTGCGCCAGATGCCTCCGCCGGCGGCGGCGACCCACAGGCGGCAGTTCCCGGTCACGCAGGTGCTCGCGAGCGCGAGCGCCGTGATGCGGCCGGAGGCCACGTACGGGCTGGTGCCGGTGAAGACGCCGAGCACCGCCGGGTACGTGGAGGTCGTCGGCCCGACGAGGCTCCAGCTGTGCAGCCCGTCGTGCACGCCGCGCGGGCTGATCGTGTCGGTGAAGTCGGTCTTCGCGGCCAGCTGCTGGCTGTAGAGCAGCGTGCTGGACGGATAGGCGCGGTTCGCGATCTCCTCTGCCGCAAGCGAGTCAGGCCCGCCGAGATTCCCGCGGCCGACAGTCATGCGGCTCGAGGCGTGGTGCCGCAGCGTCTGCGCGTCCGGGTCGTTGAGCTTTTGCGACTTGGCCGCCAGGAACGTGCCGTGCGTGGCGCCGCCGACGAGTGCTGCGAGCACCGCTGCGGCGACGACCAGGCCGAGCGCGAACGCCGGCCTCCGATACCTACGTGGCATCTGGTACCTCCCCCTTCTCCCTTTGGACTCCACGGCTTGGCGCTCGAAGCTCCGCTCGAGCCGGTCGACGATTTCCCGGTTGAGGCTCCGCCCGGCGGCGTCGGCCGAGTCGGCCAGGCGTTCGCGCAGCTCCTGCGGCATCCGCAGGAGGAAGCGGTAGGCGTCTCCCCCAGTCAAGCGGTCGATATCTAAACAGGTTGATATCGGAATCGCAAATCAGCACCGGCGGCTGATATCAGCGCCGGAAGGGCCGGATTTGCCATCATTCCGGGGTGAGGAACCTGGTCGCTTTCGCGCTGGTGGCGGCGCTCGTTGCGGCGTTCGCTCAAGGCTCCCCGGCGCGGACCGACGCGAAGCCCCGTGTGTGGGTCGCCGACCGTAGCCCCATCACGGTGGCCGCATCCGGGTTCGCCTCGCGCGAACGGGTCGCGCTCTCCGTCGTCGCATCGTCGGGCACGCGGTTCCAGAAAACGGTGCGGGCGACGAGGGCCGGCACCGTGCGGGCCGAGTGGACGGGCTCGGTCCGGATCGATGCATGCCACGTGGTGATCGTCACTGCGCTTGGGTCGAGTGGCCTTCGTGCGACCTACAAGTCGCCGAAGGGCGTTGACTGCAATCCCGTCCAGCCGGTCAACCAGTAGCGACGGTGCTCACGCTTGTCGCACTCGTGCTCGTGCACGGTGTGGTGCGTATCGGGCCGATGACGCCGGTGTGCCGCGTGGGCGTGCCGTGCGACAAGCCTGCGGCCCGTATCGTGCTGCGCTTCACGAGCGGCGCCCGATCCGTAACGTCGAAGACCGATGCGTCCGGTCGCTACCGCGTTTCGCTGCCCGCCGGAACCTGGACGGTTCGAGCGAGTGCGGGAATGTCGATCCGCCCGGGACGCTTCGCGGTTCCTCGTGTGCGTTCCGCGAGCCGCGACTTCACAATCGACACCGGGATCCGCTAGAGGTCAGTACGCGACGGCGCCGCGGCCGGTCTCGGCGGCGTGACGCTGCTCGTCCGCGCGATAGCTCGAGCGGACGAGCGGCCCCGAGAAGATCGAGCCGAACCCGAGCGCCTCGCCCTGCTCACGGAACCAGCGGAACTCGTCGGGGTGCACCCAGCGGTCGATCGTCGTATGCTTCGCGCTCGGCTGCAGGTACTGCCCGATCGTCACGACGTCGACGCCGTTCGCCCGCAGGTCGCGCATCGTGTCGACGACCTCGTCGTTCGTCTCGCCGAGCCCGACGATGATGCCGCTCTTCGTCAGCACCGGATAGTCGGCGATCTCCTTCGCCCGGCGCAGCAGCTCGAGCGCGCCGTCGTAGCTCGCGCGGGCGCCGCGCATGCGGCGGTGGAGCCGCCGCACGGTCTCGATGTTGTGGTTGAAGACGTCGGGTCGCGCGCCGATCACGGTCGCGAGCGCGGCCTCCTCCACCCCCACGAAGTCGGGCGTCAGCACCTCGACGGTGGCATTGGGCAGCTTCGCCTTGAGCGCGCGGATGGTGGCGGCATAGTGGCCGGCGCCCTTGTCGGACACGTCGTCGCGGTCGACCGAGGTGACGACGACGTGCTTCAGCCCCATCTGCTTCGCGGTCTGCGCGAGGCGCAGCGGCTCGAGCGGGTCGACGGGCTCCGACGGGCGACCCGAGTTGACGTAGCAGTAGCGGCACGCGCGGGTGCAGGTCTCGCCGAGGATCTGGAACGTTGCGGTCCCGCGCCCCCAGCACTCGGCGATGTTCGGGCAGCGCGCCTCCTCGCAGATCGTGTGCAGCTTCGCGCCGTGGATCAGCTTCTTGACGTCGTAGTAGCTCCCGTTCCGCGACGGCGCGCGCACCTTCATCCACTCGGGGCGGCGTGGGCGCTCGGCGACGGGCTGCGACGTCTCCACGACGATCAGTCTAGAGCGGGCTCGCGGCCGAGCGGCGTGCGGTCGACGAGCTCCGCGTAGCGTCCGCCGCGGGCGACGAGCTCGTGGTGCTGCCCGCGCTCGACGACGCGGCCGCGGTCGAGCACCACGATCTGGTCGGCGTCGAAGACGGTCGACAGCCGGTGGGCGATCGCGATCGTCGTGCGGCCCGCCGCGAGGCGGTCGAGGGCGTCCTGCACCTGCCGCTCGGTCTCCGTGTCGAGCGAGCTCGTCGCCTCGTCGAGCAGGAGGATCGGCGGGTTGCGGAGGATCGTGCGGGCGATCGCGATCCGCTGCTTCTCGCCGCCGGAGAACCGGTAGCCGCGCTCGCCGACGACGGTCTCGTAGCCGTGCGGGAGCGATGCGATCAGGTCGTGGATCTGCGCAGCGTCCGCTGCGCGCTCGATCTCCTCGTCGGTCGCGGCCGGGCGGGCGAACCGCAGGTTCTCGCGCACGGTCGCGTGGAACAGATAGGTCTCCTGTGAGACGACGCCGACGAGGTTCGTGAGCGTGTCGAACGACAGGTCGCGCACGTCGACGCCGTCGATCGAGACGCTGCCGCGGTCGACGTCGTAGAGCCGGGCGACGAGGTAGCCGAGCGTGGTCTTCCCGGAGCCGGTCTCCCCGACGAGCGCCGTCTTCGTGCCGGCCGCCACGGTGAACGTGACGTCCTCGAGCGTCCACGGGCCGTCGGGGTCGTAGCGGAACCACACCTGGTCGAACGCGACGTCGCCGGCCGACGTCAGCGCGCGCGGCGTCTCGGCTTCGACGATGTCGACCGGCTGGTCGAGGTAGTCGAAGATCCGGTCGAAGAGCGCGAGCGACGTCTGCACGTCGAGCCCCACGCCGAGGAGCGACCCGACCGGGAAGAAGAGCCGCGTCTGCAGTGTGGTGAAGGAGACGAGCGTCGGGACGGTGAGCGAGGTCGACCAGCCGTGCGCGATCGCGAGCCCGCCGAACCAGTAGGCGGCCGCCGGCATCACGGCGAAGCTCGTCTGGATCGTCGCCATCATCCAGCGGCCGGCCATGCGCTGCCTCACCTCGAGCTCCGCGAGCAGGCGCGACTCGCCGTCGAAGCGGTCGGCGAGCTCCTCGGTGCGGCCCATCGTCTTGCCGAGCAGGATCCCGCTGACCGACAGCGACTCCTGCACGAGGCTCGAGATGTCGGCGAGCGTCTCCTGCGTCGACTTCGCGATCCGCCGCCGCTCGTTCCCGACGCGGCGCGTCAGCAGCACGAAGATCGGGATCAGCGCGAACGCGAAGATCGCCAGCTGCCAGCTGAGCAGCAGCATGCCGACCATCGTCGCGAGCACGGTCGTCACGTTCGAGACGATCGACGTCGCCGTCGAGGTGACCACGCCCTGCACGCCGCCGATGTCGTTCGAGATGCGCGACTGCACCTCGCCGGTCCGCGTGCGCGTGAAGAACGCCAGCGACAGGCGCTGCAGGTGCCGGAACACGGCGGTGCGGAGGTCGTGCATGACGCTCTGGCCGACCTGGTTGGAGAGCAGCGTCTGCCAGACGCCGATCGCGCCGGTCACGATCGCGATCGCGATCATGCCGCCGGCGTAGATCGACAACAGCCTCGTGTCCTGGCTCTCGATCGACTCGAGCGCGCCCTTCAGCAGGAATGCCGGCAGCACGCCGAGCGCCGCCGACACGAGGATGAGCGCGAGCACCGCCGAGAGCCGCAGCCAGTACGGTCGGAAGAGCCTGGCGATGCGCTTCAGGTTCGCGCGGCGAACGGCCGGGTCGGCGGGCCGCTCCGGGTGCTCGTCGCGGCGTCCATATCCCCGGTCGAACATTGCGCCCAAAGTAGACGACCGCGATCGGCCCGCGCGGTCGCCGCCGGGCCGCCGCTAGGCTCGGACGGTGGAGCGGGTCTGCGTGTTCTGCGGCGCGTCGAGCGGGCGCGTGCCGGCCTACGCCGACGCCGCGCGGAGCTTCGGCGACGCGGCCGCGCGACGAGGGCTCGGGCTCGTCTTCGGCGGCGGGCGCGTCGGGCTGATGGGCGCCGTTGCGGACGCCGCGCTCGCGGCCGGCGGCGAGGTGATCGGCGTGATCCCGCAGAACCTCGTCGACCGAGAGCTCGCGCACGAGGGAGTGACGCGGCTCGAGATCGTCGAGTCGCTGCACGAGCGCAAGGCGCGGATGGCCGAGCTCGCGGATGCGTTCGTCGCGCTGCCCGGCGGGTTCGGGACGCTCGACGAGCTGCTCGAGCAGCTCACCTGGTCGCAGCTCGGCCTGCACGCGAGCCCGGTGGGCCTGCTCGACGTCGAGGGCTACTGGCGCCCGCTGATCGCGCTCGCGCGGCACGCGACGGAGGAGGGCTTCGTGCGCGAGTCGGATCTCGCCGCGATCGCCGTCGCCGACGACGCGGAGGCGCTGCTCGACCGGCTCGAGCGGCTGCGCGCCGAGCCGCGGCCGCGCGCCAAGTGGACGAGCTAGTCGGCGACGACCTGCTCGAACATCAGCGTCGTCATCGTCGAGCCCTCGGTCCACAGCCGGTGAGGCACGCCGCGCGGCCAGCGCACCTGCTGCCCCGCGCGGAGCGGCGCGGTCTCGCCGCCGACCGACGTCATCCCCTCGCCCTCGAGACAGACGACGATCGTGTCGTTCGGGCCCGGGTGCTCGTGGATCGTCGCGTGCTCGCCGAAGCGGAGCTGCGCGAGGAAGAACTCGTCCTCGCGAATCAGCAGGCGCCCCTCCACACCGACGACCCCCTCGTACGGCACGGGCTCCCAGTCGGGCCGCGGCCAGTCGCGGATCTCGACGGTCACCGGCTCGCGACCGCGGCGGGCGCCGGTTCGAACGCGACCGAGAAGACGTCGGCGAACGCCTCGGCGGCCACGGGCCGGACGTCGTCGACCGTCACCCGCCGGCCGAGCTCGCGCTCCATCGACGTGAACGCGTAGCCGTCGAGCCCGCACGCGGTGATCCACTCGGTGAACGGCGCGGGGTCGAGGTCGACGTTGAGCGCGTACCCGTGCGTCGAGATCCACTTGGAGAGGTGGATCCCGATCGACGCGATCTTGCGCGGAGGCCGCTCCAGCCAGATGCCGGTTAGGCCCTCGATGCGCGTCGCCTCGATCCCGAACGCGGCGGTCGTGCGAATGAGGACCTCTTCCAGGTCGCGGCAGTAGCGCCTCACGTCCTGGCCGTGGCGGGTCAGGTCGAGGATCGGGTAGCAGACGAGCTGGCCCGGCGCGTGGTAGGTCGACTTGCCGCCGCGGTCGGTCTCGACGATCTCGACGTCGGTCCCGGGCGGGACGTGCAGCTCGTCGGGGTCGGCGCGGCGGCCCAGGGTGATCGTCGGCGGGTGCTCGAGCAGGACCACCGTGTCGGGCGCCTCGCCGCTCGCGACGGCGGCCGCGAGCGACCGCTGCAGCTCGAGCGCCTCGCGGTACTCGACCAAGCCCAGGTTGAGCAGGCGGGCCATCGCCTCCACCCTAGCCCCCGCTCAGGCCGCGTAGTCGGTCTCGCCCCAGCTCTGGAGCCGCTCGCGCAGGTCGCGGAGGAACCTGCCGGCGAGCGCACCGTCGATCAGGCGGTGGTCGTACGTGAGCGTCAGGTTCATCATCGACCGGATCGCGATCGCGTCGGTGCCGTTCTCGTCGGTGATCACCCACGGCCGCTTCACGATCGCGTACGTGCCGAGGATCGCGGCCTGCGGCTGGCTGATCACGGGCGTCCCGTGGAACGTCCCGTAGCCGCCCGGGTTGGTGATCGTGAAGGTGCCGCCGACGACGTCGTCGGGCAGCAGCTGCTTGTTGCGTGCGCGCGCGGCGATGTCGGCGATGCTCTTCGCCATCCCGAGTAGGTTCAGCATCTCGGCGTTCTTGACCACCGGCACGATCAGCCCCTTGCCCTCGGCGAGCTCGACGGCGAAGCCGAGGTTCACGAAGTTGCGCGTGACGATCTGGCCGTCTCGCAGCTCGCCGTTGACGTACGGGTAATCGCGTAGCGTCTCGACGGTCGCGCGCGCGACGAACGCGAGGTACGTCGGGTTCACGCCGTAGGCCTGCTCGAATTCCTTCTTCAGCTTCGCGCGGACGGCGACGACGTTCGTCATGTCGACCTCGATCGCGCTCGTCACGTGCGCGGACGTGTCGAGCGAGCGCCGCATGTGCTCCGCGATCCCGCGGCGCATCGCCGACATCGGCTCGAACGTCTCGCCCGGGCCCTCGGCGGCCGGCTCGGCGCGAGCCGTGACCGGCACGGGCGGCGCGGGTGCCGCCGGCGGGGGCGCGGCCGGAGGGGCGGGTGCTGCCGGGGCAGGCGCCGGGGCGGCGGCCGGCGGCGGTGCGACCGGCTCGGCTTCGGCGGGCGCCGCGGCCGGCTCCGCCGCGGGCGCTGCTGCGCCGCCCGCCTCGATGAAGGCGAGGATGTCCTTCTTGGTGACGCGCCCCCCGGTGCCGGTGCCGGGCACCCGGGACGGGTCGACCCCGTGCTCGCCCGCGATGCGCGCGACGACCGGCGAGATGAAGGCCTTGCCGTTCGACGGCTCGGCGGCCGCGGGCGTCGCGGCTGCGGGGGCGGAAGGCTCGGGCGGCGGCGCGGCGGCGGCAGGCTCGGGCGTAGGTTCCGGCGCTGCGGGCGGCGGCGCGGCGGCTTCGGGCTCCGCGGGCTCGGGCGGCGCCGCAGGCGGTGCCGCTGCCTGCTCGGCGGGCGCCTCGCCGCCGATCCGCGCGAGCACCGTGCCGACCTCGACCGTCTCGCCTTCGGGCACCAGGATCTCGGTCACCACACCCGACGCGGGCGACGGCACCTCGGTGTCGACCTTGTCGGTCGAGATCTCGAGCAGCGTCTCGTCCGACTCGATGTGCTCGCCGACCTGCTTCAACCAGCGCGTGATCGTTCCCTCCGACACCGAGACGCCCATCTGGGGCATCACGACGTCGACAGCGGTACCGGTGGCCATCGTCTCTCCTAGTACTCCACGAGCTCCTGGAGGCCGCGCGCGACGTCGGCGACCTGCGGGATGAACGCCTTCTCGAGCACGGGCGAGAACGGAACGGGCGAGTCGGGCGCGGTGATGCGGCGGACGGGCGCGTCGAGATCCTCGAACGCCTCCTCCGCGATCGTCGCGGCGATCTCGCCGCCGAAGCCTCCCGAGCGCGTGTCTTCGTGCAGCACCAGCACCTTCGACGTCTTGCGCACGGACTCGAGCACCGCCTGCTTGTCCCACGGCATCACGCTGCGGAGATCGACGATCTCGACGGACGCGTCGACCTGCGCCGCAGCTTCCTCGGCGGTGTAGACCATCGCGCCCCACGTGATCACCGATACGTCGGTTCCCTCGGCATGCATCCGCGCCTTGCCGATCGGTACCGTGTAGCGCTCCTCCGGCACCTCGCCCTTGATGCGCCGGTACAGGTGCTTGTGCTCGAAGAAGAGCACCGGGTTCGGGTCCTCGATCGCGGAGATGATCAAGCCCTTCGCGTCCTCGGGGGTCGCGGGGCACACGCACTTGAGCCCGGGGATGTGCGCGAACGACGACTCGGGGTTCTGCGAGTGGAACGGGCCGCCCGAGAACCCGCCGCCCGACGGGAGCCGGAGCACGAACGGCACCGGCGTACCGGCGCGCCAGCGCTGCTTCGCAGCCACGGTCACGAGGTGATCCCAGGCGCACGAGACGAAGTCGGCGAACTGCATCTCGGCGACCGGGCGCAGGCCCATCAACGCCGCGCCGGTCGCGCCGGCGACGATCGCCGTCTCCGAGAGCGGCGTGTCGATCACGCGCCAGCTGCCGAACTCCTCCTGGAAGCCGAGCGTCACCTTGAACGCGCCGCCGTACACGCCGACGTCCTCGCCGAGCACGAACACGCGCTTGTCGCGGCGCATCTCCTGGCGAAGCCCGTCGGAGATCGCCTGCAGGTACGTCATCTCGGCCATCGCAGGTCGCCTCTACTTGTGGTGCGGCGTGTCGAGGTCTTCGGGCGCCGCGTAGACGCCCTCGAGCAGGTCGGCCGGATCCGGCTGGGGCGACTCCTCGGCGCGCTGCAGCGCGTCGTTCAACAGGCGCTTCACCTGGCCGGTCATCTCCTCCTCCTCGCCGTCGCTCATGTCGGCGTTCGAGCGAAGCCACGTGCGGTAGCGCTCGAGCGGGTCGCGCGCCGCCCACTGCTCGAACAGCTCCTTCGGCACGTAGAAGGCGTCGTCGTGCACCGCGTGCCCCTCCATGCGGAGCGTCTGGCACTCGATCAAGGTCGGCCCGCCACCGTCGCGCGCCTTCTCGATCGCGCGCTTCGCCTCGCGATACACGGCGAGCGCGTCGGTGCCGTCGACGACCACGCCGTCGAACCCGTACGCCGCAGCGCGGTCGGCGAGGTGCTCGACCGCGTACTCGAGATGCGTCGGCGTCGAGTACGCCCACTGGTTGTTGTCGCAGATGAAGACGACGGGCAGTCGCCGCACGCCGGCGAAGTTCATCCCTTCGTGCGCGTCGCCGCGCGCCATCGCGCCCTCGCCGGTCCAGCCGACGGCGACGCGACGCTCCTCGCGGATGCGGAACGCGAGCGCGCATCCGACTGCGACGGGGAGCATCGCCGGCAGATGGCTGACCATCGCGATCAGCCCGAGGCGCGAGTCGGCCATGTGGACGTTCCCGTCCTTGCCGCGCGCCGGGCCGTCGTCTCGGCCCATGTACTGCGAGAAGATCCGCCAGGGCTCGACGCCCCGGGTGATGTGGACGCCCATGTCGCGGTGGAGGGGCGTGCCGACGTCATCGGGCGCCATCGCCATCGCGATCGCGACGGAGGCCGCCTCGTTGCCGCGACCCGTGTAGAACGAGCCGGGGATCTTGCCCTGGCGATAGAGGATGTGGCCGCGCTCCTCGACCCCCCGCGTGATCAGCATGTTGCGGTAGATCTGGAGGAGGTCCTCGCGGTCGAGGCCCCATTCACGGACCTCCTGGAGCGAGCCCGAAGGCTCGGCTACGCGGGCGATCGCCACGGGCGCATGCTAACGGGCGCGTGGGGTTACAGTCGTGGCGTGGGGAAGGCCGCCGACTGGCTGCGCGAGGAGCGCCGAGGGGTGCTCGGTCACTGGAGCGCGTTCTGCCTCGAGTGCGGCGCGGCCCGGCGCTGGTTCGAGGAGTTCGAGAGCGAGCTGTCGGAGCGCTGCCCCGAGTGCGGCGGCGAGCTCCTGCACCGGTGCCCCGCGTGCTCGGCGCCGTTCTCGTCGACCTTCGCGGTCGACTGCGAGGCGTGCGGGGGACCACTCCGCGCCCCCGAGCTGCACGGGATCCGGATCCGGCGTTAGCTACAGACCCAGGCTGGGCTTGATCGCCGAGAAGCGGATCACCGTCACCGTGTCCTCCGCGGTGACGTCCCGGTTGTAGAGCTGGCCGAGGAAGCGGCAGAGCTCGTCCTGGTGCCGGATCTCGGGGTTGTCGTGCTCGATCTCGTTCGGCGAGAGCTCGTCGATCGTCTTCACCTCGACCTTGTCGACGACGGCGTCGAAGACGTGCTGGCGCGGTCCGAAGCGGGCGCCGACGAGCACGGACACGATCATCCCCTTCTGGTACTTCCGCGATTTGTCGCCCAGGCGGATCGTCGCCGTCTTGCGGTGCGAGCGAAGCTGCGCCTCCACGATCGGCGAGTAGAAGTTCAGCGCGAAGGCGGCCACGGCGCGCGCCCGATCATACGTCCTCGTTCGCGAGGACGGACAGTGCCTTCTCGACCATCTCGCGCTCCCCCCGGTAGGCGAGCAGGCGCGGGGCGTCGGCAAGCGGGAGCCAGCGCACGTCTGCCACCTCGTGCCGGTGCGACTCGGGAACGTCGCCGAGCCGGCCGCCGGTGTAGCGGACGAGGAAGAACGACACGACCTTGAAGACCCGCTCGCCTTCCCACACGAACCAGTAGCGGACGTCGCCGAGCTTGCCGAGCGAGCGCCCGTGCGCCCCGGTCTCCTCGGCCGCCTCGCGGAGGGCGGTCTGCTCGCCGGTCTCGCCGGCGTCGATCTGCCCCTTGGGAAGCGCCCAGACGCCGTCCGGCTTGCCGCCCGGGCGGATCGCGGCGACCATCGTCTCGCCGCGGAGCCGCCTGACGAGCACCGCGCCGGCCGAGAACTCACGCCGCATCTGGCCGGGATCTCAGTGTCGGAGGCACAGATCTGCGACACGCTTGCGCCGCTGGCACTCCCACCGGTAGAGTGCCAGTCGCAAGCACAAGCGTGTTACAAGCTTGTGGATACACGTTGCACGTGGAGGTCCTTATCTATGAACCTTAAGCCGCTCGGCGATCGGCTGATCGTCGAGGTCCTCGATGAAGAGGAGACGACAGTCAGCGGCATCGTCCTGCCGGACACGGCGAAGGAGAAGCCGCAGCGCGGCCGCGTCCTCGCCGTCGGTCCGGGCGCCCGCGACGAGGACGGGGACTACATCCCCATGGACCTCGAAGAGGGCGACGAGATCATCTTCAGCAAGTACGGCGGGACCGAGATCAAGCTCGGTGTCGACGAAGTCCTGATCCTGCGCGAGTCCGACGTGCTCGCGAAGGTCGTCGGCGACCGCGCAGCGGTCGCGTAGGAAGGGGTAGAGAAATCAGATGGCTCACAAGGAGCTGAAGTTCAGTGAGGATGCCCGCCGCTCGCTCCAGCGCGGCGTCGACATCCTGGCCGACGCCGTGAAGGTCACGCTCGGCCCGAAGGGGCGCTACGTCGTCCTGGACAAGAAGTTCGGGGCGCCGACGATCACGAACGACGGCGTCACGATCGCGCGCGAGATCGAGGTCGAGGACGTCTTCGAGAACCAGGGCGCGCAGCTCGTCCGCGAGGTCGCCACGGCCACCAACGACGTGGCCGGCGACGGCACGACGACCGCGACCGTGCTCGCCCAGGCCGTCGTTCGCGAGGGGCTCAAGAACGTCTCGGCCGGCGCGAACCCGATGGCGCTGAAGCGCGGCATCGAGACCGCTGTCGAGCAGATCGTGGACAACCTCAAGTCGCAGTCGACCGAGATCTCCGGCAAGGAGGACATCGCGCGCGTCGCGACCGTCTCCTCCCGCTCGGGCGAGATCGGCGACGTGCTCTCCGAGGCGATCGAGAAGGTCGGCAAGGACGGCGTCGTGAACGTCGAGGAGGGCCAGACCTTCGGCCTCGAGCTCGAGTTCACGGAAGGCATGCAGTTCGACAAGGGCTACCTGTCGCCCTACATGATCACCGACGCCGAGCGCATGGAGGCCGTGCTCGACGATCCCTACATCCTGGTCGCGAACCAGAAGATCGGGGCCGTCAAGGACCTCCTGCCCGTGCTCGAGCAGGTCATCCAGGCCGGCCGTCCGCTGCTGATCGTGGCCGAGGACGTCGAGGGCGAGTCGCTCGCGACGATCGTCGTCAACAAGCTGCGCGGCACGTTCCAGGCCGTCGCCGTCAAGGCGCCGGGATTCGGCGATCGCCGCAAGCGCATGCTCGAGGACATCGCGATCCTCTCGGGCGGCGAGGTGATCACCGAGGAGATGGGCCTCAAGCTCGAGAACACGAAGCTCTCGCAGCTCGGCCATGCCCGCAAGGTGGTCGTCGACAAGGACTCGACGACGATCATCGACGGTGCCGGTGAGGGCGACGCGATCAAGGGCCGCATCAAGCAGCTGAAGTCGGAGATCGAGAACACTGACTCTGACTTCGATCGCGAGAAGCTCCAGGAGCGCCTCGCGAAGCTGTCCGGCGGTGTCGCGGTCGTCAAGGTCGGCGCCGCCACCGAGACGGAGATGAAGGAGACCAAGCACCGCGTCGAGGATGCGCTGCAGGCCGCACGGGCCGCCCTCGAGGAGGGCGTCGTCCCGGGCGGCGGAGTCGCGCTGCTGAACGCTGCCGATGCGATCAAGGACAAGCTCCTGAAGTCGCTCGACGGCGACGAGCGGACCGGCGCTCAGATCATCATCAAGTCGCTCGAGGAGCCGCTTCGCCAGCTCGCGACGAACGCGGGCCTCGAGGGCTCGGTCGTCGTCCAGCAGGTGCGGACGGCGAAGGCGGGCGAGGGCCTGAACGTCGACACGGGCGAGGTCACCGACCTGGTCAAGGCCGGCATCACCGACCCGACGATGGTCACCCGCTCGGCGCTGCAGAACGCCGCGTCGATCGCGAAGAACATCCTCACCACGGAGGCGATCGTCGCCGAGGCCCCGGAGAAGAATCCGGTGGGCGCCGGCGCCGGCATGCCCGACATGGGCGGGATGATGTAGCGAGCGCGAATCGGTGCCAGGCACCTCGGTGCCTGGCACCGTTCGCAGCCCCGAAACGAGAAGAGGCGCCGGGGGAGGCGCCTCTTCAAGGGGATTGGGAGGGTGTTGACCTGGTGATCGGTGGGCGGGCGGCCGAGACCGATCCCTCGCCCGAGTGATCCGCGCGTCTAGAAGCCGTAGCGTTCTTCCTTCCACGGGTCGGCGTTGTTGTTGTAGCCGTAGCGCTCCCAGAAGCCCGGCTTGTCTCCCGCGGACAGCTCGATACCGCGCAGCCACTTCGCGCTCTTCCAGAAGTACTTGCCGGGGATCACCAGCCGAAGCGGGTAGCCGTGGTCGGGCGTGAGCGGCTCGCCGTCGGCGTGGGTGGCGACCAGCGCGTCGTCGTCCTGGAGGAACCGGAGCGGCACGTTCGAGGTGAAGCCGTGCTCGGCGTGGGCGATCACGAACGCCGCCGTCGGCCTCGGCTTCGCGAGCGCGGCGAGGTCGCGCCAGTGGACGCCCTCGAAGCTCGCGTCGAAGCGCGACCAGCGCGTGACGCAGTGGATGTCCTGCGTGTTGCCCGAGCGCGGAAGCTCGTTCAGCTGCGCCCACGAGAGCTCGAGCTCGTTCTCGACCTCGCCGAAGACGCGGAAGGTCCACGTCGCGAGATCGGGATAGCGCGGGACCGACCCCGCGTGGAGCACGGGCCATTTCTCGGTGAGGTACTGGCCGGGCGGGAGGCGTGCAGGGTCGTAGCCCGCCTCCGCAACCTTCCGCTCCGCTCTCGACCTGAACACGCGCTCTAGTCTAGGTAGCGATGCCGTTCGTTACGCCTGCAGCCCGTCGCGCGCGCGCGTACGTCGCCGTGCGCGGCCCGGAAGCGGTCGAGTACCTCGACCGGCTGCTCACGAACGACGTGCCGGAGTCGGGCTCCGTCGACGCCCTGCTGCTCACCGCCAAGGCCCGCGTGATCGCGCCGCTCCTCGTTTGGCGTCGCGGCGCGGACGACGTGCTCCTGCTCACGGAGCCCGAGCTCGGCGAGGTCGTGCGCGTCCATCTCGTCCGCAACCGGTTCGCGGCGAAGTGCGAGATCGAGCTCGAGCATCACACCTCGACGCTCGTCTTCGAGGCGGCCGGCGACGGGATCGAGAACCGCGACTACGGCGAGCCGGCGTTCGAGGTGCTGGACGCCGACCTCTCACTGACGCTCGACGAGGACGAGCTCGAGCGCCGGCGCATCGCGGCCGGGACGCCGCGGTTCGGCAGCGAGCTCGACGATCGCGTGCTCCCCGCCGAGGCGGGTCTCGACGAGCGCGCGATCTCGTTCACGAAGGGCTGCTTCCCCGGGCAGGAGCCGGTGGCACGGCAGCGCCACCGCGGCAAGATCAACCGTCGCCTGCGGGTGCTCGACGTCGACGGCGCCGTGCCGGCCGCTGAGACGCCGGTCGCGTTCGAGGGCAAGGACGTCGGCCGGGTGACGAGCGCCGTTCCCGGCCTCGCGCTCGCCTACGTGCGCGTGGAGGTGCCGGAGGACGCCGAGCTGCGGATCGGGTCGGCAACGGCACGGCTACACTGATCGCTCCCTCGCGCCCGTAGCTCAGGGGATAGAGCGCTGCCCTGCGGAGGCAGAGGTCGCATGTTCGAATCATGCCGGGCGCATTTGGCGAGGTCAGGCTTCGCACGGGCGCGTTTCGTCGTGCCTGACCGCCGAGTACGGTGAGCGCATGAAAGTCGCGGTGAGCCTCGACATGGAGGGCGCGTCCCAGCTTCGGAGCGTTCGCGAGATCTGGGGCTGCCACCCGAGTGGACCCGGCGGACCCCCCGCCGGCAGGCGTCGCCGAACGGCTCGCCCGGCAGTAAACCTGCAGTAACTGATCGTGCTCGCGGGCGGCTAGCGCTCGTCGTTCCCGGATTGTCTCTCCCTGAACTTCTTCTCCTCGCGGCCGTCCTGGATCGCGCCCCAGACGTGCATCCCGATCACGACGACCACGACCAGTGCGCTCATCACGACCACGATCACGATCGCCGGGAGATCGGAGGCGAGCAGCGTCACACGTGGAGTGTGCCCGGGGCGGGCGCTCTAGCATCAGAGCGATGCCGCTCTACCTGACGGAGGCAGAGGTCGAGGAGCTGCTCACGCCCGCCGGCGCGTTCGCGGCCGTCGAGGAATCGCTCGGGCGCCTCGCGCGCGGCGAGGTCGACAACCGGACGCGGATCAGCCTCGACCTCCCGGACGGGAAGTTCGCCGCGATGCCGTGTGTCGACCGCGGTCTGGGCTACGCGGGGCTGAAGACGTACGCGTGGGCCCCTGCGGGGACGCCGTTCCTCGTCGTGCTGTTCGGCCTCGACGGGATGCTCGAGGCGATCGTCGAAGCGGACCGGCTCAGCCGCCTGCGCACCGCGGCGGCGTCCGCCGTCGCCACCGCGCGACTCGCCCGCGAGGGCGCCGGCTCGCTCGGCATCTTCGGGGCCGGTCGGCAGGCTGCCGCGCACGTCATTGCGCTTCGCGACGCGCTGCCCGGGCTCGAGCAGGTTCTCGTGCAGGGCCGCGATGCCCGCCGGGTCGCAGCCTTCTGCGCCGAGCACGGCTGCGTCGCCGCCGAGGAGCCGCGCGACGCGGCCGCCTGCGACGTTGTTGTGACCGCCACGACCTCGACCGATCCGGTGCTCCGCGGCGAGTGGCTCGAGCCGGGCGCAACTGTCTGCGCGGTCGGCGCGAACAACCTCGACTACCGCGAGCTCGACAACGTGGTGCTGGAGCGGGCAGCGTTTGTCTGCTGCGACTCGCGCGCGCAGTCCCGCGAGGAAGCGGGCGACCTCACCGAGCCGATCGAGCGCGGGGTGCTCGACTGGCTCGAGGTGCACGAGCTCGGCGAGGTCGTCACCGGTGAGGTCGCCGGCCGCGCCCAGGACGACGACATCGTCGTCTTCAAGTCGAACGGGCTCGCGGCGTGGGACCTCGCCGCGGGAGCGCGGGTCGTCGAGCTGGCGCGCGAGCGCGGCCTCGGGCGCGAGCTCGGCTAGGTCGCCTACACGGTCTGCTTCGCGGCGGAGATCACGTCGTCGCCGACCGCGTGGATGACCTCGGGACGGTCGAGCACGCGCTTGATCTGCTCCGGCGTGCAGCGGTTCGTCACGTAGTTGTCCTCCAGGATCTCGTCGAGCGGGCGGCCGCGATGGTGCTCGCGGATCACGTACTGGGCAATCCGGTCTTGGGCCTGGGATCTCGACGAGAGGAACGAGAACGCCCCCCGGATCTGCTCCACGAGACCCACGGCGCGATTGTATAGTCGCCGCCGTGAAGGCCCCATTGCAGGCCGGGCGCTTCGCCGAACGGATGGTCGACGGTCGCGACGACGCCGGTCGCGACGAGCGGGTCGTAATCTGGATCGAGCGACGGCCCGGCGCGCTCTGGGCCGTCGGCCGCATCGTCAACCCGCAGCACCGCGAGACCGAGGAAGCCCGCGCCGACGACTACGTCTGGGAGGGCCACGAGCTGGAGGACTGCCTCCAGGTCGCGAACGCGACGCTCGAGGACGACGTCGTCGTCACGGAGGACGACGGCGGCAGCGGGCACGTCCGCGCCTTCCGCCGCGAAGAGCTGCTCGAGCCCCTAGAGCGCTACTTCTTCGGCCGCTGAGCCGGCGGCCACTCGAGGTTCGCGTCGGGGATCGGGTCGCCGTGCGGGTCGTGCGTCGGGAACCCGAGCGCCCGATCGATGCGCGACTCGAGCTCCTCCGAGATGACGTGCTCGAGCCGGTCGGCCTCGTCGTGGACGTCGTCGACGTGCACGCCGAGCGTCTCCGCGAGGTAGAGCTCAAGCAGGCGGTGATGTCGGATCACCTCGAGCGCCACGCGCTCGCCGGCGGGCGTCAGGCGCGCGCCCCGGTACGGCTCGTGCTCGAGCAGCTCGAGCGCGGCGAGCTTCTTCACCATCGCCGACGCCGACGCCGGCGACACACCCTGATCCTTGGCGACCGAGCCGATCGTCGCGTGCCCGTCCGCGGCCTGGAGCTTGTAGACGCTCTTCAGGTAATCCTGGATCGCCTCCGACAGCGGGACGTTCGCCATTTGCGAGGAGGGTAACGTGGCCGCGTGCGGATCCACGTGGGACACAGCGCCGATCCCGACGACGCCTTCATGATCTGGGCGGTCGGAGCCGGGAAGGTCGACAGGCGCGGGCTCGAGCTCGAGCCCGTCGCGTCCGACATCCAGACGCTCAACGAGTGGGCGCTCGAGGGTCGGCTGGAGGTGACGGCGCTGTCGGCGGGCGCGTACCCGGCGGTCTCGGACCGCTACCTGCTGCTTCCGCACGGCGCGTCGTTCGGCGAGGGGTACGGTCCGATCGTCGTCGCCCGCGAGCAGCTCACCCTCGACGAGCTGAGGGAGATCGAGATCGTCACGCCCGGGGCGCTGACCACGGCGTCGAGGGTCCTGCGGCTCGCGCTCGGGGACGACATCCGGACGCGCGACGTCGCATTCGACCGCGTGCTCGACGAGGTGGTGTCGGGCGGAGCGCGCGCGGGGCTCGTGATCCACGAGGGGCAGCTGACCTACGCCGACGCCGGCCTGCACAAGCTCCTCGACCTCGGCGTCTGGTGGCGCGACGAGACCGGGTTGCCGTTGCCGCTCGGCCTCGTCGCGGTGAGGCGCGACGTCGAGCGCCTCGACGATGTCTCGGCCGTGCTGCGCGAGGCGATCGACGTCGGCCTCGCCAACCGCGACGAGGCGCTCGCCTACGCCCGCGAGTTCGGCCGCGGCATCGACGCGGAGACCGCCGACGAGTTCGTCGCGCTGTACGTCAACGACCTCACGCTCGACATGGGCGAGCGCGGACGCGCCGCGGTCACCCGTCTGCTCGGCCGCGAGCCGGAGCTGGTCGGCGCGTGAAGGCGGTCGTGCTCTCCGCGGTGCGGACTCCGGTCGGGCGTCACGGCGGCGGCCTCGCGGGCGTACGTCCGGACGATCTCGCCGCGATCGCCGTCCGCGCGGCCGTCGACCGCGCCGGCGTTCCGCCTGAGGAGATCGAGGACGTGTGGCTCGGCTGCGCGAACCAGGCGGGCGAGGACAACCGCAACGTCGCGCGCATGGCCGTGCTGCTCGCCGGGCTGCCCGAGTCGGTCGCGGGAGTGACGGTGAACCGACTCTGCGCGTCGGGGCTCGCCGCGATCGTCGGCGCGTGCCACGCGGTGATCGCAGGCGACGGCGACCTCTTCGTCGCAGGGGGCGTTGAGTCCATGTCGCGCGCGCCGCTCGTGACCGCGAAGCCCGACCGGGCGTACCCGCGCGGCGATCGGACGCTCTACGACTCGACGCTCGGCTGGCGCTTCCCCAACCCGCAGCTCGCGGAGCGCTTCCCGCTCGAGTCGATGGGCGAGACCGGCGAGAACGTCGCCGAGCGCTGGCACGTGAGCCGCGAGGAGCAGGACGCGTTCGCGCTCGCCTCGCAGCAGCGCTACGCCGCCGCCGCCGAGGCAGGGCGCTTCGACGACGAGCTCGTGCCGGCCGGCGAGCTCGAGCGCGACGAGCACCCGCGCGCCGACACGGACGCCGACAAGCTCGCGGCGCTCCGTCCGGCCTTCCGCCCCGACGGCACGGTGACGGCGGGCAACTCGTCCGGGATCAACGACGGCGCAGCCGCGGTCGTGATCGCCTCCGAGGACCGTGCAGCCGAGCTCCGGATCCCGTCGATCGGAACCTTCGTCGGCTCGGCGGTGGCCGGCGTCGACCCGCAGGTGATGGGCATCGGCCCGGTTCCCGCCGTCCGGCGCCTGCTCGCGCGCACCGGGCTGACCCCCGACGACCTCGACCTCGTCGAGCTGAACGAGGCCTTCGCCTCGCAGTCGCTCGCGGTCGTTCGCGAGCTCGGGCTCGACCAGGCGAAGGTCAACGTGAACGGCGGTGCGATCGCGATCGGCCATCCGCTCGGGATGAGCGGCGCGCGCCTCGTGGTGAGCCTGCTGCACGAGCTGCGGCGGCGCGGCGGCGGACGCGGCGTGGCGACGATGTGCGTGGGTGTCGGGCAGGGGCAGGCGGCGCTGTTCGAGGTCCCGGCATGACGCACGCCGAGCGGTACCTCGAGCTGGGCCTGCGGCTCGGCCGGCACGTCGACGGTCTGGTCGACGCCTACTACGGCCCGCCGGAGCTGAAGGAGCAGACCGACGGCGAGCCGATGGTCGACGCGCGCGAGCTGGCGGCCGACGCGGCCGCGCTCCTCGCCGAGGTGCCCGACGGCTGGCTGCGCGATCAGGTCCGCGGCTGCGCGACGTACGCACGGGTGCTCGCCGGCGACGAGGTCTCGTACAGCGACGAGGTCGAGGCGTGCTACGGCGTCCGGCCCGCGAAGACACCGACGAGCGTGTACGAGGCCGCGCAGGCCGAGCTCGACGAGCTGCTGCCGGGCGACGGCTCCCTGTTCGAGCGCCGGCAGGCCTGGCGGACGCGGCACCTCGTGGACGGCACGCTCGCGCTCGCGGTGCTCGACGACCTGCTGCCGCTGCTGCGCGAGCGGACCGAGGCGGTCGTGCCGCTGCCGGAGGGCGAGCAGCTGACGGTCGAGCCGGTGCACGACGAGCCGTGGTGGGCGTTCAACTACTACCTCGGCGACCTGCGCAGCCGGGTCGTCCTCAACCTCGACGTTCCGACGACCGGTTACGACCTGATCCGCCTCGCGGCGCACGAGGTCTATCCGGGCCACCACACGGAGCACGCGCTCAAGGAACAGCTGCTCCTGCGCGACCGCGGCGCGATCGAGGAAGGGCTGCAGCTCGTGCCGACGCCGCAGGCGCTCCTCAGCGAGGGGATCGCCGAGGCGGGCGCGGACGTCGTGCTCGACGACGAGTCGCGCGCACGCGCGTACGACGTCCTGAAGCGGCACGGCATCGAGATCGACGCCGAGCTCACCGAGCGGATCTCGAAGGCGCTCGACCCGCTCGGCACGACGAGCGTCGACGCGGCGCTCTTGATCCACGAGGACGGCGCGTCCGCCGAGGAGGCGCAGGCCTACATCGAGCGCTGGCGCATCGCCACGCCGGAGCAGGCAGCGCACAGCGTCCGTTTCGTCACCGATCCGACCTGGCGCGCGTACACGATCACCTACACGGCCGGCGAGACGCTCTGCCGAGCGTACGTGGACGGCGACCCGACACGTTTTCGCCAACTGCTGACCGAGCACGTCCGCGTCGGCGACCTGCTCGCCGCGGGATAGGCTCCGACCGTGGCGGTTGCGACCGAGTACGGCCTCTTCATCGACGGAGCCTCCGTCGAGGCCGCCTCCGGCGAGCTGCGCGAGCTGCGCGAGCCGGCGACAGGCGAGACGCTCGCGCACGCCGCGATCGGCGGCGAGGAAGACGTCGACCGGGCCGTCGCGGCGGCGCGCGCCGCGCTCGAGGGAGCGTGGGGGAAGACGCCGGGAACGGAGCGCTCGCGGCTGCTGCACGCGCTCGCCGACGCGATCGCCGCGAACCGCGGCGAGCTCGCCGAGCTCGAGAGTCGGAACGTCGGCAAGGCGATCTCGTCGGTCAAGGCCGAGCTCGCGGGCGCGTCCGAGCAGTTCCGGTTCTTCGCGAGCGCGATCGCGACGATCGGCGGACGCTCGGCCCCGATCGGCGGGTCGCTGCTCTTCTACTCGCTCAAGGAGCCCGTCGGCGTCTGCGGCCAGATCGTGCCGTGGAACTACCCGCTCCTGATGTCGACCTGGAAGCTCGCACCGGCGCTCGCCGCCGGCTGTGCGGTCGTGCTGAAGCCGGATCCGCAGACGCCGCTCACGGCGCTTCGCCTCGCCGAGCTCGCGACCGAGGTCGGGATCCCGCCGGGTGTCGTCAACATCGTCACCGGCGACGGGCCGACCACTGGCTCGTACCTTGTCCGCCATCCGGGCGTCGACAAGATCGCGTTCACGGGCTCGACGCGCACCGGCGGCGAGATCATGCGGCTCGCATCCGACCCGATCAAGCGGGTGACGCTCGAGCTCGGTGGCAAGAGCCCGAACATCGTGTTCGCGGACGCCGACCTCTCGAACGCGATCCCGTCCAGCGTCTGGGCGATCTTCTACTCGGCCGGCCAGTCGTGCGAGGCACGTTCGCGGCTGCTCGTCGAGCGCGGCATCTACGACGAGGTCGTCGAGCAGGTGACGCGGCTCGCCGGCAGCGTGCGCGTCGGCGATCCGCTCGACGGCGAGACGCAGATGGGCTCGCTGATCTCGACCGCACACCGCGAGAAGGTGCACGGGTTCGTGGAGGAGGCGCGCGGCGACGGCGTCGACGTGACGACGGGGGGATCGATCGGCGACGGCCCGGGCGCGTTCTACCCGCCCACCGTGATCGCGCCGGCGACGAACGATCTGCGCGCGGCGCAGGAGGAGATCTTCGGACCTGTCGTGACGGTGATCCCGTTCGACGACGAGGCGGACGCGGTGCGGCTCGCGAACGACGTCAAGTACGGGCTCATGGCGACCGTCTGGACCGGCGACCCCGCGCGTGGGCACCGGCTCGCCGGCCGCATCCGGTCAGGCACGGTCGGCATCAACATGCCGTACACGACGTTCCCGGGCATTCCGTTCGGCGGCTACAAGCAGTCCGGCTTCGGGCGCGAGCTCGCCGTCGAGACGCTCGATCTCTATCTCGAGACGAAATCGGTGGTCACGTACACCGGCTCGCGGCCGATCAACCCGTTCGGCCTGTAGCGGCCCCGGCCGCGCGCCCGCGCTACCGCTTCGCGGTTCTCGGCGCGGGAACGTTCGCACAGACGAGCTACTCGGCGATCTGGTTCGGCGTCGCGGTGATGGCGCCGGCACTGCGCAGGGACTACGAGCTCTCGCTCGGCCAGACCGGCCTCCTGATCTCGGCTTCCCTCGTCGGCTCGGTCCTCAGCCTGATCCCGTGGGGTCTCGCGACCGACCGCGTCGGCGAGCGGCTCGTGCTCGTCGTCGGTCTCGCCGGTTGCGGTGCGTTCCTGCTCGGCGCCGCGGCGGCGCACGGCTTCTGGGCGCTCCTGCTCCTGCTTGCGGCCGCCGGCGCACTGGGCGCAAGCGTGCAGTCCGCGAGCGGACGCGCGGTGACGCACTGGTTCGCGCCGAGCGAGCGTGGCCTCGCGCTCGGAATCCGCCAGACGGCGATCCCGATCAGCGGTTTCCTGGTCGCCATCGCGCTGCCCCACGTCGTCCACGCCGGCGGCGTCGCCTGGGGATTTCGCGCGCTCGGCATCTTTTGTCTCGCGGGCGCCGCGGTCGGGGGGCTCGTGCTGCGCGAGGGCGAGCCGGCGACGGACGAGGTCGCGGTCGTCGCCGCACGGGGCCCGCTTCGCGACCGCCGCATCTGGACGCTCTCGATCGGCAGCGCGCTCGTGCTCGCGCCGCAGCTCTGCGTCGCCGGCTTCGCCGTGCTCTTCCTCCACGAGAACCGTGACCTGACCGCGAGCACCGCCGCCGCCGTGCTCGCCGTCATGCAGCTGCTCGCCATCGGCGGGCGCATCGGCGCGGGGCACTGGTCCGACGTCCGCGCGTCGCGCGTCGGGCCGCTGCGCACGATCGCGCTCACCGCCGCGGTGCTCGTCGGCCTGACGGCGCTCCTCCTGGAGGCGCCGCTCGCGCTGCTCGTGCCGGTGCTCGTTGCCGCCGGTGTCGTCTCGATGAGCTGGAACAGCCTGTCGTTCGCGGCAGCGGTGGAGCTCGCCGGCAGCGGCCGCAGCGGCTCGGCGATCGGCCTGCAGCAGACGCTTCTGAACATCCCCGGGGCCGCCTACCCCGGGTTGTTTGGCGCGCTCGTCGCGGCGACGTCGTGGCGGGTCGGGTACGCGGTGGTCGCGCTCTTCCCGCTCGCGGGCTGGCGCGTGCTGCGAGCATTGGCGCGCTGATGCGCGTCATGGACAGGCTCGGCGAGATCGCGGCGATCGCGCAGCATCGCGCCGGCTACTCGGCGGAGGAGGACGCCGCGCACGCGCTGGCGGCCGGCTGGATGCGCGAGGCCGGGCTCGAGACCCACGTCGACGGCGCCGGGAACCTGCACGGCCGGCGTGGCGACGCGCGCGTCTGGAGCGGCTCGCACCTCGACTCGGTTCCGACCGCCGGGCGCTTCGACGGGGCGCTCGGCGTGGTCGCCGCGATCGAGGCGGCCGGGCGGCTGCCGGACGCGCCGCTCGCGGTCGTCGCCTTTCGCGCCGAGGAGACGGGGCCGATGGGGAGCCGGCGACTCGAGGAGCTCCCCGAAGTGTTCGTCGAGCTCCACATCGAGCAGGGCCCGGTGCTCGAGCGCCTGGGCGAGCCGGTCGGGATCGTCACCGGGGTGGCCGGCCAGGCACGCGGCGCGGTTGTGTTCACCGGCAAGGCCGACCATGCCGGCACGACGCCGATGGAGGCGCGCGACGACGCGCTCGTCGCGGCCGCGAGGTTCGTCCTGCGCGTGCGCGAGGCCGCCCGCGACGGGGTCGTCGCCACCGTCGGGAAGCTCGAGGTGGAACCGGGCGCGAGCAACGTCGTCCCCGAGCGCGTGACGGTGAGCGTGGACGCGCGCGCGCCCACGCTCGCGCAGCTCGACCGGCTGATCGCGGCGATCGGCTTCGAGCCGGCGTGGCGGCTGGAGCCGGTCGAGTTCTCCGGGCCGCCGCTCGCTGCGCTGCGCGCAGCGGCGCCGGGGGCGCCGGAGCTGATCTCGGGCGCGGGGCACGACGCGATGGTGCTCGCGGCGGCCGGCGTCCCCACAGCGATGTTGTTCGTGCGCAGCCTGAACGGCGGTGTCAGCCACCATCCCGACGAGCTGTCGAGCGAGGAGGACATCGGCCTCGCGGTCGACGTGCTCACCGCCGCGCTCGATAGGCTCGCGCTCCCGTGAGCGCACGCGAGATCATGGAGTGGAGCGAGCTCGGCGACGGCGCGCGGGCGCTCGCCGAGGCCGTGGTCGCGGACGGCTACCGGCCCGACCTGATCCTCGGGATCGCGCGGGGAGGGCTGCTCGTCGCAGGCGCGCTCGGCTACGCGCTCGGCGTCAAGAACACGTTCACGATGAACGTCGAGTTCTACACCGGGGTCGACGAGCGGCTCGACATGCCGATGATCCTGCCGCCGGTGCCCGAGCTGGTCGACTTCGAGTCGACGCGCGTGCTCGTCGCCGACGACGTCGCTGACACCGGCGAGACGCTCAAGCTCGTCAAGCAGTTCTGCGCCGACAAGGTTGCCGAGGTGCGGTGCGCCGTCCTCTACGAGAAGCCCAGATCGGCCGTCCGCTGCGAGTACGTCTGGCGCCGAACCGACCAGTGGATCGTCTTCCCCTGGAGCGCCGACGAGCCCGTGCAGGAGCCCCTGCATGAGTCCCTGCGGTCCAGCCACGCCGTCGGCTAGATTCGTCCCTCCCCCAGGCAACCCCAAGCTTCGAGGAGAGGAGCAAGGCTTGACCAAGACGAAGCTCGCGCTCGCCGCGGCTGTGCTCGTGCTCGCAGCCGTCGCAGCGGTTCTCGCCTTCGGGTCGGCGCCCGGATCGGCGAAGTCGAGCGCAACCTTCAAAGCCGCGTGGATCTACGTCGGGCCCCACAACGACGGCGGCTGGTCACAGGCACACGACCAGGGGCGCCTCTACGTCCAGAAGGCGCTCGGCTCGAAGGTCGAGACGACGTACAAGGAGAACATCCCGGAGGGACCGCAGGTCGCCACCGTCATCGACCAGCTCGTCCGCGACGGGAACAAGATGATCTTCGCGACATCGTTCGGGTACCAGCCGGCCGTGCAGGCGGCCGCCGCCAAGTACCCCGACGTGAAGTTCGAGATGGCCACCGGCACGGTCATCACGAAGAACATGACCGAGTACTACGGCGCCGGTGAGGACGCGATCTACCTGTCCGGCATCGCCGCGGGCGCCGCGACGAAGTCGGGCACCGTCGGCTATGTCGTGCCGTTCGCCATCCCCGAGGTGATCCGGCACACGAACGCGTTCGCGCTCGGCGTGCAGAAGGCGCATCCGGGAGCGAAGGTGAAGATCATCTGGACGAACTCGTGGTTCGCCCCCGACAAGGAAAAGAAGGCGGCGGAGAACCTCAAGGCCGCCGGCGCCGACGTGATCGGCCAGAACGTCGACAGCCCGGCCGCCGGCCAGTACGCGGAGTCGGCGGGCGTCCCGTGGGTCGGCTACGACTCGAACGCCCGGAAGTTCGCAAAGAAGTCGTGGCTCACGGCGGCGGTCTACAACTGGGGGCCCTACTACCTGTCACGTGTCAAGGCCGACATGAACGGCACGTGGAAGTCGGGCTTCTACTACGGGAGCCTGAAGGACGGGTTCACCCTGCTCGCACCGTACGGGAGCCAGGTGTCGAATCGGACCAGAACGCTGATCGCGCAGCAGAAGGCGCTGATCGAGAGCGGCAAGTGGAACGAGTTCACGGGCCCGCTCTACGACCAGAGCGGCAAGCTGCGCGTCAAGAAGGGCCAGACGCTGACCGTGAAGCAGCTCTACGCGATCAACTGGCTGGTCAAGGGCGTCATCGGGAGCCCGAAGGGATAGATCGGCCCGAATGCCGGGCGGGGCCGAGAGCCCCGCCCGGCGGCCTTTTCATGCCGGCCGCCGTCACCCTCCGCGGCATCACCAAGCGGTTCCCCGGCGTCGTCGCGAACGACGGCGTCGACTTCGAGGCGGTGGAGGGGGAGGTGCACGCGCTTCTCGGCGAGAACGGCGCCGGCAAGTCGACCCTCTCGAACATCCTCACCGGGCTCTACCACCCCGACGAGGGCGAGATCCTGCTCGGCGGCAAGCCGGTCGCGTTCGCGTCGCCGCGGGAGGCGATCGACGCGGGCATCTGCATGGTGCACCAGCACTTCCGCCTGGTCGCGCCGTTCACCGTCGCCGAGAACGTGATCCTCGGCGACCACCGCGGCGAGGGGAAGAAGTTCATGGTCCACCCGCGGCGCGTCGAGCGGCGGGTCGCCGAGCTCGGCGAGCGCTACCGCATCGCCGTCGACCCGGGGGCACGGATCTGGCAGCTGTCGCTCGGCGAGCAGCAGCGCGTGGAGATCCTGAAGGCGCTCTACCGCGAGGCGCGGATCCTGATCCTGGACGAGCCGACCGCGGTGCTGACGCCGCAGGAGGCCGACTCCCTCTTCGAGACCGTGCGCGTGATGGCCGCGGAGGGCCGGACGATTGTCTTCATCTCGCACAAGCTCCACGAGGTCTCCGCCGTCTCCGACCGCGTCACCGTGCTGCGCGGAGGCAAGACCGTCGCCACCGTCGAGACGAAGGGCGCGACGCCGCGGTCGCTCGCGTCGCTGATGGTCGGCCGTGACGTCGCGGACATCGAGCGCATCGCGCGGGAGCGGTGGGACGGGGGCATCGTGCTCGAGGCCGCGAACCTCTCCGCGATCGGCGACCGCGGCACCCCGGCGCTCCGGGACGTCTCGCTCACGCTGCGCGCGGGTGAGATCCTCGGCATCGCCGGTGTCGCCGGCAACGGCCAGCGCGAGCTCGCGGAGGTGGTCACCGGACTGCGGGCGCCGTCGGGGGGCACCGTCACGGTCGACGGCAAGCGGCTTCGTTCCGGCAGCGCGCGCGCCGCGATCCGCGCGCACGTCTCGCACGTCCCCGAGGACCGGCTGCACACCGGGGTCGCGCCGTCGCTCTCGATCGCCTCCAACTCGGTGCTCAAGACGTATCGCGGGTCGAGGTTCAGGTGGGGCCCGCTGCTCCGGCTGCGGACGATCCGGGACCACGCCGACCGGCTGATCCGCCTCTACGACGTCCGGGGCGGCGGCCCCGACCTTCCCGCGCGCCAGCTGTCGGGCGGGAACCTCCAGAAGGTCGTGCTGGCGCGGGAGTTCGACGGGCAGCCGAAGGTGCTCGTCGTCGCGTCGCCGACCCGTGGCCTCGATGTCGCCGCGATCGAGACGGTGCACTCGCACCTGCGCACCGCTGCCTCGGGCGGGGTCGGCGTGCTGCTGATCTCGGAGGATCTCGACGAGATCCTCGCGCTCTCCGACCGGATCGCCGTGCTCTACGAGGGCGCGATCGTCGGCGAGGTCGCGGCCGAGGGCGCGAGCGTCGACGAGATCGGGCTGCTGATGGCCGGAGGCTCCGGCGAATGATCCGCATCGAGCGCCGGCTCACCCAGCCGCGGTGGCTGACGTTCGCCGTTCCGATCGTCTCGGTCGCGTTCGCGTTCGTCGTGATGACTGTCGTGCTCCTCGCGACGCACCACCCGCCGCTGCACACGTTCCGGCTGTTGTTCGAGAACGCGTTCGGCTCGTACGACGCGCTCAACGCGTCGTTCGTCGCCGCGACGCCGCTCATCTTCACCGGCCTCTGCGTCGCGGTCGCGTTCCGCATGCAGCTGTTCAACATCGGTGGCGAGGGCCAGCTCTACATGGGCGCCGTCACCGGTGCGGCCGCGGGGATCGCGCTCGGCAACCACTCGAGCTGGCTCTCCATTCCCGCGATGATCCTCGCCGGCGCCGCAGGGGGCGCCGCGCTCGCGCTGATCCCCGGCGTCCTGCGTGCATACCTCCACACGAACGAGATCATCACGTCGCTGATGCTCAACTACGTCGCGGCGCTCGTCCTCACCTACCTGATCTTCGACTCGGAGTCGTACTGGCGCGACACGTCGAGCGCGACGGCTAAGGTCTTCCCGCAGGGCAAGAACCTGCCGGCCGCCGGCCAGTGGCCGACCACGAGCATCGGCTCGCTGATCCTGCCGTTCGGGCTGCTCGTCGGTATCGCTCTCGCAGTGCTCGTGTGGGTGCTCTACTCGCGCACGCGCTTCGGCTTCGAGGTGCACGTGATCGGCGACTCGCCCCGCGCCGCCGGCTACGCGGGGATGCGCACGCGGCGCATGATCCTCGCGGTGATGGCCCTGTCGGGCGCGATCGCCGGGATCGGAGGCGCGAGCCAGGACGGCGACTTCCGGCACCAGCTCGACCCACGCGGGCTGACGGCGGCCGGCTACGGCTACGCAGGCATCGTCGTCGCGGCGCTCGGTCGCTACAACCCGTTCGCCGTCTGCGTGATCGCCTTCCTGCTCGGCGGCCTGCAGAACGCCGGCTATGCGCTCCAGGGGGCCGACTTCCCCTCCGGGCTCGTCGGCGTGCTGTACGGGTTGATCCTCTTCTGCGCGCTCGGAGGCGAGGTGCTGATCCGCCACCGCATCCGCTTCCAGTTCCGCCGGCCGGTCGCGGAGGCAACCGTCTGATGCTCGCGGCCGGGATCAACGACTCGATCCTCGTGGTCGTGCTCGCGTCGGCGATCGTCTACGGCACGCCGCTCCTCTACGCGGCGCTCGGTGAGCTGCTCGCGGAGCGGTCGGGCGTCCTGAACCTCGGCGTCGAAGGGATGATGCTCGTCGGCGCGGTGATGGGCTTCTGGGGCGTCCAGCGCACCGGGTCGCTCGGCGTCGCGATCGTCGTCGCGGCGATCGCCGGCGCGTCGATGGCGCTCATCCACGCGTTCCTCGTCGTCACGCTGCGCGCGAACCAGATCGTCTCGGGCCTCGCGCTGACGATCTTCGCGGGCGCCGTCGGGCTGTCCTCCTACCTCGGCAACGACCTGAAGCTCGCTGATCAGCCGGCGCGGCACGCATTCACGTCCCCGTTGCCGCACTCGTGGCAGACGGCCAGGATCGCCGGCCCGATCCTCTTCAACCAGACGTGGCTCGTCTACGCGTCGTGGGTCTGCGTGGTCGTGGTCGCGGTCTACCTCAACCGTACGCGCCCCGGCCTGAACGTCCGCGCCGTTGGTGAGTCGCCGGCCGCCGCCGACGCGATGGGCATCGACGTGACGCTCTACCGCTACCTGCACACGCTGGCCGGCGGTGCGTTCGCGGGCGTCGGAGGCGCGTGCTTCTCGCTCGCGATCACGCCGCAGTGGGTCGACGGGCTCACGGCGGGCGCCGGGTGGATCGCGATCGCGCTCGTCATCTTCGCGTTCTGGCGCCCGGCGCTCTGCCTCATCGGCGCGTACCTCTTCGGCGCGTTCTCGGGGATCCCGTTCACGTTCCAGGCGCGCGGCATCCTCACGGGAATCCCGCCCGAGCTGTTCCAGGCCTTGCCCTACGTGATGACTGTCGTCGTGCTCGTGCTCGTGTCGAGCGCAGGCGCGCGGCGCCGGCTCGGCGCCCCGGGCGCGCTCGGCGTCCCGTACGCCCGCGAAGAGCGCTGATGCTCCACTGGCGGCCGGCGCACGAGCAGCTCGTCGAGGCGCCGTGGGATCCCGAGGCGGCGCGCACTGCGATCCGCGAGATCGCGGCCGACTGCGAAACCGGATTCGGCGAGGGGCCGGCCTGGCCGGCGCACGAGCGCGACGCCGACGAGGAGGACAGAGGGCCGTGGTCGACGATGTACCTGGGCGCGTGCGGCGTCGTCTACGCGCTCGACCTCCTGCAGGAACGCGGCCTGATCGATCCGGTGCGCGACTACGTGCCCGCGCTCGACGCCCTGCTCGAGCGCTACCGGGCCGAGCCGGAGTTCGGAGAGTGGGCGCACCCGCCGAGCTACTGGATGGGCGAGACCGGGATTCTGCTCGTGCGCCGGCGACTGGAGCCGTCGGCGGTGAACGACGACCGCGTCGCGGAGCTGATCGCCGCGAACGCGCACGATGCGCACCGCGAGTTCATGTGGGGCAGCCCGGGCACAATGCTCGCCGCCCGCTGGATCGGGCGCGACGACCTCTGGACGAAGAGCGCCGATGCGCTCCGCGCCGCCTGGGATGCCGAGACGGGGCTCTGGACACAGGACCTGTACGGCGGCGAGGTCCGCTATCTGGGCCCGGCGCACGGCTTCGCCGGTTGCGTCGCCGCGCTCGCGGCGGAGCCCGACGACGAGCTGCATCGGCGGGCGAGCGATGTCTTCAAACGGTTCGCGATCGAAGAGGACGGGCTCGCGAACTGGCCGCCGGCCGAGGACGAAGGGCTGACGCATCCCGAGCGCGGCGGGATCCGAACGCAGTGGTGCCACGGGGCACCCGGGATGGTCTCGTGCCTCGCGGCGATCGCGCCGGGCGACGACGAGCACGAGCGGCTCCTGCTCGCAGGCGGCGAGCTGACCTGGCGCGCCGGCCCGCTCGCGAAAGGCTCGAACCTGTGTCACGGGACGGCGGGCAACGGGCTCGCGTTCCTGTCGCTCCATCGGCGCACGGGGGACGAGGAGTGGCTCGCGCGGGCGCGGGCGTTCGCGATGCACGCGATCGCGCAGGTCGCGCGCGACCGCCGTGAGCACGGCCGCGGCCGCTATTCGCTGTGGACCGGCGATCCGGGCACGGCGCTCTACCTGGCGCTCTGTCTCGAGGGCGGCGCCGCGCTGCCCGGCTTCGACGCGCCGGGCTGGTAAATCCGTTTCTCCCAGGTCAGGAGCGTGTCGTCGACCTCGAGCGGGCCCGTTCGGATCATCACCGTCCCCTGCACCCGCCGGGGCGGGACGCCGCAGTCGCGGTAGCCGGCCTTGCGGTAGAGCGCCTGGGCGGGCTCGGAGCCGGCGCTCACCTCGAGCCTCAGACGGTCGAAGCCCCGCGCCGCGGCTTCCCGCTCGGCGGCGGTCGTGAGCGCCGATGCGATCCCGCGACGGCGGTGCTCGGGCCGCACCGAGACGTCCTGCAGCTCGGGCGGGTCGGTCAGCGCAAGGTGCGCATGGCCGATCGGCTCGTCGCCGGCCCACGCGACGAGGTAGAAGCCGTCACCCTGGTCGAGCCGCGCGAGGCCGAGCACCAAGGCGACTCGCTCCGTCTGCGGGGGCTCGAGCGGCGCGATCCGGATGGGAGAGTCGGCGGCCTCGACGACGCGTAGTCTCGCCGAACATGACCGCCGACTGGACGGACGACGCACGCTCGCTGCTCGATGCGCCGTCACCCGCCGTGCTCGCGACCTACCGGAAGGACGGCAGCGCGCTCGTCACGCCGGTCTGGTTCCGCTTCCACGGCGGCGCCTTCGAGGTTGTGATCGCGAAAGGTGACGTGAAGCTGGCGCACCTCGCGCGTGACCCCGAGTGCATCCTCGTCGTTTTCGAGGCCGTGCCGCCGTTCCGCGGGCTCGAGGTACGGGGCAGGGCGGAGCTCGTCGAGACGGACGTCACGCCGGTGCGCGAGGCGATCGCGGGCCGGTACCTGGGAAGCGTGCAGGGCGAGGCATTCGCGGCAGAGCGCACCTCGAAGCCCGGCATCCTGCTGCGGCTCTCTGCCGAGCCGCGAACGTGGAGCCTTGCCCCCATGCTGCCCGCGCGTTTGGAGGACGCCGCCCGTGGTAGGACCGGCGAATGACCGGATACACGAAAACCAATCTGAAGGACGTCGAGAATCAGGCCCCGAACTTCGGGATGCCGGACGACCTCGAGGCGCGCTTCGCGCGCTCCGCGATCGGCGGCGAGAAGCTCGGACTGAGCGTGTTCACGCTCGCTCCGGGATTCCGCGTGCCGTTCGGCCACAAGCACGGGAATCAGGAAGAGGTGTACGTCATCGTGCGCGGGTCGGCGCGCATCAAGGCCGACGACGAGATCGTCGAGCTCGGCGAGTGGGACGCGATCCGCTTCGACACCGACACGATGCGCGACGTCGAGGCCGGGCCCGACGGCGTCGAGTACCTGGCGTTCGGCGCCGGGACCGATCCGCAGGACGCCGAGATGGTTCAGGGGTGGTGGAGCGACAAGAGCTAGATGGTTGCTGCCACGTGCTCGCGTGCCCGGATGCGCGGCCTGCGGGCGCCCGGCCGCTCCCGGCCTGTTCGCGGCGGCGCAGCCGCCCCGAGCAGGCCGTCCGCTTCACGCCGTCGCACCGGCACCGATGGCGCTGCCATCGCCGCCGGCACGCCGCCGCGCCCGACCACCCCGAGTCCACGCCCCGGAACAGACGATCCCGTGGCAGCAACCATCTAGGCGCCGCCGGTCCAGGCCTTCGCCTGTTCGAGCTCGCCCGGATCGAAGACCCGGATCTCGCCGGGAATCACCCAGCCGAAGGCTGCGATGCCGTGGCGCATCCAGTCCTTGTCCGTCACGACCGCGAGTCGCTGCCACGACGAGCGGTAGCGGAGTCCGATGGAGCCCGCAACCTTGACGTCCTCCCAGAGCGCGCCGACGTCGAGGCCGTGGAAGTCCGGCGCGGTGGCGACGAGGAAGCTCACGCGCTCGCCGCGCTCGAGCTGCTCGCGGATCGGGTCGAGCAGCTGGAAGTACTCCTCGCGGGTCAGCCTCCCCGAGATGCGGAAGCCAAGCGTCCCGGCCGGCATCTGAAGCTGCTCGACCACGTCTCCGACGATAGCCCGTAGACCGTCAGCGGCGGGCGATCGCGAGCAGGTGCGCGCTCAGCTTCGGAGCGGCGTCCTGCGCGAGCCGCGCCGCGCGCAGGACGAGCTCGGCCTGCTCGGGCCACCGGCCGAGCCAGCCGCCCGGGCCCTCGACGCCTGCCAGGCGCTCGAGGCGCAGCCCCGCCTCCTCGACCTCGGAGCGGAGGTCCTCTGGCCGGTGGAAGAACGCGGTTGTGAACCACTCGGGCTCGTTGTCGGGATTGCGGTGCTGCCCGTCTCGAAGGTCGCGCTCGACGATCCCGAGGAACCGTGGGTCGTCGAGGCGGCCGTGCACGGTCCCGTCGAGGATCGAGGCGAAGCGGCAGACCGCAGCCGCGGCGACGAAACCGCCCGGGCGCAGAACACGCCTGGCCTCGGCCAGCGCGAGCACGCGGTCGCTCCGCTCCGTTAGGTGGTAGAGCGGGCCGAGCAGCAGAACGACGTCGACGCTCTCGCCGGCGAATGCGCTCAGATCGCGGGCGTCGCCGAGGCTCGCGGTGAAGTGCGCTCCGGGAAGCTCGGCGGCAGCGGCGCGCGCCTGCTCGACGTGCAGTGCGACGACGTCGACGAGTTGGACGCGATGCCCGGCGCGCGCGAGGCGAGTCGCATACACGCCTGCGCCGCCGCCGACGTCGAGCACGTCGGCCGGTGCAGCCGGCAGCACTGCGTCGAGCAGCTCGAGCGTGCGCACGAGCTCGAGCCGGTCGCCGCCTGCCGTCAGCCGGTCCTGCTCGAAGCCGAGGGCGTAGTGGGCGTGGAACGCCGCGGTGTCGTCCATCGCGGGAACGCTATGCGAGGCGCTTGGCGAGCGACTCGACGACTGCGGTGGCGGTGAACCCGAGCTTGCGGTTGACGGCGAGCATCGGCGCGTTGCCTCGATCGTTGCCCGTCAGGATCCGCGTGATGCCGAGCTCGGCTGCCCTGCGCGCCGAGGCGGCCTTCGCAAGCGTTGCGAGGCCTCGTCCCCTGCGGTCGCGGCGCGTCGCGGTCATGAGCATCTCCGCGCGATGTCCCTCGCGGTCGGAGCAGAGCCAGGCCAGCGCGACCGGCTCGCCCCCTTCGAGCACCACGACGCTGGCATCGAGGTCGATCAGCGGCAGGTCGATCGTCTCGGCGCGCCACTCGTCGAAGGTCCACGCCGAGCGCGGAGAATCCGACGGCACGTCGTCGCGCGCCTCGGCGTACAGGCGGAAGAGCGCGTGCGCGTGCTCGAGCGCCGCGCCGAGTGGAACGACGCCGACGTCGGCACGCGTTGTCGGCGCGGGCACCGTACGCGGGTCGAGCTCCGAGGCGCGCATGACGTTCGCCACCTCGAACCCGCGCGCGAGCAGGAATGCGCGCCCCTCCCCGTCGTTCGGCGTCGTCTCGAGGCGCGTTGCGCCGAGGTCGGCGAGCCGTGACTCGATCCGCCGGTACAGCTCGACGCCGATCCCGCGGCGCCGGCACGAGGCGTCGACGCCGATCCAGAACCATCCGCTCCCCGACGCGTACGTGCCCGAGGGCGCCCAGGCGATGACGCGGCTGTCGATCTCGGCCACCAGTCGCTCCGTCGTCGCCGGCGCCGTGCGCTCGAGCAGCGCGCGGAACGACGCCTCCGTCGCGATCTGATCGCGGTCGATCGCGCGGCCGAGCTCGACGATCGCCGCGGCATCGGCCGGCGCTGCGGGGCGGATGGCGGCGCCGCGTGTCAGAGCTCGCGGAACGAGATCTGCTGCGCGCCTTCCCACAGCGTGCGGCGGCCGAGCTCCTTCAGCTGCTCCTGTCCCTCGACGAGCGTCGCGAAGTGGTTCGCCCAGAGCTGGCCGGCCTTCGAGGCGAAGTTGCAGTACCCGTACGGGAACAGCAGCTCCGTCTCGCTCTGCCCGCCCGGGTAGAGGGCGAGCTCGCCCGGGTGCGGGTAGGACGTCGCGTTCTCGGGGCCGATCCCGAGATCGCGGTCGCCCCACGGGATCCAGTTCGACTCGCCGCTCCAGCGGCAGTGGATGATCCGATCGTCGAGCGGGAGGATCGCCCTGAACGCGGCGACGGTCTGCGGCGCGAGCTCGTCCTCGAAGCGGGCGACGAAGCGCAGTCCGGACGCGACGATCTCGAGCACGCCCGGAACCTACCTGCGGCCCGACGCGAGCCGTGCGCCGAAGGCGACGAGGACGACTCCCGCGACCGCGTCGATCAGCCGACGGACGACCGGGACGCGCCGCGCCGCGCCGGCGCGTGCGACGAGGCAGAGCCAGCCGAGCGTCAACGCCGAGAAGAGGAGCGCGTGGACCGCCAGCTCGGCGGAGGACGCGCCGAACTGCGGGAGCAGGCTCGTGAAGAACACTGCCATCTTCGGGTTGCCGAGGTTGCTCAGGAGACCCTGCCGGTACGGCGAACCGCAGAGTGTGCCGCGTGCGCCCGGCTGCCGGTTTCGCCAGGCCGCGTGGAGCGCGACGAGGCCGAGCCAGACCAGGTACGCCGCACCGGCAAGGCGAAGTGCGACGAACGCCGGCCGCGAGGCGACGAGCAGCGCCGCGAGCCCGGCCACGGTGGCGACCTCCCACACCAGCTGACCGCACACGACGCCCGATGCGGTGGCGACGCCGGCCCGTCGACCTCGCGCCATCGTGTTCCGCAGCGTCAGCGCGAAGTCCGGTCCCGGTGCGACGACCACGACGATCGCGACGAGCAGGAATGCGGTCACGGCCGGATCAGGAGCGCGATCGCGAGCACGCCCGCACCGGCGACGCCGAGGATCGGCCAGACGTTCAGGCCGCGGTGGCGCAGGTTGAAGTAGTGCCGCGTGAGCGCGCCGAGCGCCATCAAGGCGACGAGGATCAGCCAGCCGTTCGCGTGCCCGTAGGTGATCGGGAAGTGGTTCGAGAGCATCGCGAAGACGACGGGCAGCGTCAGGTAGTTGTTGTGCACGGAGCGCTGCTTGCCGCGGCGCGCCCAGCGCGGATCGGGCTCGCGCCCCGCCTCCTTCGCGCGGACGAGCTCCCAGTGCGCGGGGATGATCACGAAGAACACGTTGCCGACCATCATCGTCCCGATCATCGCGCCGACCTGGATGTAGGCGGCGCGTGGCGCGAACAGGTTCCACGCGGCCCACGACGACAGGCAGATGAAGCCGAAGACGAGGATCGCCAGCACGAGCTCGTCGTTCTCGAATGCGCGGCACAGCCCGTCGTACACCAGCCACGCGATCGCGAGCCCGGCGATCGAGATCGCGATCGCCTCCCACGGCGTGAGGTCGGCGACCGACGGATCGATCAGGAACGACGACGCATGCGCGTAGTAGACGACGACGAACAGGGCGAAGCCCGAGAGCCACGTCGTGTAGGCCTCCCACTTGAACCAGTGCAGCGGCTCGGGCAGCCGCTTGGGCGCGAGCGTGAACTTCTCCACGCGGTAGAAGCCGCCGCCGTGGATCTCCCATGACTCGCCCCCCACGCCGCGCTTGCGGTCGTCGGGGTCGGCGGGCGCCCTCAGGTGGTTGTCGAGCGCGATGAAGTAGAAGGACGCGCCGACCCACGCGATCGCGGCGATCACGTGCAGCCACCGGAACAGCAGGTTGCCCCACTGCCACCAGTAGTCGGAGAGCGCTACGACGTGCGCTGCCATCGGTCGATCGCGATCTGCACCAGCTCGTCGACGCCGGTCGCGAGCTCCTCGTCGCGGGTCTTGTCGAGCCGTTCGCGCAGGATCGGGAGGATCTCACGCCGTGGCCGCCCGTTCACGAAGACGACGAAGCGGAAGCCGAAGCGCTCTTCGTAGGCGGCGTTGAGCGAGGCGAGCTCCGCGAGCACCTCGGGGTCGTCGTCGGTGCCCTGCTCCGCGGCCGAGCGCTTCGAGAGGCCCGTGCGCGCGCCGATCTGTGGATGCGCGGCGAGCACCTCGACCTGCTCGACGGGCGTCAGCCCGCGTGCGAGGTCGCGTGCGTGCGCGAGCGGGTCCTCGACGGTGGCGAGGCGCTCGGTGAGGGCCGTCCGTCCTTCGAACAGCTCGTCGAGCTCGTCGACGCTCAGCTGCCGCGGTAGCTCGCGCACGCGTAGGACGAGATCAGCAGAGGGACGTGGTGGTGGCCGTCGCCGAGCGCGACCTCGAGCTCGACTCGCTTGAAGAACGGCGACGGCGGGTGGAAGACGAGCCGGTAGGTGCCGGCGCCCGCGTCGGCGAGCTCCCGGATGCGGCCGTCGTCGTCCGTGACGCCGGCGCCGGCGAGCGAGCCGTCGGCGGCGAAGAGCTCCACCTTCACGCCCGCCGCGGGCCGGCCCTGCTCGGTGTCGAGCACGTGCGTCGAGATCGTCAATCGCCCCACATCCTCCGCGCCTGTTTCCGGTGCTCGCGCGCGATCTCCTGCTCGTCCGCGTTCACGAGCGCGCCGCCGCGAACGACGTCGCGGCCGCCGACGAGGAGGCGGTCGACCCGGTGCGGCCCCGAGAGGACGAGGTTCGCGACCACGTCCTCGGCGCCGCCGAACTCGAGCCCGTCCGTGCGCCAGACCGCGAGGTCGGCCCGCTTCCCGGGCTCGAGCGAGCCGATGTCGGTGCGGCGGAGCACCTCGGCGCCGCCGCGCGTTCCGAGGCGCAAGGCGTCGCGGGCCGTCAGCGCAGCGCCGCCGTCTCGACCGCGTGCGACGAGGAGCGCCTGCTTCACCTCGCCGAACAGGTCTCCGCGCTCGTTCGACGCCGTGCCGTCGACGCCCAGACCGATCCGCACGCCGGCGTCGAGTAGCGAGCGCACGGGTGCGACGCCCGCGCCGAGGCGAAGGTTCGACGTCGGGCAGTGCGCCACGCCGACGCCGGCGGACGCGAACGCGGCGACGTCGTCGCCCGAGAGGTGCACGCAGTGCGCGCACCACACGTCGCCGTCGATCCAGCCGACGCGCTCGAGGTACTCGACCGGGCTGCACCCGTAGAGCTCGCGGCAATAGGCGTCCTCCTCCATCGTCTCCGCGAGGTGCGTGTGCAGCTGGAGCCCGAGACGGCGGGCGAGCCCGGCCGACTCCTCCATCAGCCGGGTCGTGACGCTGAACGGCGAGCACGGTGCGACCGCGACGCCGACGAGGTCGCCGTCCGCGAGCGCGGCGAGGTGCTCGGTGTGGGCGAGGATGTCGTCGAGCGTCTCGACGAGCGAGTCCGGCGGCAACCCGCCCTGCGACTCGCCGAGGTCCATCGAGCCGCGCGCGGCCACGAAGCGCACGCCGACCGAGCGCGCGGCATCGAGCTCCGCCTCGATCAGGCCTGACACGCCGCGCGGGAAGACGTAGTGGTGGTCGAACACCGTCGAGCACCCGGACAGCGCCAGCTCGGCGAGCCCTGCGCGCGCGGCCGCGTGCTCCATCTCGGCGTCGAGCCGCGCCCAGACCGGATAGAGCTCGCGGAGCCACGTGAACAGGTCGGCCTGCTGGGCGCGTGCGCGCGTGAGCGTCTGGTACAGGTGGTGGTGCGTGTTGACGAGGCCGGGTGTCACCACCGCCCCGTGGACGTCCTCCGAAGGCCCATCGTGGGGCGCGCCGGCTCCGACAGCGGTTATGAGCCCGTCGTCGACCTGGATCCACCCGCGCTCGTGCTCGGTGCCGGCGTCGTCCATCGTGACGACGCGGCAGTTGGCGAGGATCACCCCGCCTCCAGCGGCACGAGCTCGAAGCGGTCGACGTCGACGAGGCCGCGGTCGGTGATCTTGAGGGTCGGGATCACGCTCAGCGCGAGGAACGCGAGGTGCTGGAACGGCGAGTCGAGCGTGCACCCGAGCCCCTTCGCGGCGTCGATCAGGGCGTGCGAGGCGTCGACCACCTCCTGGAGCGGGGCGTCCGAGAGGAGCCCGGCGACCGGCAGCGGCAGCTCGGCGAGCACCTCGGCGCCGTCGACGACGACGATGCCGCCGCCGCGGTTCGCCAGCCGCCGCACGGCGGCCGCCATCGACGCGTCGTTCATGCCGACGACCACGACGTTGTGCGCGTCGTGGGCCACGCTCGAGGCGAGCGCCCCGCGCTCGAGGCCGAAGCCTCGCACGAAGCCGAGGCCCGCGCGACCGGTGCCCAGGTGGCGCTCGACGACCGCGATCTTCGCGAGGTCGCGGGCGGGATCGGCCATCGCTTCGCCGGCGCGCGCCGGCAGTTCCTCGACGATCGCGTCGGTGACGATCTGCCCGGGGATGATCCCGATCACGCGGGCGCGGCCGCCGCTCCACGGCACGCGGAACATCTCCGGTCCGAACGCGCCGATGCGCACGGTGTGCCGCACCCAGTCGGGCACGACCGCCTCCGGGATCTCCGCGACCGGGCTGCCGCTCTTGAGCACGGTGTCCGGGACGAACCGCTCGAGGTCGGGCAGCAGCAGGAGGTCGGCGGCACGGCCGGGCGCGACCGCCCCGAGGCGCGTGAGCCCGTGCCACAGCGTCGGGTTGAGCGTCGCGCAGACGAGTGCGTCCTCCGGCGGGATCCCGGCGGCGACCGCGTCGCGCACCATCGAGTTGATGTGGCCGTCGCCGGCGATGTGCTCCGGCTCGCGGTCGTCCGTGCAGAACGCGATACGGCCGGGGCCGTACTCGGCGAGCAGCGGCAGCAGCGCTTCGAGGTTGCGCGCCGCCGATCCCTCGCGGATCAGCAGCCACATCCCGGCGCGCAGCCGCTCGCGCCCTTCCTCGGCCGTGTAGGCCTCGTGGTCGGAGCCGATGCCGGCGGCGGCGTACGCCTGCAGCGCCGCGCCGCGGACCCCCGGCGCGTGCCCGTCGACGTGCGCGGCGAGCGTGAGCTTCTCGAGCTCGCTGTCGGCCGCGCCGATCACCCCGGGGAAGTTCATCATCTCGGCCAACCCGATCACGCGCCGCCGCCGCAGCAGCGCGTCGAGATCGCCGGCCGTCAGCGCGCGGCGCGGCGACTCGAAGTGCGACGCCGGGACACACGACGAGGCCATGAAGTAGATGTCGAGCGGCAGGCCGGCGGTGGCGTCGAGCAGCCAGTGCACCCCGTCGGTTCCGAGGACGTTCGCGATCTCGTGTGGGTCGGCGACCACCGCGGTCGTCCCGAACGGCAGTACCAGGCGCGCGAACTCGTCGACGAGCAGCTTCGACGACTCGAGGTGCATGTGCGCGTCGACGAAGCCCGGAACGACGAAGCGGCCGCCGGCGTCGATCACGTCGCGCCCGTCGTAGGTCCCGAGGCCCGCAATCACGCCGTCGACGATCGCGACGTCGCAGTCGAGCCACTCGCGCGTGAACACGGACAGCACGCGCCCGCCGCGGATCACGACGTCGGCCGGCTCGTCCCCCCGGGCGACCGCCAGGCGTTTCGAGAGGGAAGCGGCCACGGCGGGTGAAACCGTACAGTCACGGCCGATGGAGATCCTCACCCCGCACTCGCTCGAAGAGGCTCTGCGCCTCAAGTCGGAGCACCCCGACGCGCTTCCGATCCAGGGTGGGACAGACGTGATGGTGGCGCTCAACTTCGACCGCGGACGCCCCGAGACGGTGCTCAACCTGAACGAGGTCGCAGAGCTCCGCGGCTGGTCGCGTCCAAACGGCGAGGTGCGGCTCGGCGCCGGCCTTACCTACGCCGAGGCGATGCGCGGCGAGCTCGCCGAGCTGATGCCGGCGCTTGCCGAGGCGTCGCGCACCGTCGGCTCGCCGCAGATCCGCAACCGAGGCACGATCGGCGGCAACCTCGGCACCGCGTCGCCCGCCGGGGACGCGCTGCCTCCGCTCGTCGTCGAGGGCGCCGAGGTCGAGTGCGTGTCGACGCGCGGGTCGCGCCGTGTGCCGCTCGTCGAGTTCGTGACGGGCGTGAAGCGGACGGCGCTCGAGCCCGACGAGCTGATCGCCGCCGTGTGGCTGCACCCGTCGGCCGCGCCGCAGACGTTCATGAAGATCGGACCGCGGAACGCGATGGTGATCGCCGTCGTCTCGCTCGCGGTCTCGGCCGGCGACGAGCTGCGCGCGTCGTTCGGCTCGGCGTCACCGCGGCCGGTGCTCGTCACTGCTCCCCGCGAGGAGGCGGCGACGTTCGCGGAGCGGGTCGCGAGCGCCGCCTCTCCGATCGACGACGTGCGCGGGACGGGCCGCTACCGCGCGCACGCGCTGCGCATCCTCACCGAGCGCGCGCTGAAGCGGGTGCTCGTTTGAGGATCACCGTTCGGGTCAACGGCGAGGAGCGGCAGGCGGACTGCTGGGAGGGCGAGTCGCTGCTCTACGCGCTGCGCGAGCAGCTGGGCTTCCCGGGCTCCAAGAACGCCTGCGAGCAGGGCGAGTGCGGCTCGTGCTCGGTGCTGCTCGACGGGACGCTGGTGTGCGCGTGCCTCGTGCTTGCCGCACAAGCCGACGGGCACGACGTCGCGACCGTCGAAGGTCTCGCAGCCGGGGAGGAGCTGCACCCCGTGCAGCAGGCGTTCGTCGACGCGGGCGCGGTGCAGTGCGGGTTCTGCACGCCCGGCCTCGTGGTCGCGACCGCCGACCTGCTCCGACAGAAGCCGTCGCCGACCGACGACGAGATCCGCGAGGCGCTCTCGGGGAATCTGTGCCGCTGCACCGGCTACGCGAAGATCTTCGACGCCGTGCGGGCGGCGGCGCAGTGACGCAGACCGCGGCGCCACGCCGCCTGCAGGTCGGGAAGATCGGCGAGCTCGTCCCGCGCCTCGACGCGCCGCCGAAGGTGAAGGGCGAGTTCGCGTACGCAAGCGACCTCTCGGCGCCGGGAATGCTGTGGGGGCACACGCTCCGCAGCCCGCACGCCCACGCGCGCATCCTCTCGATCGACATCTCGGACGCGGTGACGATGCCGGGGGTGCACGCGGTGATGACGCACGACGACGTGCCCGGCGAGAAGCGCTACGGGCTCGAGTTCGCCGACCAGCCCGTGCTCGCGATCGAACGCGTCCTCTACTACGGCGAGCCCGTCGCGATCGTCGCCGCCGACCACCCCGAGCAGGCGCGTCGCGCCGCCGAACGGATCCGTGTCGAGTACGAGCCGCTCGAGCCGGTCGCCGACATGGAGCGGGCGACGGGGCAGGCCGACCTGCACCCCGAACGGCCCACCCAGGGGCACGGCTACCGCCAGGACGACCGCCCGAACGTCGTGCGCACCCTCGTGATCCGCCACGGCGACCCGGACACGGAGGGCGACGTCTCGGTCAACGGTGTCTACGAGCTCGGTATCCAGGACCAGGCGTTCCTCGGCCCCGAGTCAGGGCTCGCGGTGCCGGACGGCGAGGGCGGCATCGACATCTACGTCGCCACGCAGTGGCTGCACGTCGATCGCGGGCAGATCGCGCCGTGCCTCGACCTGCCGCTCGAGCAGGTGCGCGTGCACCTCGGCGGCGTCGGTGGCGCGTTCGGCGGGCGCGAGGACCTTTCGATGCAGATCCACGGCGCGATGCTCGCGCTGCACACGAACCGGCCGGTGAAGTTCGTCTACAACCGTGAGGAGTCGTTCACGGGCCACGTGCACCGGCACCCGGCGCGCATCTGGGCGGAGCACCGCGCGACGAAGGAAGGACGGCTCGTCTCGGTGCGCATGCGGATCCTGCTCGACGGCGGCGCGTACGCGTCGAGCTCGACGGCGGTGTGCTCGAACGCCGCGTCGTTCGCGCTCGGCCCCTACGACGTCCCGAACGCGTTGATCGAGTCGACCGCCGTGTACACGAACAATCCCCCGTGCGGGGCGATGCGCGGGTTCGGCGCGGTGCAGACCTGCTTCGCCGGCGAGGCGCAGATGGACAAGCTCGCCGCCGCGCTCGCGATCGACCCGGTCGAGCTGCGGCTTCTGAACGCGCTCGCGCCCGGCGACTCGCTGCCGACCGGGCAGGTGATCGCCGGCTCGCTGCCGATCGCGGAGCTGATCCGCGCAGCTGCCGCGCTGGAGCCGCCGCCGGCCGAGGAGCTGCCGCGCGACCCGCTCCGGCTGCCGGGAGGCGCCGGCAACACAACGCACGGCGAGGGCGTCCGCCGCGGCGTGGGCTTCGCCGTCGGGTTCAAGAACATCGCGTACTCGGAGGGCTTCGACGACTGCTGCGCCGCGCGCGTGCGCCTGTTCGAGGACGGCTCGGCGGAGGTGCACTGCGCCGCGGCCGAGGTCGGGCAGGGTGTGAGCGGCGTGATCCTGCAGGTCGCGCGCACGGAGCTCGGCGTCGACGACGTCCGGCTTGCGCCGCCCGGGACGGCCGGTGTCGGCTCGTCCGGTTCCGCGTCCGCCTCGCGGATGACCTGGATGGCCGCCGGCGCCGTTCGCGACGCGTGTCGTGCTGCGCTCGAGGAGCGCGACCGGCGCGGCGACCGCTCCGAAGTCGACGTCGAGCGAATCTACCGCCACCTGCCGACGACGCCGCTCGATCCCGAGACCGGGCAGCTCACCGGCGAGCGCGCCCACGTCGCGCTCGCCGCGTGCGCGATGAAGGTCGTCGCCGAGGTCGACGTGGAGCTGGGGCTCACACGCGTCGTCTGGATCGGCGCGGCGCAGGACATCGGGAAGGCGATCAACCCGCAGCAGGTCGAGGGGCAGATCGAGGGCGGTACGGCGCAGGGGCTCGGCCTGGCGCTGATGGAGGAGATCCAGACACGCGACGGCCTGATCACGAACGCGAGCTTCACCGACTACCTGATCCCGACCGCGCTCGACATGCCGCCCGTCGAGTCGGTGCTGATCGAGGATCCCGAGCCCGACGCGCCGTACGGCGTCAAGGGCGTCGGCGAGCCGCCGACCGTCGTCTCGACCGCCGCGATCGCATCGGCGCTCCGCGCCGCGACCGGACGCGAGCTCACCCGCGTGCCGGTGCGCCCGGACGACATCTGCCTCTAGCCGGCTAGCGGACGCCCTCCTCGAGCGCGGTCGCGGACGGCGGCTCCTGCCGCACGACGACCGCGACCGATGCGACCACGATCAGCGCGCCGACGAGCAGGCTCCACGTGAGCTGCTCGCCGCGGAACAGCACGCCGAGCGCGATCGCCACCACCGGGTTCACGTACGCGTACGTCGAGACCGTGCCGAGCGGCGCGTTCGCGAGCAGCCACACGTACGCGCTGTAGCCGACGATCGACCCGAAGATCACGAGGTAGACCCAGGCGGCGACCGACTCGGTGGAAGGCGAGAAGCCGTGCGTCGTGAAGAGCGCGGGGACCAGCATGATCAACCCGCCCGCGAACATCTCGTACGCGGTCGCCGTGAACGGATCGCTCGGCATCTCGATCCGCCCGGACAGCACCGACCCGCCCGCCCACATCAGCGCCGAGGCGACGCAGAGGACGATGCCGAGCGTCGTCGCGCCGCCCGAAGGGCGCGCGATGATCGCGACGCCGACGAAGCCGATCCCCACGCCGGCGAGCGCCTGCCAGGGAAGCCGCTCGCCGCCGACGAGCCGCATCAGGACGATCCAGAGCGGCACCGAGGCGATGATCAGCGACGCGAGCCCGGTCGGCACGTCCCGCTCGGCGAAGAACAGCACCGCGTTCGCGCCCGGCAGCAGCAGGCCGATCAGGACGCACGAGACGAGCGCGCGCCGCGTGATGCGGAGCGACCCGCCTCGGAGCGCCACGATCGCCGCCATCAGCAGGCCGGCCGTGACGAAGCGCGTCGAGACGGCGAAGAGCGGCGCGATGGACTTGCCGGCGAGCGCGATCCCCAGGTACGTGGAACCCCAGATCACGTAGACCGTGACCAGCGCGGTCCACGTCTTCGCCCTCAGGCTCACGTCGGTCTAGCGGACCAGCGAGAGTGCCGCGCCGATTCCGAGCAGGGCGATGCCGATGGCGCGCGCAGGCGAGATCGCGATCTGCTCGACGCCGAACAGGCCGAAGCGGTCGATCAGCGCGCCCATCACGAGCTGCCCGGCGATCAGGATCCCGATCGTCGCGGTCGCGCCGATGCGCGGCTGGGCGAACGTGATGGTGAAGACGACCGTCAACCCCATCACGCCGCCCAGCCACATCCAGACGGGCGCGCGGAACGCGTCGCCGAGGCCGCCGAACCCCGTGCGGGCGACGAGCAGGATCCCGAAGGACAGCACGAGCTGGATCGCCGTTGCGAACGCGAGCGCCTCGAGCACGCCGATCCGTTCCCCGAAGCGGCCCATCACCGCGACCTGCACCGAGCCCGCGAGACCGGCGAGCACGGTCAGGGCGACGGCCGCCGACGTCAAGCGGCGCTGGGGTCGCCTTGCCAGAGGCTGAACTTGTTCCCCGCCGTGTCCGTGCACGCCGCGAACCAGCCGTGCGTCGGCACCGGCTGCTTGTCGTCGGCCTGCCCGCCCAGCTCGCGCACCTTCGCAACCGACGCGTCGATGTCGTCGGTGTCGAAGTAGACGATCAGGCCGGAGCCCGCCGTGTCGGACGGCATGATCGCCCCGCCCTGGTCGTCTGCGACCTGGAACATCCGGTAGTCGAACCCTTCCATCGTGCTGCCGCCGATTTCCCACCCGAACAGCCCCTTCCAGAAGCCGCTCTCGCGGTCGGCGTCGCCCGCGGGAAGCTCGAAGTGCACGATCTTGCCGGGCATCAGTACGCTCCCTTGTTCGTTTGACGAAGGTCTCTTCGACCGAAGGGGGACGATGTGGTCAAAGTGCTCGTACTCTACGACGAGGAGCCGGACTCGCAGCAGTACGAGGCGCACGCCGAGCTCTGCCGGCGCGTTCCCGGGGGCACGTTCCGCCACGGCAAGGTCTTCGGCTCGCCGTTCGGCGATCCGACCCATCGCTATCTCGCCGAGTGGGAGTTCCCCGACCAGGACTCGTTCAAGGCGGCGACGCGCAGCGAGGAGTTCGCGGCGACGGCGACCGATGCGCGCGAGCGCGGGCTGCCGCGCCCGAACGTGCAGTTCGTGTCGGTTAACTAGCCGCGCCGGAAGTCGGGCGGCCGCTTCTCGCGGATCGCGGCCACGCCCTCGTGCACGTCGGGGCCGGCGAAGTCGAGGAACTCGAGCGCGAGCGACGCGTCGAACGACGGGCCGGCGAGGCGCAGCCAGTTGTTCAGCGCGAGCTTGGTGTGGCGGATCGCGGGCTGCGCCCCGTCGGCGAGCCGGGAGGCGATCGCGAGCGCGCGCTCCTCGAGCTCTTCTTCGGGGACGCACAGCGAGACGAGCCCGATCCGCTCGGCCTCGGCGCCGTCGAGCGGCTCGCAGAGCAGCAGGTGGTACTTCGCCTTCGCGAGGCCGCAGAGCAGCGGCCAGACGAGCACGGCGTGGTCGCCGGCCGCCACGCCGAGCTTCGTATGCCCGTCGACGATCCGCGTCGCGGGCGTCGCGATCGAGACGTCGGCGAGCAGCCCGACGGCGAGGCCCGCGCCCACGGCCGGCCCCGTCATCGCCGAGACGATCGGCGTCGGGCAGGAGACGACGTTGTAAACGAGGTCGCGCGCCTCGTGGAAGACGCGCCGCCGCGCCTCCGGGTCGTCCGCGATCTCGGTGACGAGATCGAGATCGCCACCCGCGCTAAACGCGCCGTCGGCGCCGCGGACGAGCACCGCGCGCGTCTCGTCGTCGTCGCCGATCGTGCGCCACACGGCGGCGAGCTCGGTGTGCATCGCTCCGCTGACCGCGTTGAGGCGGCCGGGCGCGCGTAGGGTCAGCTGCAGGACTCCGGGGGCAGGACGGTCGAGCTCGAGGTTGGGGAACGCTGCGTAGGCCTCGGCCATGGTGCGGGACTGTAGAGCCTCCCGATGCCCTCGTTAAGGTTGCCTCTAGTGGCCGAGGTCGAGCTCCAGCGGGACGGCGGCGTCCTCACGATCACGCTGAACCGCCCCGACGTGCTCAACGCGCTGAACGCCTCGGTGCACGCCGGGCTCCGCGACGGGCTGGCCCAGGCGGCGTCGGACCCCTCGATCCGCGCGGTCGTCATCACGGGCGCGGGCCGCGGCTTCTGCGTCGGCCAGGACCTGAACGAGTTCGGCGAGGCCGCGCGCGACATCGCCGGGCGCCTGCGCGGGAACTACCACCCGACCATCCGCGCCGTGCGCGAGCTCGAGAAGCCGGTGATCGCGGCGG
>DATIOD010000065.1:0-41941 GCA_035473635.1 Gaiellaceae bacterium | reverse complement strand
CCCGATCTCGTCGACTCCGCCGGGATCGAGCTCGACCCGACGCTCCGTTCGTGGGACCAGCTCTGGAACCGACCGGCGGACGAGCTCGCCCGGCCGGTAGCTCCGATCGGGCCGTGCGGGGGCGCGGCCGCCTACCGGCTCGACGCCTGGCGGGCGATGGGCGGCTTCGACGAGACGTTCTTCGCCTACTGGGAGGACGTCGACCTGGCGCTTCGGCTCCAGCTCGCCGGCTGGCGGTGCGCCCGCGCCGAGAATGCGCGCGCGCTCCACAAGCACGGGCAGACACTCGGCGCCGTGTCGCCGGCGCAGCGACGGCTCGAGGCGTTCGGCCGCGGCTTCGTGCTGGCGCGCTACCGCGTCGGGTCGCGCGGCCTCCGGACGCGCCTCGAGATCGCGGCGCTCGACTGGCCGGTGCTCGTCGTCCACCTGGTCGCGCGCCGCGAGGCCGGCCCGCTCAGGGAGCGCCTACGCGGGCGTCGCGAGGGCCTCGCCCGGTCGCCGCTCAGGCCGCCGGTCGAGCTCGCCCAGGTGTCGTTCCGGGAAGCACTCGGCCGGCAGGCGACGCAGCTCTCGCTCCGCTTCTCGGGCGGGCTTCCCGGCCACTTCCGTCAGTCGGACGCCCGCGCGAGCGCCGACCACTGATAGACGAGGAAGTCGGCGGAGAGGCCGCGCGTGAGCCGTTCGGCGGCTCGACCCGCCCGCGAGAGCGGCGCGTGCACGGTGCGCTCGACCCGCCAGCCGGAAGCCTCGAGCAGCGCGACGAGGTCGCGCCTGGTCAGCCAGCGCAGGTGCGTGGCGTCGCGATGGCCCCACTCCGTGTAACCGAAGGTGCCGCGCAGGACGAGGTCGCGCACGAGCGACACGTGCCTGGCGTTGGGGACGCTGACGTGCAGCAGGGCGCCGGGCGCGGCGACCACGCGCAGCCCCTGCACCACCTCCTCGGGCTCCGGCAGGTGCTCGATCACGTCGTACGCGAGGATCGTGTCGAACATCGAGTCGAGCTCGGGGAGCCGCGACGCGACGTCCCCGACGAGGACCTCGTCGTAGACGTCGCGCGCGCGCGCGGCCGCGGCGGCGTCGAGCTCGATGCCGACGAGGTGGGTCGCGCGCGGGCGGATCGCCCGCCCCACGCCGCCGGAGCCGCAGCCGACGTCGAGGACGCGCCCGAGCGACTCGGGCAGGAACGCGACCAGCTCGGGACGCGCCTGCTCGTAGTACGACTCGGGCTTCGCTGACGGATCCTTCATACCCGTTGAGTACGCTAACCGCCGGATGAGCCGGGACGACCAGGCCTGGAGCGAGGGCGCGCTGGAGGACGTCCGCGCCGAGTTCGCCGACGCGTTCGCCGGTCGCACGTGCCTCGTCACGGGCGCCGACGGCTTCATGGGCAGCCACCTGACGGAGGCGCTCGTCCACATCGGCGCCAGGGTCGTCGCCTTCGTGCGCGCCACCTCCTCCGGCGCGCTCAACAACATCGGGCACCTGCGGCGCGATCTGACGGTCGTCTTCGCCGACCTCACCGACAGGACGTCGGTCGACTACTGCGTGCGCGACCACCTGCTGTCGGCGGACGACCGGCCGTACGTGTTCCACCTCGGCGCCCAGGCGCACGTCGGCGAGTCGTGGCACCGGCCCTACGAGACGGTGATGGCGAATACCGTCGGGACGTTGAACCTGCTGCAGTCGATGGTCGACCACGACGTGACGCTCGAGAAGTTCGACACGGCGGGAACGTCGGAGGAGTACGGCAACGTCCGCGAGAACGTCGCGCACCACCACGACTTCGACGAGCTCGGCGGGTTGATCCTGCACGAGCGCTCTCCGATCAACCCGAAGTCGATCTACGCGACGGCGAAAGTCGCCGCCGACTTCCTGACGATGAACTACCACGACGCGTACGGCGTCCCCGGGGTCGTCACGCGGATGTTCAACAACTACGGGCCGCGTCAGAACCCGCGCTACGTCACGGGCACGATCATCACCCAGGCCCTCACCCGGCCGGAGATCGAGCTGGGCGCGCTCGAGCCGTTGCGCGACTTCTGCTTCTGCACCGACGGCGTTCGCGGCCATCTCACCGTCGCGGCGCGCGGTGTCCCCGGCGACGTCTACGTGTACGGCCAGGGCGAGAACATCGCGATGCGAGACTGGTGCGACCTGATCCTCCGCGTCGGGCGCGAGCACGGCTTCTGGGGCGACGACCGCCAGGTGGTCGTCGACGAGCGGCGTCTTCGTCCCGGTGCGACCGACGTGATGGCGCTGCGCGTCGGCTACGAGAAGCTCAACCGCGAGACGGGCTGGGAGCCGAAGGTGTCGTGGGAGGAGGGCGTCCTGCGGACGATCCGCTGGTACGCCGAGCATCGGGCGGCGTGGACGGGCCGCGTCGACTGGCTGGCGGGCGCGCCGGTCGCCGGCGCGTGACGGTCGTCGTCGAGGAGCGCGTCCGGCGTCGCGACGGGATTGCGTTCGCGGACTCCGTCCCCGAGACCGCCTATCGTGCGCGCTGGGAGGAGGAAGCGGCGGACGACCACGTCAGATCGGCGATCGCCGACGGCCCTGATGCCGTGCGCGACGAGGCGGCGCTGACGGGGAAGATCGGGACGCTCTGGTCGCGGTTCCCCGCCGGCGTCCATGCAGCCTCGGTGCTCGACGTGGGCGCCGGGTACGGCCGGATCGACCTCTACCTGGCCCGGGAGCGACAGCTCACGTGCGACACGCTGTGCGCGGTCGACATCTCCGCAACGATGCTCGAGCGGCTGCTCGAGTACCGCGAGCGCTTCGACGCGTTCCCGGGAGCGGAGGTGCACGCCGTCTGCGCATCGGCCGACGATCTGCCCGTCGAGGACAACTCGGTCGACCTCGTCGTCTCGAGCGCCGTGTTCCTGCACATGGGCAAGGCGTTCGTCGCTCGTGCGGTGCGCGAGGTCGCCCGCGTCCTCAAGCCGGGGGGAGCATTCGTGTTCGAGACCAGCTTTCCCAACGCGCTCAACCCGTCGAACTGGCCGCCGCGGCTCAAACCGCGCCGCTGGCGAAACCCGAACGCCCTCAAGTACTGGCGGCGGGAAGAGGTCGAGCGGCTGCTCACGCAGAGTGGGCTCGCCGCGCAGGCGGGCGGCTACCGGCTCGAGCCGACGAGCTACGCGCTGCTTCCGAAGACGATCGGTCCCGTCGCCGTGCCGCTCGCACGTCGCATCAACAACAGCCTCGGCACGCCGAAGTCGCGGAGAGACGTTCTCGCCGTCTCCTTCAACGCGTACAGTCCCGGGGCGATCCTGTCGTGAAGACGCTCGTCACCGGCGGCGCCGGCTTTCTCGGCTCCCACCTCGTGGAACGGCTGCAGGACGACGACCACGAGGTCGTGGTCCCGCGGCGCATCGACTACGACCTCACGCAGTGGGACGACGCGGAGCGCCTCTTCGCCGACGTCGAGCCCGAGGTCGTCTTCCATCTCGCCGCCCTCGCGGGCGGGATCGGCGCGAATCGCGCGGAGCCGGGGCGGTTCTGGTACGCGAACCTGTTGATGGGCGCGCACGTGCTCGAGCTGAGCCGCCTCCACGGCACGCGCAAGCTGGTGATGCTCGGAACGATCTGCGAGTACCCGAAGCACACACCGGTGCCGTTCCGCGAGAACGACCTGTGGAACGGCTACCCAGAGGAGACGAACGCGCCGTACGGCATCGCGAAGAAGGCGCACCTCGTCGGAGGCCAGGCGTACCGCGAACAGTACGGCCTCGACGTGATCCACCTGCTCCCGGTGAACCTCTACGGCCCGCGCGACAACTTCGACCTGCAGACCTCGCATGTGATCCCCGCGTTGATCCGCAAGATGACCGCGGGCGAGCGGGTCGTGACGCTCTGGGGCGACGGAACGCCCACGCGCGAGTTCCTCTACGTCGAGGACGCGGCAGACGGGATCGCCGTCGCGGCGGCGCGTTACAGCAGCGCCGAGCCGGTCAACCTCGGCTCGGGCGGCGAGATCTCGATCCGCGAGCTGGCCGAGCTGGTCGCGGAGCTGACGGGGTTCGACGGCGAGATCGTGTGGGACACGACGTCGCCGAACGGACAGCCGCGGAGGGGCCTCGACGTGACGCGCGCGCGCGAGCTGTTCGGGTTCGAGGCGCGGACGCCGCTCCGCGAGGGGCTCGAGCGCACGATCGCGTGGTATCGGGACAGCGTCGCGGCGCCGGCCTCGTCCCTGCGGTGAGCCGCCTCAGGCTCGAGATTCGGCCGTGGCTCCTGGCGACGCTCGCTGGCTCCACCGTAGCTGCGACCGCCGCGCTCGCATTCACCCGTCCGACCGACGGCCCGCTCTCGGTGATCGTCGCCCTGCTGCTCGCGCCGGTCGCCGTCTGGTCGATCGTCGCGATCGGCGAGCGGCTGGCCGGCTCTCGGTTCGGGGTCGCGGCCGCAATCGTCTACGTCCTCCTGCCGTTCGCGGGGCGCTTCCTGTTCTACGGGCCGTTCGTCGAGATCTACAGGCGCGAGATCGCGCCCGCGCTCGTCGGCCTCCGTTCGACCGGATGGTTCGCGCTCGGCGTGGCGATCGCGCTCGGCATCGCGTTCGCGCCGCTGCGGGCGGCGGCGGTCGCCGGGATCGCCGCGCTGGGCGTGGCGCTCGTCGAGTGGGCCGGCACGGACTGGACGCGCCTCTACGACAACTTCCACGAGACGACGTGGAGCCCGACCCTGCTCTCGCTGCTGCCGTTCGCATGCGTGCTCGCGGTCGGCCTGCGCTCTCCGCTCCTCGCCGCGGCGCTCGGCGGCTGGATCGGCTTCTTCATTCTCAGAGGCGCTGACCGGTCGTACGCGGACGGCGGTTTCTGGCTCTCGCTCGCGGCCGCGACTCCTGCCGCGGCCCTGCTGCTCACCTCGCTGGGCTTGCTGGTGCCGCGGCTTCGGCCGGCGCGCGCTCCGGCTCCGCCTCCGGCGTCGACTCCGAGCTGAGCCGCTCCTCGAGCAGCGCGACACGCTGCGCCAGGATCACGTTCTGATCGGAGAGCTTCGAGAGCACCGTCGAGTAGTGCAGCAGGACGGCGAGCACGAACAGCAGCGCGACCGCGAAGAGCACGGCCGGCGGGTAGGTCTCGACGCCGACCCACCCGGCGGTCGTGTTCAGCCCGCCGCGCCAGGCCGAGAGCACGAGCAGGACGATGCCCGTCAGCACCCACAGCAGCGCGTAGCGCTCGCGCAGACGCCGCGAGCGGATCAGCTCGAACACGACCACGAGCAGCAGCAACGAGGCGAGCGTCGCGGCGATCGAGACCTTGAGCGGTGTCTGCCCGGCGATCATCCGCCCTCGGCCGGCGTCGCGCTCCGCCTGAACATGCCGACGATCACGGCCAGCAGCACCTTCGCCATGTAGTAGATCGACCGCAGCGCGGTGATCGAGGAGCTGCCGTGCTCGCGCTCGCGCATGCTGACGGGCGCCTCGGCGAGGCGGAGGCGGTGCTTGTGCACCATCACGGCCGCCTCGACCTCGGGGTAGTCGTGCGGGTAGTCCTGCGCGAACAGCGCGATCGCACGCCGGTTCAGCACCTGGAAGCCGCTCGTCGTATCGGTCAACCGCTGCCCTGTGAGCAGCGACACCGTGCGGGCGAGGATGCGGATGCCGATACGCCGCACGCCGGACGACCGGTAGCCGTCCGCGCCCGCGAATCGGGAGCCGACGCAGACGTCCGCCTCGCCGCCGAGCACGACGGGCAGGAGCTTCGAGAGCTGCGCGGGGTCGTGCTGCCCGTCGCCGTCGATGCGCGCGACGATGTCGTAGTCGCCGTCGAACGCGTAGCGGAAACCGGTCTGGACGGCGCCGCCGATGCCGAGATTGAACGGCAGCCGGACGACGCGCGCTCCGCGCCGTGCGGCGGCCTCGGCGGTGCGGTCTGCCGACGCGTCGTCGATCACCACCACGTCGAACCCGGGGTCGAACGCGCGGATCTCGTCGACCACGCCGCCGATCGCTCCCTCCTCGTTGTACGCCGGGACGATCGCGAGCTTCTTCACGCGGCCACCCCGACGCCGGCGGCGGCGAGCACCTGCCGCGCGCGGTGGCGATACGTGTGCTCGTCGAGGACGCGCTCGCGAGCGCGGCGGCCGAGCTCCTCGGCCTGGGCGGGATCGTCGAGCAGCTGCCGGTACGCGGCCACCGCCTCGTCGGCATCGTCGACGACGATCAGCTCCGAGCCGGGCTCGAACCAGCGCTCGATGCCCGAATAGGGATTCGAGACGATCGCGGCGCCGGACGAGGCGAGCTCGAACGGCCGGCACGAGGACGAGGCGTACACGCTCGCGTGCGAGCGGCGCGTGATGCACAGGTTGATGCGCGCCGCGGAAATGGCGCGCGAGAAGGCGTTGAACGGGACGTCCCCGAGCATCCGCGCGTCTCCGGTGTCACCGCGGAAGTCACGTCCGCCGAGCGCGAACTCGACGTCGGGCAGGCGTCGCGACGGCTCGCCGATCATCGCCTGCACCCACTCGCGCCTGAACTTGTCGCCGTAGCCGTAGAAGAAGACGTCGACCTCCTTGTCGACGGCCGCCGGCGCGAAGAAGTCGGGATCCGCCGCCCAGAACACCGTCTCGACGCGGCGCGCGCCGAGGTCGAGCAGCCGCTCGGACGCGCCCTCGGAGTTCGAGATCAGCGCGTCGTACTCGGAGGGATCGGCGTCGTGGTACCAGTTGAAGCCGGTGTCCATCCCGCCGAACTCGGGCAGGCTCATCGGCGCATCTCCGTCGTAGAACACGACCGGCACGTCGAAACGCTCACGAATCGTCGTCGGGACGCCGCGCAGGTGCGACATCGGGACCGTGAAGACGATCATGGCGTCGGGACGCTCGCGCTCGACGAGCGCCTCGAGGTGCCGCCGCCAGCGTGGAGTCACCCATCGCCAGACGACCTCGCGCGTCATCCGGTCGCCGAGCGAGTCCTCCGGGTCGTCCTCGGCACGGCGCAGATAACGGTCGCCCTTCAGCCGCGCGACCATGTCACGGGCGCGTGCGAACGACTCGCCCTCGACGAAGGTGGGGTTCGGCGCGGTACGCCACCACGGCGACTCGACCGGGCGGCCGCGGTAGGGCGTGACCACGAGATCGACGCCTTCCTCGTACAGGCCCTTCCAGAGCTGCCACCACGCAGGGGTGCAGCCGTAGCGGAAATCGAGGTCGATCGCCGAGGCGACGGCGAGGATCTTCGGCGAGCGCACGTCGTGCCCAAGTGTCGCAGACCGAGGTTACGGCGACGTAAGCGACCTCCGTGATTCGGAGATAGCCGGCGAAACGCCGCCAGACGTGGACAGGCGCTCGCATGACTCCTACAAGAGGGCCAGGCTGATGTCTGTAACGTCGAGCTGGCGCGATAGTCCGACGAGCATGAGGCTGGCTCTGCGTCGCACGCGGCGATTGTTCGCCGCTTGTTGCGCGTTCTTCGTCTTCGCGGTCGGCTGAACGGTCGATCGCGCCCCCGTGCGGGACGCATGCACGACTGCCCAGGGACGGAGCCGAGCGACCAAGCTGGGCGGTGCATAGGACATCAACCCGACGACTCGATGGGTTGAGCTTACGGCTCGGCGGCGGGAAGTTGCGTGCGCCCGACCATCGTGTGAAACGGCTCGGGGCGGCGCTCGTCCTTCTCCAGCACGACCATGCTGTCGTAGATGTGGATGCCGCGGCACTGGCGGGCAAAGGTCTCGTCGCGGTCGAGCCGTTCGTCGTCGACGTACCGGACATGCAGACGGTCGACCAGGTGCTTGACGTATTCGATGAAGCTGCCTGTCTCGAGATAGCCGCCGCCCAAGGCTTGCCAGTAGCTCGCATGTAGGTCCTCGCAGATGTAGATGCCGTCGTCGGCGAGTAGCGGCCAGATTGCCTCGAAGGCAGCGATCTGGTGCTCGCTGAGATGGCTGGCGTCATCGATCAGGATGTCGATGCCCCCCATCTCGCGCACGACCTCTCGCAGAAGGGTTGGATCGCTCGCATCGCCGACATGCACGGTGATCCCGGGCTCGCTGATCGTCGCGCAACGCTCGTCGATGTCGATGCCGTGGATCACCGCCTGATCGCCGAGATAGTCGCGCCAGAGCTGGAGCGAGCCGCCGTGCAGCACGCCGAGCTCGAGCAGGCGCACATGCGTTCCGCGGAAGGGCTCGACGTGGCGGTCGTAGAGCGCGAGATAGTGGTGCCACTTGGCCGCCGACCGGCCGTCGTGGCTGTAGAACAGACGCTCCATCGGCGACCTGGCGAACTTGCGCGACAGCTCGGCCTGGTCGGCGTCTCGCCGGTCGAAGCGTGTCCAGCCGCGCATCCCGGGTCGCTCGGCCACCCGGCGACGCCACAGCTTCATCGCGGGTCGTTTCCGGCTTTCAGCTCAAGCATTGCGGGCGAGTGTATTGGGCCAAACCATCCGTCGCCCGTGACGCGCCTGAAAGTCCACTGAACGATGGGTGGGCCGCACCCATCCGAAGCGCCGGTGTGCTCGCCCGTCCGAGCATCGAGAGTGCGCGGCGTGGGAGACGAGGGGGCCGAACGGTCGCACGATCTGGAGCGCGTGCGCGAGCTCCTGTTCGCCGATCTGCCGGTCGAGGAGGGCTGGGAGCGGATCGCCGCCGCCATCGTCGGCGCGGCCGACCCGGAGCGGCAGCAGGTGATCGAGCGGCTCGCCGCCAGGGACCTGAGCGGCGACCTGCTCGACATCCTGCGCCGACTGCGCGACGAGGACGACGAGGAAGAGGACGACTAGCGCGGCGTCAATACGCGCCGCGGCGGCTCAGGATCGCCGCCGGGGTGCGGAAGAGGATCGAGATGTCGAGCCAGATCGACCAGTTCTCGAGGTAGTAGAAGTCGAGCCGGACGAGGTCGTCGAACGCGAGGTCGGAACGCCCGCCGATCTGCCAGAGGCCGGTGATGCCCGGCAGCACGTTGTAGCGACGGCGATGCCAGCCCTCGAGACGCTCGTAGTCGCGAACGGGAAGCGGCCGCGGCCCGACGAGCGACATCTCGCCGCGCAGCACGTTGATCACGTTCGGCACCTCGTCGAAGGACAGCCGTCGTAGCACCCGTCCGACCGGCGTGATGCGCGGATCGCGTCGGATCTTGAAGAGCGCCCCGGTCGCCTCGTTCGCGCGCTCGAGCTGCTCCTGCTGCCGGTCGGCGTCGGCCACCATCGTGCGGAACTTGAGCATCCGGAACTCCTGCTCGCCGAGCCCGACACGCGGGTCGGCGTAGAACACCGGCCCACGCGACGTCAGCTTGATCGCGACCGCGATCCCGAGCCAGATCGGAAGCCCGACGACGACGATCAGCGCCGACACGACGATGTCGAAGCTGCGCTTGAGCGTCCAGTCCGCGCCGGCGAAGATCGGCGGCCGCAGCTCGAACAGCGGCACACCGAGACCGGGGACGTACTCACCGCGCTCGACGAGCAGCTCGGTCGTGCGCGGCGCGATCCGCACCTTCACCGCGCGCCGGTGCGCAGCGTCGACGATCTCGAGCAGGCGCTCCTCGGAGATCCCCATGTCGGCGACGATCACGTCGTCGAGATCGTCGGCCGCGAAGATCTCGTCGTCCGACGCAGCGGGGTCGAGCTCGCCGACGAACGAGTACTCGATCCCGGCCTGCGCCGCGCCGAGCCCCGAACGAAGGCGATCTCGCTGCGCCGGCGTTCCGACGAGCACCGCCCGCCGACGGACACCGGCCGCCCGCAGGATCTCTCCCGTCAGCAGCTCGTAGCTCGCGCGGAACAGCGCGATCGCGGCGGAGACGAAGAGCGCACCGACGACGTAGAGGCCGAGCGTCGTCACGTGCTGGCCGCTCCCGATCGCGAAGGCGAGCGACAGGGCGGCGACCAGGAACACGGCGCCGACGACGCGCCCGACCCCCTCCCGCAGCTCGCGGCGTGCGTAGAGCCCGGCGCGCCAGAAGACGAGGATCAGCACGAGGATCAGGAACGCGAGCCAGCTCGTCTCCTGGTCCCAGATCAGTCCCCACAGCACCGGGTGCGGATCGACGACGAACGCCCGCACCGCGAGCGCGGCGTACAGGCCGATGATCAGCCCGCCGACGTCGACCGTCGCGAGCGCGAGCACGCTCGCCCCGCGTCTGACCAGCGTGTGGAACGGCGCGCCGGTGAGCAGGTACGGCCTGGCGGAGCGGGCGTCCTCGGAAGGCCGAGCGCCGACAACGCGCTCCGGACTGACGCCGTCGCTCCGTTCCGGCAGTGCCACGCGCCGATCGTACCTCGGACCGCCGCCGACTTCGGTGCGCGCTAGCGTCACCGCGTGGGCGAGATCGCAGCGGTGATCCCGAATCGGAACGGCGCCGGGTTCGTGGGGACCTGCGTCGAGGCGGCTCGGCGAGCAAGGATCGACCAGGTCGTCGTCGTCGACGACGGATCGAGCGACGACAGCGCGGCGGAGGCGGCGGAGGCCGGAGCGACGGTGGTCGCGGCCCGCGGCCGCGGGTTCGCCGAGGCGGTCGCGCAGGGCCTCGCCTCGACCGAGACGCCGTACGTGCTCGTGCTGAACAGCGACTGCTTCCTCGACGAGGACGCCGTCGGAGCGCTCGCGGCGGCGCTCGACCACGACGAGCGTCTCGCGCTCGTCGGTGCGGGCATGCGCACGCCGGACGGCGGCGACTCGAAATCGCACGGGCCGCTGATCTCACTCGGCGACGCACTGCGCGCGCTCGTCACCGGCCGCTCCGGCCGCTCGAGCCCACGCGCGGGCGAGGGGCTTCAGCGCTGCGACTTCGTTCCACTGGCGTGCGCGCTCGCACGCCGCAGCGCCTGGGACTCGGTCGGCGGCATCGACCCCGGGTACTTCTTCTACTTCGAGGACTACGACCTCTGCTGGCGCCTCGCCGCCGCAGGCTGGCGGATCGCCGTGTGCTGGGACGCCGGGGCGATCCATGTCGGCGGCGCCTCCTCGAGCGCCCGCGAGTCGCGGCCGTGGGTGCGGCAGTACTACGTGAGCCTCTCCCGCTACCTGCGCAAGCGGTACCGCGCCCGCTGGCTCGCCTTCGCGGCCGTCTGGGTGCCCTACGCGCTCGTCCAGACCGCGCGGACGCCGAGCCGTGCCTCCGCGTACCTCGGGTCCGTGCCGGCCGTGCTGTTCCCGCCGCGCTGAGCAGCTCTTAGACGTCGGCGACGACGTGGTAGTTCGCGATCAGCGATCCCTGCCGCGTGTCGCGCAGCTTCGGGCTGCCCGCGTCGACGGCTTCTCCCGCGCGGTGCAGCAGCCAGATCGCGCTGCGCGCCAGCGCGGAGTCGCGCAGGCCGACCTCGACGTAGTTCGCGACCAGCATCGCCACGGTCGAGCCGGAGCCGGCCGCGGGCTCGATCGACAGACTCGACCAGTCGCCGTTGCGCTCGAACAGGAGGCGGAGACCGGTGTGCGTCCAGCGCCAGTGGTCGTTCGGCGACGGGTGGTACCACTGCACGCCGTGCGTCGAGGCGAGCACGCGGCCCCCCGGCCTCGTCACGCGCCGCAGCTCCCGCACCGCGCGCGCCGGGTCGTCGGAGTGCTCGAGCACCTGCGTGCACAGGACGACGTCGAAGCTCGCGTCCTCGACCGGCAGCTCCTCGACGACGCCGACGAGATCGGCGAACGGGCTCTCGACGACGTCGACGCCCACGTACTCCGACGCGATCGGCGCGAAGAACGGGTAGTACGGCTTCACACCGCAGCCGACGTCCAGGACGCGCACCGGTCTTCGGCGCTCGAGCTCGTCGACCTGCGCGGCGAGCCAGCGGGCGAGCGCCGAGCGCACGATCCACGTCGACGATGTCCTGCGCGGGTTGCGCCGGTTCGCGCCCGGCCAGGGCTCGGGGAGCGGCGGCATGCTAGTGAGGGAGGTTCGCGAACGCAGCGAACGCCGGCTTCTTCTTCCCCCCGATCGAGATGAGACCCGACTGCCAGCCGCCGAGCAAGGGGTCGTCCTTGAGCAGGAACCAGAGCATCATGTCGACGCGCGGGTTCTTCCTCGCGATCGCGAAGGCCTGCTTCAGGTAGAGCGCCTGCTTCGCCCACGAGACGCCGAAGAGCGGGTCGGGTGGGTTGGTCTGATAGCCGTACTCGGTGATCCAGATTCGCTTGTTGCCGTAGAGCTGCGTCACGGCCTTGATCAGGTCGCCCAGGTTGCCGAGCGTCACGGCCGTCGCCGGGGCGCCGCGGGCCCCCACGGGCTTGGTCGTCGGCTGGTCGGACGGGCCGGCGTAGTACGGGTGGTGCGCCCACGCGTCGAACGTCTTCAGCCCGGCCTTCTTCACGGCGCGCAGGAACGCGATCGGCGACACCGAGGGCCGCGCGCTCTTCGGGTTGTTGTTGCCGCGCGGTGCCGTCACGCCGCACGCGACGCGCTCACCGGAGGTGAGCGTCCCGTGCACCCCCTGGTAGACGGCGTTGCAGATCTTCGCGTAGTCGATCGCGCTCTGGATCACGTAGCCGCCCGTGGTGCGCACGTACTGCGGCGACAGGAACGTCGGGTTGTTGGGCTCGTTCCACGCCGTCCACTCCTTGACGGCGGGGATGACCTCGCCGTCGTCCCCGACGAACGTGCCGCTGTAGCGCGTGGCCGCCGCATAGGCGAAGTCGCGTAGATCGACGGCGTTCTTCGGCGCCACGTTCTTCGACTGCCGGCCGCTCTCCCATGTCGGCGTGGCGTAGATCGAGAAGAGGACGTGGATCCCGTACTGGCGCGCATAGGCGACGGTCCGGTCGTAGAGCGCCCAGTGGTACGCCGGGTCCTCCGGGTCGCGGGGGTCGGCAGGGCGGCGCTGAGCGACGCCGTACGGGCCACCCCAGTAGAGGTTCTCGCGGATCTCCTGGACGTGAAGCTGGTTGAGCAGCGAGAACGTCTCGGGGATCGGCCCGTAGAGCGTCTGCGCCTCGTCGTAGATGCCGACGCGCATGTACCGGGACGCCCCCGCAGGCGTCGCCGTCGACGCGGCAAAGGCGGCCGCGACGATCAAAAAGGCGACGGCGACCCCCAGCCGCACTCGCATCAAACGACGGCCGACTCCGGCCCGATCGCCGCGAGCCAGCGGCGCAGCCCTTCCTCGAGGTCGACCTCGGGCGACCAGCCGAGCACCTGCCGTGCGCGCGTGATGTCCGGGCGCCGAACCTGCGGATCGTCGATCGGGAGCGCCTCGAACACGATCTCGCTGGTCGAGCCGGTGACGCGAATCACCGTCTGCGCGAGCTCGAGCATCGTCAGCTCGTGGTCCGGGTTGCCGAGGTTCACGGGAAGGGGCTCGCCGCTCTGCGCGAGCAGGTAGAGCCCGCGAATCAGATCGTCCACGTAGCAGAGCGAGCGCGTCTGCGACCCGTCGCCGTAGACGGTGAGCGGCTTCCCTTCGAGCGCCTGGTTCAGGAACTGGACCGAGGCACGGCCGTCGTTGCGGCGCATGCGCGGCCCGTACGTGTTGAAGATGCGCGCGATGCACGTGTCGACGCCCTGCTGCGTGTGGTACGTCATCGTCAACGCCTCGGCGTATCGCTTCGCCTCGTCGTAGACGCCGCGGGGGCCGATCGGATTGACGTTGCCCCAGTAGGTCTCGGCCTGTGGATGCTCGAGCGGGTCCCCGTACACCTCGCTCGTCGACGAGATCAGGAAGCGAGCCCGCTTCCACTTCGCGAGCCCGAGCGCGTTGTGGGTCCCGTAGGAGCCCACCTTCAGCGACTTCAGCGGCGCGCGCAGGTAGTCGACGGGGCTCGCCAGCGCGGCGAGATGGAAGACGAAGTCAACCGGGCCTTCGACGTGGATCGGCTCGACGACGTCGTGGTAGACGAACTCGAAGCCGTCGCTGCGGAGGTGCGAGACGTTCTCGAGCGTCCCCGAGTCGAGGTTGTCGACGCAGACGACGCGGTGCCCCTCGGTGACCAGGAACTCGCAGAGGTGGGAGCCGAGAAACCCGGCCCCGCCCGTTACGACGGAGGTCGGCATCGGTGCAATGTACTTCTCCCGCCGGAACGCGCCGCCGCTCCTTACGAACCTTTTGCAACCGCCGCGCCCCCGGCCGGTAGTGCGCTACGGTGGCACTGGACGTGCCCTCGTCCCACCCGGGGCGCCTTACGGTGCTTCGGGTCCCCCGGGGAGGTCTCGCTCGAGCCGCATGGGCGAGGCCTCCCTCTTTCTGGTCCGGAGCCCTAGCGGAGGTCCTTGTTCGACTCCATGTCGAACCACATCGCGAAGAGCGTGAACTGCGTCCCCGAGATCAGGAGCAGCGCGACGAGCACGATCGTCGCGGTCGGGATGCCGTGGCCGGCGAACCGCAGCACGGTCTCGACGATCCCGAGCGCGAGGCCCGCCACCGTCATCACGAGCCCGAGGGAGTAGAAGAACACGAGCGGGTGGAAGTCGCGGATCACGTACTTCTCGCGCATGCGCCAGAAGAACCCCTTCCAGAGGAGCCACGAGATGCGGGGCACCACGCGGCGGATCTTGATCCCGGAGCGCTCGCCGACGCCGTAGATCGGGCGCGATGGGAAGTCGCGCACACGCGCGTTCCACACGTTCAGGTGCACCAGCATGTCGTTCGGGAAGCCGTAGCGCGTGTAGACGCGGTCGAGGTCGAGCAGCGCCAGCATCGGCCGCGACAGGACCGTGTAGCCCGCCTGCGAGTCGGCGACGTGCCAGTAGCCGGACGCGATCTTCGTGAGCAGGCTCAGGACCGCGTTGCCGAGGTAGCGGCTGCGCGGCATCAGCTTCCACGCGCTGCCCGTGAAGAGCCGGTTCGCCTTCGCGTAGTCGAGCTCGCCGCGCACCACCGGCAGCGCGAGCCCCTCGAGCTCATCGGGATCCATCTGATTGTCGCCGGCCATCACGGCGACGGCGTCGCTCCGCGTCGCGAGCGCGCGCTTGTAGCCGGTGACGATCGCCGCACCGACGCCGAGGTTGCGTTCGTGCGCGATCACCTCGACGCGCGGATCGCCGGCGGAGCGCGCGACCTCCGCAGTGGCGTCGGTCGAGGCGTCGTCGACGACGTAGATGCGATCGACGAACCCGGGGATCCCCTGGAGCGTCGCCGCGATCAGCGCCTCCTCGTCGTGCGCGGGAACGACCACCGCAACGGTCTTGCCCTCCAGCACGTCAGAAGAGGCGCACGCGGACGAGCACGCGCAGCGCCTTGAAGCCGTCCCGCCAGGTGATCTTCTTGCCCTCGGCGTACGTGCGGCCGTAGTAGGCGATCGGCAGCTCGTAGATCCGCAGCTCCTTTCGCCGGCAGAGCCGGCCCGTGATCTCGGGCTCGATTCCGAAGTCGTTCTCGCGCAGGTCGAGCGAGCGCAGCACGTCCGTGCGGAACGCCTTGTAGCCCGTCTCCATGTCGGAGAGCGTGGTGTTGTAGAGGACGCCGGTGACGACGCTCAGGAAGCGGTTCCCGACCAGGTGCCAGAAGAGGTAGGCGCGCTGCGGCCGGCCGCCTGAGAGGCGCGAGCCGTAGACGACGTCAGCGACTCCCTGCTCGATCGGCTCGATCAGCGCGGGCACCTCGGCCGGGTCGTACTCCATGTCGGCGTCCTGGATCACGACCACGTCCCCGTCGGCTTCGGTGAGCGCCCGCCGCACCGCGGCGCCCTTGCCGCGGTTCGGCTGCCTGACTGCGACGAGGTTGGCGAGCTCGTCCTCGAGGCGCTCGAGAATCGCCGGCGTCTTGTCGGTCGAGCCGTCGTCGACCACGACGATCTGCTTGTCGAACGGCAGCGACTCGATGCGCCGGACGACCTCTTCGAGCGTCCGCTCCTCGTTGTAGACCGGAACGAGGAACGAGACCTTCATGCCGGCTGCGGGCGGCCGCTGCGGCCGTCGCTCACGATCGCGGCGATCGCGCCGAGCACGAGCCCGATCAGGGCGCCGATCACGATCGAGCTGCCGTGCGAGTGCGCCGACGACTTGACCGCCTTCGCCGTGGTGACCACCCGCGCGCTCTCGACGCTCTGCGAGAATGCGAGCTGCGTCTGCGTCGAGGACAGCTGGTTCAGCAGGTTTCCCTGGCGCTGCAGCGCCGTATCGAGCTGCGTGATCAGGGTGAGCTTGTCGAGCGCGTTGAGGTGCCCGGCGGCGATCGCCTTGTCGGCGGACGCGATGCGCTCGTTGATCGATCCCAGCTGGGTTCTCGTCGTCTTCAGGACAGTGCGGTAGGTCGCGATCTTCGTGCCGACGTACGGCGCCGTCGTGCGCTTGACGACGAGTGCCGACAACGCGTTCGCCGCGTCGGCGGTCTTCACCGGCGAGGCGCCGCGCACGCTCAGCGAGACCAGCGGCGTCACGCGAGTCGCGCCGGCACCGGTCGCCGAGCCGACCTGGGCGACGGAGACCCTGCCGCGGAGCGCCCCCTCGGGTAGCCCCGCGGCCTGCTCGGCAGCCGACTGGGCCGAGGCCGAGGACGTGATCAACGCGATCGCCCGCGGGTTCGAGTAGAAGCCGTTGACGACGGCTCCGCCGGGCGAGACGGGCTGGCCGAGCGAGATCAGGGCGGCGGCCTTGTAGTCGCTGCCGCCGCGGAGCGAATAGAGGCCTCCTAGAATCGCGCCGATCACGAGGCCGGCCACGGGCAGCCACCACAGCCGGACGAGGGCGCGCCGCCAGCGTCCGAGGTCGACCTCGCGCTCGGCGTCGAGCTCGGGAGTCGAGGCGGCCGTCATCGAGCGGCGACTGTAGCCGACGCCCATTCCCACTGTCTCGCGAGCCCTTCCTCGAGCGAGACGGCCGGCGTCCAGCCGAGGTCGCGCCGGATGCGCGTCGTGTCGGCGGCCGTGCGCGGCTGGTCGCCGGGAACCGCCGTCGTGCGCCGCACGTCGAGCGTCGCTCCCGCGAGCCGCTCGTAGAGCTCGATCGCCTCGTTCATGGACGCCTCGAGCGCGCCGCCGACGTTGTACGTCCCGGTTCCGTGCGACATCGCGCGGATCGTCGCATCGACCACGTCGCCCACATACGTCCAGCTGCGCGACTGCGAGCCGTCGCCGAAGAGCTCGAAGCTGGTCCCGGCGGCGAGGGCGAACGCGATCCGGGTGAACGCCATGTCCGGCCGCTGGCGCGGGCCGAACGCGTTGAAGTACCGCAGGACGACTGCGTCGAGGTCGTACGAGCGGACGTAGGCCTCGAGCAGATGCTCGCACGCGAGCTTCGTCACGCCGTAGGGCGAGAGCGGGTGCGGCGGCTCGTCCTCCGGCGTCGGGAACCGCTCCGGCGCCCCGTACACGGACGACGAGGAGGCGAACACGATCCGGACACCGGCCGCGACCGCCGCCTCGAACACCCGCTGCGACGCGAGCACGTTGCGGCGCACGTACAGCGGGAAGACGTCGCCGAAGCTGCGAACACCCGGCTGGCCCGCGAGGTGGAAGACGCCGTCGAGGCCGGCGAAGTCGAACCGGTCCTCGACCAGGTCGACGTGCCGGACGTCGAGTCCGCGGGCATTCTCGGCCTTCAACCGCGGGTCGTAGTAGTCGGTGAAGCAGTCGAAGCCGACGACGTCGTGCCCGGCCGACTGCAACGCCTCGGCGAGCTGGGAGCCGATGAACCCGGCCGCACCGGTGACCCCGTAACGCACCGGCGCAATCTACCGACGGCTCTCGACGAGCCCGTGGACCCGCGTGTAGCCGACGAGGTAGAGGTGGTCGGAGTCCGCGACGACCGGCGTGTACTTCCCGTCCGGGTACGTCCACAGGCGAGCGCCGGTGCGCGCGTCGAGCGCGTAGGTCGTCCCGGCGAGCGTCGCGAAGTACACGCGGCCGGCAATCACGGTGGCCGAGCCGGAGATCGGCCCGTTCGCCGTGAACTGCCACTCGACGTCGCCGGTAGCGGCGTCGAAGCTCGTGAAGCGCTGGGAGTAGGACCCGGCGTAGACGTGGTCGCGCCACACGGCCGCCGAGGAGTAGACGTAGCCGCCCGTCGACTGCGACCAGCGAAGCTCGCCGCTCGCCGCGCCGAACGAGTAGACCTTCCCGTCCGTCGAGCCGATGTAGACGCGGCCGTAGGCCACCGCCGGGGTCGCGTAGAAGTGCCCGATGCCGCCGAACCGCGGCTGCGCGCTCGCCTTCCAGAGGATCCGTCCGGATCGCAGGGCGAGCGCGTAGACGTGCCCCGAGTAGTCGCCGACGAAGACCCGACGGCTGGAGATCGCGACGCCGCCCTTCACCTGCCCGAGCACGGCCGTCGACCACACGAGGCGCCCGGTGTGCTCGTCGAAGGCGTAGACCTTGCCGCTCCAGTCGCCGACATACACGCGCCCGCCGACCACGACCGGGGAGGACTCGGACGGTGCGATCTTGCGGCGCCAGACCACACGGCCGGTATGGGAGTCGAACGCGATCACCGCGCCGGTGAGCGACGGGCTCGGCGGCCGGTTGCACGGCGGCTCGTTGAGGAACGACTCGAACACGATGTGGTCGTCGACGGCGGGCGATGCGGCGACACAGCGATGCGAGTCGAAGTGCCACCGAAGCTTTCCGGTCGCGGCGTCGACCGCGAACACGGTGCCGGTGTTGTTGGCGACGAACAGGCGGCCGTAGGCGACCGCGGGCGGGAACTCGACGAGCGTGCGCGCGCGGAACGTCCAGGCGTTCCGGAAGGGTGGCGCCAGCGAGATCCCGTTGCCGAACCGCGTGCCCTCGGGGTCGTGGCCGTAGACGGGCCAGGCGATGCCCGGCTCGACCGGCTTCGGCGGCGGCGGCTGAGCCGGGACGAACTCGACGGTCGACGAGCCCTCGATGTCGCGCGACGCGTGCTTCACGTGGAGGTACCACCCGCCCGCGGCCCCGACCGCGATCACGACGATCGCGGCCGCCGCGAGCAGCAGGCGGCGCCTCAACGCCGTTCCACCGCGAAGATGCGCGAGTAGCCGTGCAGCAGGAGGCGGCGCCCGCTGCCCGCGACCGGGACGTACTGGCCGTGCGGGAAGTCGAGCACGACGCGCCCGCTCGCCGCGTCGACGCCGACGATGCGGTGCGCGAACGAGCCCGCGTACGCGACGCCGTCGACGACGACGGCGGCGCCCGAGATCGGCCCGCCGGTGCCGCGTGCCCACAGCGTCGCGCCGGTACGCGCGGAGACGGCGTAGAAGACGCCGTTGTACGAGCCGAAGAAGACACGGCCGCCGGACACGGCCGGAGAGGAGTAGACGTAGGAGCCCGTGGAGCGGCTCCAGAGCCGGCGCCCGCCGGTCGAGAAGGCGGTCAACGACCCGCCGGTCGAGCTCGGCACGAAGATGCGCCCGGCTGCAACCGCCGGCGTGCCGTACACGCGGCCGTTCACCGACGCCGCCCAGCGCACGGCGCCCGTGGTCGAGGAGAGCGCGAGCAGCCTGCCGCAGTAGTCGCCGATGTAGAGCGTGTCACCGGCGGCCGCGGCCGACGACGTGATCTTGCAGCCGTCGTAGTGGCGCCATCGCACGCGGTGCGTCCGCAGGTCGAGCGCGGTGATCGCACCGTTCCAGGTGCCGAACACGTCGACACCGTTCGGGAGGACGACCGGCGACGACTCGATCGGCGAGCCGGCCGAATAGCGCCAGAGCAGTCGGCCGTCCGAGCGCCGGAGCACCTGCACGTCGCCGTCCATGCCGTGGACGACGAGCTCGTCGCCGTAGACCGCGGGAGAGGACGCCATCTTGCCGTGCGGCGTGTCGTGCCTCCAGATCACGCGGCCATTGCGCATCGAGAGGGCGCGCACCGTGCCACCCGCATTCGCAACGTAGGCAGCGCCGTCGGCGACGACCGCCGGGAACTCGACGAGCGAGCCGAGCCCGCGCGACCAGACGACGCGGAACGGAGGCCTTAGCCGGATCGCGGCCTGCGCCTGGGTGCGCTCGGGCCCTGCTCCGTACATCGCCCACTGCAGCGAACGGCGGTAGATGCGGATAGTCGATTTGGGATGGGTCGTGAACGAGAGCCGCACGGCGCGGGCGCCGTACCCGTCCTTCGACGCGACGGTGACGAGCGCGCCCCGCCGATGCAGCGGCAGGTTCGCGACGCCGTGCCGGTTGCTCGTCGAGGTGACGCGGCCGATGGTGACGCGGGCGCCGCGAACGCGCGTGCCGAGATCACCGTCGACGACGGTCACCTGCACGCCCGCTCTCGCCTGCTGCGGACGCGTCTCCACGGACTTAGCTGGTCTGACCGTGGTCTGACCGCGGTCAGACTGCGGGGCCCGCGAAACGGCGTCGTCGTGCGAGGAGCAGCCGGCGGCGAGCGCCGCCAGGGCGATCAGGGAGGCCGCGCGCCTCACGCTTCGGGCGTGACCGCTTCCTCCGCCTGCTCGCGCAGCGGCTCGAGCGTGCCGCCTGCGTCCTCCAGGATCACCTGCGAGAAGTACCGGGTCATCACGACCCCCTCGCGAAAGTCGCCGAACCGGGGCTCCGGGCGCTCGCCGTTCGCGAGCGCGAGCGCGAGCTCCGGGTAGCGGGAGCCGGCAGCGGTCGGCAGCGGGAAGCCGCCGCCGAAGCGTGGGTTCACATCGGTCACCTCGAGGCGTCCGTCGGGTTCGCGGAAGCACTGCACGTTGGCTGGACCGATGATGCGCAGCGCCTCGGACACCGTCCGTCCGTGCTCGATCAGGCCGGGGTCGGCGATCGTCATCCCCTTGATCGACTCGCCGCCCTTCGACTCGATCATCGTCCGCGGGATCGCCGCGAGACAGCGGGCCTCGAGGTCGCAGAAGACGTCGATCGAGAACTCCTCGCCCAGGCACTCGGACTGCACCATCGAGTCCGCCTTCGTGTAGCGCAGGAAGAACTCGAGCTGGGCGCGGTCGGCGGCCCGGTAGATGTGCCGGGAGCCGAAGCCGCGCCGCGCCTTGACGAGCACCGGGAAGCGCGCGTCGGCGGGCACATCTCCGGGCAGCCACGTCGGGGGCGTGCCGATCCCCTGCTCCTCGAAGAAGAGGTGCGCGCGGTACTTGTCCGCGCACCGGCCGATCGCCTCCGGCTCCGGGACCAGCACGACGGCTCCGCCGAGCTCGTCTCGGTGCTCGGCGAGGACGAGATGGTCGAGGTCGGTGAGCGGGACGATCAGCCGCACGTCGTGAAGCTCGACCAGATCGCGCAGCGCCGAGACGTAGCCCGGATCGTCGACTCGCGGCACGATCGCGCGGCGGTCGGAATGGTAGAGCGCGGGTGCGAGAGCGTCGACGTCGGCCGAGATCGTGATCGCACCGGCTGCGCGGAACGCCGTGACGATGTCGACGCGCTGCCCGGCGCACGTGAAGAGAACCGCGGTCACGACGGCGCAGCGTAGCGAGGGCGCGCCGGGACACCTGCCACCACCTCGCCGGCAGCCACGTCGCGTGTGACCACCGCACCCGCGCCGACGAGCGCCCCGCTTCCGATCGTCACCCCGCCCAGGATCACCGCGCCCGAGCCGATCGACGCGCCGTCCTCGACCCGGACCCCGAGGAGGGCCCAGTCGTCCTCGCCCGCCAGCTCGCCGGTCGCATTCGTCGCACGCGGTTGCTTGTCGTTGACGAAGAGGACGCCGTGGCCGACGAACACCTCGTCGCCGATCTCGACGCCGTCGCAGATGAACGAGTGGCTCGAGATCTTGCAGCGTCTGCCGATTACCGCGCCGCGCTGGATCTCGACAAACGTCCCGATTCGCGTGTCGTCGCCGATCGAGCAGCCGTAGAGGTTCGTGAACGAGTAGACGACCACCCCGTCGCCGAACTGGACGTCGACGATCAGTCGGAACGGCGCCTCGTTCGCCGGGGCGTCGCTCACACCGCCGCCTTCACGACGGCGGCGACCCGCTCGAGCTCCTCCTGCTCGAGCTCCGGGAACATCGGCAGGGACAGAGCGGCCGCCGCCCACGTCTCTGCGGCGGGGAACGCGCCCGGCGCGTGCCCGAGCGAGGCGAGCGCGGGCTGCAGGTGCAGCGGCACCGGGTAGTGCATCCCGCTCGCGACGCTCGCGTCGCCGAGCGCCTCGCGCACCCGGTCGCGCGCAGGCGTGCGGATCACGTACAGGTGCCAGACCGGATCCGCCCACTCGGCGACGGGCGGCGGCGTCACGGCGTCGCCGAGCAGCGCCGTGTACGCGGCCGCGTGGCGCCGCCGCAGCTCGTTCCAGCCGTCGAGCCGGCGCAGCTTCACACGCAGCACGGCGGCCTGGAGCGTGTCGAGGCGCTCGTTCCCGCCGATCACGACGTGCTCGTACTTCCGGCTCTGACCGAGGTCGCGCAGGACCCGGATACGACCGGCCAGCTCGTCGTCGTCGGTGACGACCGCTCCGGCGTCGCCGTACGCGCCGAGGTTCTTGCCCGGGTAGAAGCTGAAGGCGGCGATGTCGGCGAGCGAGCCGCAGCGGCGGCCGCGGTACTCGGCGCCGTGCGCCTGCGCCGCGTCCTCGACGAACGCGAGCCCGTGCTCGTCGCAGATCGCCCGGATCGCATCCGCATCGCAGGGATGCCCGAACAGGTCGACGCCGACGATCGCCTTCGTGCGCGGCGTCACCGCGGCGGCGGCCCGCTCGACGTCGAGCTGGCCGTAGCGGTCGCAGTCGACGAGCACGGGGACCGCCCCGAGCCGGACGATCGGAAGCACCGAGGCGATGAAGGTGTTGGCGGGCGCGATCACCTCGTCGCCGCCGCCGATCCCGAGCACCTCGAACGCGAGCGCGAGCGCGGCCGTTCCCGACGACACGCCGACCGCGTGCGCGACGGAGCAGTAGGAGGCCCACTCCTCCTCGAAGCGCGCGACCTCCTCGCCGAGGATGTACTGCGTCGAAGCGATCGCGTCGATCACCGCCTGGTCGACCTCGTCCTTGATCGAGGCGTACTGGCGCTTCAGGTCGACGAACTGGATCGGCTCGGGCACCGGCGGAGCGTACCGGCGTCAGGCGGACGGGTCGGGATCGCGCCAGCCGCCCGTCGCGCCCTTGTAGGTGCCTCCGAAGAGCGCGAGCGGCGTGCGGAGCAGGATCAGGAGGTCGGTCTTCCAGTCCCGGTGACGCACGTACCAGAGGTCGAGCTCGATCCGCTCGGCCCAGGGAAGCGCGGCGCGGCCGTGGATCTGCGCCCAGCCGGTGATCCCGGGCTTGACGTCGAGCCGGTGCCGCTGACGCTCGTCGTAGCGGTCGACCTGGTAGCGCAGCGTCGGGCGAGGGCCGATCACCGACATCTCGCCGCGCACGACGTTCCAGAGCTGCGGCAGCTCGTCGAGCGACAACCTCCGGAGCACGCGGCCGGCGCGGGTGATCCGGTCGTCACCACGGTTGACCGCCGCACCGGCCCCGAGCTTCTCGGCGCCGACGATCATCGTGCGCAGCTTCAGCAGCTCGAAGTCGACGCCGTCCTTCCCGACGCGCACCTGCCGGTAGAGGACCGGCCCGCCGTCCTCCGCCTTGACCGCGAGCGCGGCGAGCGCGAGCAGCGGCGAGGCGACCGCGAGCCCGGTGCCGGCGATCACGACGTCGAGCGCGCGGTTCAGCGCGTTCCTTCCGCCGCCTCCCACGTCGCGGGCACGCCGCGGCGCAGGTAGTTCCAGAGCGAGACGAGCGTCGCCCATGTGACCAGCACGTAGTACCGCGCGATCCCGACCCCGAGGGCGGCCGCGAGCAGCAGGCCGAGCTGCAGGGCGAGCACTGCGTCGTAGACGAAGCCGCTCCCGATCAACACGATCGAGGTTGCGAGGAGCACGACGTGCAGCAGCCCCGACGCGTAGCGGAGGTGACGGTGCGAGATGAGCTCGAGCACGTACGCGGGCGGCTGGCGGCGGAGCATCTTCCCGCGCAGGACGATCAGCCAGCAGTGCTCGAACATGCGCACCTTGCGCCGGTACTCGGTCTCGTTGGTCGGCGTCGCCACCTCGAACGCGTGAGCGTCGGACGCGTAGACCGCGCGGCGTCCTTTCTGCACCATGCGGTATGGCAACGACAGGTCGTGGCCGTACCGCGGATCGACCTCGACGTAGTCGGCGCGGCGCAGGGCGTAGATCGACCCGTTGCCGCCCGTGACCGACAGCAGCTGCGACTCGGCGGCGCGCACGCCCATCTCGTAGCGCCAGTACACGCCCTCCTTGTTCCGGCCGTCGCCGCCGACGATCCGCAGCTGCCCGCAGACGTAGGCAACCGCCGGGTCGGCGAACGGCGCGACGAGCCGGCGCAGCGCGTCGGGCGCCCACGTGGCGTTCGCATCCGAGAAGGCGACGAGGTCGCTGTCCGTCTCGCGCACGGCGCGATCCTGAGCAGCGACCTTCCCGCCGCGCTCGTTCGCGATCACCTTCACACCGGGGAACTCGAGCGCGATCGCCTCCGTACGGTCGCTGGACGCGTCCGACGACACCACGATCTGCAGCCGGTCGCGCGGATAGTCGAGCTCGAGCAGGTTCTCGAGCCGACGCGCGATCACTGTTTCCTCGTTGTAGGCAGCAACGATCACGGTGACGCTCGGAAGCTGGGCGCCGGCACCGTCGCGGAGACGGCGCGGCGCGACGCGCGCGAGGCCGAGGGCCACGAGCGGGTAGCCGACGTGCGTCCACACGAGTGCGGCGAGCGCTGCCCAGAAGACGACCGCCACGACGTGCACCGGCCCGATAGTACGTCTCGCGGCGTCAGGCGCCGAGCGCCGCGCGGTACGCGTCGACGAGCTCGACGGCGGCGACCGGGGCCGAGAAGTCGGCGGCCGCCGTCGCCGCTGCGGCCGCGCCGCGCCAAGCGCGCTCGGCGGGATCGGCGAGCAGCCGGGCGACCGCCGCCCGCAGCGCCCGCACGTCGCGTGGCTCGACGTACACGACGCCGTCGCCGTGCAGGTCGGCGAGGCCGCCGGCCCGCGTCGCCACGACCGGCCGCCCGTGGGCCATCGCCTCGCGGGCGGCGAGGCCGTAACCCTCGCGCCGCGACGGCGAGCAGAACACCGCCGCACGCTGGTAGTAGCGTCCGAGCTCGGCCGGCGGGACGAACCCGACCGCCTCCGGCACGCGGGCGCGAAGGGGGCCGTCGCCGACGATCACGCGCGGTAGGCCGTCGGTGGCCTCGGCGAACTCGAGGATCCCCTTCTCCTCGCTGAGCCGGCCGGCGAAGAGCACGTGGGGCGGCTCGTCGGGAGCACGGCTCTCGACGGGGAGGTCGACCCCGAATGGGATCACGCGCACCTCCCGCGCGCCGAGCGCGGCCGCCTCCCGGGCGAGGAACGTCGAGGCGGCGATCACGAGCCGCGCGCGCCGAACGAGCGGGCGCGCAACCGCGGGGGCACGCCGGAAGAGCTCCACGTCCGTTCCCCACACCTGCAGGACGTACGGCCTGGCGGTCGCAAGAGCCGGCAGCGCCGACGGGATCCAGTGCGCGTGCACGAGGTCGGCGTCGTGGGCAGCCGCCCGGGCGGCGCGCGCATAGGCCGCGAGGAACGGGGGCACGAGACCGAGCTTCCACGGCGAGCGCCGCAGGTTCTGCGCGATCCCGTCGCCGTAGGCGACGCCGAAGTCAGGGAAGTCGGCGGGCGAGACGACTGCGACCTCCACGCCCCACTCGCGCACGCCGCGCACCGCGTCGGCGACGAACCGTCCCGCGACGTCCGACTCGTCGCGCGGGTACGACGTCGTCAGGACGACGACCTTCATTCGCGCCGCGCGAAGACGACCGGGATCGAGAGCGCGAGTGCCGTGAACGCGTAGAAGTAGTAGAACTGCATCGTCAGGTAGAACGCGTTGGCAGCGAGCGTCCCGACGAGCGCGGCGGTGCATCCCCAGGCGAGCGGGCGCACGCGCGCGGCCAGCGGGTCGCGGGCCGCGGCGAGCGCACGCCCGAGCGCACGCGCAGCACGGAGCCGCCGGAACACCCACACGAGGAACACGGCGAAGAGGAGCGTCCCGACGAGGCCGGTCTCGACGATCAAGGCGACGTAGTACGAGTGCGGCCCCCAGTTCGTCTTGCCTGTGACGAACTCGTAGTAGACGGAGAACGTGTTCAGGCCGAGCCCGAACAGCGGGTCGACGCGCAGCACGTGCGGGATGAACGAGTAGACCTGGAAGTGCGCGTTCTCGGAGCCGCCGCTCGTCTGGACGCGCGACCGCAGCACGGTCTCGAAGAAGCTGCGGCGCGAGAGCACGACCGCGAGCAGGAGCGCGAGCGCGGCGCCGATCGGAACGAGCAGCTGAGGCGTCCGCAGGTAGTGGCGGTACGGCACCAGCAGCACCAGCGACCCGACGGCCAGCCCGAGCAGCCCGCTCCTCGACAGCGTGGTCGCCTCGACCACGAGCAGGAACGCGATCGTCAGCATCAGCCACCGCTTCGCACGGTGGCCGCGCTCGAGCCGCAGGTAGAGAGGCGTGAGCACGAGCAGCGGCACGATCAGCATGATCCCGAGGTGGTTCGGGTCGCCGGTGACGGCGTTCGGCCGGTAGACGTTCGCGCCGTTGATCGCGCCGTAGACGTTGATCTGGCTCGCGCCGCCGGTGATCGGCGAGAGCACCGACGCGTCGAGGTTGCCGCCGCGCCGTGCGTCCAGCAACTGAAGGACGCCGTACGCCGCGTTCGCGACGAAGCCCGCGCTGAACCACACGAGCGTCCGCCAGAAGTAGCGCTGGCCGCGCCGCGACAGCCATACGACCGCAGCGGCCAGGAACAGGAAGTGGATCACCCACTTGGTGAGGCCCTTTCCCCACTGGGCGAGCGCGTCGGAGTCCGAGAGGTCGAAGTAGCCGAGCAGATAGACGAGCACGAACAGCGCGAAGAAGCCGAGCAGCACGGCGGTCGTGTGCGGAACGCGGAACCGCTGCGTCGTCGCGGCGAAGGACACGAGGAAGCAGATGGCGAGGATGTCCGCCAGCGAGACGGTGCCGGCGAACGTCCAGTGCAGCTTCTCGAACGTCACGCAGAAGACGCTCGCCAGGAACAGGAAGCTCGTGACGCGCCTCAGCACGTGACGCTCTCCAGCACCTGCGCCAGGTCCTCGACGCGCGATCGCCTCGAGACCCTGCGCCGCCACTCCTCCGAGAGCGGCGGCCCGTCGAGCGAGCCCGCCTGCCAGCGCTCGTGAAGGCCGCGCAGCGCCTGCTCGATGCCGTCGACGTCCTCCGGGCCGACGACCTCGCCCGCTGCCGCGGCGCGGATCAGCTCGGCCGCGGCACCGTCCGGCGGCACCGAGGCAAGGATCGGGCGCTCCGCGGCGAGGTACTCGAACACCTTCCCCGAGAGCACACCCTTCCCGCGGCCGCCCGCGTCGGGGATCAGCAGCAGAAGCGCTTCGCTGTCGCGCTGCAGCTCGAGCGAGCGGCGCCGCGGGGCATACGGGATCAGCTCGAGGCGGTCGCCGAGCTCGAGCCCCTCCGCCCATTCACGGTCGGCCGAGCGGAAGTCGCCGACGAAGCGCGCGACGACGTCGAGCTCCGACCGCTCGAGGGCGGTCAGGAACGGGCGCGCATCGCGCTTGCCGAAGAACGAGCCGGTGTGCGTGATCCGGAACCGCGTCGACGAATGATGCTCGAGTCCGGCGAAGTCGTCGAAGTCCGATCCGTTGGCGATCGCCGTCACGGTTGCAGCGGGTGAGAGCCCGCGCATCTCGTCGGCGATCGCGTCGGAGACGCAGACGATCGCGTCGGCCGAGCGCGCGACGAGGCGCGCCACGGCCTGCTCACCCGACTCCTTCGCGCGCACGAGGCGCGACTCCGCGCGGCGGTGCGGGTGCGCGATCACCGAGTCGCGCAGGTCGGCGACCCACGGGATCCCCGTCGCGCGTTTGACGGCCGCCCCGACGAGGTGCACGGACGACGGGGGCGAGGTGGTGATCACGACGTCGATGCCCTCGCGCCTCGCGATGCGCACCGCCGCCGGGATCGCGGTGAGGTTCCAGCTGACGTTCTCGTCGGGCACGAGCAGGCGTCGGCCCGCGAGCTGCGCCTGCTTCGAGAACCGCTCGATCCCGGTCGTCCCGTGCAGCTCCTCGGCCGGCTTGCGCCCCTTCGGGCCGATGTAGCGCGCTCGATGGACCCACGCGAGCGTCGGCGGCTGCAGCTCCTCGTCGCGGTGGATCCACTTCGGGTCGTCGGGTGCCAGGACGTGGGTCTCGATCCCGAGCTCCGGAAGATGCGTTGCGAACTTGAGGGGGCGCTGCACTCCCCCGCCGCCCGCAGGCGGGAAGTACATGGTCACGAGCAGCACCTTCACGGCGTCACCCCGGCAGACGATAGAGGCGGCCGTCGCGGATCGCCCAGGTGGCGCCGTAGCGCCGCGCGACGCGCCGGTCGTTCGTGCGCACCCAGTGGCGGACGGCCGCCGCGCGCCCGCGCGGGTCGTTGGCGACGGTGTCGGCGACGTGCTCGATCGGAAGCGCGACGACGTAGACGGGCGCGGCCGCGACCACCCGATAGCTCTCGCGGGCCGGCGCGAGCACGATCGCTCCCTGGGGGACCTGTGTGCGCAGCTCCCGGGTGAGCCGCGGCGAGAGCGCGGCGGGATCCTCCGTCAGGCGGGGGCTCCAGTGCCGGGCGCCGTGCACGAGCACCGGGAAGACGAAGCACGCGATCGCGGCTGCACCGAGCCCGTAGCGCTCCCGGAGCCCGGGCCGCCGGATCAGGAACGCAACCGCGAGCGCCGCGAGGCCGCCGAAGAGCGCGATCCAGGTCGCGAGCGCCGGGCCGCCGTGACGCAGCCCGTAGTCGAAGTCGCCGGGCCACAGCCGCTGCAGGACGATCCCGCCTACGAGCGCGGCCGGGAGCACCAGCACGTTCTGCGCGAGCAGCGCGAAGACGCCGACGAGCGCGAACACGAACGGGAAGAACCCGGCCATGCGGCGCGACTGCGAGAGCGACACCGCATCGGACAGGTGCACGAACAGCCACGGCACCTCGAGCAACAGAAGCACGAGCAGCCCTCCGCCGAGCGCGAACGCCGCCCACCGACGGCGCAGCGCGAGGCCTGCGACCGGCAGCAGGAGGAGCGCACCGACCGCAACGGCGCCGCTCCGGCCGAACACCTCGGCCGCGAGCCGATAGTGCGAGTCGCTCGACACGACCAGCTGGTTGCCGTAGTGCTGAAGCGCCCGCGCGCGCTCCGCGGCGCTCGGATCGTGGGAGCGTGTCTCGTCGACGATCGGCCGCAGCCAGAGCAGGGCGAGCCCGACCGGGACGAGCGCCGCGGCGAACGCCGGCCCCCACTCGCGCCACAGCCGCGGACGGAGCACGGCGTATCCCACCAGGGGCACGAGCAGGAAGAGCGCGTACGTCGGGTGCACGAGCGCGAGCGATCCGAACACGACGGCGAGCGCAAGCCGCGAGATCCAGCCGGGCGGGGCGAAGAACAGCGCGATCGCAGCCGGCACGTACAGCTGGCGCGCGGACGTCGCAGGCTGCGCGAGCTGCGCGTACGCGCCGCCGTGCCCCGCGCCGAACACGAACAGGGCCAGCGTGGCGAGCAGCACGGAGCCGCCGGCGGCCGCCGTTCCGAACACCGCGACGCCTGCCTCCCAGGCGAGCGCGCACGCGACCGGCGCCAGCACCGCAGGGGCGTGGCGGATCACCTCGCCGGGATCGACGCCGGAGACCCACGAGACCAGTGCAACGAAGCCGTGCCAGAGCGGGAACGCGTAGCCGGGGTGCAGCCCGCCGTCCTTGAACTCGTCGACCGTCCGCAGGTGCAGGTCGCCGAGTTCGACGAGCTTGCGGACGCGCGCCTCGTGGAAGAGCCCGTCGCCGGTGACCGGCCCGGCGACGCGCCAGAGGAACCAGCCGAGGACGATCCCGACGAGCCAGGGCCACGGCGACCCTCCCAGCGCGACGGGGGCGCGGCGAAGCACGTGGACGGCGACCGCCGCGACGAAGATCGCGGCGAGCACGATCCCGGCGAGCCTGATGTCCGCGTGGACGGCGAAGACCACCGTCCACGCGACGAACACGGAGGCGGTCGCCCATGCGAGCAGCGCTGCGGCCGAGCGCTGGCCGAGCGCCCGTGCGACCGCGGCCCCGGGCGCCAGCACGACGACCGTGCCGAAGACGAGCCGCAGGTACTCGGTCATCGCGCGAGCAGCGAGTCGACGTCGCCGGAGGCGAGGAACCGGGCCCCGTCGCGGTAGGCCGCACCCCGCTCGCCGCGGAAGGCGGCGCCCCGCAGGCGGAGCGACCACAGCAGCATCCGCCGCGCGCGCTCGGCGTCCGCGTTGCCACGGTGCTTCGCGAGGTAGCGCAGATGGCCTCGCAGGTTCTCGACGTACATGCTGCCGCCGTGCGTCGCGCCGCCCACGTGGACGACCTCGGCGCCGGGGAAGAAGAGCACGCGCCAACCCGCGCGCCGGAAGCGCGTGAGCCAGTCGACCTCCTCGCCGAACATGAAGAACGCCTCGTCGAACAACCCGACCCGGTCGGCCGCCTCGCGCCGGACGAGCAGCGCCGCGCCGGAGAGCCAGTCGGCGTCGCGCGCTTCCTCGTGGTCGAAGCCGCCGACGTAGAGCGGGTTGAGGACCGGCGAGCCCGGCGCGAGCTTGCGGATGCCGAGGTACTCGGTCGACAGCCGCCAGACGGTCGGCTCGGCGCGAACGGACCGCTGCAGGGTCCCGTCGAGGTTCACGAGCCGCGGCCCGACGACCGCGGCCGCGGGATTCGAGTCGGCGAAGGCGACGAGCCGCTCGAGCCCGTCGTCCTGCACCCAGGCGTCGGAGTTGAGCAGAAACCAGTAGCGGCCGCCTGCGACGCGCATGCCGGCGTTGTTGCCGCCACCCATGCCGACGTTGGCCTGCTCGACCACGCGCGCGTCCGGGAAGCTCGCGCGAACGAGCTCGAGCGTGCCGTCGGTCGAGCCGTGGTCGACGACCACGACCTCGTATCCCCGAACCGACTCGAGACACCGCTCGAGCCACGGCAGCGCGTTCAGGGTGACGACGACGACCGAGGCGTCAGCTCGAGCCATCGGGAACCGGCGGCGCGCGGCGGACTCCTTCCCAGAGCAGCACCGCGAGCCCGGGCAGCGAGAGCACGAGCGTGAGCAGGAAGAAGAGGAAACCGCACGCAAACGCCTCGTCGGGCGGGACGCCGAGCTTGCCGAGAAAGCTGACGAAGAACGCCTCGCGCACGGCGAGCCCGTTGATCGTGAACGGCACGAGCATGACGAGGAAGAGCAACGGCCCGAGCACGATGTACGGGAGGGGCGAGAGCCCGATGCCGACGGCGCGGCCGGCCGCGTAGATCGAGAGGATCCGCCCGATCTGCACGATCAGCGTCGCTAGGACGACGAGCGCGAGCGTGCCGAGGTGGTCGCGATAGCCGTGGACGCCCTCGTAGACCGTCCGCAGGATCCGCTCCACCCGCAGACGGCGCGCGAGCGGCACGGCGAACCCGAGGTGCCGGCGGACGCGGCGCGAGAAGAAGACGACGCCGGCGAGGATCGTCCCGACGATGAACAGGAGCTCGATCCAGAGATACGCGCCGATGTCGTAGCGACCGATCGCGAGCAGGAAGCCGACGCCGGCGAGGAACAGCGTCACCGCGCCGCCCAGCGCGCGCTCGAGCAGCACGGAGCCGGTGATCGGAGAGATCTGGCCCGGGTGGCGGCGCGCCGTCTCGTAGATGCGCGATGCGTCGCCGCCCACCGACGTCGGGAGCACCTGACCGACGGCGTACGAGACGAAGTAGGCGCGGTTGAGCCAGGAGAAGCTCTCGTCGATGCCCCGCGCGCGCAGCAGCTGCTGCCACCGCCACACCATCGGGACGATCGTGATCAGGATGAGGAACGCCGAGAGCGCGACCCAGGCGGGACTCGCGTTGCCGATGATCTCGAGCGTCTTGCGGACGTCGATCTTGAGCAGGATGTAGCCGACCGCGAGTGCCGAGACGACGAGCGTCGCGGCGAGACGGACGCGGCCCCTCATCGCGTGAACCGCTCGTGCACGCGGCGCAGAGCGGCGATCGCGTCGGCCACGTCGTCGTCCGAGTGCGCCGGCGAGAACGGCAGCGACAGCACCTCTGCGCCGGCCCGTTCGGTGACCGGCAGCGGCGGCTGGTTCGGCGCGAGCCGGTCGCGGTAGGCGCTGAGCGTGTGCACGGGCAGGAAGTGGATCGACGTGCCGATGTTCTCGTCGGCGAGCGCGCGCTGGTAGTCGTCGCGAGTGGCTCCGGCGCCGTCCGGATCGACGCGCACGACGAACAGGTGATTCGCATGCGTGTCGCGCGGGTCTCTTCCAACGGGGGTGAGGCCGTCGAGCCCGGCGATGCCCTCCTCGTACAGCCCGCGGTGGCGGGCGCGGATCTCGGCGTGGCGCTCGACCTTGTCGAGCTGCACGAGCGCGATCGTCGCGAGCACGTCCGACAGGTTCGCCTTGTAGCCGGGCACGGCGATGTCGTAGAGCGAGCCGTGGCTGCGGCGCATCACCCGGAGGTCGTCGAGCGCCGCCGCGAGATCGTCGCGCCCGGTGGCGATCAGGCCGCCCTCGCCGGCCGCGATGTTCTTGGTCGCGTAGAGCGAGAAGCAGGTCGCGTCGGCGATCGAGCCGATCTTCCGGCCGCGATAGCGCGACTCGGCAGCGTGCGCAGCGTCCTCGACGAGCGGGAGGCCGAGCGCAGCCAGCGCGTCGAGGTCGGCGGGTTGGCCGTACAGGTCGACCGGGACGATCGCCTTCGTCCGCTCGCCGACCAGCTCACTCACGCGTTCGGGGTCGATGCAGAGTGTGTCGGCATCGACGTCGGCGAACACGGGCGTCGCGCCGCAGTGGACGATCACATTCGCCGTCGACGGCCACGTCAGCGAGCTCGTGATCACCTCGTCGCCGGGCCCGACACCGAGCGCGACGAGCGAGAGATGGAGCGCCGCGGTGCACGAGGAGACGGCGAGCACGTGCTCGACCTCGAGGTACTCGCGCATCCGCTGCTCGAGCTCGGCCGCCCGCGGGCCGGAGGTCAGCCACCCCGACCGGAGCGTTTCGGCGACCGCGGCGACCTCCTCCTCGTCGACGGCGGGCGGCTGAAAGCTCAGGAACGTCGCACGGCGCGTCGCCTCCACGGGCGCAAGGGTAACGCGCGCTACCGTCCCCCCATGCTCCGTCGTCTCGCGGCGACGGCAGGCCTCGCGCTCGTCGCCGCCGGCCCGGCCGGCGGCGCGACGCAGGGATTCCCGCACTTCGGGGCCGGCTGCGCGCGCGCCGACTTCAGGAGCGGCGGCGCGATCGTCCGCGCGGAGCGCTGCGGCCCGGCCTCCGGCCCGCGGGCGGTGATCGTCCTCCACGGCTGCGGCGGGTTCGGGACGTTCGACCACACGCTCGCGGTCGACCTGCCGCGCTTCGGCATCGCGACGCTCGACGTCGACCTGTTCGCGCGAACGCCGCCGCCCGGCAGCAAGGGCTTCTGCGCGGGAGGTCACGGCTTCGGCCGGGCCGATCCGTTCCCGCTGTGGGAGGAGACCGCTGCCGACGCCGCCCGCTCGCTGCGGCCGCACTACGCCCACGTCGGTGCGGTCGGCTGGTCGCTCGGCGCCGGGGTCGCGATCGCAGCTGCCGAGGATCTCCAGCCGTTCGCCGCACTCGCGGCGTTCTCGGCATTCGCCGCCCCGCCGGTGCTCGCACGGGCCGGGCGGCTCCCGCCTTCGATCTTCCTCGACGGCGGCGCCCACGACATCGTCCCGCCGCGAGACGCCCGCGAGCTCCATGCCGCCGCCACACGCGACCACGTCTCGACAGCGCTCTTCGTCTACCCGGACGGGAGCCACGGCTGGCCGGGCGAGCAGGGGGTCGCGGGTCGTCGGCGCGCGGCCGCGTTCCTGCTCGGCCACCTGCGCTAGCGGGCGCGAAGCTCGGCGAGCGGCTTGCGGTACTTGAACGCGCTGAGCGCGTCGTATCCACCACGGAGGAACCCCTCCCACGACCGCGCGGAGTCGTGGAGCGAGAGGGCGTCTCGTCCGACGAGGAACGGATCGGTGGACGTCGACCAGAACGCGGGGACGATCGTGAACGCCGTCTCGTAGCCCGCCAGCCGGATCGCGTCGACAGAACGCGCCGACAGGTGCAACGGGCTTCCGAACGGATATGCGAACCAACGCACCGTGTTCCCGGTCAGGCGCTCGAGCACCTCCTTCGGCTCGGCGACCTCGGCGTCGAGGTCGTCGCTCGCGCCGAGGTCGGGATGCGAGTGCGTGTGGCCGCCGACCTCGAACAGTGCATGCCCGGCGAGCTCGCGGACGTCGCGCGAGCTCATGAACTCGAACGTCCGGCTGCGGCGGAGGCCCCGGCGCGAGAAGTCGGCGGCGGCCTCGCCCTCGAGGTCGAGCGCCCCGGTCGGCACGAAGAACGTCCCGGGCAGACCCAGCTCGTCCAGGACGCGGGCGGCGACGCCGTGGTGCTCCTTGAGCCCGTCGTCGAACGTCAGGACGACGTTAAGGCGCTCGCCGTCGAGCTGCGTCCGTTCGAACGCGTCTGCGAGCGGGACGACCGCCGAGCGATCGGCGAGCCGCCGAAGCCGGTCGCGGAGCTCGCCCTCCTGGTCAGGCGGTGTGTCGTGGAACGCGAGCACGCGAATGCGCGGGCGCTCGCGGAAGGTCAGCTCGGCGACCGGCGCCGCCGCGCCGATGAGCGCGTCACGCACCGCCCGCTTCGCGTCCATGACGTCGGCTCAGCCGAGCTCGCCGACGTACCGCAGGTCGAGCACCGGGCCGATGCGCGGAAACTCGAGCTCGCACGATCGGCAGGCGAGCCCGCTGTCCGTCCCTTCCAGATCGCCCGCGCACGCCGGGCACTGGAGGATGTCGGCCAGCGGCCCGGGGGGCGCCGGAGGCGCCGGCTCGACGCCGTTCTGGCGGCGGAGGTCGACGAAGTGCATCGGCGCGAGGTCGAGTCGCCCCAGCGACGCGTCAGCGACGGTCTCGGCGGCGGCGAGCGGCCGAAAGGCGCGCTTCGTCCGCTCGAACAGGAAGCGGCTGAAGAACCCGGTGCCGTACCTGTCCCCGACCTCGAAACCGGCGGACTCGGCCAGCCGCGCGAACAGCCGCGGGTGCGTCCCGTAGAGCAGCTGGCCGTAGTGCTCGTGATCCTCGCGCAGGCTTCGCCGCCCGTAGCGCATCACGCGCAGCGCGTTCCGCTTGTTCGAGTACTCGAGCGCCACGTGCGACTGCGCTCTCATCACGCGGGCGAGCTCGTCGAGGAAGAGCTCGGGGTGCGCCATGTGATGGAACGTGCGGTTGCTCAGACCGACCGAGAAGGTCGCCGGACGGAACGGCAGGTGGTACGCGTTCGCCGCGACGAAGTGGACACCCGGCTGGTCGCGGTAGGTCTCCGCGGCGATCTCGAGCAGGTTCACGGCGTAGTCGACCATCACGATGGCGCGGTCGGGCTTCGCGTAGATCGGATAGAGGCGCCCGTACCCGGCGCCGAGGTCGATCAGCCACCCCGGGTCGGACGAGAGCAGACGCTCGAGCAGCGCGGTCTCGAAATGATCCTCGAAGTCGGAGCGGGCACCGTGCGCCCACACCGTCCGGTAGTCGCGCTCGTTGTAGTCCTTGATGACCTCGCGAGAGGGGGCGCTCATCGCGGCCACTCTAGATGGTTGGTGCCACGTTCTCGCGTGTCCGGCTGCGCGGCCTGAGGGCGCCCGGCCGCTCCCGCCCTGTTCGCGGCGGCAAAGCCGCCCCGAGCAGGCCGTCCGCTACACGCCGTCGCACCGGCACCGATGGCGCTGCCATCGCCACCGGCACGCCGTCGCGCCCGACCACCCCCAGTCCACGCCCCGGAACAGACGACCCCGCGGCACCAACCATCTAGCGAGGCGCGACCGGCACGCCCTCGACCCTGAAGGTGATCGCCGCAGCCGCGCGGTCGGCGCGGTCGAGCGCCTCGGCGCGCGAGCCGCCCACGGCGAGGACGGCTCCGGCCCGGTCGGCGCCCCGACGCAGCGGGCGCAGCTCGTAGCCGGGCTCCCGGTAGATCCGCACCTGCTCCACGCCTTCCAGCCCGTCGGGCACCTCGACCTGCTCGAGCACGCCGGGCGGCGCGACGAGAAACCGCGTGACCGCGCCGCCGACCCTCGCCGTCGGGACCGGCACGTCCAGCGGCCGTCCGAGCGCCGCGTCGATCGCGAGGTCGTTCAGCGGGACGCCGGTCGCAGCCTCGACGAGCTCGGCGTCGTGCCCGCCGCCCAGCCGAGCAGCGACCTCGATCACCCTCGGGCCGTCGTCCGCCAGCCGGAGCTGGATGTACGACGGGCCGTCGATGATCTCGAGGGCGGCCGCCGCCCGCTCTGCGACGGTAGCCGCATCCCGGCCGGATTCGCTCGGCCAGACGTGCGCGAGCGCCACCCCGAACGCGGGCGGCTCGCCGACGACCCTGTCGGTCACCGCGAGCGCGTGGTACGTCCCGCGCGCCGAGAATCCGATCACCGTCACCTCGGGCCCCGGGACGAGCTCCTCGACGAGCGCGAGGTTGCCGCGCGACTCCTTCCGCGCGGCGGTGAGGGCGCACTCGAGCTCGGACGGCGTCTCGACGAGGGTGAGCCCGCGCTGGCCCTGGCTGTCGGGAGCCTTCACGACGCACGGGAACGCCGGCTCGGGCGGCGCGTCGCCCACACCGACGACGTGCCACTTCGGCTGCGGCACACCGGCCTCGTCCAGCCGCTCGCGCTGCCGAAGCTTGTTCGTCGCGAGGACCGCCGTCCGCGGCGTCACCGGATGCGGCAGCAGTCCGCGCTCCGCGATCCGCGCGGCGGCGCCGATCGGCCAGTCGGTTCCCGGGGCGACGATCCCGTCGATCGACAGCGCACCGACGAGGCGGTCGATCGCCGGCTCGTCCTCGATCGAGAGGATGCAGCGGCGATCGGCCAGCCGGAGCCCGGGCGCCGCCGGGTCACGGTCGACGACCGCGAGCCAGAGGCCGCGTGCCCTCGCCCGCTCGAGCAGCCCGAGCTGTGCCGGCCCGGCGCCTAGGACGAGAAGGCGCGGGCTTCGCGAGCGACGATCGCCCTCCACCACGCCTCATTCTCGCGATACCACCCGACGGTCCGCTCGAGGCCGTCGGCGAACGACGTGCGCGCGCGCCAGCCGAGCAGGCGCTCCGCCTTGTCGGTCGAGCCGATATGGCGATCGACCTGGCCGGGCCGCTCGGTCACGTTGCACGTCAGCTCGCGCGGCTTGCCGAGCACGTCGAGCACGATCTCCGCGACCTCGGCGACCGAGATGTCGACGCCCGTCGCGACGTTGATCACCTCGCCGGCGAGGTCGTCGATCGGAGCGGCGATCACGCGCTCGATCGCCTCGGCGTCGTCACCGACGTAGAGCCAGTCGCGCGAGGCGTGCCCGTCGCCGTGAATCGTTAGCGGCTCGTCGGCGAGCGCCTGCGTGATGAAGCGCGGCACGAGCTTCTCGGGATGCTGGCGCGGACCGTAGTTGTTGAACGGGCGGACGATCACGATCGGCAGCTGGTACGTCGTCCAGTACGCGTAGGCGAGGCGGTCGGCGCCGGCCTTCGTCGCCGCGTAGGGCGAGCGCGGGTTCAACGGGTGCGTCTCGTCCATCGGCGCGCTCTCCGCCGTCCCGTACACCTCGGAGGACGAGATCAGGATGAAGCGCTCGACCGGCTGCTCGCGGATCGCGTCGAGCAGGATCTGCGTCCCCTCGACGTTCGTCGTGACGAACTCGGAGGCGCCGTCGGCGATCGACTTCTCGACGTGCGACTCGGCCGCCGCGTTGACGATCACGTCGACGCCGCCGACGAGCTCGCGGACGAGCGGCGCGTGCCGGATGTCGCCGTGGACGAAGGAAAGGCGCGGGTGGCTGAGCACGTCGGCGAGGTTCTCGAGGTTCCCCGCATACGTGAGCGCGTCGAGCGTCACGACCTCGTACGGGGTCGCCTCGAGCAGGTGGCGCACGAAGTGCGACGAGATGAACCCTGCACCCCCCGTGACCAGCACGCGCTTGCTCACAACTAGAGCTCCTCCTCGATCGTGTACAGCGGCCTGCCTTCGACGTCGCGCTGGATTCGTCCGAGCGACTCCCCGATCAGCGCGAGGACGAAGCCTTGCACACCGAGCACGGCCACGATCCCGGCACCCGCGAAGAGCGGGCCCGGGAAGTTCGCGTTCGTGATCCAGTAGCCGACGCCGTAGATACCGAGCGCCGCCGCGGCGAGCGTGCAGACCACGCCGAGCGTGACGCCGATCCACTGCACCGGCTGCGGCCAGAAGCCGGCGACGACGTGCAGCGCGAGTCGCACCAGCCGGAGCGGCGAGTAGCGCGAGCCGGAGCGCGCCGGCGCGTGCGAGACGTCGACCTCCTCGACCGACACCCCCGTCGAGAGCACGAGCGCCTTCGTGAACTTCTGTCGCCCGATCGCGCCGAGCAGCGGCACGATCGCCTCGCGCCGGTAGCCGTTGTAGGCGCAGCCGAAGTCGGAGATGCGGACGCCCGTGAACCGCCGCAGCAGCCCGTTGATCACCCGGCTCGGCAGCGTCCGGCCGGGCGAGTCCCGGCGCGCGACGCGGCGGCCCGACGCGACGTCGGCACGCGCGAGGGCCGCGAGGAGCTTCGGCAGGTCCTCGGGCTGGTTCTGCAGGTCGCCGTCCATCGTGACGATCAGCTCGCCGCGGGACCGGGCGAGCCCCGCGTGCATGGCGGGGTGCTGCCCGAAGTTGCGCTTGAAGCGCACGGCGTGGACGCGCGGGTCGCGTCGGTGTGCGGTGCGCAGCCGTTCGAACGTGCCGTCTGTCGACCCGTCGTCGACGACGATCACCTCCCACGCCCGACCGTCGAGCGCCGCGCTCGTGCGTTCGAGCAGCTCGTCGATCGCGCCCTCCTCGTTCAGCACGGTGACGACGATCGAGATGTCGGGCTGCTCGGTCAGCGTCGGACATCCTCGACGACGGCCAGCACGCGCGCCGCCCACGTATCGACCGAGTGCCCCGTCTCGACACGCCTGCGCAGCTCGCGCCCGACCTCGAGACGCACCGACTCCGGAGCAGCGGCGAACTCGACCAGCGCTCGGGCGAGATCGTGGGGGTCGTGGGGCCGGAAGTCGAGCCGGAGCGGCAGACCGTCGAGGTACTCCGCGAGCGCCGGGTTCGAGGCGATCACCGGCACGGCGCAGGCCGACGCCTCGTAGACGACCTTGTCGAGGGTCTGCGTGTCGTGACCGCTGTCGGCGGCCGTGACGAGCGCGTCGGACCCCGCCAGCAGCTCGGGGATCTGCTCGCGCGGAAGCGGCTCGGCAAGCTGCGCGCGGCCGCTGAGCACCGGGCTGCCGGCGATGCGAGCCGCGAGGTGCTCCCGGTGAAGCCGTTCGTCCTCCTTCGTGCTGGGCCCACGGATCTCGAGCCGCGCGTCGAGCCCGCGCCCCACCGCCTCCTCGAAGCCGTCGAGAAGCGTGGCGAAGCCCTTCCAGGGCGCCATGCGCCCGAGCGCGAGCAGGTGCAGCGTCTCGTGGCCACGCGGCCGCCCGTTGCCCTGCGCGAAGCGCTCGACATCGATTCCGTGCCCGATCGGCCGCAGCTTCGGGCTCCGTAGCGGATAGGAGCTGCGGTCGACGCTCAGCGTGGCCGCGCAGAGCCGGTCGGCGAGCCGGAGCGCCCAGTGGCGGCGCCAGTGCGCGTACCAGAGGAGGAGCGGAACGCGCCGGGCGCGTGCGAGCGGCGCAGCGAGCACGAGCAGCAGCGCGAGCATGTGCACGAGCACGGCATCGGGACGCGGGTCGCGGAGGGCGTGGGAGACCGCCCGCTCGTAACGTGCGCCGCGCCCGAGACGCGAGCCGGCTCCGAACTCCGAGAACGTGACGTTTTCCGGGAGGTCGTGGGCCCGCACGCGATCGGCGACCACCCGGACCTCGTCGCAGCGCAGCGCGAGCGCACGCACCCAGTCCACGGCGATCGCGAGGTTCGGATCCTCGCTGTCGATCGTCTGCGTGACGAACACGAGCCGCACGGTCAGCGGCGCGTCCCGGCGACCGCGCGATCGACGAGCGACCGCACGCGCGCGGCGTAGTCGTCCGGGGACGAGTCCCAGTCGCGGTAACGCACCCGCGCCGCGACACCGAGGCGCTCGGCGAGCTCGCGGTCGGAGAGGACCTCGATCAGCGCACGCGCGATGTCCTCGTCGTCCAGCGGGTCGACCAGCAGCCCTTCGACACCGTCGCGGACGACGTCGGGAATTCCGCCGACGCGGCTCGCGACGACGCCGCGGCCGCGGGCGAAGCTCTCGATCAGCACGCGTCCGAGGCCCTCCGAGCGAGACGGAAGGACGAGACAGGTCGACTCGTCCATCAGCCGCGCGACGTCGGCCGGAGCGAGCTCGGGGTGGTAGACGACGGTGTCGGGGAAGTCGTCCCGGAGCCGCTGCACGACGTCGAGCAGCGCGCCCTTGCCGACGACCACGAGCCGCGCCTCGGGCAGTGCCGCCGCGACCTCGTGCCAGGCGCGCGCCAGGGCGTCGACGTTCTTGTTCTGCTCGAGCATCCCCACGAACAGCACCGTGGGCCGGGCCGGCAGCGGCTCGGGGTCGCTGCTCGTGAAGAGCGAGAGGTCGATGTACGCCGGGAACGACTCGAGCGGGGGGACACCCGCCTCGCGCTCGGCGAGGTCGGCGGTGTACTGGGAGAGCGCGCGAATCGCGTCGGCCCGCCGGAGCGCGTAGCGCGCCGCCCAGTCGGCGAACGGCGCGAGCAGCCGTCGCATGCGCGAGCCTCCGAGCCGGGTCGCGGCGCGCCAGTCGCCGTGCGTCTCGATCACGAGCGAGGGACGGTGCCGGCGGCGGAACGCCAACGCGACGAGCACGAGGTACCCGATGTACGGGCTCTCGGCGATCACGACGCTTGGCTTGAAACGGCGCACGAGCGACGCGATGCGGAATGGAAGCGAGCCGTAGAACGCGAGCGAGTCGAGCGGCCCCGGCCAGCGGCGCACGAGGATCAGCGAGCCGGGCGCGAGCACCGTGCGTCGCGGTTCCACGCCGCGCTCGGCGCGCGCGAGCACGCAGTAGTCAAGCTCCTCGCGCAGCGCGGCGAGCGTCGCGTCGGTCGAGCCTTCGAACGGCGCGCCGTGCGCGGCGTCCGCGACGATCAGGACGCGGGGCCGCTCGCCGGGAATCTCGCCCGCGTCGCGAAGCGACGCCTCGACGAGCCCGCGCACCTCCGACGCGAACTTGGCCGGCGTCGTGTCCCACTCGCGGTACCGCTCCGTCGCGGCCGCGCGCGAACGCCTCGATCACGACCCGCCCCAGTCCTTCCGACCGCGACGGGAGCACCAGCACGGTCGAATCGTCGAGCCGCGCGGAGACGCCCTCGGGCGTCAGCTCGGAGACGTGCTCGACCTGGTCGGGGAGGTCGGCCACGAGCTTGTCGATCACGGAGTGCCGCGCGCCCTTGCCGACGAGCACGAGCCGCGCCTGCGGCAGCCGGACCGCCGTCTCGCGCCAGGCGGCAGCGAGTCCGTCGATGTTCTTGTAGGCCTCGAGCATGCCGACGAACAGTGAGGTGGGCTGCTCCGGCAGCGGCTCGATCGGCCGCGCGGTGAACGCGGACAGGTCGGTGTATGTCGGGAACGACGCGGCAACGGGAACGCCGCGCACGTCCTCGACGAGCGATTCCGTGTAACGCGAGAGCGCCCGCACGGCGTCGCCGCGGCGGACGGCGGTGCGGCTGACGAGGTCGGCGAGCGGCGAGAAGAACCGGCGCCTCGGCGAGCCGTAGAGCCGGGTGAAGGTCCGCCAGTCACCGTGCACCTCGAGGATCACCTGCGGGCGCAGGCCCGGAGCGAGTGCCCGTCCGACCATCGAGGCGGCGCCGATATAGGGATCGCTGGCGATGATCGCGTCGGGGTGGAAGTCCCGGATCTGGCCGCGCACCCTGAACGGCAGGCGAAGGTAGAAGAGCAGGCCGTCGAGCCGCCGCGGCCGCGCCGGCGCGACCAGTCTGAACCGCTCGTCGGTGAGTGGGCTGCCGTTCGCAGCCGATGCGAGCACGCGGTAGTCGATCTGGCGCTCGAGCGCGTTCCACTTCTTCGCGAGCCAGTCGGGAAGCGGCAACGTGTAGCGGTTGCGACCGACGAAGAGGACGCGTGGCCGCTGCTCGACCTCAGTCATCCGCCTACAGCC
>DATIOD010000064.1:0-87471 GCA_035473635.1 Gaiellaceae bacterium | reverse complement strand
TCGTCACGGGCCCCGCGGCGTCGACCACCGTGCGCATGGAGGCGGCGGCGGAAGCGGGAGAGATCGCGGTAAGCGGCGCGTCGGCGAGGCTGTTACCGCCCGACGTGCTGGGCGACCCACGCGGGGACGGCTTTCTGCTGGCGGCGGCGCCGCCAGCGGAGCTCGACGACCGGCCGCTTCCGCCCGTCGATGACCTGCCGCTCGTGGACTGCGTCCCGCGGCTGATCCGCGCGCATCTCACATCGGATGTCGCCGAGCCCGAGCATCGGCAGGCGGCGGTCGCGTTCATCCGCTTCTCGGGGACGGACGCGCTCGTGGAAGGCGAGGGGGCGGCGGCCGCGGCGTCGGCCGTCGCGGAGGTGGTGGAGGCGGTGCAGGACGCCGCGGCCGAGCACGAGGTCTGCTTCCTCGAGAGCGACATCGATCGCGACGGAGGGCGGATCGTGTTGGTAGCGGGCGCTCCGCGCGTGACAGAGAACGACGTGGAGCGGATGCTGCGCACGGTGCGTGCCTCGGCCGAGGCCAGGACGGAGCTGCCGCTCTCGATCGGCGTCAGCCGTGGCCGCGTGTTCGCGGGCGAGGTCGGCGCGCCGTTTCGCCGTACCTACACGATCCTCGGCGGGACGGCGGCCCTCGCCGCCCGTCTGATGGCCAAGGCGGCCCCGCGCCAGATCCTCGTTCCGGCCGAGCTCCTGGACGCATCGGACACGCAGTTCGCCGCGGAGGCGGTCGAGCCGCTTCACCTGAAGGGCCTGGCGGAGGCGGTACGCGCCGTCTCGCTCGGCGCGATCGAGGGCACGCGCGAGGCACCGGCGACTCCGACCGCGCCGCTCGTCGGCCGGGATCGGGAGCTCGCGGTCATGAGTGCCGCGCTCACGCCCGTGCGCCTCGGCTTCGGGACGATGCTCGAGCTCGTCGGTGACGCCGGCGTCGGCAAGACGCGGCTCCTCGACGAGTTCAAGACGACTGCAGCCGCCGACCTCGCGCGCATCGGAGCCCGGTGCGACCAATACGAGAGCTCGACGCCGTACTTCGTGTTTCGCAGCCTCCTGCGCCCACTGTTCCCCGGGGATCTCGAGGGGTCCTCCGAGGAGAACGCCGAGACCTTGCGGGCCTCTGTGGATCGGGTCGCGCCCGACCTCGCGCGATGGCTTCCGCTCGTCGGGCTCGTCCTGGACGTCGACGTCGGCTCGACGCAGGAGGTCGACGATCTCGAGCCGGCCTTCCGCCGGGCTCGCCTCCACGGCGTGCTCGAAGAGCTGCTGACAGCGATGCTCCCGAACACGACGCTCGTGCTGCTCGAGGACGTGCACTGGATCGACGAGGCGTCGTCCGAGCTCCTTCGGCATCTCGGCGCGACGAACGCGAATCGGCCGTGGGCGATCTGCTGCACCCGCCGTCCAGGTGAGGACGGGTTCGTGGCCGCGGCGGGCATCCCGCCGATCGCGGCGATGACGGTGATGCTCGAGCCGCTCCACGACGACGCCGCGGCGGAGCTCGTGCGCTCGGTCGCGGGCGAGGCGCTCGACGATGCCGCAATCGGTGCGATCGTGCACCGTGCGGGTGGGAACCCGCTGTTTCTGAACGAGCTGGTGGCGTCGGCGGGCGTGGAGGGAGCCGAGGAGCTGCCCGACACGGTCGGCGCCGTCGTCGGCACGCGCATCGACCGGCTCGACCCGGCCGACCGCGCGCTCCTGCGCTGGGCGTCCGTGCTCGGCGTGCTCTTCGACAGTGACGTGATCGAAGACGTGCTCGAGGGGGATCCGGTCGCGTCGGCCGGGTCGGAGGCATGGGAGCGCCTCACCGAGTTCATCGAACGCGACCCCTACGTCCCGAGCGGCTTCCGCTTCCGGCACGCCCTGATCCGCGATGCCGCGTACGAGGGCCTGCCCTTCCGCCGGCGGCGAGAGCTGCATGCCCGGGTCGGCGACGTGCTCGAGCTTCGGCACACGGACTCGGTCGAGGAAGTCGCCGAGCTCTTGTCACTGCACTTCTCGCTCGCGGCGGACGCGGAGCGGACGTGGCGCTACTCGCTCCTGGCGGGCGAGAGGGCGAGGGAGAAGTTCGCGAACGTCGAGGCGGCGGAGTTCTATCGTCGAGCGGTCGACGCGGCATCGACGCTTGCGCTCCCCGCCGCCGAGCGCGCCGGAGCGTGGGAAGCGCTTGCCGATGTGTGCGCGCCCGCCGGCCGCTTGCGCGCCGCGCAGGACGCACTCGCGCACGCCCGGCGGTTTGCGTCGGCGGAGGCTCAGGCCGCGCTGATGCTGAAGGACGGGCTGCTCCGCGAGGAGCAGGGCGCCTACTCGGAGGCGCTCCGCTGGTATGCGAGGGGCGAGAAGGCCGCAGCCTCGATCATGGACGTGGACGAGCGAGCGCGCCGAGAGGTGGAGCTCAGGCGGGCGCGCGCCCAGGCGCGGTTTCGGCAGGGCCGCTACGACGAGGCCCTCGGGCTCGCCTCCCTGGTGATCGAGCAGGCCACCGGCCTCGACGACCTCAGCGACCTCGCGCACGCCTACTACCTCTCGCACATGATCCACACGTTTCGCGGCGACGACGAGCGGCATGCGTTCCGCGGGCTCGCGCTCCCGATGTTCGAGGAGATGGGAGATCTCGTCGGTCAGGCGAGCGTTCTCAACAACCTCGGCATCGAGGCGTACTACGAGGGCCGCTGGGACGAGGCGCGCGACCTCTACGAGCGGAGCAGAGCGCTCCGCGAGCGGATCGGCGACGCGATCAACGTCGCGACGACGACGAACAACATCGGCGAGATCGAATCCGACCAGGGCAGGTTCGACGAGGCCGAGCAAAGCTTCCGCGAGACGCTGCGGATCGTCGAGGCGGCAGGTCATCGTCTGTTGACGGCGGTCGCGCGCGGGAATCTGGGTCGTGTCGCGGCGCGCACCGGGCGCTATGACGAGGCCGACGAGCTGCTGCGCGGGGCCGCTGAACAGCTGGAGGAGATCGGTGCTGCCCCGTTCGCGGTCGAGCTCCAGGCGCGTCGCGCGGAGCTCCGCGGTCTCCGTGGCGACGATCCGGCCGCCGTTGTGGCTGCAGTAGGCACAGCTGTTGCGCGTGTCGACGATGCCGGCGTGCCGGCCGCCGTGCGCGTGCTGCTCGAGCGCGTACGGGGCGTCGCCCTCGCCCGCGCGGGGCGAGCCGTCGAGGCGAGGTCGTCGCTCGACGAAGCGCTCGACGTCGCCGAGCGCGCGCAGGCGGACTACGAGATCGCGCTGACGCTCCGTGCGATCGCGCGCCTCGACGGCCGGGAATCGGCGCGCGCGCACGAGATCTTCACCCGTCTGGGTGTGGACGAGGCCGCGCTGCCGTAGAAGCGGCGGTCTTTGCGCCAAACGGGCGCCGGACCCCGTCCGCAACCGGCACTACCATCGGAAGGTGGGTCTGACCCTCGTCGCAGGGCCTGCCAACGCGGGCAAGGTCGCACTGCTGCTCGATCGCTTTCTGGCGCGGCTCGACGACGAGCCGACACTGATCGTGCCGAACCGGTCGGACGTCGACCGGGTCGAGCGCGACCTGCTCGCCCGCTGCGGCTGCCTGCTCGGTGGATCGATCGGCACCTTCGACGACCTCTTCACCCGGCTCGCCGCCGGGGGCGGCGAGGCCCGTCCGGTCGTGGTGGGCGCGCAGCGCGCGCTGCTCGTCCGGCGCCTGCTCACGTCGGCCTCGCTGAACGGCCTCTCCGGCTCCGCGCGCAGCCCGGGGTTCGCGGACACGCTCGGCCAGACGCTCTCCGATCTCGAATCGGGGCTGATCGAGCCCGGCGACCTGCAGGGCGACCTCGCCGTGCTCTACGGGGCCTACCGGGCCGAGCTCGACCGCCTCGGGGTCTGGGACCGCGACGTCGTGCGGCGCCGGGCGGTGCAGCGGCTCGCCTCGGAGCTCGACGCGTGGCACGGCGAGCCGGTCTTCGCCTACGGCTTCGAGGATCTCACCGGCGCGGAGTGGGGGCTGCTCGAGGCGCTCGCCGGCCGCGCCGATGTGCAGGTGTCGCTGCCCTACGAGCCGGGCCGCGTCGCCTTCGCGTCGCTGCAGCGCACCGCGGAGGATCTCGCGGGGCTGGCCGCCGGCTCGGTCGAGGAGCTGCCGGCCCGTTCGGCGGAGTACGCGCACCCGGCGCTCGCGCACCTCGAGCGCTCGCTCTACGTCGAGTCTCCCCCGCCGGCGCCCGAGCTCGACGGCGCCGTCCGTTTCCTCGAGGGGGCGGGCGTGCGCGGCACGCTGGAGCTCGTCGCCGACGAGCTCGCCGAGGTGCTTCGCGCCGGGACGCCGGCGGAACGGGTCGCGATCGTGCTGCCCTCCGCCGAGCGTTGGCGCCGTCCGCTCGCGACCGTGCTCGCAGGCCTCGGGATCCCGTACGCGGTCGACGCGCGCGCCCGCCTCGACGCGACGCCGTTCGGCCACGCGCTGCTGCAGCTGCTGCGCTTCGCCTGGCAGACGGGCGAGCGGCGGCAGCTGTTCGCGTATCTCCGCTCGCCCTACTCGGGCATCGCGCGCTCGTCCGTCGACTTCGTCGAGGGCAGGCTGCGCGGGCGCGCCGTGCACACGCAGAAGCGGGTCGAGGAGGAGACCGAGCGCCTGCGCGAGGCGCCGGTGGCCGCGCTCGCCGAGCTCCGAGAGGCGTCGACGCCGCTCGACGGCGTGCGGACGCTGGCCGAGGCGATGGTGCGCTCGGCGTACGGTGTCGAGGCGCCGCCGGCGGGTGAGACGTCGCGTCTCGACCTGCGTGCGTATCGCGCGGTGGTCGGTCTGCTCGACGAGCTCGAGTCGCTCACGCGCTTCGGCGTCGAGGTGGGCGCCGACGACCTGATCGCGGCGCTAGAGCGGGCGGAGGTGCGCGGGGAGTCACCGGGCGAGATCGGCCGCGTCGCCGTGCTCGACCTGCTGCGCGCGCGCACGCCTCGCTTCGAGGTCGTGTTCGTGCTCGGCCTTGAGGAGGGATCGCTGCCGCGGCGGTCGCGGCCGTCGCCGTTCCTCGACGACGACGTCCGCGCTGCGCTCGGCGCACGGCTCGAGCGGCCCGACCAGGTCAGCCGTGACCGTTACCTCTTCTACACCGCGTGCACGCGGGCGGTGCGCCGCCTCTACCTCGTCCGCGAGGCGGTCACCGACGACGGCGCGATGCGCGAGGCGAGCCCGTTCTGGGAGGAGGTCGCATCGGTGTTCGAAAGCGAGGACGTCGAGCACGCGACCACCCGCCGCGCGCTGGGCGCGCTCACCTGGCCGCTCGACGCGGCTCCGAGCGAGCGCGAACGGCTGCGCGCGCTCGCCGTGCTGTCGGCTGTCGACGACGACGCGGCGAGCGGGCTCGCAGACGCGAACGACTGGCGACGCCGGCTCGATCGTGCGCGCGGGGCGTGGGGACGCGAGACGCGGATTCGCAACCCCGAGCTGCTCGAGTGGCTCGCCGGGCGCGGCATGTTCGCGGTCACCGAGCTCGAGCGGTTCGCCGACTGCTCGTCGGCGTGGCTGCACGAGCGCGTCATCTCGCCGAGGACGATCGACGCCGAGGTCGACGCGATGCTGCGGGGGCAGGTGGCGCACCAGACGCTGTTCAAGTTCTACGCCGGACTGCCGCGCGAGCTCGGCGTCGACAGCGTCACGCCGGAGAACGTCGAGCAGGCCGTCGAGTTCCTCGGGCGCTGCCTCGAGGACGCGCTCCGGAGCGGCGTCAGGCTCGAGCCGACCGAGCTGCAGGCGGCCGAGCTGGAAGGGACGCTGCGCCGCGATCTCGAGGGCTTCGTCCGCGACGAGGCGGCATCGCCGACCGGGCTCGTGCCGAGGCGATTCGAGATCTCGTTCGGCTCCGACCGTTCCGCGCCGGAGCTGCAGCGCGGGCTCGCGCTCGCCGAGGGCATCCAGCTGAGCGGCAAGATCGACCGCGTCGACGTCGATCCGTTCAGCGCGCGCGGCATCGTCCAGGACTACAAGTCGGGCCGCGCGCACTCCGCCAAGCAGATCGACGAGGAGCTGAAGCTGCAGGTTCCCCTCTACCTGCTCGTGCTGCGCGACCTCGTCGGGGTCGAGCCGCTCGGCGGCGTCTACCGGTCGCTCTCCGGCGCGCGCGTGTCCCGCGGCCTGCTGCGGAGCGAGGCCGCCGACGACCTGCCGGGCTACAACCGGAACGACTATCTCCCCGACGAGGAGTTCTGGGCGCTCGTCGAGTCGGCTCGCGAGCGCGCCGCCGGCTTCGCCGGTCGGATCCGCGCCGGCGACGTGCACCACGACCCGAAAGGCGGCGACTGCCCCGCCTGGTGCGACCTGTGGTCGATGTGCCGCGTGGAGCGGGCGTGAACCCCGAGCAGCGCACCGCCGTGCACGCCCGCGGCGAGGTGTTCGTCTCGGCGGGCGCCGGCACCGGCAAGACGACGGTGCTCGTCGAGCGCTTCGTGACGGCGGTGTGCGAGCACGGGCTCGACGTCGAGTCGGTGCTCGTGATCACGTACACGCGCAAGGCGGCGGGCGAGCTCCGCGCGCGCATCCGCGCCGCGCTGCGGGAGCGCGGCAGGCCCGATCTCGCGCGCCGGCTCGACGGCGCCTGGGTCTCGACGATCCACGGCTTCTGTGCGCGCCTCCTGCGTGCGCATCCGTTCGCGGTCGGGATCGACCCGCTCTTTCGGGAGCTGCCCGACGACCAGGCGCCGGTGCTCGTCGCCGAGGCGTTCGACAGGGCGCTCACGGCGTTCTGCGCCGGGCGCGATCCGGAGCGGCTGCGTCTGCTCGCCACGTACCGCCGCGACGGCCTGCGGCGGATGCTGACGGGCGTCTACGAGACGCTCCGCTCGGCCGGCCGCGAGCTCACGCTCGAGCTCGGCACGCGCTCGTCGGTCGCGGAGCGGCTCGAGGAGCTGCAGGCGGCCGCCCGCACGCTCGCGGCCGACCCCGGCGCGACCGAACGCCAGCTTGCGGCGGCAACCGCCGCCCTCGACCTCGCGCCGAGCGCCGACCGGCTGCTCGAGCTCGGGCAGCTCCAGTGCTCCGGCGAGCGCACCGACGACTTCCGCGCTGCACGCGATCGCCTTCGCCAGGCGGCGCTCGACGACCTGGCGGCGCGCGACAGCGAGCAGCTGCAGGCGCTGCTCGACCTGTTCGCCGCCGAGTACGCCGCGGCGAAGGAGCGCGAGTCGGTGCTCGACTTCGAGGACCTGCAGCTGCTCGTCCGCGACCTGCTGCGCGACGACCCGGAGGTTCGCCAGACCGAGCAGCTTCGGTTCCGGCAGATCATGGTCGACGAGTTCCAGGACACGAACCGCCTGCAGTGCGACATCATCGACCTGCTCCGCGGCGACCGCGCCGACACCGACGTCTTCTTCGTCGGCGACGAGTTCCAGTCGATCTACGGCTTCAGGCACGCCGACGTGGCGGTGTTCCGCGATCGGCGCGAGGCGGCTGCCCAGCGGCTGCCGCTCGCTCGGAACTACCGCTCGCGGCCCGAGCTGCTGAGCGCCGTCAACTACCTGTTCGAGGCGGAGTTCGAGGCCTACCAGCCGCTCGCGTGCGGCGGCGAGTTCCCGGACCCGGTGTTCGGTCACCCGGTCGAGCTGCTCGTGACCGACAAGCGCACGTACCGCGGCACCGGCACGGGCTGGCGCGAGGGCGAGGCGGCAGCGGTCGCGCGCCGGGTCGCCGAGCTCGTCGAGGCGGGCGTCGCCGAGCCGGGCGAGATCGTGCTGCTCTTCGCGGCCGGCACCGACGCGGAGGTCTACGAGCGCGCGCTGCGCAGCGCGGGGCTCCCGACCTACCGCGCGACCGGGCGCGGGTACTTCGGGCAGCAGCAGGTCGTCGATCTGCTCGCGTATCTCCGCCTGCTCTGGAACCGATACGACGACGAGGCGCTCGCCACGGTGCTGCGCTCGCCCTTCGTCGGCGTGTCGAACGACGCGCTCGTCGCGATCCGCCGCCACGGCGGCCGCCGACCGTTGTACAACGGGATCGAGCGGTCGCTGCCCGCGGCTCTCTCGGATGAGGACGGGCGGCTGATCCGCGCGTTCAAGCAGCGCTACGACCGGCTCGTCGCCGCGTCGGCACGGCTCGGCCTGGAGCGGCTGTGCGAGGAGATCGTCGCGGCGCACGACTACGACCTCGCCGTGCTCACGCGCTGGGACGGCAAGCGCCGCTACGCGAACCTGCGCAAGCTGATGCGGCTCGCGCGTGGCTACGAGGAGCTGCGCGGCCCGGACATCGAGGGCTTCATCCAGTTCATCCGCGACCAGGAGGCGGTCGGGGCGACGCAGCTCGAGGCCGTGTCCGAGGAGGAGGGAGCGGGCGCCGTGCGCCTGCTGACGATTCACTCCGCGAAGGGGCTCGAGTTCAAGGTCGTCGTGGTTGCGGACGCTGGTCGCGACACCGGCGGGCCGCCGGCGGCCGACGACATCCTTGTCGGCGCGGACGGCCGCTTCGGGTTCCGGGTGATCGACCCGACGTCCGGTCGCCGCGCGGCCGTGCTCGCCTACGACGAGGTGCGGGCGAGCGAGGAACACGAGGATCGCGCGGAACGGCTGCGCCTCTACTACGTCGCGATGACGCGCGCGATCGATCGCCTGATCGTCTCCGGTGCGATCGACCCCGATACCTCGCGCGACCGCGACACGCCGATCGGCTGGGCGCTGCAACGCCTCGATGCCGCCGACGAGATCGCCGGCGCCGAGGGCGAGTTCGTCGAGCTCGAGCGCGGCGAGGCCCGCTTCGTCCTGAGGGTCGACCGCTACCGGGCTGCGGCGACGGACGACGTCTCGAATGCGGTCGAGGTCGAGAGCGACGGGCAGCTCGCGCTCTTCGGCGAGCTCCCGGCCGGCGCGCCGGCGCGCGGCTACCGGCTGCCGGAGCTCGTGCAGTTGCCCCCGCCGCCGCTGCACCGCGTCCGGCGGTTGTCGTATTCGGCGCTCGCGCTCTTCGAGCGCTGCTCGTACCGCTACTACGCGGAGCGAGTCGCCGGCCTCCGTGAAGTGCGGCCGTCCGGTGGTGTGCTCTCGTCCGACGGTCTCGCCGCCACCGAGATCGGCGACGCCGTCCACCGCCTGCTCGAGCTGATCGACCTGCGCGCGCCCGGCGTGCCGGACCTCGAGCAGGTCCGCGCGTGGTATCCCGACGTGAGCGAGCTCGAGCTCGAGCGCATCGGCGACCTCGTCGCCGGCTACTGCGCCTCCGAGATCGCCCAGCGGGTCGCGGCGCTCGACGGCGCGAGCGTCGAGCGGCCGTTCGCGTTCGAGCACGACGGCGTGCTGCTGCACGGTCGGCTCGATGTGTTCTGGCGCGACGGTCCGCGTGCGCTCGTGCTCGACTACAAGACGAACTCGCTCGCGGAGGCGGCGCCGGACGAGATCGTCGAGGAGGACTACCGGCTGCAGCGGCTCGTCTACGCGCTCGCGTGCTTCCGCGCCGGCGCCGACGAGGTCGAGGTCGTGTACCAGTTCGTCGAGCGGCCGGATGCGATCGTGGCCACGACGTTCACGCGCGACGAGCTGCCCGAGCTCGAGGCGGAGCTCAGCGAGGCGATCGCGCGCATCAACCGTGGCGAGTTCGTGCCGACGCCGAGCGATTTCGCGTGCTCCGGCTGCCCCGCGCTCGACCTCGTCTGCGCCGGGCCGCGGCTGCGTCAGGCGGCGACGGTCCTCGCCGGTGCCGCGTAGCTACGTCCGCGAGGCACGTCGGCGAGTCGGGCCGAAGCGGGAGCGGATCGGCCCGATCATCGAGCGGCTTGCGATCGAGCACGCCGATGCGCGGATCGCGCTCCGGTTCCGCGAGCCGCTCGAGCTGCTCGTGAGCGTGATGCTGTCGGCGCAGACGACCGACGTGAACGTCAACCGGGTGACGGAGCGCCTGTTCGAGAAGTACCGCCGGCCCGAGGACTACCTCGCGGTGCCGGTGGAGGAGCTCGAACGCGACATCTTCGCCACCGGCTTCTACCGCCAGAAGGCGAAGGCGCTTCGAGGAACGATGACGATGCTGATCGAGGAGCACGACGGCCGGGTGCCGGAGGACTTCGACGCGCTACTGCGGCTGCCCGGCGTCGCGCGCAAGACGGCGAACGTCGTCTCGGCCGAGCGTGGCAACGCGCAGGGCGTCGTGGTCGACACCCACGTGCGCAGGCTCTCGCAGCGGCTCGGTCTCACGCGCCAGGAGGACCCGGTGAAGATCGAACGCGACCTGATGCGCCTCGTCCCACGGGCCGACTGGGCGCGCTTCCCGCACCTCATGATCTGGCACGGGCGGCGCATCTGCGATGCGCGGCGGCCGCGGTGCGAGGAGTGCCCGCTTGCGGCCGACCTGTGTCCGGCTACCCGCGTACCGGGGTGAGTGCGACGAGCAGCCCGCCGTCGTCGTCGTATGCCGGGAAGACGTCGGCGACGACGGCCTTCGCGACGCCCGCCCGCGTGCGGATCGACAGCTGCTCGCCGAGCCGGCGGACGCCCCATTCGCGGGCGAGCTCCACCGGCTGAGGGTCGGAGAACTGAAGCGCCTCGACGACGTCACGGCCCATCAAGTCGGGCTCCGGGAAGCCCGTGAGCTCGAAGATGCCTCGGCCCGTCGCGAGCACGCGCCGGTCGCGGTCGGTGACCACGAGACCCGTGTCGGGCGCCGGGTAGTAGTCGTCGAGCAACTCGAAGAGGAAGCCGAACCCGCAGTGGCGACACGCGGGAGCCTGCTCCGAAAAGCCCTCCTGCGCATCGACGTCGACGGAGCGCTCCTTGCAACGCGGGCAGATGAAGTAGGGCACGGCGGCCCAGCGTACCGGCCGCTCCGGCGACGAGGTTTCAAGTACCGGAAAGAGTGGTACATCGTGGTACGATGCTTAAGGCCCAAGCCGGTACGCCGGGAACGTGCAGGCCCGGTGGACAGAGAGGGAGAAGAAGATGTCGGTAGTCCTGACGACGGCCGAAGAGATCGCCGAAGCGGCGACGCGGCGGATTCGCCGCTACGTGAACGATGCGATCTACGGCTCGGCGGTGCAGCACGGCGGCCACGACCTCACCGTCTGCCACTTCATGTGCGAGTGCGGCGAGTTGAACTGCTCCGAGACGGTTCCGATGCCGCTCGGCAGCTACGAGCAATCGTCGGCGCCCGGCGACATCACGGCGCACGACCGCTAGATGGTTGATGCCACGTTCTCGCGTGTCCGGATGCGCGGCCTGCGGGCACCCGGCCGCTCCCGGCCTGGTCGTGGAGGCGGAGCCGCCCCGAGCAGGCCGTCCGCTTCGAGCCGTCGCACCGGCACCGATGGCGCTGCCATCGCCGCCGGCACGCCGCCGCGCCCGACCACCCCCAGTCCACGCCCCGGAACAGACGAACCCGCGGCATCAACCATCTAGCGGCCTTGGCGATCTCGACACGACCTCCACTGCGCGTGCTCGAACGGCCGGTGCGCGTGTTGACGAGGGCGCCCCGCATGCCGGGCTACTGGTGCACCGGTTGCGGCTACGGAGCGAGCGGTCGGGCAGCGCCGGAGCGCTGCCCGATGTGCAGCGGCACCGTCTGGCTGTACCGCGGCCCGTCGTCCGCCGGCGACCTCGACCCGGCCGCGTAGCTCTAACGGCCGATCGCATCGAACGCCTTTCGGGGATCGGCGAAGTTCTGGATGTGAACGATCCGGCCGTCGCGGAGGATCAGCGCCTGCGCCCAGGACACGCGCGCTCCATCCGGCGCCGTCCAGGAGAACGCCACCGCGGCGCCATCTCCGGCGACTTCCAGGCGGTCGAGCTCGTACTCGCCCTCACCTGCCCGCCGCCTCGACTCGATTCCGGACTGGAGAACCGCACGGGCCTCCTTCGGGCCGCGTCAGGACGGGACGGGCTGCCAGAAGCGCCAGCCGTTCGTGCGTCCGCGCCACAGCATGTCCTCGCTCATGAGCGCGACGAGGGGATCGGGGTCACCCCGGCCGAGCGCCTCGTACGCGGCGCGCAGGGCATCGGCGGACATGACCGAGATTGTAGAAGGTCCGGAGCCGGTTCAGATCCAGCGTTTCCAGCGGAAGAACGCCAGCTGCCCGAGCGTCGTCAGGATGATCAGGCCCCAGCTCCACGCGTAGCCGAAGCCCCAGTGCAGCTCGGGGATCTCGCGGAAGTTCTGGCCGTACACGCCGACGATGAACGTGGGGACGAGCAGGAGGGACGCGATCACCGTCAGGCGCTTCGTCACTTCGTTCTGGTCGTACGCGATCCTGCCTTGCACGAAGTCGCGAACACCGGAGAGCGCGTCGCGCGAGGAGTCGAGCGCCTCGTACGCCCGCAGCAGCTTGTCGTACGCGTTCCCGAACGAGATCTCGACGTTGCGCGGGAACAGATCCCCGCTGTCGAGCTCGATCCGGTTGTCGACGATCTTGCGGACGGCGTCGCGGGTCGGGCCGAGCACGCGCCGGATGCCGAGCACCTCGTGCCGGAGCTCTCGCAGCGTTCGGCCGCTGGCCGGGATGGATTGCTCGGTCACCTTGTCCTCGAGGTCGTCGATCTCGTCGTCCAGGTCGTCGATCAGGTCGAGAAACCGCTCGGCGACCTCGTCGACGAGGTGAAAGGCGTACATCCCGACGTGCTCGTGCTCCCGGCAGGCCTCCTTGGCCGGCTTCGGGTCGAACGGCTTTCCGTCCGGCGGAGTCTTGGAGATCGAGACCAGGCGGTCCTCGGTCGCGATGAAGTCGAGCTCCTGATAGACGAGGTCGTCCGCGTCGGGATCGGTGACCGGTACGAGGAGCATCCCGATGATGTAGTCGCCGTGCGAGTCGATACGCGGCCGCGGCTCGCGACCGTGCTCGTGCGCGGCGACGAGGCTGTCGAGGACCGACTCGTGGACCGACTCGGGCAGGCTCGCCCGGAGGTCGTCGACCCCCGGGTCGATCAGGTCGATCCACTCCGGGGCCATCGTGCGCAGGCTAGACCTGCGCCCGGACGGCTTCTCAGATCGCTGCGGGCTCGCGCGCGGGGACGGGCGCCGCCGCTAACGACGCGAGATAGCGCTCCGCGTCGAGCGCGGCCATACAGCCCGATCCGGCGGCGGTCACGGCCTGGCGATAGACGTGATCCTGCACGTCGCCGGCCGCGAACACGCCGGCGATGTTGGTCTCCGTCGAGTGCGGCTGCGTGACGAGGTACCCCGCGTCGTCGTGGTCGAGCTGGTCGAGGAAGAGCGCCGTGTTGGGGTCGTGGCCGATCGCCACGAACAGCCCGTCGGCCGGGACCTGCCACGTCTCGCCGGTCACGGTGCTTCGCAGGCGCAGACCCTCGACGTTCTGCTCGCCGAGCACCTCGTCGACGACGGCGTTCAGGACGAAGTCGATCTTCTCGTTCGCCTCGGCGCGGTCGACCATGATCCGAGACGCCCGGAACTCGTCGCGCCGGTGGACGAGGTGCACCCTGGTGGCGAACTTCGTGAGGAAGAGCGCCTCCTCGAACGCGGAATCTCCGCCGCCGACGACGTACACGTCCTTCTGGCGGAAGAACGCGGCGTCGCAGGTCGCGCAGGCAGAGACGCCCCGGCCCTTGTGCTTCTCCTCCGACTCGATCCCGAGCCAGCGGGCGCTCGCGCCCGTCGAGACGATCACGGCGCGGGCCGCATACTCGTCCTTGCCGACGTGCACCCTGAGCGGCTGCTCGGAGAAGTCGACGCTCGTGACGTCGTCGGTCACGAACTCGGCGCCGAACCGCTCGGCCTGGCGGCGGAAGTCGGCCATCATCTCCGGCCCCATGATCCCGTCGGCGTAGCCCGGGTAGTTCTCGACGTCGCTCGTGATCATCAGCTGGCCACCCCACGCGAAGCCCTCGATCACGAGCGGGCGCAGGTCGGCGCGCGCTGCGTAGAGCGCAGCCGTGTAGCCGGCGGGGCCGCCGCCGATGATGATCAAGTCACGGACGTTGGGGTCGCTCACCGTGCTCCTCTCTTACTGAATCCTGCCACCCTCTACAACGAATCGGGAGGGTCGAACGTTCCCGCACGGGGGCGCGCTAGCTGGCCCGGGGGAGGGCGGCGACGTCGTCGACGGGTGAGAGCTCGGGCGCGGAGGGGGCGACCGGGATCCGCTCGATCTGGGCCACCTCGGGCAGCGGCTCGCCGCCCGTCCCGTGCTCCGGGAACTTGCGGGCGGTGACGAGCAGCCGCGACTCGAACGAGCCGACGGCCTGATTGAAGGCGCCGACCGCCGTGTCGAGCCCGCGGCCGACCTTCGCCAGGTGACCGGCGAACACGCCCAGCCGGTCGTAGAGCTCCCGGCCGAGGGCGGAGATCGCGCGGGCGCTCTCCGCCACCTTCTCCTGCTGCCAGCCGTAGGCGACCGTGCGGAGCAGCCCGATCAACGTGGCCGGCGAGGCGACGATCACGCCGGCCTCGGCGCCCGCTTCGAACAGCGAACCGTCCTGGTCGAGCGCGGCCCGGTACAGCCCCTCGTCGACGAACATCACGACGAACTCCGGCGACGGGTCGAACTGCCGCCAGTAGCGCTTCTGGCCCAGCTTCCCGATGTGGTCGCGCAGCTGCGCCGCATGCCGCGCGAGATGCGCGCGCTTCGCCTCGACGTCGTCGGTGTTGACCGCGTCGAGATACGCGTCGATCGGCACCTTCGAGTCGACGACGATGCTCTTCCCGCCCGGCAGCCTGACCACCAGGTCGGGCCTCAGGAGGCGTCCCTCGTCGTCGCGCGTGCTCTCCTGGGTGCGGAAGTCGCAGTAGTCGACCATGCCCGCGAGCTCGACGACCCGGCGCAGCTGTACCTCGCCCCAGCTGCCCCGGACGTGCGGCGCGCGGAGCGCGCTCACGAGGTTGCCGGTCTCGGAGCGGAGCCGCTCCTGTCCCTCGGCGACCGCGCGGAGCTGCTCGCCGACCGCGGTCACGGCGCGGAGCCGGCGTTCCTCGAGGTCGCGGGCCTGGCTCTCGAACCGCTGCAGCGTCTCCTTGATCGGCGCGAGCTTCGCCTCGGTGAGCTCGAGCAGCGAGCTCTGGTTCTTCGTGATCGCGTCGCCCGCCGCGGCCTTGAACCGCTCCTCCCAGATCGCGTGCGTGCGCTCGAGCAACTCGACGCGCTCGGTCGACTCGACCCGCTCGCGTTCCAGCGCCTGGTCGCGGGCGGCGAGCGCGGTGCGCGCCCACACGAGGACGGCGCCGGCGCCGAGGGCGAGGCCGATGAGCAGGAACAGGATCGCCATGAGCCCACGAACGGTAGAGCGGGCGTCGGACGGCAGAAAAAAATCAGCCCCGGCGAGTCCGAAGACCTACCGGAGCTGATATGCCGGATCGAGCGACTCCGAAGAGCTACCCGATCCGACGGGGGGAACCTATCCACGGCTCCGGAGACCGTCAACGGCGCATCCGGCTGAATGTCGCAATTTGCGAACGATTCTGCGGCGAGGGTGTGACGGGCGCAGGGGAACGTCCGTTCGACTTCGTAGGCTCCCGTGTACGCGAATGGACGATGTGTTCGGCCCCGGTGGCTCCCTGGCCCGTGCGCTGCCGGGCTACGAGCCGCGCCGCGAGCAGGCCGCGCTCGCGGCGGCTGTCGAGCGCGCGCTCGCGTGCGGCGAGCACCTCGTCGCGGAGGCGGGGACCGGCGTCGGGAAGAGCCTCGCCTACCTCGTGCCCGCGCTCGCCTCCGGGCAGCGCGTCGTCGTCGCGACCGCGACGAAGGCGCTCCAGGAGCAGCTCCTCCGTTCCGACGTGCCGATCGCGGCGGCCGTCATCGGCCGGCCGGTCAAGGCCGAGGTGCTGAAGGGCCGGCAGAACTACCTGTGCCGCCGGCAGCTCCAGGGCTTCCAGCCCGAGCTCGACGTCGACGGGCGCGACGGCACCGCCTGGGCGTCGATGCAGACGTGGCTCGCCGAGACCGCGAGCGGCGACCGGGCGGAGCTCGAGCTCGAGCCCTCGACCGCGCTCTGGGCGGAGCTCGCCGTGGGGGCCGACCGCTGCTCGGGCCGGCGCTGCCCCTTCGTCGCGGCGTGCTTCGCCGAGGCCGCCCGGGCGCGCGCGGCCGAGGCCGACCTCGTGATCGTGAACCACGCGCTCTACTTCGCCGACGTCGCGTCCGGCGGCGGCGTCCTGCCGGAGCACGACGCCGTCGTCTTCGACGAGGCGCACCGGCTCGAGGAGTCGGCCGCCGGCTGGCTCGGCGGGCGCGTCTCGCGCGCCGGGCTGCGCCGGCTGGCGCTCGACGTCGAACGCGCCGCGCGCGATGCGCAGGCAGTGCCGCCGGCGCGGCAGCTCGAGCGCGTGATTCGGGCCGGCGAGCGCCTGCTGGAGCCGCTCGCGCCCTCCGGCGGCCGTCGGCGCGTGCGCGAGGTGCCGGTGGAGGCCGCGCTCGTGCTCTCGGACGCGCTCGGCGAGCTGGCCGACGCGCTCCAGGGCGGCGGCGAGGAGCACGACGCACTCGCGCGCCGGTCGCTCGCGCTCGCCGCGCAGGCCGAGGCGACGCTCGACGCCGAGGAGCAGGGCCGCGTCGTCTGGGCCGAGCCCGACGCGCTCGCCTGGGCGCCGGTGGACGTCGCGCACGAGCTTCGGGAACGGCTCTGGGAGGACGGGCCGACGGCCGTGCTCGTCTCGGCGACGCTCGCTGCAGGCGAGGAAGCCGGGTTCGTCCGACGCCGGCTCGGCCTCGAGCGCGCGCGCGAGGCGATCGTCGGCTCGCCGTACGACTTCCGCGAGCAGGCGCTGCTCTACGTGCCGCGCGCGCTGCCCGACCCGCGCGCGGAGGCGTTCCTCGAACGGGCCGCGGACGAGATCGTGTCGCTGCTCGCGCTCTCGGAGGGCCGGGCGCTCGTCCTGACGTCGAGCTACCGGGCGCTCGATGCCTACCGCGAGCGGATTCGGGGCCGCGTCCCCTACGACGTGCTCGTGCAGGGCGAGGCGCCGCGCGAGCGGCTGCTCGAGCGCTTCCGGGACGACGTCGGTTCGGTACTGCTCGCCACCTCGACCTTCTGGCAGGGCGTCGACATCCCGGGGGAGTCGCTCTCGCTGCTCGTGATCGACAAGCTGCCCTTCTCGGCGCCGGGCGACCCGCTGCACGAGGCCCGTTGCGAGGCGGTCGCGCGCGACGGCGGCGACTGGTTCCAGGAGTACGCCCTTCCGGTCGCGGTGCTCCAGCTGCGCCAGGGCTTCGGCCGGCTGATCCGCGGCCACGGGGACAGGGGCGTCGTCGCGATCCTCGATCCGCGCCTGCGCTCACGGGGATACGGGCGGGCGTTCCTCGAGGCGCTGCCGGGCTGTCCGCTCGTCGACGACCGCGGTGCGGTCGCGGCGTTCTTCGGCGACAGGGTGGCCGCATCCGCTTGAATGGTCGGCCGCATGGCGAACCAGAAGAAGCCGAAGGCGCCGGCGCCGCCCCGGAAGGTTCAGGCGCCCAAGCAGCGACAGGACAAGCCGCGCGTCGGGATGGACGACCTCGGCGCCCGGCACCGGGCGATGCTCTACGGCGTCGCGGGTCTCGGCGTGATCGCGCTGATCGCGGTCATCCTGCTCGTGACGCTCGGCGGCAGCTCGGCCAGCGCGAAGAACATCCCGCCGCAGATGGCAGCCGCCGGGTGCACCTTCAAGACCGTCGCCGCGTACGTGCCGCCGGGGCAGGGCGTCCACGTGAACAGCCTCACGAAGAAGTTCCCGTGGAACACCGACCCGCCGTCGAACGGCCAGCACTACCCGGCGTGGGCGGTGTGGGGCTTCTACACCGAGCCGATCAACCCGCGCATGGTCGTGCACAACGAGGAGCACGGCGGCGTCGTCCTCTGGTGGGGGTCGAAGGTCTCCGCGCAGACGGTCGACAAGCTGCACGACTTCTACGACGAGAAGAGCGACGGCTCGTTCGGCACGCCGTACTCGAAGCTCGGCAGCAAGATCGCCATCAGCGCGTGGACCGGCGACCCGGCGCGCTACGGCCGGAACAACTACTTCGGCCAGGGGCACCTTGCGATCTGCCCGCGCTACGACGCGGCGACCAAGAAGGCGTTCGAGACGTTCCGCAACGCGTACATCGGCAAGGGCCCCGAAGGCGTCCCGCTCTCGTTCGCCAAGCCCGGGATGGGCCCGCAGTAGACTTCGCGCCGCGCCGGGGTGGCGGAACTGGCGAGACGCGCCCGGCTTAAAACCGGGTGTCCCCGTTGGGACGTGGGGGTTCGACTCCCTCCCCCGGCATCAGCTCAGTTGGCCCCGTCGGTTCCGCTCCGTCACATCGCGTAGCCGCGCGGCGAGGTTGGGTGTCAACGCGTCGGCCTCGACGCGCCACCGCCAGTTCCCGAGCTTCGTTCCCGGCGTGTTCATGCGCGCCTCGGGGCCGAGTGCGAGCACGTCCTGGAGCGGTGCGATTGCGAGCGCCGCCACCGACCGCCAGGCGGACTCGATCAGCTCCCACGACGGCTCCTCGCCGGCGAGGCCGGTGGCCTTGCGCTGGGTGGGCGTGAGACGCGCCCACCACCCGACGGCGGTGTCGTTGTCGTGCGTCCCGGTGTAGACGACCGACTGCTCGACGTGGTTCCGCGGCAGGTGCGGGTTCGACGAATCGCGGTTCGTCGCGAATTGCAGCACGACCATGCCGGGGAAGCCGAGCTCGCGCCGCAGGCGCACCACCGGCTCGGTGATCACGCCGAGGTCCTCGGCGATCACCGGCAACGGGCCGAGCACGCGCTCCGCGGCCTGGAACATCGCGCCGCCCGGACCGCGGCGCCATCGTCCACGGAGCGCGGTCTTGTGGCGCTTCGGCACGGCCCAGTAGGCGACGAACCCGCGGAAGTGGTCGATGCGCGTCAGGTCGACGAGCTCGAACGTTCGGCGCAGCCGCTCCACCCACCAGCGGTAGTCCTCGCGGCGGAGCGCGGGCCAGTCGTACAGCGGGTTGCCCCACAGCTGGCCGCGCAACGCGACCGCGTCCGGCGGCACGCCCGCCACCTCGCCGCGCTGGAAGAGCTGTGCGTGCGCGCGGTGGTCGGATCCGTCGAATGCGACGTAGATCGGAACGTCGCCGATGATGCGCACGCCTTTCGCCGCGGCGTACACGCGGAGCGACCGCCACTCGTGCTCGAAGCGCACCTGGTCGTCGAGGTCGCCGCCGAACGCAAGCCAGTCGCGGATCCAGTACGCGTGGCGCTCGCAGAACGCGCGGCGCTCGGCGTCGCCGACCTTCCGCGTGGGATCCGCGACGAGGTTCGGCGAGCCGGCGAACGCCGACGGGGCCATGTAGGGCGAGCCGGTTTCGTCGGTCGGCCCAAGCGGTAGAACCTGCCACCACCGCTGGCCGGCGGCCGCGAGCCAGTCGACGAAACGGTATGCATGCTCGTCCGGCACACCGTTCGGCAAGGACGTCGGGTGGAGGAGGATGCCGGAGGAGCGCGTCAACCTCATTCGCGCGACAATCTCACGCCCGATGCCGCTGCCGACGAAGAAACAGCCGCCCAGGATCGAGATTCAGGCCGTGGAGCCGATCGTCGACTGCGGCCGTTACGGGGTGAAGCGCACCGCCGGCGAGCGCGTCGAGGTCTACGCGACGATCTTCAAGGACGGCCACGACATCCTCGGCGCCGCCGTCCGCGTTCGGCCGCCGCGCGGCAAGGCGCGTGAGGAACCGCTCCAGGCGCTCGGCAACGACCGCTTCGGCGGCATGTTCGTCGTCGACCGGCCCGGGCGCTGGACGTTCGCCGTCGCGGCGTGGACCGACCGCGTCGCCACCTGGCGCGACGAGCTTCGCCGCAAGGTCGATGCCGGCCAGGAGGACCTGAGCGCCGAGCTCGCAGAGGGAGCGGCGCTGCTCGGGCACGAGGTGGAGACGCTCGAGGACGCGCTCGCCGTCGACGCGCCCGACCGTCACGGCGAAGTCGTCTCGACTGCGTACGCCGTCGACGTGGATCGCGAGCTCGGGCGCTTCGGCGCGTGGTACGAGCTCTTCCCGCGCTCGTTCGGCGGCTTCCGCGGGGTCGCGGCGGTCCTGCCGAAGCTCGCCGAGCTCGGCTTCGACGTCGTCTACCTCCCGCCGATTCACCCGATCGGCCGCACGAACCGGAAGGGAAGGAACAACGCGCTCGTCGCGCGCCGCGGTGACCCCGGCTCGCCGTGGGCGATCGGGTCCGAGCTCGGCGGCCATGACGCGATCGAGCCGAGCCTCGGCAGCTTCGAGGACTTCGACGAGCTGGTCGCGGCCGCCTCCGCTGCGGGCGTCGAGATCGCGCTCGACTTCGCAATCCAGTGCTCGCCCGACCATCCGTGGCTGCAGGAGCACCCCGAGTGGTTCAACCGGCGCCCCGACGGGACGCTGAAGTACGCCGAGAATCCGCCCAAGCGCTACCAGGACATCTACAACGTCAACTTCGAGTGCGAGGACTGGCGCGAGCTGTGGCAAGCGCTGCGCGACGTCGTGCTGTTCTGGGTCGACCGCGGCGTGAACGTCTTCCGCGTCGACAACCCGCACACGAAGCCGGTCGCGTTCTGGGAGTGGCTGATCGCCGAGGTGCGCGCGAAGCACCCGCAGGTGATCTTCCTCTCGGAGGCGTTCACGCGCCCGGCGAAGGCGACGATGCTCGCGAAGGTCGGGTTCGCGCAGAGCTACACGTACTTCACGTGGAAGAACACGAAGCACGAGCTCCAGGAGTACGTGCAGGAGCTGCTCGACTGGGCGCCGTTCTACCGCTCGAACGCATTCACGAACACCCCGGACATCCTCAACGAGTACCTGCAGCTCGGCGGGCCGCCGGCGTTCCGTGCGCGGCTCGTCCTCGCCGGGACGCTCTCGCCGGCCTATGGCATCTACTCCGGCTTCGAGAGCTTCGAGAACGTGCCGGTGCAGGAGGGATCGGAGGAGTACCTCGACTCGGAGAAGTTCGAGGTGAAGAAGCGGAGGCTCGACGGGCCGTTGCTGCCGCTGATCGCGCAGTTGAATGCCGCCCGCCGCGCGGAGCCGGCGCTGCAGCACGTCGACAACATCCGCTGGCTCGAGACCGAGAACGAGGCGCTGATCGGGTACGCGAAGGGCGAGCGCGTGATCTGCGTCGTGAACCTCGACCCGTTCACCGCGCGCGAGGGCGTCTGCGTCGTCCCGACGGCGCTCGGGCTCCCGCCGGCGTTCGAGGTTCGCGATCTGCTCTCCGGCGCCGAGTTCGTCTGGCACGGCGGCCGCAACTACGTCCGCCTCGATCCGGGCGACAGCCATCTGCTGAAGGTGCTGGTCCCGTGACGACGCCGGAGCCGGCGCACTGGTTCGAGCGGGAACCGCTGTGGTTCAAGACCTCGATCTTCTACGAGATCCACCTGCGGGGGTTCTTCGACTCCAACGACGACGGCTCCGGCGACTTCCGCGGGCTGATCGACAAGCTCGACTACCTGCAGTGGCTCGGTATCGACTGCATCTGGCTGCTGCCCCTCTACCCGAGCCCGCTCAAGGACGGCGGCTACGACATCTCCGACTTCTACGGCGTGCATCCCGACTACGGGACGGTCGAGGACTTCCGCGCGTTCGTGGATCAGGCGCACCAGCGCGGGCTGCGGGTGATCGCCGACCTGGTGATGAACCACACCTCGTCGGATCACCCGTGGTTCCAGGCCAGCCGGGACGACCCTGCCGGCCCCTACGGCGACTGGTATGTCTGGGGCGACGACGACCAGCGCTGGGGTGAGGCGCGCGTGATCTTCCTCGACACCGAGCCGTCGAACTGGACCTGGGACTCGAGCCGCGGCCAGTACTACTGGCACCGGTTCTTCGCGCACCAGCCCGACCTGAACTACGACAACCCGGCGGTGCAGGACCAGATGCTCGACGTGCTGCGCTTCTGGCTCGACCTCGGCCTCGACGGCTTCCGGCTCGACGCCGTGCCGTACCTCTACGAGCGCGACGGGACGAACGGCGAGAACCTCCCCGAGACGCACGCATTCCTGCAGCGTGTGCGCGCGGAGGTCGACGGGCGCTACGCCGACCGCGTGCTGCTCGCCGAGGCGAACCAGTGGCCCGACGACGTGGTCGCGTACTTCGGCGAGGGGAACGAATGCCACATGGCGTTCCACTTCCCCGTGATGCCGCGCATGTTCATGGCCGTGCGGCGGGAGGATGCGCTGCCGATCGTCGAGGTGCTCGAGAACACGCCGCAGATCCCGAACAACGCCCAGTGGGGCCTCTTCCTGCGCAATCACGACGAGCTGACGCTCGAGATGGTCACGGACGAGGAGCGCGACTACATGTACGAGGAGTACGCGAAGGACCCGCGGATGAAGCTGAACCTGGGCATCCGCCGGCGCCTCGCGCCGTTGCTCGACAACGGCCGCGACGAGATCCAGCTGATGCACGCGATCCTCTTCTCGCTGCCTGGTTCGCCCGTCCTCTATTACGGGGACGAGATCGGCATGGGAGACAACATCTTCCTGGGCGACCGCGACGGGGTGCGCACGCCGATGCAGTGGACCGGCGACCGCAACGGCGGCTACAGCCGCGCCGACTTCGCGCAGCTCTACCTGCCGCCGCTGATGGACCCGGTGTACGGCTTCCAGGCTGTCAACGTCGAGGCGCAGCTGCGGCAGCCGAACTCGCTGCTCCGCTGGATCCACCGCCTGATCGCGCTGCGGAAAGACCACCCGGTGTTCGGCCTCGGCACCTACGAGGCGCTGCGGCCCGACAACCCGCGCATCTTCGCGCACGTCCGCACGTACGAGGACGACATCATCCTCTGCGTGCACAACCTCGCGCGCTCGGCGCAGGCCGTGCAGCTCGACCTGTCGCGCTGGGAGGGGATGATCCCGGAGGAGATGCTCGGCCGCACGCGGTTCCCCGCGATCGGCGAGCTGCCGTATCTGCTGACGCTCGCGCCGCGCGGGTTCTTCTGGTTCCAGCTGCGGAAGGACGAGGGATGACGGACGATCGCGCGCTCGTCGACTACGTCACCGCGCAGCGCTGGTTCGGCTCGAAGACGCGCGACGTCGTCGGCGCGACCGTCGTCGACGCCGCGACGCTGCGGCCGGGCGATCCACCGCTCGAGCTGCAGCTCGTCGAGATCCGGTTCGACACCGGCACGCACGACACGTACCAGATGGTCGCCGAGGGCCGGCTCGACGCGATCGCGAACCCGGACAACGCGTCCGAGCTCCTGCGTCAGATCCGGCAGGGCGCGCGGCTCGAGGGGCGCGAGGGGACGTTCGAGCTCGAGCCGGTCGCGCGCGGGCTCGCGGGCGTCCCCGAATCGCCGACGTCGGTGCAGCTTGTCGCGACCGAGCAGTCGAACTCGTCCGTTGTCTTCGACGAGGCGCTGATCCTGAAGGTGTTCCGCCGCCTCGAGCCGGGCGTCAACCCGGAGCTCGAGCTGCTGCGCTTCCTCACCGACCACGGCTTCGAGCACATCGCGCCGCTCGCCGGCTGGTACGCGTACGCGGGCGAGCCGATGGACGTGACGCTCGGCATCCTCCAGCGGTTCGTTCCCGGCGGCATCGACGGCTGGGAGCTCGCCCTCGACACGCTCGGCGGCCGGTCGGCGTGGTTCCACGGCGAGCTTCGTCGCCTCGGCGAGGTCACGGGCGACCTGCACACGCTGCTCGGATCGGACTCGAGCGACCCGTCGTTCGCGCCCGAGCAGACGTCGGCCGAGTCGCTCGGCCTGCTGATGGCGACGGTCGACGAGGACATCGAGTCGATCTTCTTCGACCTCCCCGACGACGAGCCCGCGCTCGAGCCGCTGCGCGGCCGCGGCGAGGAGGTGCGCGAGCGCCTGCGGCTGCTGACGAGTGTCGGCGGCACGGGCCGCGTGATCCGCCACCACGGCGACTTCCATCTCGGGCAGACGCTGCACACCGACGACGGGTGGGTGCTGCTCGACTTCGAGGGCGAGCCGGCGCGCACGCTGCCCGAGCGGCGGCGCAAGCGCAGCCCGCTCCGCGACGTGGCCGGGATGCTGCGGTCGTTCGCCTACGTCGCGTCGGCCGGCCCGCTCCTGCGCGGGGTGGAGCCGCCGCCGGGCTGGGAGGCGGTCGCGCGGGCCGAGTTCCTCGACGGCTACCAGGCGCATGTCGATCCGTCACTCGTCCCCTCCGGGGCGTCGATGGACAAGCTGTTGCAGGTGTTCGAGCTCGAGAAGGCGGTGTACGAGCTGCGCTACGAGCTCTCGCACCGACCGGACTGGATCCAGATCCCCGTCGCGGGAATCGTCCGCATGCTCGAGGAGGAGGTGCCGGTGTGACGCAGCAGCAGTCCGCCTTCGGCGAGCTCGACGTCTGGCTCGCGCGCGCCGGCCGTCACGAGCAGCTGTGGGAGAAGCTCGGTGCGCACGTCGTGGACGGCGGCGTTCGCTTCGCCGTGTGGGCGCCGAACGCGCACGCGGTGAGCGTGATCGGCGACTTCAACGGCTGGAACCCCTCCGCCGACCGGCTCGCGCCGGTCGAGGAGACCGGGATCTGGGAGGGCGTGGTCGACAGGGCGGCCCCGGGCGAGCGCTACAAGTTCCTCGTCGACGGCGCGGAGAAGGCCGATCCGGTGGCGTTCTGCGCGGAAACGCCGCCGAAGACCGCGTCGGTCGTGTTCGAGTCGTCGTTCGAGTGGTCCGACACCGAGTGGCTCACGGCGCGGCGGGAGCAGGAGATGCTTGACCGCCCGCTCTCGATCTACGAGGTGCACGCGCCGTCGTGGCGCCGCGGGCTCGGCTGGCGCGAGCTCGCAGACCAGCTCGTTCCGTACGTGCAGGACCTCGGCTTCACGCACGTCGAGCTGCTGCCCGTGATGCATCACCCGTTCTCGGGCTCGTGGGGCTACCAGGTGACGGGCTACTACGCGACGCTCTCGTCGATGGGCACGCCCGACGATTTCCGCTACTTCGTCGACCGGCTCCATCGCGCGGGCATCGGCGTGATCCTCGACTGGGTGCCCGCGCACTTCCCGCGCGACGAGTGGGCGCTCGTCCGCTTCGACGGCACTTCGCTGTACGAGCACGACGACCCCCGCCGCGGCGCGCATCCGGACTGGGGGACGCTCGTCTTCAACCTCGGGCGCACAGAGGTGCAGAACTTCCTGCTCGCCGACGCGCTCTTCTGGCTGCGCGAGTACCACGCGGACGGGCTGCGCGTCGACGCGGTCGCCTCGATGCTGTACCTCGACTACTCGCGTCGAGAGGGCGAGTGGGTGCCGAACCGGTTCGGCGGTCGCGAGGACCTCGAGGCGGTCACGTTTCTGAAAGAGCTGAACGAGCTCGTGCACGCGCGCGAGCCGGGCGTGCTCTCGATCGCGGAGGAGTCGACCGCCTGGCCTGGCGTCTCGCGGCCGACGTACGTCGGCGGGCTCGGGTTCGGTTTCAAGTGGAACATGGGCTGGATGAACGACACGCTCGGCTACTTCGCGCACGACCCCGTTCATCGCCGCTTCCACCACCACGAGCTGACGTTCTCGCTGGTCTACGCCTGGAACGAGAACTTCATCCTGCCGCTGTCCCACGACGAGGTCGTCCACGGCAAGGGCTCGCTGCTCGAGAAGATGCCGGGCGACCGCTGGCAGCAGCTCGCGAACCTGCGCGCGCTCTACGCGTACATGTGGGCGCACCCCGGCAAGAAGCTGCTCTTCATGGGCGGCGAGCTCGCGACGCCGTGGGAGTGGAGCGAGCGCGACGAGCTTCCCTGGGCGCTGCTCGATCATCTCGAGCACTCCGGCGTGCGCGATCTCGTACGCGACCTGAACGCGGTCTATCGCGACGAGCCGGCGCTGTGGGAGGTCGACTTCTCGCACGACGGGTTCCGCTGGCTCGAGCCGAACGACGCCGCCAACAACGCGCTCGCATTCATGCGTCTGTCGCGCGACGGCACGCGCAAGCTGATCTGTATCGCGAACCTCTCGCCCGTCCCGCGCGAGCGCTACCGCGTCGGGCTGCCCGACGGCGGCAGCTGGAGCGAGGTGCTGAACACGGACTCGTCGTACTACGGCGGCTCGGGCACGGGCAATCTCGGCGCGGTCGAGGCGCAGCGGCGGGAGTGGCACAGCCAGCCGTTCTCGGCCGACGTGACGCTGCCGCCGCTCGGCGTCGTCTGGCTCCGGCCCGAGCCGAGCTCCTAGTCGCCGCTCTGGAAGAAGGTGGCGATCGCGCCGGCGGAGCCCGCGACGACGATCACGGCCCAGACCTCGAGCGCCACGTCGACGATCCGGCCGCCCGGCGTGAGCGGGTTCCGGATCTGTGACGACACCGTCAGCAGCTGCACCGTCGTGAAGAAGAGCGCGTCGCCGAACGTGTGGATGTCGGTGCCCTTGGCGTGCCGCTCGAACATGAAGATCGCAACCGTCCCGGCGACGTCGATCGCAGCGGTCGCGGCGAACACGAGGGCGAGCCGCGCGTAGAGACGCCGGTGGCGCTCGGTGTATGTCGTCAGCCGCGTCAGCTCTTCGCGGATCACCGTGCAGCAATCGTCGCCCTCCGGCCGGACGGCTACGGTGGCCGCAGATGAGCCGCGCGGTCTGGCCGGGCGATCCGTTCCCGCTCGGCCAGAGCTGGGACGGAGATGGGACCAACTTCTCGCTCTTCTCGGAGAACGCCGAGCGCGTCGAGCTGTGCCTGTTCGACGGCGACGGACGCGAGGAGCGTGTCGAGGTGCCGAACCGCACCGCGTTCAACTGGCATTGCTACCTGCCGGGCGTCGGGCCGGGGCAGCGCTACGGCTATCGCGTCCACGGGCAGTACGACCCGGAGCAGGGGCTTCGCTTCAACCCGGCGAAGTTGCTGATCGACCCGTACGCGAAGGCGATCGACGGCGCCGTCGAGTGGGATGCGGCGAACACGCTGCCCTACGTCCCGACCGGCACCGAGGACGCCGACCTGACGCCCGACTACACCGACAGCGCCCTCGCGGTGCCGAAGTCGGTGGTGGTCGACTCGAGCTTCGACTGGGGCGACGACGACTGGACGCGCCCGCGGGTGCCGTGGCACGAGACGGTCATCTACGAGGTGCACGTGCGCGGGTTCACGCGCCGGCGGGCCGACGTGCGCGAGGACCTGCGCGGGACGTACGGCGGGCTGGCGAGCGAGTCGGCGATCTCGTACCTGAAGTCGCTCGGCGTCACCGCGGTCGAGCTCCTGCCGGTGCACCACATCGCGGACGAGGGGTTCCTGCACGACCGCGGCCTCATCAACTACTGGGGCTACTCGACGATCGGTTACTTCGCGCCGCACTCGCTCTACGCGGCGACGCACGACCAGGTGCGCGAGTTCAAGGGCATGGTGAAGGCGCTCCACGCGGCCGGGATCGAGGTGATCCTCGACGTCGTCTACAACCACACAGCGGAGGGCAACCACCTGGGCCCGATGCTGAGCCTGCGCGGCGTCGACAACCCGAGCTACTACCGGCTGATGCCGGACGACCCGCGCTTCTACATGGACTACACGGGCACCGGCAACACGCTCAACCCGTTGCACCCGAGCGTGCTGCGGCTGATCATGGACTCGCTGCGCTACTTCGTGATCGAGTGCCACGTCGACGGCTTCCGCTTCGACCTCGCCTCGGCGCTCGCGCGCGAGTTCTACGACGTCGACCGCCTGTCGGCGTTCTTCGACATCATCCACCAGGACCCGGTGCTCTCCCAGGTGAAGCTGATCGCCGAGCCGTGGGACGTCGGGCCCGGCGGCTATCAGGTCGGTAACTTCCCGATCCTCTGGTCGGAGTGGAACGGGATCTATCGCGACACGATGCGCGACTTCTGGAAGGGCGACGCGACACTCGGGGCGTTCGCATCGCGCTTCGGCGGCTCGGCCGACCTGTACGAGCGCGACGGCCGGCGCCCGTTCGCATCCGTGAACTTCGTCACCGCCCACGACGGCTTCACCCTCCGCGACCTCGTCTCGTACAACGACAAGCACAACGAGGCGAACGGCGAGTCGAACCGCGACGGCACCGACGACAACCGGTCGTGGAACTGCGGCGCCGAGGGCCCGACCGACGATCCGGACGTGCTCGCGCTGCGCGCCCGGCAGCAGCGCAACTTCCTCGCCACGCTCTTTCTCTCGCAAGGCGTGCCGATGCTCCTGGCCGGCGACGAGATCGGGCGCACGCAGCAGGGCAACAACAACGCGTGGTGCCAGGACAACGAGCTCTCGTGGTTCGACTGGGAGTCGGCGGACGGCGAGCTGCTCGAGTTCGTGCGACGGCTCATCGAGCTGCGCCGGGCGCATCCCGTGTTCCGGCGGACGAACTTCCTCGAGGGGCGGGGGGAGCGACTTCCCGACGTCTGGTGGATGCGGCCGGACGGCCGGCGGATGACGCTGCGTGACTGGGACAACTCGCAGTCGCGGGCGATCGGCGTGTTCCTGAACGGGGACGAGCTGCGCACCGAGACCCGCTCGGGCGAGGAGGTCAGGGACGACTCGTTCCTGGCGCTCTTCAACGCGTTCTTCGACGACCTCACCTTCCGTCTGCCGGCGCGCCGGCTCGGGCTGCGCTGGGAGCTCGTGCTGCAGACGGGGCGCGTCGACGGCGACCGGCTCGCGCCGGGCGCCGACGTGACGCTCGAGGCGCGGTCGCTCGTCGTCCTACGCCGCGCCTAGAGGAAACGGTGCCTGGCACCGGGGTGCTGGGAGGTCGTCTCAGAATGAAGACTGTGCCGCCTGACCGCGCTGGGCGGCGCGCTGCCGCGTCCTCGGGGTCGCCAATAGCGCGACTATTGGCGACCCCTGCGTCCTTGCATCGCACTCGCCCATCGCGCCCAGATCGACGAGCGTCATCCTGAGACGACCTCCAGGCACCGGAGTCAACACCCGAGTCCGTCACGCGGTCGCGGGGACGCCCGCGATGGACTCGTACGTCGGTGTGTAGCCCATCGCACGGCCGAGCACGGCGCCCGGAGCGAGCGCGGCCCGCTGCAGGACGTGCGGCACGAGCGGGAGCCTGGCGACGTCGAAGTGGTGCTTCGCGATCACGGCGAGCCGGAACGGGTTCGGCATGCCCTTGCCGTTCGTCTTGCCGTCAGCGGCGAGCGCGAACATCGTCTCGATCAGCGACTCGAACTCGAGCGAGGGCCGCACCTCGGCGGTGAACCGAAGCACGTCGTCGCTGTCGTTCCAGAAGCGGTGCGCGACGCCCGGGTCGATCAGCACCGCGTCGCCCGGCTCCGCGACGAGCTTCTCGCGGCCGCGCTTCAAGCCGAGGCGCCCGGCGACGACGGTGAAGATCTCGGTCTGGTACGGGTGCACGTGAGCCGAGGCGACGCGGCCGCCCGGTTCGACGATTGTCTCGAACCGCGTGTACTCGCCGTTCGTGTCGTGCGAGGTCAGCTCGAACACGAGCCGTTCGCCTGTGACGGGATTGGCCAGCGTGTCTCCTGCGCGAATCATCGTGAGTGCCTTCCTGTCGAGTGGTGTCGGCAGGAGTCTCGGGCGCGGGGCGACGTGCGTCGTCGCCCCGAAGGCCGATCTCGCGTCGGCAGGGCGGTTGATGTCGGCGTCGTCCGCTGGGACTACGGGTCGCCGTGCTCGCCGGGCTGCACGATGCCCGACTCGTACGCGAGGACGACCGCCTGCACACGGTCGCGCAGGCCGAGCTTCATCAGGATCCGCGCGACGTGGGTCTTCACCGTCGTCTCGGAGACGAAGAGCGTCTTCGCGATCTCGGCGTTCGAGAGCCCGCGGGCGATCAGCGTCAGCACCTCGCGCTCGCGCGCCGTCAGGTCCTGCAGCCGCGGGAACTGCGCCTGCGGCTTCGGCCCGGTCCCCTTCACGAACTCGGAGATGACGCGCCTGGTGATCGTCGGCGAGAGCAGCGCCTCGCCCTGCGAGATCACCCCGATCGCGGCGACGAGCTGCTCCGGGGGCGTGTCCTTGAGCAGGAACCCGCTCGCGCCGGCGCGCAGCGCCTCGTAGACATACTCGTCGAGGTCGAACGTCGTCAGCATGAGGATCTTCGGCGCCTCGTCGCCGCTGGCGAGGATTCGCCGCGTCGCCTCGAGCCCGTCGAGCTCGGGCATGCGGATGTCCATCAGGACGATCTCGGGGCGGAGCGCGCGCACCTGGTCGATCGCGTCGCGGCCGTCGGATGCCTCGCCGACGACCTCCATCTCGGTCTCCGCGTCGAGGATCATGCGGAAGCCGGCACGGACGAGCGCCTGGTCGTCGACGAGCAGGATGCGGATCAGGACCGCACCTCGATCGGCAGGTCGGCGGACAGGACGAAGCCGCCGCCGTCGCGCGGGCCGGCCTCGAGCGTCCCGCCGTAGAGCGCGACGCGCTCCCGCATGCCGACGAGCCCGCGTCCGAGCTCGCCGGGCACACCCTCGCTGCCCTCGCCGTCGTCGACGACCTCGAGGTGCAGCGAGCGCTGGTCGAACCGAACCACGACCTCGGCCTGCGAGCCGTGTGCGTGCTTGAGCGCGTTGGCGAGGCCCTCTTGGACGATCCGGTAGGCGGAGAGGTCGACGCCGGGCGGGAGCTGCAGCTGCTCTCCTTCGAGGCGCAGCGTCACCGGGAGGCCCGCCGCCTCGACCTTCGCAATCAGCTCGTCGAGGTGCTGCAGCCCCGGCTGAGGCGCGAGCACGGCATGGCCTTCGGTGCCGGTCGGCATCAGGCCCAACATACGCCGCATCTCGGTCAGCGCCTGCCGGCCGATCTGCTCGACCGACAGCAGTGCCTCGCGTTCGCGTCGCTGCTCTTCCCTGAGCAGCCGTCGCACACCCGACGTCTGCACCACCATCACCGAGACCGAGTGCGCGACTACGTCGTGCAGCTCGCGGGCGATGCGCGAGCGCTCGTCGGCCGACGCCTGCTCGACCGCGAGCGCACGTGCGCGGTCTGCCTGTGCGACACGCGCGCGGAGCTCGCGGGTCTGGTCGGCGCGGGTCTTGAGCGCGCGCCCCGCGAGCCAGGCGCCGCCGTAGAAGACGAGCGCGCCGACGAGGTCGCTCGTCGTCGTATCGGGGAAACGGGACTGGACGTAGATCACGGCCGTCATGCCGAGCGCCAGCCCGACGACCGCACCCTCCCCGTCGCGAACCGTCCCCAGCGCCATCAGCACCGCGATCCCCCCGAGCCCACCGAAGTCGATGTGCGAGAGGCCGGACGGGTCGATCGTCGCCGCGAGTGTGAACGCCGCGAGCGAGACGCAGGGTGCGGCGAGGGGGTACCGCCGCCGCCAGAGCAGCGGCAGCACGAAGAAGACGCCGGCGATCGCGAGCACGGCCTCGTTGACCTCGCCGTGCTTGACGACGATCTCGACCTCGACGGCGACGGCGAGCGCGACGATGAGTGCGTCGACTACGTCCCGACGCAGTCGCACCCAGGCACGCCGCCAGGTCACGGGCTGACCGTAGCCCGTGGCGGGATCACGGGTCGTCGTCCCTACAGGCGACGTCGAGATCATCCTCGAGGACGACGCCGGGACCGCCGCCCAGCGAGTAAAGCGGGCGGTGTCGACCTACACTTCGCGCGTGGATCTCGTCCGCGATGCGATGCTGGCCGACCCGCTGGCCTTTGGCGACGACCGGAGCGCCCGCGACGCCGGCGAGGCGCTTGCCCGCCCCGAGGTCCGCGCGGTCTTTGTGTGCGACCCGAGTGGGCGGCTCGTGGGCGTCGTGACGCGGAAGACGCTGGTGCGCGAGGTCGTCGCGGCCGGGCTCGACCCTGGCGCGACGAAGCTCGGCCAGATCGCCGAGCCGCCGAACGCGACGCTCGAGTCGACGATGCCGCTCGCCGACGCCTTCGCCTACGTCGAGGAGGAGGATTTCGAGCGGGTGCCCGTCGTCGAAGACGGCCGCCTCGTCGGCGTGCTCGCCCGTGTCGTCGTGCAGCGGCGGCTCGCCGAGGACGACCCGCCCGACGACGGCGCCCTCGTCTAGGGCGTAGCGGACGGCTACGCGGCCGCGAGGCTGGGGGAGGCCTCGGCGAGCAGCGCCGCGAGGGCGTCGCGTAGGCCGTCGCGCACGTCGTCGTCGGCGAGCCGGCCGTCCTCGTCGAACTTCTGCGGCGCGTGGCCGACCGCCAGCTCGATGTCGGCGACGCGCGCGCCCATCGCGCCCAGCACCTTGGCGAGCTCGGCCGCCGCCCACACCCCGCCGAACGCGCCCGCGCTCGACGCGATCACGCCAACGGGCTTGTTCCGGAAGGCGTTCGTCGCGAGCGGCCGCGACGCCCAGTCGAGCGCGTTCTTGAGCGCGCCCGGGATCGACGAGTTGTACTCGGGAGTCGCGACCAGCACGGCGTCGGCGCCGCGGACGAGCGCGCGGAAGTCCTCGACGGGCGCCGGGCCCGGAACGCCGTCGTCGTCGGCGTCGTACGGCGGGATCGACCTGAGGCCGTCCCACACCGTGACCTCCACGCCCTCGGGGGCCTCCTCCCGAAGTGCCCGGAGGAGGCCCGTGTTGTTCGAGCCGCGACGGAGCGAGCCGCTGATCGCGAGGACGCGCAACTACGCCTCCTGGCCCACCAGCGTCAAATCGGCCGTGAGCGTGACCTCGTTCGCGAGCGCGGGCTCGCCGTTCGGCAGCGGCATGTTCCAGTTGATGTCGAACGCGGTGCGGTCGATCGTCGTCGACAGGTCGAGCCCGACGCGGTTCTTCCCGAAGTGATCGACGGTCGGTCCGACGATCGTGCCGCGCAGCGTGGCCGGCTTCGTGATGCCCTTGATCGTGATCGCGCCCTCGACCTCGACCTGGTCGCCGTCGCGGCGCAGGCCCTCGGTCTCGAACCGCACCACGGGGTGCCGCTCGGCGTCGAAGAACTCCGGCGAGAGCAGGTGCGCCTCGAGGTTCTCGTCTTTCACCGTGATGCTCGAGATGCGGGCACTGCCGCGGAGCTTCCCGTCCGCGAGGGTCGCCTCGAACTCGGGCACCTCGCCGCTGAAGGTCGCGACGGCGTAGGGGACCTCGAATGCGACCCGCGAGTGCACGGTGTCTGCCTGCCAAGTTCCGGTGGGGGCTCCGGTTGGGGCGTGCTGGGTGATGCTCATTGTTCGTTTCCTCCTAGAAACTTGATTGCGCAACAACACTAGCAGTAACGCTTGCGCTCACAAGTTTCTTCCCGCCTCCCGATCAGCAACAGGTGTACGCCCCGGCGGGCGCCGGGCCCTCGCCGGGCGAGGCCAGGGCCGCGGCCTCGAGCACCGCGCCCGAGAGCAGGTCGCGGCGGCCGGCGTCGACCCGGGTCGCGCCGAGCGTGCGCAGCAGCTCGCGGAGGATCAGAGCGCCCATCACGATCACGCCGCTGCGGTTCGGCTCGATCAGGAGCTCGCGCCTCGCCGGGTCCGGCAGCGCGGCCAGCCGCGCGAGCTCGAGGTCGACGTCCGCCGGCGTGAGGCTCGGGGCTCCGTGGAGCGCGGCAAGCTCGGCCGTCGTGCCGTCGACGCCGAGCAGCGCCTGGACGTCCGTCGGCACCGGAGGGATCGCGGTGCGGATCGCGGCCGCGGCGGCGTCGAGGTCGTCGCCGAACCGTTCCGTGAGCCGCACGCTGCCGATGTCGATGCTGCGAATGAACTCGGGCGAGACGAGCTCGGTCGAGCCGCCGCCGATGTCGGTGACGAGCGTTCCAGGGTCGAGCGGCCCCACGCCGAGAAGCGTGAGCGCTGCCTCCTCCGCGCCGCTCAGGAGGCGGGTCGCAAAGCCGTACGACCACTCGACCTCGCCGAGGAACGCCTCGCCGTTCTCGGCGTCGCGGACGGCGCTCGTCGCGACCGCCAGCACCGGGCCGGCGCCGAGGGTCTCGACCTCGCGGCGGAAGTCGGTGAGGGCATTCCGCACGCGCGCGATCGGAAGCGGCAGCAGGCGGCGGCGGGCATCGACGCCCTCGCCGAGGCGCGTGATGCGCGTCCGGCGCACGATCTCGACGACATCGCCGCCGTCGACGTCGGCGACGAGCAGGCGCGTTGCGTTCGTGCCGAGGTCGATCGCTGCGACCCGCGTCACTTCGAGGGGGCCGCCGCGCGCACGGCGCCGACCGCGGTCTGGAAGCGCTCGATCTCTCTGCGAAGGATCGCGAGCGGCCCGAGGTCCCGGCGCAGGCGGTCGCCCGCGGCCCGGACGCGCTCCTGCTGGGCCTCGAGGCGGTCGAGCGCCGCCTCGGCGGCCGCCGTCCGGACGGCGAGCTGGACGGTCGCCTCCGCGAGCACGCCGCCGAGCGCGCGCATGTCGCGGCGCAGTCGAATCCCGCGTACGACCAGCACGATCGACGACGCCACGAAGGCGGCGGCGGCGACGGCGAGGGCGATCCAGAAGACGGTCTCGATGACGGCGATGGTAACCGCGCGCCCCGTTCGCGGACGCGCCTCCCCGGCCGCGATTTCGGCCCCCGGGTGGTACACTCGGCCCCACGCCGCGGGGTGGAGCAGTCAGGTAGCTCGCCGGGCTCATAACCCGGAGGTCGCGGGTTCAAATCCCGCCCCCGCTACTCGAAAGGCCCGCCTCGGCGGGCCTTTTTGTTCATGCCCGACCGCGCCGTAGGAACCCTCCGGTCCCCCCACTCGCATCGACGCGGTGTTGCAGTTCGCCGGTGTCCGGACACTGCTGCGGGTCCTCGCCGGCGTTGCCGGCACGCTGACCGTCTGGCACGTCGGGACGTCGCCGGCGGCAGCGCCTGCGCCGCCGAACTTCGGGAACCCGAGCGGGCACTACCCGGTGCCGGCGGGCGGCCGCGCAGTCGACACGAGACACCCCGACCACGTGATCGGCAACGGCCGGCCGGCGAGTTGCACGTCGGCCGCCGTGGTGCGAGCGGTTGCCGCGGGCGGGATCATCACCTTCGACTGCGGCCCCAAACCCGTGACCATCGCGATGACCTCGACCGCGAGCGTGGTCAAGACGCGACAGCTCGTCGTGCTCGACGGGGGCGGCCTGATCACTCTGAGTGGAGGCGGCAAACGCCGGATCCTCTTCTCCGACACCTGCGCAGGTCGCTGGTCGACCGACAACTGCGTCGACCAGCCGTATCCGCAGATCGTCGTGCAGAACATCACCTTCAAGGACGGTTACGACGGGACGCAGCAGGCGGCCTGCACGGAGAACACCCCGAGTTGCTGGTACGGCGGGGTCGACGGCGGCGGCGCCGTCTACGTGGAGGGTGGCCAGTTCAAGGCCGTCAACTCACGGTTCGTCGACAACCGCTGCTACGCGTACGGCCCCGATCTCGGCGGCGGAGCGATTCGCGCTCTCGCCCAGTATCGAAACCGTCCCGTCTACATCACGAACGACACGTTCCGCGGCGGCCGCTGCTCGAACGGTGGGGCGCTGAGCAGCATTCAGGTGCAGTGGAACATCTTGAACAGCCAGTTCATCGACAACAAGGCGGTCGGCTCCGGCGCCAACCCCGCCAAGCCGGGGACGCCGGGCGGCGGCAGCGGCGGCGCCGCCTACTTCGACGGCAAGGACAACAACGTGCTGATCGCCGGCACCGTCATGCAGGGCAACAGCGCGAGAGAGGGCGGGGGCGCCGTCTTCGACGTCGTGAACACCGGATTTGGCGCGCTCACGTTCAACGAGTCGCACCTGCACCACAACATCAGCGGGGCGTTCGAGACCTTTCCAGGGGTCTACTACGAGATCGATGGCAAGGACAGCCGCCCGGCGATGATCAACTCGACCGTCGACTGATCCGGACGCCGCCTCAGGAGCGCGGCGCGCGCCCTGCTTCCTCGACGAGCCGGCACATGAGCTCGACGGCGTCGTCGTCGCCGAGCCCCTGGTCGTGCGTGAGTGACCGCCACGTCGGGAAGGCGAGCGCGTGGCCGAGCGCCGCACGCACGTGCTGCGCTCGGCGGCCTCGGACGCCGCGGCCCACGGCGAGCCCGTCACGGATCGTGTCGAGGTAGCCGTAGAAGTCGCGCAGCCGGCGCCGGACGGCCGGAACGAGCGGCTCGTCGCGCAGCAGGCTGAGGTACATGTCCTGCGTTCTGCCGTAGAACCCGTAGACGTCGTGGAGGGCAGCGCGCGTCCGCTCGGCGGGATCGACGATCGACGACCACGAGCGCGGGTCGGGCGCCGGGTTCGCCGCGCGCCAGTGCGACGAGCATGCGGCGAACAGGGCGTCCTCGTCCGGGAAGTGACGGTAGACAGTCGAGCGGCGAACGCCGGCACGGTCGGCGATCGCGCTGATCGACGTCTGGGCCGGGCCGACCTCGGCGTGGAGTGCGACGGCGCTCTCTGTGATCCGCAGGCGTGTCTGCTCCTCGAGTTCCGCACGGCGTGTCATCCGGTACTGGCGCTTTTGAGTGGACATCTGTGTCCAATCATATTGACACGGCAGGCGGCATGTCGTAGTCTTTCGCGCGACATCAGTGTCTAACGAAAAGGAGTGGTCGATATGGAGACGGCAGTTGCAGGCGTGCAGGTGATCGGACCCGACGGCGGGCGTGAGGGTTTCCTCGGGAGCATCGGCGTGCGCTTCCTGATCGACGGGGTCGATGCGAACGAGCGCTTTTCGCTGGTCGAGCATCCGCTCTCGCCACGTGCGCTCGCGGCGCCGCTGCATCGTCACACGCGCGAGGACGAGTACAGCTTCGTCCTGCAGGGACGGATGGGCGCGCTGCTCGGCGACGACGTCGTCGAGGCCGGGCCGGGGGATCTCGTGTTCAAGCCGCGCGACCAGTGGCACACGTTCTGGAACGCGGGGGACGAGCCGTGCCGGATCCTCGAGATCATCTCGCCGGCCGGTTTCGAGCGGTTCTTCCAGGAGCTGTCCGACCTCGGCGGGGCGATCGAGGCCGAGCCCGAGGCGGTCGCCGAGCTCAGCGCGCGGTACGGCCTCGAGCTGCAGCCGGAGACGGTGCCAGGACTGCTCGAGCGGTTCGGCCTGACGATCGGACATCCCATCCCCGGCGGCTGGAGGCCGTGAGCCGCCGGTTTTCTATCCTCGGCAGCGTGGCCGTGACGATGGACGAGGTCTGTGCGTTCGCGGCGACGCTGCCGAGGAGCAGCGAGGCGCTCGTCCGCGGCCGCGTGAAGTTCCGCGTCGGGCGCATCGTCTTCCTCGCGTTCTCGAAGGACGGGTCGGTGATGGGCTTCGGATTCCCGAAGGCGTGGCGCGCCGCGCTCGTCGAGGCCGAGCCGGAGAAGTTCTCGCTGCCGGGCGAAGGCGACATGCGCTACAGCTGGGTGCACGCGCGGCTCGACCGGCTCGAGGTCGACGAGATGCACGACCTGATCGAGAACGCGTGGGCGCTGTGCGCGCCGAAGCGCGTCGTGGAGGAGTACGCGGCGGCGCGAGGCTACGACGTGGCACCGACCATCTAGGCTCGAGGCGATGAGCGGTCACCTCGAGGGCTCGTGCTCGTGCGGTGCGGTTCGCTACCGGCTTGCCTCCGAACCGCTCTTCACGCACTGCTGCCACTGCCTGAACTGCCAGCGCCAGACCGGGAGCGCGTTCGTGATCAACCTGCTGATCGAGGCCGACCGGGTCGAGCTGCTCGCGGGCGAGCCGAAGGCGGTCGACGTTCCGCGCGACGACGGGAGCACTCAGCGCATCCACCGCTGCCCGACGTGCGAGGTCGCGGTCTTCAGCGAGTACGGGCGGCCCGAGATCCTGTTCGTCCGCGCCGGCACGCTCGTCGACCCGTCGCGCGTGCGACCCGACGCCCACATCTACACGAGGTCGAAGCTGCCGTGGGTCGCGCTTCCGGACGCCGTGCCCGCCTTCGACGTCTACTACGACAGCCAGCAGCTCTGGCCGGCGGCGAGCCTCGACCGGCTCCGCGCTGCGATGCGCGCTTAGCGCTGCCCGCTGCGCACCAGCGCGAGCAGGCTGTCGTGCTCCTCGCGGCAGGCGGGGCAGCCGTCGAGGTGGGCGCGCAGACCAGGGAGCGCGGCGTCGAGATCGGCGCCGGCGAGCTCGAGCTCGACGAACTGGTCGAGCTGCTCGAAGCAGACGTCGCATCCGACCTCCGGCCCGGCCGGGCCGATCAGGCGGTCGAGCGCTTGGGCGATCTCCGGGTGCTCCATCAGTTCTCCTTCGGCGGATTGTCGACATGGAGGCCGCAGTCGTCGAGGTGGCGGCGCAGCTTCTGGCGTGCGTCGTGCAGCGTCTTGTAGAGGGCGTTGCGGTTCGTGTTGAGGCGCTCGGCGAGCACGTCGATTGGAAGGCCGTTCACCGCGACCGCGACGAGCACCCGGCGCTGGTGTGGCGTCAGCACGTCGTTGATGCCGCGCTCGATCGCCGCGAGCAGCGCGCTCTGCTCGAGCTTCGCGTCGGGCTCGAGGCCGGCGCTTGCGAACCACGTCCACGCCTCCGGCTCGAGCGGAAGCTCCCGGCCCTGCCAGGCGCGCCGGCGCAGCTTCACAGCCGCCTCGAGCAGCGCGAACTTGTAGGCCCACGTCGTGAAGCGGCTCGCGCCGCGGAAGTCGTCGAGCCGCCTGAGGATGCTCATCAGCGCGTCGTCGGCGGCCTCGGTCGCGATGTCGTCGAGGTCGTCGCCGCGAAGGTGCGGCAGCGAGGGCCGCCGTCTCGCGATCTCGAATCGCGCCGCCCGGAGGAGCAGCGCGTGCAGCCGCCCGATCGCTGCGTCCCGGGTCGGGCCTACCCCGCGGAGCTCCGAAAGCCAGAGCCGCGACTCGGCATCCATTGCGCCGTCCTCGTACCGGTTCGTTGCCGTCGACGTCGCCGGCTCCACTGCGGTCACGGTAGCCGCGGTCGTCGCCTTCACGCCGCGTCCTTTCCCTCGAGCGGCGCGAGGATGCGGGCAGCGAGCTCGGGGGTGCAGCCGCGCTCGACGAGCTCGATCAGCGCGTGCAGGTCGTAGCGTGCATCGCCTGCGATCCGGGCCGCGGTCGGGAGCGCGAACCCGACCTGCGTCAGCTGCTCGCGTCGCCAGCTCGTGACGTCTGGTCCCGTTCTCCTGGTCTCCGTCTGCATGTCCTCTTGGTGTCGCCGTGGCGTGAGCTCTTACCTCCGCTCGAAGTCCGGCAGCGGGAGGCCGTAATGCGCGCAGAGCGCCTGGACGTCGCGCTGGTGGTCTAGGTCGAGCGCATAGCCCGTGGTGTGGTTCACCAGCACGACTTCGGGAGTGAGGGAGGGGACGTCGCGGCCCTCGATCCACCCTCTGCCCTCGAAGCCGTCGGCGGGAAAGATCCAGTCCTCGCCGCTCTCCATCCGGTAGACGCCGTGGCCGCCCGTGGCGAGCACGACGGGGTGCGCGTCGACCTGGTGGCCGTCGCGGTCGACAAGCTCGAAGCTGTGCGGCGGCCCGCCCCCGGCGAGCACGTAGCCCAGCGAGCCAAGCGCGCGCTCGATCCGGGCGCTGTCGTCGAGGAGCGTCACGAGGTCCAGATCGTCATGCGCTCGCGTCTGCCGTCCGAGCAGTGCGTCGATCGCCCAGCCGCCGTCCAGCCAAACCCGAATGCCGTGCGCCTCGAGGTGCTCGACGAGATCGAGGACGCGCTCCGCGTCCATCTCCGCCGTCGGTTCTCTTCCGCGTCCGGCGCGCGCCACTCGCCGATGCTCGCAGGTGGCGCGCGCCGGGGGCCAACGCAGGGTGGGGATGTCGGTCAGCTGAACCGGGACGGGAACTGCGCGACGATGCCGTCGGCGAGCAGGTCGGACATGTGGAGGATGTGCTGCTCGACACGGTCGTAGTCCGCGACGTCGGCGCTCCACTTGCCCTGCAGGTGGGCGACCGCCTCGTCGGTGGTCAGCTGCAGGTGCATGTGCATCTCGTTCGTCAGCTCGGCGAGCGGCCAGTGGCTCGGGTTGGCGTGGTGGAGGAACGCCGCGATCTGGTTCGCGTTCTTCACCCAGCGCGCCTGCGCGCTGGCGAGCTTCGCCTTGTCACCGGCCTTCGCGGCAGCGATCACGTCGGCCGCGATCAGGATGTGGCTCTTCAGCTCCCGGGTCAGCTCGTTGCCGGCCGCGACACCGTAGTAGGGCTTGATCGCGTTTCCGAGGTCGACCTGGTTGCGCAGCAGCCGTGCGACGGTCGCCTTCGCATCCGGTGTCGAGCCTTCGAGGCTGATGATCGCGAGCCGCGTCCACGTGACGTGCTCCTCCCACAGCTGCCGCAGGTCGTCGTGGAGCGTGACCGACCGCTGCGAGAGGGCGGGAGCCGTGTGCGCGACCGTCGTCGACATCGACATCGCCATGGGCATCGACATGGACGCCGAGGGTTGGTTGCCGTGGGCCTGTGCCATGTTCATGCCGCCGGAGACGGCGAGCGCGGCCAGGGCGCTGAAGCAGGCAACGAGCGCCGTCAGCGCGAGCGGGATCGGGCGGGCGGCCCGCGTCTTTCTCATGTGAGCGTTCCTTTCGGTCGGAGGATCGGCGCCGGTGACGGCGGCCGGAGCAGGCTCGCCGCCAGCACGAGCCCGCCGGCCTCGACGGCCTTCGTGAAGAGCGCGAGGCCGTCGACGGTCTCGCGCTCCGGGTGCAGCACCGGCAGGCCGGCGACGACCACGACGACGTACGCGGCGATCAGGCCCGCGAACAGGACGACCGTCGCGAGCAAGATGGGCTGGGACGGGCTCCGCGTAAGCGCGACGGCGAGCACGCTGAGCAGCACGGTCGCGAGCACGAAGCCGATTCCCGGCCCTGCGCCCTCCTCGAAGTGGTCAGGCACCAGCGCGGCGTGGATGCCGGCGCTGACCGCGCACACGAGGATGACGACGTCGACCTTCAGCTCGGCGAACGTCACTGGACGATCACCGTCCCGTGCATGTCCTTGCTGTGCAGCGTGCAGACGTAGTGGTATGTGCCGCGCTTGTCGAACCGGATCGACACGCTGTCGCCACGTCCGACCTTGTGATCGGGTTGGCCGTCGAACTTGACCGTGTGCGTGAAGTTGTCGTGGTTCGTCCACGTCACGGTGTCCCCGGCCTTCACCTCGATCACCGCGGGGTCGAAGCGGTAGCTCTTGGGCATCGAGACGGAGGTCGTCGCGACCGGCTTGCTCGAGCCCACGCCGCCGCAGCCCGCGAGCAGCGTCGCGGTGAGGGCTGCGGCGGCGGCCGGGAGGAGGGGGAACCGCACCCTCACCGCGACGTCTCGAGAGCCGGGAAGCGCACCGTCTCGTAGACCGCGCCCGCGAACACGAGAACGAACGCCACGAGGTCGAGGACCTCGGCGATCGTGTGCGCGAACAGGAAGACCGTCCAGTCGAGGTGGTACGTCATGTAGACGAGCTCGGCCGCGGCGAACAGCGAGAACGCGACGGCCAGGAGTGAGAGGCTGCGTTTCGCGGCGAGCCAGGCGAACCCGGCGCCGATCGCGAACGCGATGATGTGAACCGTCAGAAAGAACCCGGTCGGCAGGTCGTTGATCCAACTTCCGTAAGGCATCCGGCCCTCCAGTCGCTTGTGTCGGAGAGTTGGTGACCGGCGCCGCGCGCTTCTTACGAACGTGAAAGACTCCGTGCGTGCGCTGGTCGAAGCTCGCGGGGCTTGCCGTTCTGTTTGTCGCGGGAGCGCTGCTCGCGGGCGCTGCGACGGCCGACACGACGACGGAGACGACCACCGAGACGACGACGACGACCGAGACGACGACGTTGCCGGCGAGCACCGTCGTCTCGACGGCGACGGTTCAGCAGACGACGACGCGCCGTGTGATCGTGACGACGTCGCCGACCACGACGGCCTCCGAGTCGAGCTCGAGCGGGGGCACGCCGACGTGGGTCTGGGTGCTCCTCGGAGTCGTCGGTGCGGTGGCGCTTGTCAGCCTGATCGCACTGCTGTTGCGCGGCGGCGGCGGTGGGAAGGGCGTGCCCGCGGCGGAGCGGCGGCGGCGGCTCGACGGCGCGGTCTCGAGCTGGGCGATGCAGGGCTGGGCGCTCGACAGCCAGGGCGCCGACTCCGCGGTCCTTCGGCGCGAGGGCGAGCTGATGCTCGTCAGCGTCGATCCGGGCGGCAACGTGAGCACGCGGCCGCTCCCGAACCAGCCGTAGGAGCGCCGGTGGTCTGCATCGTGGGGGCGGGCCCGGCGGGTCTCGTCGTCGCGCACCTGCTGCGGCGAGCCGGGTGATGCTGAGCCTCTTCAACGCGCGCGCCGCCGCGGACGGCGGCTCCGACTTCGCATTCGGCCTCCGTCGTGCGCGCCTCGAGCAGATCGTCAGCGACCCGCGCTTCTCGCGCTGGTTCGCGCACGCGTACGCCGGCGTCGACGACTGATGCGCTAGTCGGGGAGCAGCGGCATCGTGTAGCCGCGGTCGCGCCCGAGTAGCACCGCGCGCGTGATCGCGGCCGACCCGAAGCGGTCGCGCACCTCGTCGACCGCTGCGTCGAGTGCCTCGAGGTGGCGCCCGTCGAACGGGAGCAGCAGCTGGACTTCGCGGGCGTCCTCGAGGTTCGCGATCGAAAGCCCGACGAGCGTGAGGCCGCGCTGCTCGAGCATCGGCAGCGCGCCGGCGGCGAGCGAACGTGCCGTCTCGAGGATCGTCTCCGTGCTCGCCGTCGACTGCGGCAGCGTGTGCGACCGCGTCGCGCGTCTGTAGTCGTCGAAGCGCAGCCGCAGGACGACCGTCCGGCCCACGCGCCGCGCACCGCGCAGACGCCGGGCGATTCGCTCGGTCAGCGCGATCAGGTCGGCGTCGACCGACTCCGACGACCAGGGCGCACGTCCCCGCGCCCGCTGCGAGCCGATCGAGCCGCGCCGACGGCGTGCGTGCACCGGGCGCGGGTCGCGGTTCCAGGCGAGCGCGTGGAGCTGCCGCCCGGCCGCGCGGCCGAGGAGCGACACGAGCACTTCCTCCGAGAGCTCGGCAACCTCCCCGACGGTCGTGATCCCGTGGACGTGCAGCTTCCGCCCCGTGACCTCGCCGACCCCCCACAGCCGCTCGACCGGGAGCGCGTGCAGGAACACGAGCTCGCGCTCGCGCGGCACGACGAGCAGCCCGTCCGGCTTCGCAACGCCGCTCGCGACCTTTGCGAGGAACTTCGTGCGGGCGACACCGACGGTGAGGGGGAGACCGACACGCTCGCGTACCTCCCGACGCAGCCGCACAGCGATCTCCGTGGAGCTGCCGACGCTTCGCTCCATGCCCCGCGTATCGAGGAACGCCTCGTCGATCGACAGGCCCTCGACGAGCGGCGACGTGTCGTCGAACACCTGGAACACCGCCTTGCTCGCTGCGGTGTACGCCTCGAAGCGGGGGCGCACGACGGCCGCGTCAGGGCACAGGCGGAGCGCCGCCCGGTGGCCCATCGCGGTCCGGACGCCACGGGCCTTCGCCTCGTAGCTGGCCGCGAGCACCACGCCCATCCCGACGATCACGGGCCGGCCGCGCAGCCGGGCGTCGTCCCGCTGCTCGACCGAGGCGAAGAAGGCGTCGAGGTCGGCGTGGAGAATCGACACGAACACATGTTCGCACAGCGAACGCGTAGGTATCGCTGCGTGCAGATCGGCAGCCCCGGCGAGCCGGTGACCCGCATCAGCCGGGCCGCGCCCGACCGCGTCGAGGTTCGCGGCCGCGACCTGGCGGGCGACCTCATGGGCCGCGTCGGCTTCACCGAGTACTTCCACCTGCTGCTGACGGGCGAGGAGGCGACCGACGACCAGCGGTTCTTCCTCGACCTGCTCCTCGTCTCGATCGCCGAGCACGGGCTGATGCCGAGCAACGTCGCGGCCCGGATCACGCTCGCCGCCGACCCGGAGTCGCTCCAGGGCGCGGTGGCCGCCGGGATCCTCGGCGCGGGCCCGGTGATCCTCGGCGCGGCCGAGCAGTGCGCGCTGCTGCTCGAGGAGGCGCAGGCGAGAGTCGCGGCCGGTGCGGCGCCGGAGGCGGTCGCGGCCGAGCTCGCCGGCTCGGTGCATGCGGCCGGCGAGCGCATGCCCGGCTTCGGCCATCCGCTGCACCGGCCGGTCGATCCCCGCGCCGAGCGCATCCTCGCGCTTGCGGACGAGCGCGAGGTGAGCGGCCCGAACGTCGCGCTCACGCGCTGCCTCCGCGCTGCGGTCGCGGCGGAATGGGGGCGTCCACTGCCCGTGAACGTCTCCCTGCCGATCGCAGCGGTGATGCTCGACCTCGGCTATCCGGCCGACGTTGTGAAGGCGGTTCCGATCCTCGCGCGCACCGCCGGGCTGCTGGCGCACCTCGCCGAGGAGCGTGAGCACCCGATCGGCTTCCTGCTCGCGGCAAAGGCCGAGGAGGCGATCGAGTACCGCGATGGATGACGTCGAACGGCTGCCGTGGGCGGAGCAGCGCGCCCGCGACGACGAGAGCTACCGCGCCCAGATCGCCTACCTGCGCGAGCGCTCGCCCTTCTACCGGCGCAAGCTCGACGGCCTCGACACCGGCGGCGGTCTCGACGCGATCGCGAGCCTGCCGCTCACCGAGAAGGACGAGCTGCGCGCAACCCGTACGCCGGACGACCCGATCGGCGCGCACCTGTGCGTCTCGCCGCAGCAGATCGTTCGCATCTACTCGACGAGCGGCACGACCGGCTCGCCGAGCCACATCCCGCTGACCGCGTCCGACCTCGACAACTGGGTCACGGGATCGGCTCGGAGCTACGCGGCCTCGGGGCTCCAGCCGGGCGACCGCGTCATCACCACGTACAACGCGGGGCCGTTCGTCGCCGGTGCGGCGCTGGACGCGTTCGGGCGGATCGGCGTCTGCCACGTCCCGGTCGGCACGGGCAGCAGCGAACGGCTGCTGCTCGCGATCGAGCAGCTGCGGCCCGAAGCGGTCGTGCTCACGCCGTCGTACGCGGAGTACCTGCTCGAGCTCGGCGACCTCCGGTCGTCGAGCGTTCGCCGCGTCCTGGTCGCGGGGGAGCCGGGCGGCGGCGAGCCCGCGTTTCGCGCGAAGCTCGAGAACGGCTGGGGCGCGCACGTGACCGAGGCGATGGGCATCGGCGACATCGGCCCGTCGTTGTGGGGCGAGTGCGAGCAGCGGGAGGGGATGCATCTCGGCGCGCGCGGGTTCGTCCATGCGGAGCTGATCGATCCCGATACCGGCGAGTCGCGCGAGCTCGCCGACGGTGCGACGGGCGAGCTCGTGCTGACGCACCTGCAGCACGAAGCCGCGCCGCTTCTTCGCTTCCGCACGCGCGACCACGTCGAGATCCGGACGAGCCCCTGCGCCTGCGGTCGGACGGCGCCGCGTGTGCGCTGCCTCGGGCGCACCGACGACATGCTGATCGTGCGCGGCGTCAACGTGTTCCCGGCGGCGGTGCGCGAGGTCGTGAGCGGATTCGTCCCCAACGTCAGCGGGCGCATCCTCGTGCGGCCGTCGGCGGCCGGCGTGAAGCAGGAGCCGCCGCTCCCCGTCGCGGTCGAGCTGTCGCCGGACGCAGCGCCGAGCCCGGCGCTCGCGGACGCGATCCGGGTGCGGCTACGCGACGTCCTCGTCGTCCAGACGGAGGTCGACCTCGTCCCGTGGGGCAGCCTGCAGCGCAGCGACTACAAGTCGAGACTCGTCGATCGAGTCGCCGCGACGTAGATCACTCCTTCGGCCGCAGCGTCAGCAGCACGACCTCGGCTGAAGGCTTCGTCTCGACCACGCTGAACGCGGTCTGGTCGAGCCCCTCGCCGAACAGCTTCCGGCCGCTGCCGAGCACGACGGGGAAGACCATCAGCCTGAGCTCGTCGACGAGGCCGTTCGCGAGGAGCGTGCCGACGAGCTGACAGCTGCCCGCGACCAGGACGTCGCCGCCGGGCTCCGACCTGATGCGCGCGAGCTCGGCCACGACGTCCCCGTCGACGACCGTCGTGTTGCTCCACGTCGGGTCGGTCAGCGTCGTCGAGACGACGTACTTGCGCATCGAGTTCATCTTGTCGGCGAAGCCGGCTTCGTCCGTGCGGTCCGGCCACGCGGCGGCGAAGCCCTCGTACGTCTTCCTGCCGAGCAGCAGCGCCTCCGCCGACAGCAGCTCGTCGAGCTTGAACTTGTCACCCTCGGCGCCGCGGTCGAACGCGAACGCCCAGCCGCCGCGCTCGAACTTCTCGGCTCCGCCGGGATCCTCCATGACGCCGTCGAGCGTCACGAACTCCGAGACGACCAGCTTGCCCATCACGTTCCTCCGATCCGAAATCAACAGGTTTCGATGGTCTGACCGGGGCGGCGCGAGAACCTCATCGCGAGCACCCGGCCGGAAACTAGGATGATCGGCGTGGAAGGGACGACGACCGCGACGCCGGCATTCGCCGAGGTCGAGCAGCACCGGCGAGCGCTGACGGCGTACTGCTACCGCATGCTCGGCTCGCCGTTCGAGGCCGAGGACGCGGTGCAGGACACGTTCCTGCGCGCGTGGCGCAGCATCGATCGCTTCGAGGGCCGCGCAGCGCTCCGCTCCTGGCTCTACAAGATCGCGACGAACGTCTGCCTCGACATGCTGAGCGGGCGTGAGCGGCGCGCGCGCCCGATGGATCTCGGCCCGAGCGTCGAGCCGGTGATGTCGAACCTGCATACGCTGCCCGAGGTCACGTGGATCGAGCCCGTGCCCGATGGGCTCGTGCCGCTCGACGGCGACCCGGCCGCCGAGCTCGAGCGCCGCGAGACGATCCGGCTGGCGTTCGTCGCCGCGCTGCAGCACCTACCGCCGAGGCAGCGCGCGGTGCTGATCCTGTGCGAGGTTCTCCGCTGGCGCGCCTCCGAGGTAGCGGAGCTGCTCGAGACGAGCGTCGCATCGGTGAACAGCGCGCTGCAGCGCGCCCGCGCGACGCTCCAGACGGCCGACGTCGGCGAGAGCGCGCCGCCCGTGCTCGACGCGTCGGCGCGCGACCTGCTCGAGCGCTACGTCAAGGCGTTCCAGGACTACGACATGGGCGCGCTGACGTCGCTCATCCGCGAGGACGCCACGCAGTCGATGCCGCCGTACGACATGTGGATCGCGGGCCGCGACGACGTGCTCACGTGGTGGTTCGGGCCGGGAATCGGGTGCAAGGGCTCGCGGCTCGTGCCGGTCGCCGGCGCCAACGGCTCGCCCGCCTACGGGCAGTACAAGCCGTCAGAGAACGGCGGCTACGAGCCGTGGGCGCTGCAGGTGATCGAGCTGGGCGAGGGCGGAATCGAGGAGTTCACCTTCTTCCTCGACACCGAGCGGATCTTCCCGCTCTTCGGGCTGCCCTCACGTCTCGACGCCTAAGAGAACATCCTCCAGCCCCATGAACGCGACGAGCTCGACCAGCTCGGGCGACGCGTTGCACAGGTGGATGCGGCAGCGGCGGCGCTTCGCCGCGAACTGGAGGCGGGCGAGCGCGTCGACCGTGACGGCGTCGTTCCCGACCCCGCTGACGTCGCAGACGAGGTCCGACGCCTCGTTCGCGGCGAGCAGGGCGCAGACGCGGTCGCACAGCCCGGGCAGGTCTGACCGCGCGATGGGACCGCGGATCGCGAAGACGGGCGCGCGTCGCGCGGGTGGGGCCATCGAATGGGTGACTACCGTCACATACGGAACTCATCGGTCGGCGAGCGATGACATCTCGACGCGAGCCCGGTCGGAGTCGGTATGAGTGAAGACATGACAGACTCGCGCGGGCGCTGGCTCGCCCTCTACGTCCTGTGCCTGGGCGACCTGATGATCGTGCTCGACACGACGATCGTGAACGTGGCGCTGCCGTCGATCCGCGCCGATCTCGGCTTCACGGAGACGTCGCTCGCATGGGTCGTCAACGCGTACCTGCTCACGTTCGGCGGTTTCCTGCTGCTCGGCGGCCGGCTCGGCGACCTGTTCGGGCAGCGCCGCATGTTCCTGGTGGGCGTCGCGCTGTTCACGGTCGCGTCGGTCGCGTGCGGCCTGTCGACGGACAAGGGGCTGCTGATCGCCGCGCGGGCCGTCCAGGGCCTCGGCGGCGCAGTCGTCTCGGCCGTCGCGCTCTCGCTGATCATGGGGCTCTTCTCCGAGCCGGGCGAGCGCGCGAAGGCGATGGGCGTCTTCGGCTTCGTGATGGCCGCCGGCGGCAGCCTCGGCGTGCTGCTCGGGGGCATCCTCACCGACGCGCTCAGCTGGCACTGGATCTTCCTCGTGAACGTTCCGATCGGCATCGCGGTGCTCGCGCTCTCCGTGCGCCTCGTCCCGGCGTCGCACGGGACCATGCCGGCCGGCGGGCTCGACGTCGCCGGGGCGGTCACGGTGACGGCGGCGCTGATGCTCGCGGTCTACGCCATCGTCAACGGCAACCAGGCCGGCTGGGGCTCGCTGCAGACACTCGGGCTGCTGGCGCTCGCCGCCTGCTTGATCGCAACCTTCCTCTGGATCGAGTCGCGCGTCGAGGCGCCGCTGATGCCGCTCCGGCTGTTCCGTCTACGCAACGTTGCGACCTCGAACGTCGTGGGCGTTCTGTGGGCCGCGGCGATGTTCGCGTGGTTCTTCCTCTCGGCGCTCTACCTGCAGCTCGTGCTCGGCTACAGCCCGCTGAAGGTCGGCCTCGCGTTTCTGCCGGCGAACATCATCATGGGCCTCTTCTCGCTCGGGCTCTCGGCGAAGCTCGTGATGCGCTTCGGCTTCCGGATCCCGCTCGCGACGGGGCTCACGCTCGCCGCGGCCGGTCTTGCGCTGTTCGCACGTGTTCCGGTCGACGGCAGCTTCGTGGCCGACGTGCTGCCGCCGATGCTCCTGCTCGCCGTGGGCGCCGGGATGGCGTTCAACCCGGTGCTCCTGGCGGCGATGAGCGACGTCGCTCCGGAGGAGTCGGGGCTCGCCTCGGGGGTCGTCAACACCGCGTTCATGATGGGCGGCGCGGTCGGCCTTGCCGCACTCGCGAGCCTGGCGGCGTCGCGAACGAGCACGCTCAGGGCGGCGGGGGAGAGCGAGCTCCAGGCGCTCGTCGGGGGGTACCACGCGGCGTTCCTCGCCGGGGCGCTGTTCGCCGTCGCGGCGGCTGCAGTCGGCGGCGTGTTCCTGCGCACGCGCACGGCGGCCGTCGGCCACGAGCTCGCCGAGCCCGCCGTCGAGCAGGCCGCCTAGTTCACGACCGCGAGGATCATGCGCGAGCCGGCGACGTCGTAGGTGACCGCGAATCTCCGCAGGAACGCGCTCCCGACGAGGCCGTCGTGGATGATCCGCTGGAACATCACTTCCGGCTCCGCCTGCGCGAGCTCCGGTGCGCCGGCGGGATGAATCGCACCGGCGAGGCGCGTGAACGAGCGGACGTACGCGTTGCCGGTCTCGTCGACTCCCTCAACCCGGCGCACGTCCTCGGCCGCGAGGTCGATGCCGAGCGGCTCCGCCAGCGACGCGTCGAGGATCAGCGAGTCGCTCCCCATGTCCACCTCCACCGAGATCTCGCGGCCGTTCGGCAGCTCGAGCGCCGTGAACGCATCGAGGCTGCAGCCTTCGTCGACGAGCTCGAGCGCGACGGCGGTCCCGGCCGACGCGCGCGCCTCGAGCGACTCCGGTGTCTCGACGACGACCGCACTGTTCGCGTAGTCGACCGTGAACGGCGCGTGCCGGAAGAACTCAAGCGAGAGGAAGCCGTCGAGGTCGCCGAGGCCCTCGAGGTCGAGGACGCCGGCGACGAGCCCGACGCGGCGCACCGGCCCGAACCGCAGCTCCGGCAGCTCGACGAGCGGGACGGCAACCTCCTGGCCGGACATCCTCCGCCCGCTGTACGAGCGGCCGAGGCTGCTCGCGCCGCTCGCGGTGGCAAGCGACTCGGTGACGAGGCTCACGCCGATGCCGGTGTCGAGCACGAACCGCCCGGATGCCTCGCCGGCGGAGGCCGGCACCGTCACCAGATGCGACCGCCACTCGAACGGGATGCCCTCTATCGGTTGCCCGCCTCGCGCTGGGCGCGCCGCAACGCCTCGAGGCGGCGGCGGTCCTGCTTCGTCGGCCGCGCTCCGAGGTCGGCCCCGAGCGGTGCAGCGAGCTTGCGCTCCGCCGCGAGCCGCTCTCGCTGCGAACGGGACTCCTCCGTCTCGTCGTAGAGCGTCGCCGCCACCCTCGCGGGCCCGCGCTTGTCGGCCAGCGCGCGCACGACCACCGTGAAGCGGATCCGGCCGACCTGGATCTCGAGGACGTCCTCGGGCTTGATCTCCTTGGCCGGCTTCACGCGGCCGCCGTTCACCTGGACGCGGCCACCGAGCACGGCCTCGGTGGCCGCTCCCCGGGTCTTGAAGAACCGGGCGGCCCAGAGCCACTTGTCGATGCGCACCTCGTCCATGGAGCTTGCTTCGGATGATCGCATCCGCGAGAGAACCGATCCGCGTCCGGCCGCGTAGGGCACAGAAGGGGGTCAGCCGACCGAAGGAGGCATCAATGCGTTCAGCTTCTCTGCTGCGGCTCGTAGGCGTGCTGGCGACGATCGTGGCGGCGCTCACCGTCGTCACAGCCGCCGGCGCCGTCTCGGGCGGGTACGTCGTCAAGCCGCTCGTCTCCGACAACGGCGTGCCGGGGACGATCACCGACAAGAACCTCGTCAACGCGTGGGGGCTCACCGCCGGGCCGACGACGCCCTGGTGGGTCGCCGACAACGGCACCAACGTCTCGACGCTGTACTCGGGCACGGGAGCGATCATCCCGCTCGTCGTCGACGTGGGCGACGCGCCCACCGGCACCGTGTTCAACGGCACGACGGGCTTCAGGCTCTCGAACGGCAACCCGGCCCGCTTCCTCTTCTCGAGCGAGGCAGGCGTGATCTCGGGTTGGAACGGTGGGACGAAGGCCGAGACGTTCGCCGACCTGTCGCCGGGCGACGCCGTGTTCAAGGGGCTCGCGATTGCGGCGACGAGCGCCGGTCCGAGGCTCTACGCGACGGACTTCGAGAATCGCCGCGTCGACGTGTTCGACGGCGACGGCAATCTCCTGCGCGAGTCGTACTTCTTCTTCCACGACTACTTCCTGCCGAACGGCTACTCGCCTTTCGGCATCCAGACGATCGGGTCGCGCCTCTACGTGACGTACGCGAAGACGCAGCCCGGAAGCGACGACGAGGCGCACGGGCCGGGCCTCGGCTTCGTCGACGCATACGACCCGGTGACGGGTGCGCTCCTCCAGCGAGTCGCCTCACGCGGCGCGCTGAACGCCCCGTGGGGCATCGCGCTCGCCCCGCCGGCCTTCGGGGCCGCAGCGGGCGATCTACTGATCGGGAACTTCGGCGATGGGCTGATCAACGCCTACCGGCTCACGGGCAGCCTCTTCGGAGCAGTCCCGGACGGCACGTTGAACGACACGGCCGGCGATCCGATCATGATCGACGGGCTGTGGGCGCTCGAGTTCGGGAACGGCGCAGCCGCCGGCCCGACCGACAGCCTGTACTTCACCGCGGGACCGAACGACGAGTCGCACGGGCTCTTCGGCTCGATCCGCGTCGCGCCGCAGCCGTAGGACGGGCCGCCGCATCGTGGGCGGCGTGTCGCCAGGCACGCCGCCCACGGCCCGTGGACCACAATCAACCGATGTCGCTCGAACTGCTCGACGCACTGCTGATCGCGACCCTCGCGACGCTCGACGACGACGGACGCCCGCACCTCTCGGCGGTCTGGTTCCTGCGGGAAGGCGACGACGTGCTCGTTGCGACCGGCGGTCGCACCCGGAAGGCGCGCAACGCCGACGCGCGACCCGAGTCCGCCGTCCTGATCCACGGTCGCGGCGAGCTCCCGCTCCGCGGCATCGCAGCGACGGGCCGGATCGCGGTGATCCGTGGCGACGAGGCGCGCGCGTCCAACGACCGCGTGTGGCGCAAGTACCTGACCGAGGCCGGCCTCGACCATCCCGCGGTCGGCCGGGAGATCGCCGCGCACGACGACGTGACGCTCCGGTTCACCCCGGACCGCTGGCGATCGTGGGGCACCGACGCCGATTTCAGCGGCGCCTTCGAGCTACCGGGCCTGGTGCTGCCTCTCGATGACCCGACCGATCGTTAGGCTGTGGCCGCGATGGAGGTCTCCGAGCGTCTCGAAGAGGCGGCGCCGCCCGAAGGCCGGGCCGATCGCGAGCTCCAGGGCGTCTACCGCTACTACGAGCTGGCGAAGCGCGCGGAGTGGCAGGTGCGCGACTTGCCGTGGGGCGAGGTCCCGCCGATCCCGGAGTACAAGGGCTCGCCGCAGAAGCTCGCGCGGCGCCGCGACCTCTGGCGCTCCGTCGTCACGCAGCAGCTCCAGGCGGACGAGCTGGCGGTCGAGATGGCGGCACAGCTCTTCTCGATCGCGCCCGACCACGACGCGAAGCTCTACTACACGACGATGGTGCAGGACGAGTCGCGCCACACCGAGGCGTGGCTCAAGCTGATCCACGAGGCGGGCGGGATGGCCGAGCGCGACCCGTACCTCGACCGGCTCGCGCACATGACGCTCGACGCCGACACGCTCGAGGAGAAGGTCTTCCTGATGCAGGTGTTCTACGAGCGGCTGATCATCCCGCGGTTCCGGATGATCGCGCGCTCGTCGCGGGGCACGGTGCTCGAGGACCTGTGCAACCGGCTCGCGATCGACGACGGGATCCACCACGGCGCCGGGATGGCGTACGAGCGCGTGCTGCTCGAAGGCGCCGGTCGCGGCATCCAGGCGAAGCTGATCGACGCGGCCAACCGGCTGCTGCCGCTGTTCGCCCAGCACGCGCTCTGGCGCCCGAAGGCAAGGGAGTTCGTCGGCAGCCTGATGCGCGAGACCGACATCCGCATGCTCAAGGAGGACCTCGAGCAGGGCGTGCGTCTCGCGCGGTCGCTCGGGATCGACGTCGGCGGCATCGAGCTGCCCTACTGAGAGACCCGACCATGCCCCTGACCGGAGGCTGTCTCTGCGGCGGTGTGAGGTACGAGATCACCGAGCCGCTCCTCGCCGCGACCTACTGCCACTGCACGCGCTGCCAGCGGCGCACCGGCACCGCCGCCTCGGCGCAGGCACGCGTCGCGTCCGGCGCGCTCCACGTCGTGCAGGGTGAGGAGCTCGTGCGGGAGTGGGACCCGGGCGACGGCGGTTGGCCGAAGTGCTTCTGCTCGGAGTGCGGCGGCGCGCTCTGGAGCCGGAGCCCCGACGGGGAGCCCGTGTTCAGCGTCCGACTCGGAACGTTCGACGAGGACCCGGGCATCAGGCCGCGGCACCGGCAGTACGTCGCCTATGCGGCCTCGTGGGAGCCGATCCCCGACGACGGGCTGCCGCGCTACGACGAGCGCCCGCCCGCCTGATGGCACGCGCGCGATCGCGGGGGCGGCGGGCCGGCACCTCGTCGTCGGCGCTGCGCGAGCAGATCGCCGAGCTCGAGCGCGACCGCGCGCTCCTGAACGCGATCGCCAACAACGCGCCCAGCCTGCTCTGCCTCGTGAACGCCGACGGCACGATGCGGCCCTACGCGACGAACAGGGCGTTCGAGCGCACGCTCGGGTACGAGCCCGACGAGACCGGCGGTGGGTTCTTCTGGGAGCGGTACATCACGGACGGTGAGCGCGCCGCCGCCCGCGACACGATCCTCGCGGCGGTGCAGACGAAGTCGGTGGCGGGGTGCGAGAGCCGATGGCTGCAGCGCGACGGGACGCCGATCGAGGTCGAGTGGACGTGCACGCCGCTGCCGATGATCGCGAGCGGCCCGGCGTACCTGATCACCGGCGTCGACATCACGGACCGCAAGCGGCACGAGCGCGAGGTGCGCGAATCTCGCTCCCGCATCGTCGCCGCCGCCGACGACGCGAGACGACGCCTGGAGCGCAACCTGCACGACGGCGCGCAGCAGCGCCTGATCGCGCTCCTGCTCGAGCTGCGGAACGCGCAGCGAGGGCACGTCGACCGCGACGAGGCGCTCGAGCACGCGGTCGACGAGCTCGCGGCCGCGGTCAAGGAGCTTCGCGAGCTGGCCCAGGGCATCCACCCGTCGGCGCTCGGCGAGCGGGGGCTGCGCGCGGCGCTGAGAATGGTCTCCGCGCGGTCGCCCGTCCCGGTCGAGCTCGACGTCACCGAGACGCCGGTCGACACGACGGTCGCCGCCGCCGCCTACTACATCGTCTCGGAGTCGCTTACGAACGTCGCGAAGTACGCCGAGGCGACGCGGGCCGCCGTGCGCGTGCGCGAGACCGGCGACCGACTCGTCGTCGTCGTCGAAGACGACGGCCGCGGCGGCGCCGACCCGTATGCCGGCAGCGGCCTGCTCGGGCTGGGCGACCGCGTGATGGCGCTCGACGGCGAGATCTTCGTCGACAGCCCGCCGGGCGGCGGCACACGCATCCGCGCCGAGCTGCCGCTCTACGTCTTCGCCGAGTAGGCGCCTCAGACGTCGAAGTTGTGCCAGGGCAGCGACGGGCGGCCCTTGAACAGATCCCAGGCGCCGTCCTCGCGGCACTCCGCGCGGTTGACGTACGACGGCGGGTGGAACGGGTAGTTGGCGAGCGTCAGCCGCGAGAGGCTGTACGCATAGCCGGCCGGCACGCCGAGGTTCTCGGCGCTCACCCAGCTAAGCTGCATCGCGAAGCACTCGGTCGCCGCCTCGTTACGCACGCCGAGCGCGTGGATCATCTCGTGGGTGAGCGTGTCCACCGCGTTCGCCGTGAACCGGTTCGCGAAGCGCGGCCGCTTGTACACGAGCGTCTCCATCGCGTTGCAGATCCGGGGCGACAGCTCGAGCCAGTGCGGCATCGAGGGCGTCCAGAAGCCGAGCACGGAGTAGAAGTTCTCGGGGTTGTCGCCCGAGATCGCCTCCCAGTCGGCGGTGCCCCAGCAGGCGACCGCAACCGTCTTCGGCGCTCCGATCAGCTTCGAGAGCCCGTAGGCCGCCTTCGACAGCCGCGTCTGCTTGACGCTGCGGCCGATGAAGTGCGACGACGACGGCAGGAAGGGGGCGTACGAGAGCGCGTGCGTCGCAGGCTCGACGGTGAACGAGCGGGTCGGGTACACCCAGCTTGCGCCGTCACGAGAGACGACGAGCCACCAGTAGTAGGTCTTCCCGGGGAGCAGGCCGGCCGCCTTCGGGACGGCGCAGGTGACGGTGCCCGCCTGCCGCGTCGTCGCGGCGCAGTGAGCGTCGGGTGACGGCGCGGAGCCGTCGTCGAGCCGGTCGGGGCTGTCGGCGACGTAGACGTCGACGTGCACGCTCGCCGGCAGGTGATAGGAGAGCGTCGGCGTCGCCGAGGTGGTCGCGCGGTCGGCCGGGGCGACGGCGAAGACGTCGGCGGGTCGGGTCGGCGCGACGACCGTGAACGTGAACGGCCCCGAGACGGCGGTGGTTCCCGCCGGGTGGTCGGCGTCGACCGTCGAAGAGGTCAGGAACCAGTAGTAGGTGCCGGCGGGGAGCGTCCCCGCGCCGCCGTTGTCGCTGTACGACGCCGGCTGGCACGTGTACGTCCCGGGCTGCACGGACGGCGTGGCCGGGACGCACGAACCGACCTCGTCGACCGGCGTGATCCCGTCGCTCGCGAGCGCGCTGGACGTCGATACGTGCACGAGCGGCGCCGTGTCGGTCGCGTCGAGCGAGACGACGAAGGCCGGCTCGATTCCCGTCGTCGCCCCCGGCGCCGGCTGCAACCCGGACCCGGCCCACGCCTGCGCAGGCACGAGGAAGGCACTCGCGCAGAGCGCGAGTGCACACGCGAGTCGCCGCAGCATCGGGCGAAACATAGGGGGCCGTTCTGTCCGCGCATCCCCCGAACGAGTGCCGCGAACGTGCGGGTCGCGATCATCTAGGTTTGCGCCGTGTGCTTCGACCTCGACTCGGTGCCGCCGATCCCGGTCATCGCCGGCGCGTCGGTGTCGCACGAGCGGCTGACGCTGCAGGCGGACGACGGCAACTCGTTCGCGGCGTTCGCCGCTGAGCCCGAAGAGCGAGCGCGCGTCGGGATCGCGATCCTGCCGGACGTTCGCGGGCTGTACCACTTCTACGAGGAGCTGGCGCTCCGCCTTGCCGAACGCGGCTACGCCGCCGTCGCGCTCGACTACTTCGGCCGGACGGCAGGAGCGGAGCCGCGAGACGACGACTTCGAGTACCCGCCGCACGTCGAGCAGACGACCGACGTGGGCGTGCAGGCCGACACCGGCGCCGCCGTTGCGGAGCTCCGCCGCCGGGGCGCGGAGGCCGTGTTCACGCTCGGGTTCTGCTTCGGCGGCCGTGCGTCGTGGATCGCGGCAGCGTCGGGCCACGACCTCGCGGGAGCGGTCGGCTTCTACGGCAGCCCGACCCGCGAGCGCGGCGGGCCGAGCGCCGTCGCGCTCGTCGACCGCATGACCTGCCCCGTGCTGGCGCTGCAGGCAGGGGCCGACGCCAACATCACGGCCGACGACAACCGCGCCTTCGACAAGGCGCTCTCGTCGGCCGGCCTCGAGCACGAGGTCGTCGTCTTCGACGGCGCGCCGCACAGCTTCTTCGACCGCAAACAGGAGGAGTTCGCCGACGCGTCGGCGGATGCATGGCAGCGCCTGCTCGACTTCGTCGAGCAGCACGCGTGATCCTCGCGGTCGACCAGGGAACGACGGCCACCACCTGCCTCGTCGTCGACGACGAGCTGCGCGTGCTCGGGCGCGGGACGACCGAGCTCCCGCAGCACTTCCCGCGGCCGGGATGGGTCGAGCACGATCCCGAGGAGATCTGGGGAACCGTCCTGGCGTCCGCGAACACCGCGCTCGGCGACGCGCGGCTCGACGTGTCGGGGCTCGACGCCGTCGCGATCGCCAACCAGCGCGAGACGATCCTGCTCTGGGAGCGCGGCACCGGACGCCCGGTCGCACCGGCGATCGTCTGGCAGGACCGGCGCACCGCCGATCGCTGTGCGCAGCTCGACCGCGACCTGATCCGCGAGCGCACCGGGCTCGTTCCCGACCCGTACTTCTCCGCGACCAAGCTCGAATGGCTGCTCGAGCGCACCGGCTCGCACGACGGGCTCGCGGTCGGGACGGTCGACAGCTGGCTCGCCTGGAGATTCACCCGCGGTGCGCGCCACGTCACCGACCGGACGAACGCATCGCGGACGATGCTCTGCTCGCTCGAGACGCTCGCCTGGGACGACGAGCTGCTCGCGCTCTTCGGCGTCGAGCGCTCGCTGCTGCCGGAGATCGTCGACTCGGGCGACGTCGTCGGTGAGGGCGAGCTGTTCGGCGCGACGATCGAGGTGCGCGGCCTCGCCGGCGACCAGCAGGCGGCCCTGTACGGGCACGGGTGCCACCGCCCCGGCGAGGGCAAGGCGACGTACGGGACCGGGAGCTTCGTGCTCGTGCACACCGGAGACGACGCATCGCCGCCGCCGCACGGGTTGCTGCGCACGGCCGCCGCCGACGGCTACGCGCTCGAGGGCGCGATCCTCGTCGCCGGCGCCGCGCTGCAGTGGCTGCGCGACGGCCTCGGGCTGATCGCGTCGGCGGCGGAGAGCGAGTCGCTCGCCGAGAGCGTCGAGGACACGGGCGGCGTCGTCTTCGTCCCCGCCCTTGCCGGCCTCGGCTCGCCGTGGTGGGACGCCGATGCGAGAGGGCTGATCGCCGGGCTCACGCGCGGGACGACGCGCGCGCAGCTCGTCCGCGCGGCGCTCGAGGCGATCGCCCACCAGGTCGCGGACGTCGTCGACTCGCTCCCCGCGCCGCTGCAGGCGCTCCGGGTCGACGGCGGCGCGAGCGCGAACCGCTTCCTGATGCAGCTCCAGGCCGACCTGCTCGGCGTGCCGGTCGAGGTGGCGGCCGACCCGGAGACGACCGCGCTCGGCGCGGCCGCCCTCGCCGCGGGAACGAGTGCCCGTGTCCCCGCCGGCGCCGTCTACGAGCCGCGGCTCCCGCGGGGCCGGGTCGAGGAGCTCCGGGAGGGCTGGTCGGCGGCCCTCGACCGGGCGCGAACCGCCGAGCGAAATAACCGGTAATCCTTAGGTTGGAGCGGCATGCTTCACCGGACAACCGAGCGCAGAGACGACTTCAGCCCACGACCAGGAGGACTGATGTGGCAGACGTGAGCGAGAACCCCAAGCTCGAGGTGGCGCTGTTCGAGATCCGCCGGGTGATCGCGGGTCAGGAGGGGATGCTCGAGCGGGTGCTCGTGTGCCTGCTGGCGGGCGGCCATCTGCTCATCGAGGGCGTCCCGGGCCTCGCGAAGACGCTGACGATCAAGACGACGGCCGCCGTGCTCGGCGGCTCGTTCAACCGCGTGCAGTTCACGCCCGACCTCGTGCCGTCGGATCTCGTCGGTACGCGCGTCTACCGCCCCGACAAATCGGAGTTCGAAACCGAGCTCGGCCCGGTGTTCTGCAACTTCCTGCTCGCGGACGAGATCAACCGTGCGCCCGCAAAGGTGCAGTCGGCGCTGCTCGAGGTGATGCAGGAGCACCAGGTGACGATCGGTCACAACACGTTCCCGGTACCGGACCCGTTCCTCGTGCTGGCGACGCAGAACCCGATCGAGTCGGAGGGCACCTATCCGCTGCCCGAGGCGCAGATCGACCGCTTCATGCTGAAGGTGCTGGTCGACTACCCGTCGCACGATGAGGAGCTCACCGTCGTCACCCGCTCGCTCGAGAGCCCGCCCGAGCTCGCGCAGGTCCTCTCGCTGGAGGAGCTCAGCGCGCTGCAGAAGAAGGCCGGCGAGGTCTACGTCGACCCCGCGCTGATCTCGTGGTCCGTCGGCGTGGCCACGGCGACGCGCCGCCCGCGCGAGCACGGGCTCGAGGAGATCGCCGACTACGTCTCGTACGGAGCGAGCCCGCGCGGACCGATCAGCCTGATCGCCGCCTCGCGCGCGCTCGCGCTGATCCACGGACGCGACTACGTGGTACCGGCCGACCTGCAGGCGCTCGCCTACGACGCGCTCAGGCACCGACTCGTGCTCTCGTACCGCGCGCTCGCCGAGGAGGTCCAGCCCGACGCGATTCTCGAGAAGGTGATCGCCGCGGTCCCGATGCCGCAGATCGATCTCGGTCACCGGACGGCGGCCGCCGCTTCGTGAGCACCACCGTCGATCCGCTCGCACCGACCCGGACGGCCGCGAGGCCAGGCCCGGGGCCGCTGTCGAACGCTTCGCTGCGTGCGCTCGAGCTGTCCGTCGGCCGGCGTGTGGACGGCCTGCTCGCCGGCGACTACCGGTCGGCGTTCGCCGGCGTCGGCACCGAGCTCTGGCAGGTGCGCCCGTACGCGCCGGGCGACGACGTCCGCCGCCTCGAATGGAACGTGACGGCGAGGACCGGCCGTCCCCACGTGCGGGTCGAGCTCGCCGAACGCGTGCTGGTCACCTGGCTCGTGATCGACGCCTCCGCTTCGATGGCCTTCGGCACGGGGGAACGGCGGAAGGCCGATGTCGCCGAGGGCGTCGCCGTCGCGGTCGGCTGGGCCGCGACGAGACGCGGCAACCGCCTCGGCACGATCGCGTTCGGCAGCCGCAACCAGGTGGAGCGCCCGCGCCAGGGGCGCCGCGCGCTCCTGGACACGCTCGAGCTGCTGCGCGGGCTGCCGCCCGAGGGCACGGGCTCGCTGCGCGACGCGCTCGAGCTCACCGACCGGGTCGCGCGCCAGCGCTCGCTCGTGATCGTCGTCTCGGACTTCCGCGGCCCGCCCGACTGGCGGCCGCCGCTCCTGCGCCTCGCCGGCCGGCACACGGTGCTGGCGGTCGAGGTGCGCGACCCGCGCGAGCAGGAGCTCGCCGACGTCGGAGAGCTTCGTCTCGTCGACCCCGAGACGGGCAGGCAGCTTCGCGTCGACACGAGCGATCGACGGCTGCGCGAGCGGTTCGCCCGGGCCGCCGACGACGAGCGCCGCGCGCTCGTCGCGATGCTCGCGTCGGCCGGCGTCCGCCACGTCCCGCTCTCGACGGACGGCGACTGGCTGCGGCCGCTCGCCGCGTTCCTGCGCCGCGGGCGCCGGGGTCGATGAGCTTCGCCGCGCCGGCCCTGCTCGTCTTCCTGCTGCTGGTGCCGGCAGCTGCGCTCGGCGCCGTGTGGCTCGACCGGCACCGCGACGAGCGCGCGGCGCGGTGGGCCCCGTCAGGGCTGCTGTCGAACATGGCGGCCCGGCCGAGCACGTGGCGCCGCTTCCTGCCGTTGGCGCTCCTGCTCGTCGGGCTCACGCTCCTGCTGGTCGGCTTCGCCCGGCCGCAGGCGAACCTGCACGTGAAGCGCCAAGATGCAACCGTGGTGCTCGTGCTCGACGTCTCGGGCTCGATGGCTGCGAAGGACTCGCCACCCACGCGTCTCGCCGCGGCCCGCGCTGCCGCCCTGCGCGTCGTCGACGAGCTGCCGAGCGGCTACCGGATCGCCGTGGTCGCGTTCTCCGATCACGCCGCCGTCGTTCAGGCGCCGACGCAGGACCGGTCGCTCGTGCGCGCGGTGCTGCAGAAGGCGCGCACAGGCCCGCAGGGCACGGCACTCGCGGACGCGGTGAGCCGCGCGGTCGCGGTCGCGCGGACGGTCAAGCCCTCGCCCGGATCGCCTCGTCCGCCCGCGATCGCGATCGTCTTCTCGGACGGCGGCCAGACCGCGGGCAACATCACCCCGCAGCAGGCGGCTCGGCGGGCGGCGAACGCGCACGTCCCGGTCTCGGCCGTGTCGGTCGGCACGCCCGACGGCATCGTTCAGCAGCAGCTGCGCGGCGGGTTCACGGAGCGCATCCAGGTGCCGGTGCAGCCGGCCGCGCTGCAGACGATCGCACGCGTGAGCGGCGGCCGTTTCTTCTCGCGCGCCGTCGACTTCGACCCGTCGGGAACGATCTCCCAGCTCGGCTCCCGCGTCGGCAAGCAGCCGAAGAAGGTCGAGGTCGCGGCGGCCGCGGCGGCAGGCGGGCTCGTGTTCATGCTCGCGGGCGGCCTGCTCTCGGGCGCGTGGTTCCGGAGGATCCCGTCGTGACGGCCCGCGTCGCCGTGATTGCGCTCGTCGCCTCGCTCGCGGCCGCGGCAGCGTTCGCGCCGACCGGCGGGGCGACGAACGAGTGCCGCGGCATCACTGCGTGCATCCGCGTGGTCGGCCCGTGGGTGCTCGTGCCGCCGAAGCAAACCGTGCGCTATCTCCTCGCGTGCCCGCGCGGTCGCGGCGTCGTGGGCGGCCTCGACGCGCAGGCGACGTCGCGCGACGTGCGTGTCGGCTTCGACGGGCGCATCGGCGCGCCGGTCTCGCCCGGCGTGACGACCACGCGCTACGCGCTCTTCGAGGCGGTCTCGACGTCCACGCGTCGCGAGGCGTTCCAGCCGCTGCTCGGGTGCGTGCCCACCCAGGGAGGAGGCGGCCGCTCGACCGTCTCCGCGCGCGTGACGCCGGCCGGTCCCGCGCTCGAGCTGCGCTCGCGCATCGTCGTGATCGGGCCGGGCTCGCTCCGGTTCGGGAAGGTCGAATGCCTGCCGGAGGAGGAGCTCGTCGGGTCGTGGTCGGCGATCGCGTTCAGGACGAAGAACCCGCCTGCTCTGACGAACGCGGCCCTGCTCCGCGAGACGACCCGCGTGGTCGGCGGCAGGCGCGTCGTCGTCACCGCGTCGGCGACCGACCGGCTGTCGATCGACGTGCACGCGATCGTGCAAATCGGCGCGGAGTGCGCGCCGTGAGCTTCGTGACCCCGTGGCTGCTCGTGACGCTCCTGGTCGTCCCGATCGTCGCGGTGCTCGCGTGGTGGTTCGACCGCCGCCGCGCGCGCTACGCGGTCGCGTTCACCAACCTCGACGTGCTCGCGTCGGTCGCGCCCAAGCGCCGGGCGCTCTGGCGCTGGATCCCGCTCGCGCTCTTCCTGCTCGCGCTGGCGGCCGCCTCGACTGCGCTCGCGCGCCCGCGTGCCTCGGTGAGCACGGCCGCGCAGCGCGCGACCCTCGTGCTCCTGGTCGACGTCTCCGGGTCGATGCGTGCAGCCGACGTGAAGCCGACGCGCCTCGGCGCGGCGCAGCAGGCGATGTCGAACTTCGCGGACAAGGTGCCGAAGCGGGTGAAGGTCGGCCTGGTCTCCTTCAGCACCAGCCCGAACGTGCTGGTGATCCCGACCGTCGACCGCGGCGTGCTGCACGAGGGCATCGATCTGCTCTCGCCGGAAGCCGGCACCGCGATCGGCGACGGGCTCGGCGTCGCCGTCCAGGTCGCGCGCTCGTCGGTCGGCAACACGCGCACCGGCAAGGACGGCAAGATCCCGGCCGCGATCGTCCTGCTCTCGGACGGCGCCCAGACTCGGGGGGTGCTCACGCCGATGCAGGGCGCCGAGCGCGCCCGGACAGCGGGGATCCGCGTCTACACGATCGCCCTCGGCACCGACCACGGGACGCTCGGCATCGGGCCGTTCGGCAACTTCGGCTTCAGCAACGGGCGGCGCTTCCCGGTGCGGCCCGACCCCGCCACGCTCGCCGCGATCGCCCGCCGGACGGGGGGCCAGGCCTTCCGGGCCGAGTCGGCCTCCCGCGTCGACGCGGTCTACCGGCAGCTCGGCTCGAGCATCGTTCGGCGCCACTCGACGCGCGAGGTCTCGTCGTGGTTCGCCGGTGCGGCGGCGCTGCTCCTGCTCGGGGCGCTCGGCGCGGCCCGGCTGACGGGCGAACGGCTCCCCTGAGGGCTCCCTGACCGGCTAGGTCGGCTAGGACCTGCGGCCTGGGCGAATTGCCGAAACAGTGGCAAAATTCGTGCGGCGCCGACAGAATCGGCCGGCTATCCCTACCGAAAGGGGTCGGAATCTTGAAGAAAGTCATCCTCGTGGCGGCGGCAGCCTTCGTCGTGAGCGCCGTCGCGGCGCTGGCGGCGGGCAGCAACCCGGTCGGCGTCAAGAACGGCGTCGTCACCGTCTGCGTGACGAAGACGGGTGAGCTCAGGCTGTCGAACTGCCCGCAGGGGGCGCGCACCGTGTCGTGGAAGCTGACCGGCGACCGCGGCGCCGTCGGCACCCAGGGGGCGACCGGCCCGCAAGGGGCTCCCGGCCCCGCCGGCGCAAAGGGCGACACCGGCGCTCCGGGCCCGCAGGGCTCGCAGGGAATTCCGGGCCCGGCCGGTGCGAGCACCGGCGTGCCCGGCCCGCAGGGACCGGCCGGCGCGCAGGGGCCGACGGGCGCGAAGGGCGACAAGGGCGACACCGGCGACACCGGCCAGAGCGGCGCGAGCGGCCCCGCCGGCCCGCAGGGCCCTGTCGGCCCTCCTGGCCCGACCGGCTTGAAGGGCGACAAGGGTGACATCGGCGCGACCGGCGCGACCGGCGCTGTCGGTGCAACCGGTGCGCAGGGCGCCACCGGCGCGACCGGGGCGACCGGCTTGAAGGGCGACAAGGGCGACACGGGCGCCACGGGCCCGGCCGGTGCGACCGGCCCGGCAGGCGCGAAGGGTGACAAGGGCGACACCGGCGCCACCGGTTCCCAGGGACCGGCGGGGGCTGCAGGCGCCCCGGGGGCGAAGGGCGACAAGGGAGACAAGGGCGACAAGGGCGACACCGGGGCGCAGGGACCGGCGTGGCAGCCCGAGTACGGCGTCGCGAACGTGCTCGTTGACCGTGGGTCGGGCGCCGGCATCTGGGCGACGTACTCGACGACGGTCGGCTCGCCGGTCGGAGACACGACGGGCGGGACGTTCCGCTTCACCTGCAGCGACGCCCAGGCGCCCTGCAAGGTCTCGGCGACCGCGGCCGTCCTCTCGTCGCAGACCGGCGGAGCGCACGTCTACCCGCGCATCCTCATCCAGTCGCAGAGCCTCAGTGGAGGGCCTGAGACGTACTGCGAGTACGCGGACGGCGGCGACAACAACGGTGCGCTCGACGCGATCAGCCGCATGCCGGCGAGCACCAACCCGTCGAGCTTCTCGCCGGCGCTGAACCTCGGCATCGGCGGTTCGCTCGACTGCAGCAGCACTCAGACGTACCCGGCGGGCGGAGTCGTCCAGGACATCTGGGTGCCGGCCGGCTACTACGACGTGCAGTCCACCTTCGTCTTCGCTTCGAGCTAGGGGAGGACGTACGCGGAAAGGGAGGGCTCCGGCCCTCCCTTTCTCTTTCTAGAGATCCAGGTTGAGCTCGCGGAGCGCGAGGAACACGCCCTCGCTGAACGTCGGGTAGGGCTGGATCACGTCGAGCAGCACGTCGATGGGCGTCTCGGCGCGGATGGCGAGCGTCAGCTGCTGCAGCCACTCGCCTGACTCCGGCCCGACCGCGACCGCGCCCGTGAGCACGCGCCGCTTCGGATCGGCGACCACCTTCACGAACCCGTCGCGCTTCGGTCGCTCGTAGGTCGACAGGCGCGGCACCGAGCTGAGCGGCCAGCTGGCCGCGAGCCCACCCGACGTGTCGCCGACGCTGGCGACCTGCGGGTCGGTGAAGATGGTCGCCGGCACGGCGCGGTGGTCGGCGCGGACGTCTCGGCCGACGAGGTCGTAGGCCGCGATGCGCGCGTGGTACTTCCCGACGTGGGTGAACGGCGCGATGCCGGTGACATCGCCGATCGCCCACACGCCCGCGGCCGCCCGAAGCCGCTCGTCGACCTCGATCCCGCGGCGCGTGACCGTCAACCCGAGCGGCTCGAGCCCGGCGACGTTCGGCCGCCGGCCGGTCGCCACCAGCAGGCGGTCGAACGGCAGCTCCTCGCCGCCGTCGAGCACCATGCTGTTCTTCGAGACCCGCGTCGCCTTGGCGCCGAGGCGGATGTCGACGCCGTCCTCGCGGAGCGCCGCGTCGACCAGCCTCGCGGCGTCTTCGTCGACGCGGGGCAGCAGCCGCGCGCCCGACTGGACGAGCGTCACCTGCGAGCCCGCGCGCTGGAAGAACTGCGCGAGCTCGCAGCCGACGGGGCCGCCGCCGAGCACCAGCAGGCGCGCCGGCACGTCGAGCGTCTCCGTCGCCTCGACGTTCGTCCAGTACTCGGCCTCGTCGAGGCCGTCGACTGGAGGCAGCGAGGGGGAGGACCCGGTCGCGAGCACGAGCCGGTCGTACGCGAGCTTCTCGCCGTCCACCTCGATCAGCCCGGGCTCGACCACTCGTGCCTCGCCGCGGATCAGCTTTGCGTCCTGGCCGTCGAGCCACTCGACCTGCGACGAGTCGTCGCGTTCCGCGACCGTATCGCGCCACGCGAAGACTCGGTGCACGTCGAGCGCGCCGCCGTCGATCGCACCGTTCGTCCGATGCGCTGCCTCGACGAGCTCCGGCGCGCGGAGCATCGTCTTCGTCGGCATGCATGCCCAGTAGGAGCACTCGCCGCCGACGAGCCTGCGCTCGACAACCGTGATCTGCGAGTCGCGATCGAGCCGGCGGAGGGCGCCGACGAAATGCTCGCCGGACGACCCTCCACCGAGAACGACGACGTGCAGTTCGTGCTCCGTTGCCGCTACAGCAGGCCGTTCGCCTGCAGGAACGTCTTGGCGATCTTCGCCGCGGGCTGCTTGTCGACGTAGAACGCCTTGTTCATCGCGATGATCGCCGGTGTCGTCAGCTTGGCCGACACGGCGTTCACCGTCTTCGTGAACTCGGGTCCTGCTGCCTTGAGCACGGACGTCGTGACGAGCGGCGTCACGTTCTGGAAGCCCGTCACGTGCTTCGGGTCGGCGAGCACCGTGTACTTCGACGGCTTGCCGAGGGGCGGATCCGTCGAGAACACGTCGGCCGCCAGCATCTTCCCCTGGTCGAGCGCCACGTAGGCGGAGATCGACCCGAGGGGGACGAACGACGCGTTCGACAGCCCGTACTGCTTCGTGTAGCCGAGGAAGCAGGTGTTCCGCGTCTTGCACTCGGGGAACCCGCCGAGCTTGAACGCGCCGACCTTCTTAAGGTCGCCGATCGACTTCAATCCGTACTTCTTCGCCGTCGCGTTCGTCACGGCGAGCACGTCGGTGTCGAAGAACGGCGTCGGGGTGAGCGCGGTAACGCCCTTCGCCGCCTCGAGCTTCTTCGCGAGCTGATACGTCGCCTGGCCCGTCTTCGCCGAGAGCGTGTGGTGATAGATGTCCTGGACGACGACGCCGGTGTACTCGGGGTAGAAGTTGAGCTTGTGGCTCGTGAGCGCCGTGTGGATGATCTCGCTCGAGCCGATGTTCTCCTTGTAGGACACCGTGAACCCCTTCGCCTCGAGCGCCTGCTTGTACAGCTGCCCGAGGATGTACTCCTCGCCGAAGTTCTTCGTTCCGATCACGATCGTCGGTCCGGCCGCCCGGTTCGCATGAGCGGGCTTCGCGAGGATCGCGGCGAATAGGCCGATGACGATCGCGACTCCCAACGAGATCGCGAACGCCGCCTTGGCAGCGCGCCGCGTGTGTTTCCTGATCACGCCGACTCCTTTCCCTGTGGAACTGGTCCCTCGTAGGACTACGGGACTTTAGTTGCCTGGAGCCCCCTGGGCGTTACGGCGCGCTGCACCGCGAGCAGGGCCAGGTAGACGCCCGCCGAGAGCGCCATCACGCAGATCGACGCCCCGAGAACACCGGAGAGCCGGTAGCTCGCCTGGTTGACGATGACGTCGCCGAGCCCGCCGCCGCCCGCGACTGCGGCGATCGGAGCGGTTGCGACCACGGTGACGGCCGCGATCCGGATCCCGGTGAAGATCAGGGGGCTCGCGAGCGGCAGCTCGATGCGGCCGAGGATCTGCGCGCCCGTCATGCCCATCCCGCGCGCCGCGTCGACGGCGTCCCGGTCGACGCGGTCGACGGCCTCGAACGAGTTCGTCAGCATCGGCCCGGTCGCGAGCACGGCGAGCGCGGCCATGTTGTTCACAAACCCGATGCCGAGCACCGTCAGGAACACGCCGATCAGCACGAGGCTCGGGAGCGCGCGCCCGACGATCGACGTCCCGATCGCCATTCCCGAGCCCCGGTGCAGATGGCCGAGGACGATGCCCGTCGGCAGGGCGACCACGGCTGCGATCGCGAGCGCGGCGCCCGCGAGCTCGAGCTGCTCGACCGCCTTCGTCAGCAGCAGGCCGGGGTTGTCGGCGATGAACTGGAACGCGCCGGTGAACGCCCCCGCGACGATCATGCGAACCGGAGCCTGGCCCAGGGAACGAGCAACCGGCGGAGCAGTACGAGCAGCCCGTCGCACACGAGGGCCAGCGCGATCGCGAGCGCGCCGGCCGAGTAGATCTCGGTCTTGAACGGCGTCGGCGCACCGAGCGCCACGAAGATCGGGTAGCCGAGCCCCTTCGGCAGCAGGAACGCGGCGATCGTCGCGATCGAGATCGTCGAGACCACGGCGATGCGAAGCCCGGCGATGATCGCCGGCACGGCAAGCGGAAGCTCGACACGCCACAACACCTGTCGCGGCGTCAGCCCCATGCCGCGCGCCGCCTCGAGCACCTCGGGCGACGGGCTGCGCAGTCCGGCGACGATGTTCGGGAAGAGGATCACGAGCGTGTACGCAACCAGCGCGATCTCGACCGTCGACCAGGTGATCCCAGTGAACGGGACGAGCAGCTGAAAGAGCGCGAGACTCGGGATCGTGTAGAGCAGCGCCGAGAACACCCCGACGGGCTGCTCGAACCGGTGCGCGCGGTGCGTGAAGAGCGCGAGCGCGAACGCGAGCACGAAGCCGATGGACACCGCGATCGCCGTCAGCTCGAGGTGCTGGACGAGCGCCGGCTCGAGCGTGTCGTGCCAGTGGTCCTGCACCCAGCCCCAGCAGAAGGTGTGGTCACCGCGGACGCACGAGCTCCCCTGCCCGAAGTTCGGGATGACCGGGCCGTCGGCGAGCGTCACAGGAGCTCCTCGATGCGCTGCAACCGGAGCATGCCGATGGGCGCGTCGTCGCCGTCGACGACCACGACCCGGTCGGCGCCCGCGCCGACCATCAGCGACACGGCGTTGCGCAGCGTCGTCGCCTGCCGCGCGGTCGGCGCCTCCGACTCGCCGTCGAGCGGCTCGAGCTCAACGTCGGCCAGCGTCCTGAGCGCGAGTCGCCGCAGCGCGCGGTCCTCGCCCACGAACTGCGTCACGAACTCGTCTGCCGGCCGCGCGAGGATCGCGTCGGGCGTGTCGTACTGCGCGAGCACGCCGCCCTCTCGCAGGATCGCGATGCGGTCGCCCATCGTGATCGCCTCGTCGACGTCGTGCGTCACGAAGATGATCGTCTTCCCGACCTCGCGGTGGAGCCGGCGGAGCTCGTCCTGCAGCCGCGTCCGCGTGATCGGGTCGAGTGCGCCGAACGGCTCGTCCATGAGCAGGACCGGCGGGTCGACGGCCAGCGCGCGCGCGAGCCCGACGCGCTGGCGCTGGCCGCCCGAGAGCTCGGCCGGATACCGCTTGGCGTCGGCCGCCTCGAGCCCGACCAGCTCGAGCAGCTCCGTCGTCCGGTCGCGGATCCGCGGCTTGCTCCATCCGGCGAGTCGCGGGACGGTTCCGACGTTGTCGCCGACGGTCATGTGCGGGAAGAGCCCGATCTGCTGGATCACGTAACCGATGCCGCGGCGCAGCTCGACGACCGGCAGGTCGCGCACCGACCGTCCGTCGATCGTGATGTCGCCGGAGTCGAACGGGATCAGACGGTTCACCATCTTGAGCGCGGTCGTCTTCCCGCCGCCGGACGGGCCGACTAGGACACAGAATGTCCCGGCCGGGATCTCGAGCGAGAGCTCGTGCAGCGCCGCGACGTCGCGGCCCGCGTAGCGCTTGCTGACGCGGTCGAACACGATCTCGGCGGCGCGCGAGGTGCTGCTCACGGGTTCCGGATCCCGGCGAGGCCGACGAGGCCGCCGACCGCGACGAGCGCGGCGGTGATCGTCATTGCGTCGCGGTAGCCCGCCAGGTCGAGGCGGTTGTCAGTCCCCGCGATCGCGGCTCCGACGACGGCGATCCCGAGCAGTCCGGCGACACGCGCGACGGCGTTGTTCACACCGCTTGCGATGCCGGCGTCGCGCTCCCCGGCTTCGGAGAGCACCGTCGACGTGAGCGGCGCGACGATCAGTGACACGCCGAAGGCGAAGACGAGCAGCGGCGGGAGCAGCTCGAGCCAGTAGGAAATGTGCTCGCCCAGGAACGCCATCGCGGCGACACCGGCCGCGGCGATCAGGGGGCCGACGCCCATGAAGTAGCGCGGGCCGTAGCGCATCGACAGTCGGCCCATGCGCGGCGAGAGCACGAACATCACCGCCGAGATCGGAACGAGCGCGAGGCCGCTCTCGAGTGCGCTGTAGCCGACGATCTGCTGGAGGTAGATCACGAGGAAGAACGTGAGCGTCGAGAGCCCGGCGTAGACGAACAGGGTCTCGGCGTTCGCGAACGAGAAGTTGCGGAGGCGGAAGAGCCTGAGCGGGAGCATCGGCGCGGGCGTGCGGCGCTCCCAGAGCACGAACGCAACGAGCAGCAGCAGCCCGCCGACGAACGTCGTCACGATCAGCGGGTCGTCGAACCCGCGACGCGGCGCTTCGATCAACGCGAAGACGGGACCGGCGAGGCCGAATGCGCACAGCACGGCGCCGACGACGTCGACGCGGACCTGCTTGCCGGTCGAGGCGCGGCGCGGCACCGCATAGGCGACGAACGCGAGGGTCGCAAGGATGAACGGGACGTTGATCAGGAATACCCAGCGCCACGAGCTGTGGGTGACGAGCCAGCCGCCGATGAGCGGGCCGATCACGAACGCGATCCCGGTCCACGCCGTCCAGCTCCCGATCGCCGCGCCGCGCTCCTCCCCCACGAAGGTCGCGGTGATCACCGCCAGGCCGGCGGGGGTCAGGATGGCGCCCGCGACGCCCTGGAGCGCCCGTGCGACGATGATCACCGTGCCGTCGGGGGCGAGCGCACAGAGGAGCGAGGTGATTCCGAACGCCGCCAGCCCGATCAGGAACAGGCGGCGCGGCCCGAAGAGGTCGCTGAGCGATCCGCCGACGAGCAGCAGCGAGCCGAGCGTCAACAAGTAGGCGTCGACCACCCACTGCTGCAGGGCGAAACCACCGCCGAGGTCGTCCTCGATCGCCGGGAGCGCGACATTCACGACCGACGCGTCGACGAAGACGATCGCCGACCCGAGGATGCAGGCGACGAGCACGAGCTTGTTGCGAGACCTCGCCGGCAAGTGTTCGATACTCGCAGAGACGAGGAGGCTGACCGTGAGCGAGTACCAGATCGTCAAGCTCGAGGACGTCGATGACTGGCTGGGCGACTACCCCGGCGAGATGCGCGGGATCACGTATGCGATCGGCGCGGAGCAGGTCGCGATCACACACCGCCGCATGCCGCAGCACACCGGTAGCAAGGGCTCGTACGGCCACCGGCACAAGACGCAGGAGGAGATCGTGCTCGTGCTCTCCGGCAAGCTGCAGTTCAAGCTGAACGACGAGATCGTCGAGCTCGGGAAGCACGAGGCGATCAGGATCCCGCCGGAGACCTGGCGGGGGATCTGGAACGACGAGCCCGAGGACGCGGAGATCGTGATCGTGTCGAAGCGGATCGAAGACCCGATGGGCGACACCGAGACCGTCGAGAACTTCTGGCCGGAGTGAAAGCGCAGCCTGGTGCCAGGCACCGACGGTGCCTGGCACCAGGCTGCAGGGGAGAGCCGGTCCCGAGCCGGCTCCCCGTCACGGCCGCTCTGCGTTCTCCGAGCGCCGGAGCTAGTTCACGCGGGGCGGGCGCCGCCGCGGCCGCTTTGGGCCACGACCCCGAAGGTGCTCCACGTGAGCGTCGCTGAGTGCCTTCACGAGTTCGGGTGTCCAAGGTCTCATTTCGCCACCTCCCTCGATCCCGTGTATCTTGATGTCAAGAGATTAGTCCAAATGAGTCTTGACGTCAAGAGAAATTTCGAAGAAACTCCGCGCGTGCCCGAGGACCACGTCGACCGCTTCCTGAAGCGACTCGCGGCGCAGCCCGGCACGGAGATGATCGACCTCGAGGTCGAGGGGCTCGTCGACCGGATCGGCGGCATCAATCGCCGGATCAAGCGGGCGATGGAAGCCACGCTGGCCGAGCACGACCTGACGGGCGCGGACTGGCAGGTGCTGTGCTCGCTCCGCATCGGCCGCGAGGGGAAGCAGAGCTCGCCCGGTGAGCTCGCGACCGAGCTCGAGCTGTCGAGTGGGGCGATGACGAACCGCCTCGACCGTCTCGAGCAGGCCGGGCTGATCCGCCGCCTCCCGGACGCAGCCGACCGGCGCGCGACGGTGATCGAGCTGACGGAAGAGGGCCGCGAGGCCTGGGGCCGCGCCGCCGGCGTCCAGGCGCGCCGCGAGGCGTTCTTCGCGTCCGCGCTGACGAAGCTCGAGCAGAAGCAGCTGAACGGCCTGCTGCGCAAGCTCGTGCTCGCGCTCGACGCGCTCGAGCCCGGCAAGAGCGAGCGCGCCGAGAAGCCGCCGAAGAGCGCCGCGTCCTAGAAGCTCTAGCGGGTCGCGGTCGAGCGGAGCCCGGCTGTGCCGGCGCGCGGGCCGAGCGCATGGAACGGCTCGGGGGCGCGGCGCCCCTCGACGCAGTCGGCGACGTACTCGCCGAGCGCGGGGCCGTGCTTGAAGCCGTGTCCGGAGCCGCCGCCGATCAGCCACCACGACGCGCGCTCCGGATGCTGCGCGACGACGAAGTGCGAATCAGAGGTGAGGCTGTACTGGCAGACGCGCGCGCCGATCACCGGCGCGTCAGCGAGCGCGGGGAAGCGCTTCGCCGCGTACGCGTGCGCCTGCCGGCGGCCCTCCTCGGACGGCACGCGCTCGAGCGAGTCCGGGTCGACCTCGACGCCCGGGTAGTCGGGCGCGATCTTCACGCCGAGGCCGCCGATGTCGCCGTGACCGTAGTACGGCTCGTCGTACTCGCAGAACCCCGGTGTGTTGCGCCAGTCGGGCCCGCCGCCGAGGAAGAACACCTCGCGTCGTGAGATGTGGAGCTCGACGAGCTCCGGGAAGTGCTTCGGGAGCCAGGCGCCGCATGCCCAGACGACGACGTCGGCGGCCGGCTCGTCGCCCGGCTCGAGCCGGCACTCGTCGAGCGTGACGCCGAGCCGTCCTGCATCCTCGGCGAGGAGCTGCGTCGCCCGGCGCGCCTGCAGCACGCCGGCGTCGGGCTCGTAGAGCACCGCCTCGAGCCCTTCGAGACCGAGTGTCGGATAGAGCGCGGTCGCCGCCTCGGGCGTGAGCCACTCGTGCGCGATCCCCAGGCGCTGCAGCGCCTCGCGGCTCTTCGCCTCGAAGCCGTCCGACCGCTGTGCGAACCACGCGAGCCCGACCTGATCCCAGATCCGGACGCCCGACGACTCCTGCAGCTCGAGCCACAAGGACCGCGCGCGCCGCGCGAGCTCCGTGTACCAGTCGGCGTCGCCGTGACTCATCCGCAGCAGGCGTGTGTCGCCGCCGGAGGCGGACCGCACGGTGCCCGGCGAGTACTGCTCGACGAGCGTCACCGTCCACCCGCGCCGGGCGAGCTCGCGTGCGGTCGAGGCACCGAAGACGCCGGCGCCGACGACGACGGCGCTGCTCATTTGATCGGCGTGACGGTGAGCGAGAGGACGTCGGGGCGGTGGTAGTGGCCGGCGGGGTCGAAGCGCTGGCGCGCCGCGTAGAGCACCGACGGATCGAGGTCGGCGTAGAGAATGCCCTCCTCGCCCCAGAGCGGACCGGCGAGGTAGTCGCCTTCGGGCCCGACGATCGCCGAGCCGCCCCGTCCGAGCAGCTCGTCGCCCTCGGCGAGCGGCACATCGGGCGGATAGCTCGACGCGCGCTGGAACGCGCAGCACGAGAGGACGTACGCGCGCGCCTCACGCGCGATGTGCCTGAGCGAGTCGTGCCACGACTCGCTGTCGTCCGCGGTCGGCGCGAGGTAGATCTCGACGCCGCGCTCGTAGAGCGCGAAGCGGGCGAGCGGCATCAGGTTCTCCCAGCAGATGAGGCCGCCGAGCTTCGCGAAGCCCGCGTCCACCGTCTCGAGGCCGCGGCCGTCACCGGCGCCCCAGACCAGGCGCTCGTGGTTCGTCGGCACGAGCTTGCGGTGGTGCAGAGCGAGCGCACCGTCCGGCGAGTAGACGAGCAGCGAGTTGTAGATCGTCCCGCGCTCGAGCTCGTTGACGCCGACGGCGAGCCATACCCCCGCCTCGCGCGCGGCGGCGCCGAGCGCGTCCGAGTGGGGGCCGGGCACCTCGACCGACTGCTGGGCGAGCCGGGCGAAGAGCGCCGCGCCGTCGGTTCCGTGCGCGAGGTGCCGCGCCCAGCGGTTCGACGGGTACACAGGCACGAACGTCTCCGGGAAGAGCACGAGCTGTGCACCGCCCGCCGCGGCGTCCGCGGTGAGCCGGGCGAGCTTCTCGATCGTCGCGGCGCGGTCGAAGATCACCGGCTCGGCCTGCACGCACGCGACGCGGACGGACTCGTTCATGCCCCTCGAGGCTACGCGACCGGTGCGGTTGCGTCGAGCGCGGTGCGCAGCGACGCAACGAAGCGGTGCAGCTCGGCTGCACCTGCTTCGGCCGCCTCGACGGCGCGCGACCCGACGACGACGCCGTCGACGAGCTCCGCGGCGGCGCGCGCGTGCTCCGGAGTCGAGATACCGAAGCCTGCATAGAGCGGAACATCGGCGACCGCCCGGGCACGCTCGGCCAGCGGCGCGAGCGTGGGGGCGAGCTCGGCTCGCGCGCCGGTTGTGCCAGTGACGGTCACGAGGTACAGCCAGCCGTCGGTCGTGGCTGCCGCGAGACGGAGCCGTTCGTCGGTCGACGTCGGCGCGACGAGCTGCACGCGCCTGAGCTCGGTGTGCGCATCGGCCGGCAGGTCGGGGACGATCAGCGACGTCGCGCCTGCCGCACGCGCGTCGGCAGCGAAGCGCTCCCAGCCGTACGCGTCGAGGATCGAGGAGTACGTCATCGGGACCAGCGGAACGTCGACGCGCTCGCGAATCGCCGCCAGGCACTCCAGGCAGCGCGCCGTCCGCATTCCGGCGGCGAGCGCGCGCTCGCCGGCGCGCCGGACCACCGGTCCGTCGGCGAGCGGATCAGAGAAGGGAATCCCGAGCTCGACGATGTCCGCGCCCGCCTCGACCGCGGCGCGTGCGAGCTCCGGCGTGTCGGGCATCGCCATCAGGTAGACGACGAGCGTCTTGCTCACACCCGCACCACCGCGAGGATGTGCGCGCCCGCGTCCAGGGCGCCCGGCTCCGCGCCGAGGTCCAGCTCGAGCCGGGCGAGCAGCCGGGCGCCGTCGGAGTCCTCTGTGTTCGGAAAGAGCCCGGTTGCGCTTGCGGCCACCAGCGTCCCCGCGCCGAGCAGCAGCTCGTCCAGCTCGCGCCACCGGTAGAGCCGCATCGGCAGGTGGCCGCTGCTCGCGGCGGACGGCAGCAGGCCGCTCGCGACGACCGCGTGCACGTCGGTGGCTCCGTGCTGCCGTGCGTGCTCCAGGACGCGCTCGCTGCCCGACACGGTCGCTCCGACGAGCGACATGACGCTGACGAGCACGTGGCCACCGGGCCGCGTTACCCGCACGAGCTCGCGGAGCGCTTCGGGCGCGCGCTCGAGCACGTAAGACAGGACGCCGCCGTAGCAGACGACGGCGTCGAACGAATCGTCGGCGAAGCACCCGAGCTGGAGCACGTCGACGACGTGCCGGCTCTCGACGGAGCTCTCCGCTCCCGCCGCCGCCACGTGCCCGCGGTGCAGCTCGATCTGTCCGGGCGAGACGTCCGCGGCGACGACGCGAGCCCCCAGGCTCGCGAGCTCGATCGTGAAGCGGCCGGGCCCGCAGCCGACGTCGAGCACGCGGTCGCCCGCGTTCACGAAACGGCGCAGGTAGTGAACGTGCGTGGCGAGCGAGGTGGCGGGCGTGCGCCCATCGACGAAGCGCTCCCACTCGCGCTCGCCGTAGTCGTCGAAGAACGCCGCGGCCGACGCGCCGTCGTAGCGCGCCATCTAGCCGCCGCCGTCCACGGCGAGCACCTCGGCGAGATCCTTGTCGCCGCGCCCGGAGAGGCAGACGAGCAGGAGCTCCGCGTCGAGCTCACGGGCGCGCGCGAGCGCGTGCGACGACTCGAGCGCCGGGACGATGCCCTCGGTCGCGCAGAGCTCGTGGAACGCGGCGAGGGCCTCCTCGTCGGTGGCGGTGACGTACTCCGCGCGGCCCGTGTCGCGCAGCTGCGCGTGCTCGGGCCCGACGCCCGGGTAGTCGAGGCCGGCCGAGATCGAGTGGGCGTCGAGGATCTGCCCGTCCTCGTCGGCGAGCAGCGACGACCGCGCCCCGTGGAGGACGCCGGCGCGACCCGTGCCGAGCGAGGCCGCGCCCGCCGCCTCGACGCCGATCAGCCGCACCTGCTCGTCGGAGAGGAAGTCGGAGAAGATGCCGATCGCGTTCGACCCGCCGCCGACGCAGGCGACGACGGCGTCCGGAAGGCGTCCCTCGGCGGCGAGCAGCTGCTCGCGCGCCTCGCGGCCGATTACGCGCTGCAGCTCGCGCACGAGCTCCGGGTACGGCGCCGGGCCGACGCAGGATCCGATCAGGTAGTAGGTCGTGTCGACGTTCGCGATCCAGTCGCGAATTGCCTCGCTCGTCGCCTCCTTGAGCGTGCGCGTGCCGAACTCGACGGGCCGCACCTCGGCCCCGAGCAGCCGCATGCGCGCGACGTTGGGCGCCTGCCGGCGGATGTCCTCGCTGCCCATGTAGACAACACATTCGAGCCCGAACCGGGCGCACACGGTGGCGGTGGCGACACCGTGCTGGCCGGCGCCCGTCTCGGCGACGATGCGGCGCTTGCCGAGGCGGCTCGCGACGACCGCCTGGCCGAGCGCGTTGTTGAGCTTGTGCGCGCCGGTGTGCAGCAGATCCTCACGCTTCAGGTACATGCGCGTGTTCGGTGCGAAGCGCTCGACGCGCGTGAGAGGCGTGGGGCGGCCGGCATAGGTGGTGAGCAGCGCGTGCAGCTCGGCGTGGAATGAGTCGTCGCCGGCGAGCGCGTCCCACGCCGCCTGCAGCTCGTCGAGCGCGGGAATCAGCGTCTCGGGGACATACCGGCCGCCGTACGGGCCGAACGTCGTTGTCACCGGGCTGCCTCCACCCACGCGCGAACCGCGTCGTGGTCCTTGACGCCCGGGGCGCTCTCGGTCGAGCGCGCCGAGTCGACCGCCCACGGGTCGACTGCGTCGATCGCAATGCGCACGTTCTCCGGCCCGAGGCCGCCGGCGAGCATGACGCGCCCCGGCGTGGCGCGTGCGCGCTCGAGATGCGTCGGATCGGACTCGAGCCACGGCAGGTCGACTACGGAAGCGACCCGCTCACCGCGACGGAGCAGCGCGGCGTCGCGGGAGCGGTGGCCGTCCTCGCGCGCGTAGAACTGGACGAGGTCGGCGTCGGTTTCCCGCTGCTCGCCGACGAACACCGCAACGCGTAGCACGGTCGGCGGCGCCGCGAGCAGCGCGTCGGCCCGACGCGGGCTCTCGTCGGCGAGGATGAACCCGACGAGGTCGGCCCCCGCGTCGACGGCGGCGTCGACGTCTTCTTGGCGCGTGAGCCCGCACACCTTCACGAGCGGTCGCGCGAGCAGGTCGCGGAGCTTCGTCCCAGGGGCGGGCGCCGTCATCAGCGTGGAGCCGACCAGTACCGCATCGGCGCCTGCCAGCTCGGCGGCGGCAGCCTGCGCCCGCGTTGCGATCCCGCTCTCCGCGATCACGATGCGATCGCGCGGCGCGCGCGCGACCAACGCGAGCTGGGCGCTGCGGTCGATCGAGAAGTCGCCGAGGTTGCGCGCGTTGATCCCGATCACCGGCGCGTCGAGCTCGATCGCCCGCTCGAGCTCATCGGCGTCGTGCGCCTCCACGAGCGTGTCGAGCCCGAGCTCGGCAGCCTTGGCCAACAGCGCGGAGCACGTCGCGTCGTCGAGGTCGCGGAGAAGGAGCAGCACCGCGTCGGCGCCGGCCTCTCGGGCGTCGTGCAGGTGTGCGGCCGTCGAGAAGAAGCCCTTCGCGAGCAGCGGCACCGTCGTCGCCGCACGTGCCGCGCGCAGATCGTCCCAGGACCCCGCGAAGCGCTCGTCCACGAGCACGGACATCGCGCGTGCGCCCGCGGACGCGTAGGCGCGCGCGACCGCCGCCGGATCGCCGTCAGGGCGCAGGTCGCCGGCCGAGGGAGAACGGCGCTTGAACTCGGCGACGGCGCCGAACCCGGGCGCGGCGAGCGCGTCGGTGAACCTCACTTCGCCACCGCCTGCTGCGAGAACGCCGCCAGCTCTTCGAGCCTGGCCGCTGCCGCGCCCGAGTCGAGCGTCTCGTTCGCCGCCTCGAGCCCGTCGTGCAAATCCTCGGCATGGCCGGCCGCCGCGATCGCGCCGGCCGCGTTGAGCGCGATCGCCGCGCGCGCCGGCGCGTCGCCGCCCCCGGCGAACACGGCGCGGATGCGCGCGGCGTTCTCCGCCGGCGTCCCGCCGCGCAGGTCCTCCGGTGCGCACCGCTCGACTCCGAGCGTGGCGGGGTCGATCTCGCGCCGCCGCACCGCGCCGTCGACCACCTCGCACACGAGGTTCGGGCCGGCGGGCGAGAGCTCGTCGATGCCACCGGCGCCGTGCACCACGAACGCGCGCCGCGCGCCCAACCGGACGAGCACGTCGGCGATCACCGGCACGAGCTCGGCCGAGTACACGCCGACCACCTGGCTGCGCGCGCCGGCCGGGTTGGTGAGCGGGCCGAGCACGTTGAAGACGGTGCGGGCGGCGAGCTCCCGCCGCACGGGGGCCGCGTGGCGCATGGCCGGATGGTGGAGGGGCGCGAACATGAAGCCGAAGCCGAGCTCGTCGATCGAGCCGGCGATCGACTCGGCAGGGAGCTCGAGGTTGAAGCCGAGCTCCTCGAGCACGTCGGCGGACCCGGACTGCGACGAGACCGAACGGTTGCCGTGCTTCGCGACGCCGGCGCCGGCGGCGGCCGCGACGAGTGCCGCGCCCGTCGAGATGTTGAACGTCTGGCCGCCGTCGCCGCCGGTGCCGGCCGTGTCGACCAGGTCGTCGCGCGCCGGGCGCACCGCGATCACGTGGTCGCGCATCGCTTCGGCGGCGCCGGCGATCTCGTCGGCCGTCTCGCCCTTGAGCCGCAGCGCCACCAGGAACGCGCCGATCTGCGCCTGCGTCGCCTCGCCCGACATGATCGAGTCCATCACGCGTCGCGACTCGCCGCGGCTCAGGTCGCGGCCGTCGAGCAGCTGCGCGAGCGCCTGCTCCATCAGACGGCGCCCGCGAGGAAGTTTCGCGCGAGCTCGGGTCCGTTCGGCGTGAGCACGGACTCGGGGTGGAACTGGACGCCGGCCACGGGAAGCTCCCGGTGGCGGACGGCCATCACCTCGCCCTCGTGCGTCGCCGCAGTCACTTCCAGGCATTCGGGGAGCGACGTCGCGGCGAGCGAGTGGTAGCGGCCCGCCTCGAACTCGACGGGGACGTCGCGGAAGAGCGCGCTCCCGTCGTGCCGCACCGCGGTCGCCTTGCCGTGCACGAGCTCCCGCGCGTGTCCCACCTCGCCGCCGAAGCACGCCACGATCGCCTGGTGGCCGAGGCAGACGCCGAGCGTCGGCGTCGTGGCCGAGAGCCGCCGGATGATCTCGACCGAGGCTCCGGCGTCTTCCGGCCGGCCGGGACCGGGGGAGACGACGAGGTGCGAGGGCGCGAGCTCGGCCGCCTCGTCCGGCGTCACCGCGTCGTTCCGGCGAACGACGACCTCGGCGCCGAGTGCGCCGAACAAGTGCGCGAGGTTGTAGGTGAACGAGTCGTAGTTGTCCACGAGCAGGATCATGACCGCGCCTCGGCGAGGTCGATCGCCATCTCGAGCGCGGCCAGCTTGCGCAGGCACTCCTCGTGCTCGGCCCGCGGGCTCGAGTCGGCGACGATCCCGGCGCCCGCCTGCAGGAGCGCGTAGCCGTCGTGCAGGACGACCGTCCTGATCGCGATGCACGCGTCGAGCGGCCCGTCGGGCAGCGCGTACAGCACCGCGCCCGCGTACGGGCCGCGACGGTAGCCCTCGAGCTCCGAGATGATCTGCATCGCGCGCACCTTCGGTGCGCCGGAGACCGTGCCCGCCGGGAAGCACGCGCGCAGCACGTCGAACGACGCGGTCCCCGGCTGCACGTCGCCGACGACCTCGGAGACGAGGTGCGTGATGTGCGAGAACCGCTCGGCCTCGAGGAAGCGCGCGACGCGCACCGTGCCGGGCACGCACACGCGCGACAGGTCGTTGCGGCCGAGGTCGACGAGCATCACGTGCTCCGCGCGGTCCTTCTCCGACGCGAGCAGGCGGTCGGCGTCGCCTGAGCCGGGGTTCGTCGAGCCGGCGATCGGGTTGACGGAGGCGCGTCCCTCCTCGTAGCGCACGAGCGTCTCGGGCGACGACCCGACGAGCGCCAGTCCATCGAGCTCGAGCAGGAAGAGGTACGGGGAGGGGTTGACGCGCCGGAGCGAGCGGTAGATCTGGAGCGGCGACACGGATGTCCGGCGCTCGGCGCGCTGCGACAGCACGATCTGGAAGGCGTCGCCCTGCCGGATGTGCTCGCGGCAGGCGTCGACTCCGCGCTCGTAGTCGAAGCGGGAGGGCAGGCGCTTGGTCGGGCCGTGACTTCCGGCGGGTGTGGGTGGCAGCGGCGGGATCGGTGACTGCAGGATCCGCGTCACATCGTGCGGATCGCCCGCGAGCACCTCGGCCAGGCCGCGCGCATGGTCGAAGCGCACGAGTACATCGGCGAGCACAAAGCGGCTCTCGGGCAGGCCGCGGCCGGAGTCGGGAAGCGGGACGGTCGGCTCGAGCTCGGCGATGTGGTCGTACGCCAGGTACCCGACGACCGGCGTGCCGGCCCGCTCCGCCTCGGCGAACGACACGATCCGGTCGCCGCAGCCGACCAGCGAGTAGCGGCCGAGCCGGCCCTGCTCGACCGACTCGAGCAGGAAGGACGCGCGACCGAGCGCCCGCAGGTGCAGGTACGCGCCGAGTGGCGTGACGAGATCGGTGTTGACGACGGTGCTGGCAATCATCGGTAGACGAAAACGACCCTCGCGGGTCGTTGGTCGAGCGGTTTCACGGAATTGCGGGTCGCGCTGCTACGCGCCCAGGCTTCCGCCCCGCTCGCGGCGAGCGCGCCACCAGGTGCGGGAGCGGAGGTTCATCGCTCGTGACGGTAGTCGCTTCGGTTTGAATGCGCAAGCGCCGATGCCCGCCCCTCCGCTCCTCATCTCGCTGCTCGAGGCGATTGGCCCGTCGGGCAGTGAAGACGAGCCTGCACGCGTCTGGCGCGAGGCGGCCGGCGCGTTCGCGTCGGTATCGAGCGACACGCTCGGGACGACGTTCGCGCGCGTTCCCGCCGCCGGCGGCGAATCGGCCGGGGCGGCGCTCGCGCTCGTCGGGCACATCGACGAGATCGGTGTGTCGGTGACCAACGTCGAGGACAGCGGACTGCTCGCGATCGGGCAGGTCGGGGGCATGAGCCCCGAGATGCTGCTTGGTCAGCGGGTCACATTCCTGACCGCGAACGGTCGGGTGTCGGGTGCGATCGCGCGCAAGCGCCTGTATCAGGAGCAACTCGCCGACCGTTCTCGCACCGAGCAGACCGACCTGCACGTGGACATCGGCGCCAAGGACCGCGCCGAGGCCGAGTCGCTCATCCAGGTCGGCGACGTGGGGGTGTGGTCGGGGCCGCCGGTCGAGCTGTCCGGCGGGCGGCTGCTCTCGCGTGCGCTCGACAACCGGCTGGGCGCGTACGTCGTGCTCGAGGCGGCGCGCCGGATCGCCGAGGCGGGCGGTGCGGCGGTGGACGTCGTTGCGGTGGCGGCGGTGCAGGAGGAGACCGGGCTCTACGGGGCGCGCACGTCGGCCTTCTCACTCGATCCGCTCGCCGCGGTCGTTGTCGACGTCACGCCGGCGACCGACGTGCCCGGCGGCGACGCGCGGCGCGCGGGCCGCCTGGAGCTCGGCGCCGGGGCCATGATCGGACGCGGGACGATGCTGAGCCCGCCGCTCGTCGACCTGCTCGCGCGCGCGGCCCGCGAGGAGGAGATCGCGCACGCGTTCGAGGTCTACACGAGGCTCACGATGACCGACGCCGACGAGGTCCTCCGCTCGCGCGGAGGCGTACCGACGGGGCTGCTGTCGATCCCGACGCGGTATGTGCACAGCCCCAATGAGCTGTGCGACCTGGCCGATGTCGAGGCGGTCGTGCGGGTGATCGTCGCGACCGCGATGCGGCTCGACCGCGAGACGACCTTCCTGCGCTAGCCTCGACGCGTGGCACGCAGCGTCATCGTCAGTGCGCTTCGCACGCCGTTCGGCAAGCTCGGCGGCGGCCTCGCCGGGTACGAGGCCCCGCAGCTCGGTGCAACCGTGATCAAGGCGGCGCTCGAGCGCGTCGGGATCGAGGCGCACGAGCCCGAGTACGTGATCATGGGGCAGGTGCTGCAGGCCGGCGCCGGCCAGGCGCCCGCGCGCCAGGCCGCGGTCGGGGCCGGGCTGCCGGTCGAGACGCCCGCCGACACGATCAACAAGGTCTGCGCGTCGTCGATCCGCGCGATCGAGATCGCCGATTCGATGATCAGGTCGGGCGACGTCGAGGTCGTCGTGACGGGCGGGATGGAGTCGATGTCGAACGCGCCCTACCTGCTGAAGCGCGCTCGGTTCGGGTACCGACTCGGCAACGGCGAGCTGATCGACTCGATGGTGTTCGACGGGCTGACGTCGACGTTCGACGGGCTGCACATGGTGCAGCAGAACGCGCGCGTCTCGCGCGAGCTCGGGATCTCGCGCGAGCGGCAGGACGTCTGGGCCGCGCGCTCGCACGCGCGTGCGGCGGCCGCGCAGGAGTCGGGCCGGTTTGCCGACGAGATCGTCGCCGTCGGCGACGTTTCCGCCGACGAGTCGGTCCGTCCGGACACGACGGTGGAGCGGCTCGCGGCGCTTCAGCCCGTGTTCGACCCGGAGGGCACGACGACCGCCGGCAACGCCCCGGGTGTGAACGACGGTGCGAGCTGCGTGATCGTCTGCTCGGACGCGTGGGCGAAGAAACGCGGCCTCGAGCCGCTCGCGACGATCCTCGCGCAGGGGTACGTCGCCGACGACTTCGCCTACCTCGCGCGCACGCCCGCGAACGCCGGCGCGATCGCGCTCGGCAAGGCCGGCAAGTCGATCGACGACGTCGAGCGTGTCGAGATCAACGAGGCGTTCGCGTCGGTCGCCTCGAACTCGGCCGCGCTGCTCGGCGCCGACGAGGAGATCGTCAACGTGAACGGCGGCGCTGTTGCACTCGGCCATCCGATCGGCGCCTCCGGCGGCCGCATCGTGGCGACGATGGTGCACGAGCTGCGCCGGAACGGCGGCGGCCTCGGCCTCGCCGCGATCTGCTCCGGCGGCGGCCAGGGCGACGCGCTGCTGCTGCAGGCGTAACGCTTTCGTCACCCTTCCCTGGCGACTGGACACGTTCCGTCTGGCCCGGGGCGGAACCCTGTCGGCAGGCGGAAAACCGCGCGCTGCACGGTCGCCGTTACAGGTTCGTCACCGTCGCCAGGCGACTAGCGGGCCGCTTCGAGGAAGCGGAGGACGGCGAGGACTCGGCGGTTGCCGGTCTCGTCGGGCGGGAGCCGGAGCTTCTGGAAGATCGAGCGGACGTGCTTCTCGACGGCGCGCTCCGTGATCACGAGGCGCTCCGCGATCGCGGCGTTGGAGTTGCCTTCCGCCATCAGCTCGAGCACCTCGCGCTCGCGCGGCGAGAGGTCGTCGAGCGGCGTCGCGGCGCGGGAGCGCGCGACGAGCTGAGCGACGACCTCGCCGTCGACGACCGACTCGCCGGCCGCGACGCGGCGCAGCACGTCGAGGAACGCCCGCACGTCGGTCACTCGGTCCTTCAGCAGGTATCCGACGCCGCCAGCCCCTCCGGCGAAGAGCTCGCTTGCGTAGCGCTCCTCGACGTACTGCGAGAGGACGAGCACCGGCAGCTCGGGATGGCGCTCGCGCAGCTCGAGCGCTGCCCGGATTCCCTCGTCGGTGTGCGTCGGGGGCATGCGCACGTCCGCGACGACGATGTCGGGGCGCTCGCGTTCGACCGCGCTCACGAGCTCGAACGCGTCTGCCGCTGCTGCGACGACGACGTGGCCGTCCTCGGCGAGCAGCCGGACGAGCCCGTCGCGCAGGAGGACCGAGTCCTCCGCGATCACGACGCGCACGGCAGCTCCGTGACGATGCGTGTGCCGGCGCCCGGTGGGCTCACGACGGTGAACGAGCCGTCGACGGCGGCGGCGCGGTCGGCGAGGCCGCGCAGGCCGGCGCCCTGCGGATCGGCCCCGCCGCGGCCGTTGTCCGCGATCTCGACGCGGAGCCGGTCGCCGGTCTGCGCGAGCGAGACGTCGACGGCCGTCGCGTCCGCGTGCTTGGCGACGTTGGCGAGCGCCTCCGAGACGATGAAGTAGGCGGTCGCCTCGACCGAGGCCGGCGGCCGCGCCGCGAGCGAGCCGCGCACGCGCACCGGAACCGTCGACTTGGCGGCGAGCCCCGACACGGCGGCGTCGAGGCCGCGGTCGGTGAGCACGGCGGGGTGGATGCCGCGCGCGAGGTCGCGCAACTCGCGCAGCGCAAGCTGCGCGTCGCCATGCGCGTCCTGCAGCAGCGCCTTGGCCTGATCCGGATCGGAGTCGAGCTTCTCGAGCGCGATGCCGAGATCCATCCCGAGCGAGACGAGCCGCTGCTGCGCGCCGTCGTGAAGGTCGCGCTCGAGCCTGCGGCGTTCCTCGATCGTCGCGTCGACGGTCCTCGAGCGCGACTCTTCGAGCACGGCGGTGCGGCGCTCGAGCGTCCGCCGCGACGTGCCCAGGAACGCGCGGACGACGCCGCGATCGACCGCCGCAAGCCCACGGATCACCCACGGCGCGAGCAGCGTGAGCACGGCGCCCGCGAGCGAGGCGAGCGCGAGCTGCCACGGCTCGTTCCAGTACGTGCTGTCGCCGATCTGCGGCCCGCCGTGCGGAACCGACCACGCCCACACCGGGAGGGTGAGCAGACCGAGCGCCGTCGACCACCAGGTGACCGCGATCGTGAACGTCGCGATCCCGATCGGCAGCATCAGGACGAAGTACGCCGCGGCGCGCCAGCCGGCCGCGTCCCCGAGCGGCCGCACCAGGCGGCGCAGGAACGAGCCGGAGTGGTCGAGGCGCTGGGGCGGCCGGAGCGCGAGGCCGAGCAGCCGCGCGCGGTAGAGCTCCGGCCGGATCGCGGCGCGGCAGGCCAGCACGGTCAGCGTGAGGATCGGGATGCCGATCAGCGTGATCAGGAGCCCGACGCCGAGCGACAGGCCGGTGACGACGAACGTGAACCCCGCGATCCCGACCGGAAGGTCGAGCAGGAGGTACGCCGTCTCGAACCACGTGCGCCGCGAGAAGACCGCCTTGAACATGCTCTCTACGCTACGCGGCTCGCCGCGAAGCCGACAGAGGGTTGCCCGGCGTCTTCGGGTGGTGGTATCCACACTCTGTGGCAGTCATCCGCGCAGCCGGAGGGGTCGTCGTTCGCGACGGCCGCGTGCTCATCGTCCACCGCCCGCGGTACGACGACTGGTCGCTGCCGAAGGGGAAGCTGAAGCGCGGGGAGGACTGGGGCGCCGGTGCGCTGCGCGAGGTGCTCGAGGAGACGGGCCTCGAGTGTGCGCTCGGCGAGCAGCTCGGCGTCTCGACCTACACCGTCCAGGGCGAGCCGAAGGAGGTGCGCTGGTACCGGATGGAGCCGCTCGGCGACGGCGGCCCGCTCGAGCACGAAGTCGACGAGCTCCGCTGGGTGCCGCTCGAGGAGGCCGACGCCGAGCTGACCTACGAGCGCGACCGCGACGTGCTGAAGCGCTTGCGGTAGCGCGTCTCGGCCGCACTCACGCCAAACCGCTTCTCGACCTTCTCCGTCCCGTCGGGCTCCCAGCCCGCGTGCTCGTAGAAACGGCGGGCGCGCGGGTTGTCGGACAGCACCCACAGCATCGCGTCGTCGTAGCTCGCGGCGAGCGTCTCCTCGGCCCGCTCGAGCAGTGCCCGCCCGGCGCCCTCCGACCACGCATCGGGGTCGACGTAGATCGCGTACAGCTCGCCGAGCTCCTCGTCGTCGCGGCTCGGCCCGACCGAGGCGAAGCCGATCACGTCGCCGTCGCGCTCGGCGACGAAGGTCGCCCAGCCGCGCGGCGGCATCCGGAACCGCTGCCGCCAGCGCGTCTCGTCGATCGGGAGCGCGTCGAGCTCCGCCGGGGGGAACACATGGCGGTACGCGATCTGCCAGCCGCGCGTGCGGATCGACTCGACGGCGTATGCGTCGTCTGGCTTCGCCTGCCGGATGACCATCCCCGAAGGGTAGGCTCCCGCGCCGTGAGGTTCGAGCACGTGCTCGTCGTCGGCGCCGGGCAGATGGGGGGCGGTATCGCGCAGGTCGTCGCCGCGTCCGGGCGCCGCGTCTCGCTGCACGACCCCTACCCGGGGGCCGTCGAGCGCGGCGTGGCCGCGATGCACAAGAGCCTCGAGCGGCTCGCCGAGAAGGGCGGCGCCGACCCCGAGCAGACGCTCGCGCGCGTGACGCCCGCGGAGGACCTCGTCGCCGCCGACCTGATGATCGAGGCGATCACCGAGGACGCGGGCGCGAAGGAAGACCTCTTCCGCCGCGCCGACGAGGCGCTGCCCGCCGGCTCGATTCTCGCTTCGAACACCAGCTCGATCCCGATCACGTCGCTCGCCGCCGTGACCTCGCGGCCCGGGCTCGTCATCGGGATGCATTTCTTCAACCCGGTGCCGGTGCTGAAGCTCGTCGAGGTGATCCGCGCCGTCCAGACGTCGGACGAGACGGCCGCGGCGATCGTCGAGCTCGCCCGCGAGCTCGGCAAGGAGCCGGCCGAGGCCCGCGACTTCCCCGGTTTCGTCTCGAACCGCATCCTGATGCCGTTCATCAACGAGGCGGCGTACGCGTTGATGGAGGGCGTCGCAGAGGCCGAGGCGATCGACACGATCGCGAAGCTCGGCTTCGCGCATCCGCTCGGCCCGCTCGCGCTCGCCGACCTGATCGGGCTCGACACGTGCGTCGCGATCATGGAGGTTCTGCATCGCGGTCTCGGCGACCCGAAGTACGCACCGTGCCCGCTCCTGCGGCAGTACGTGCAGGCGGGACGCCTGGGCCGAAAGTCAGGCGAAGGCTTCTACCGCTACTGACGCGCGCGCGTCGAGCAGCGCGTCGTGCACCGCGGCGAACACGTCGCCGTCCTGCGCGTACAGCGCGTTGAAGTCGACCGCTCCGTTCACCTCGAGCACGATCCAGTCGCCGACTCCCGAGGGCAGCAGGTCGACGCCGACCAGGTCGCCCCCGACGGCCGCAGCGGCGGCGAGCGCGATCGCGCACGCCTCCGGCGGAGGAGTGACCGGCTCGCGCCGCGCACCGAGCGCGACGTTCGTCCGCCACTCGCCTGCCGCCGCGATCCGGCGGACGGCGCCGGCGATCTGCCCTCCCGCGACGACGACGCGCAGGTCGAAGCCGCGCGGCGGCACGAGCGCCTGCGCGACGGCGCCGGTTGCGCCGAACCACGGGCGCGCGCGCGCCCGGACGAGCGCGCGGCGATACGCGGCCGCGTCGCCGCAGCGCACGACGTCGGCGCCCCACGACCCGAACCGCGGCTTGAGGACGAGCGGCGGCTCCAGCTCCGGCGGTGCAAGCCACGGGGCGACGTGCGCCGTCGGCGGGTGCGGCACGCCGGCCGCCTCGAGTGCGGCCGCCGTCGCGAGCTTGTCGTGCGCCCGGGTCAGGGTCGAGCGACCGTTCAGCACCGTGACGCCGAGCGCCGCCAGGCGGTCGAGCGCCCAGAGGCCCGGCTCGATTCCGTCGAGCGACTGCAGCACGTCCAGCCTGCCGAGCGCTACGTCTCCCGCGCGCAGGCGGGCGAGCGCCTGCGCCGGGCTCTGGACGGAGCCGAGGCGGACGTTCGTCGGGGTTACCCGGTGCGCGACGACGGCGAGCGCGCTCATTTCGCGCATATTGCGGGAATCGGGGGTGGTCGGGCAAGGCCGACGCCAGCCCGACGCCGGACGTTCTCGGGATCGTTACCCGGCGGCCCGGTCGCCGTGCATAGGTTGGCCGCACGGGTTGCCTGACGGGTTGCCCTTGGGGGGAACGATGCAGACCGGCCCGGGGAGAGTTGGGGACTCTTCCCGGGCCGTCTGTAACACCTGTGAACGCAGGGTTTCTCTACCATCCGCGGCCCGATGCGCGAGACCCTCGAGCGTGAGGTCAAGCTCCAGGCCCCTGGCGACTTCGAGCTGCCCGCGCTGCCCGGCGCGGAGATCGACCGCGTGTTCACCTCGACGTACGTCGACACGCCCGCGCGCTCGCTCACCTCGGCCGGCATCACGCTGCGCAGGCGGCTCGAGAACCGGCGCTCGCTGTGGCAGCTGAAGCTGCCCCGGAGCGGGGCGCGCGCCGAGCTGGAGGCGCGCGGCGGCCCGGCGGGGCCGCCGCCCGAGCTCGCGGCGCTCCTGACCGCCCACACGCGCGTGCACGGCGACCTCGAGCCGGTCGCCGTCCTCCGAACGCGGCGCCGGGGGATCCACGTCGTCGACGGCGACCGCGACGTCGCCGAGGTCACCGTCGACCAGGTCGACGTGCTCGAAGGACGCCGTCGTGTCGACGGCTTCGTCGAGCTCGAAGCGGAGCTGACGGACGGGGACGAGGCCGATCTGAAGCGGCTCACGCGCGAGCTGCGGGCTTCCGGAGCACGCTCGTCGGATGGTCGCCCGAAGGTCTTCCGCGCGCTCGGGATCACGGCGCCGGCCCCGCCGGGGAAGAAGGCGTCGACCCGCGAGCTCGTCGTGCATCAGCTCCGGACGCAGCTCTTCCAGATCGAAGCACACGACCCGGGCGTGCGTGCCGGCGGCTCGATCGACGACGTGCACCGGTTCCGGGTCGCGACGCGGCGGACGCGAGCGCTCGTTCGCGCCACGCGGCCGGTGCTCGGCGAGCGGCTCGCGCCGCTCGCCGGCGAGCTCGGCTGGCTCGCGGGGAAGCTCGGCGCCGTCCGCGACCTCGACGTGCTGATCG
>DATIOD010000063.1:0-75821 GCA_035473635.1 Gaiellaceae bacterium | reverse complement strand
TTGAGAGGAGTCGTCTCTAGTACGAGAGGACCGAGACGAACGGACCTCTGGTGTATCAGTCGTCGTGCCAACGGCGCTGCTGATTAGCCACGTCTGGATGGGATAACCGCTGAAAGCATCTAAGCGGGAAGCCCACCTCGAGATGAGGCCTCCCATCTCCTAGAGAGAGTAAGAGCCGTGGAAGACCACCACGTTGATAGGCGGGACGTGTACGCACAGCAATGTGTTCAGCGGACCCGTACTAATTGCTCGAGGTCTTGATTTCGAACACACCTACGTGACTATGGAGTTTTGAGGGTGCGCGTATTCCGCGCCGGCCTCGACAATTGGGCGGTCATAGCGGCGGGGAAACACCTCTTCCCATTCCGAACAGAGAAGTTAAGCCCGCTAGCGCCGATGGTACTCGGGGCGCAAGCCCCCGGGAGAGTAGGACGCCGCCCATTTCTTTCCGCAGACCGGGCCCCGCAAGGGGCCCGTCGCGCATCAGGCGGCCTGCAGCCGCTCGCGCCACTCGGGGTCGAGCGAGCGCAACCTGCGCACGCGCTCGCCGACGCGTGGGTGCGACGCGAAGAGCGACGCCGGCCGCTCGTCCGCGAACGGGTTGATCGTGTAGAGCGGCTCGGTCACCGGCGAGGCCGCGAACGCGACGAGCTCCGTCGCCTGTTCGAGCCGCACGAGCGCGTCGGCGAGCCCGTGCGGCGAGTCGCAGAGCTCCGCTGCGAGTCGGTCGGCGTCGTACTCGCGCCCCGGTGAGAGCAGGAGGTGGACGAAGGCGGCCGCGATCGGCGCGAGCACGAACAGCAGCGCGCGCTGGAGGAAGCCGCCGACACGCGAGACGTCGACGAGGGCAGCGGCGACGATCACGGCCAGCGTCTGCACGAGCACGTCGCGATGCCGGAGGTGCGCGATCTCGTGGGCGACGACGCCTTCGAGCTCCGCGGGCGAGGCCACTCCGAGCAGCCCGACCGACACGGCGAGCGCCGATCCGCCGCCGGCGCCGCGGCCCGCGGACAGGGCGCGCGGATAGCCGTCGCGGATCACGTACAGCTTCGGCTTGATCACGCGCGCCTTCATCGAGAGCCGCTCGACGGTCGAGTGGAGCGCCGGCGCCTCGCCCTCGACGAGCTCGCTGGCGCCGACCATCCCCATCACGATCCGGTCGGCGTACCAGTACACGGCGCCCGCGAGCAGCACCCCGGAGCCGACGAAGAGCAGCAGGAGACGGTAGCCGCCGAGCTCCCAGCCGAGCGCACCGAGCACGAGCAGCAGCACGGCAAGGCAGCCCCACGCCTTCAACAGGTTTCGGACGACGATCAGCGTGCGCCCCACGGCGCGCCCTAGCCGTCGTCGTCGGTGTCGCCGTCGTCCTCTGCGAGGGCGCGCGGCGGCCAATCGGGCTCGGGCGCGTCGCAGCGGCTCGAGCAGTGGAGGGAGGCGACGTTCTGGAGCGGGATCAGGATGTGGCCGTTCAGCTCGACGTGCGCGACGTCCTCCACGTAGCAATACGCGGTCAGGACGCCGTCCTGGTACTCGCCGCCAAAGAGGGCGATCTCGACCTGCTCGCCCTTGTACTTGTTCGTGTAGTCCTCGATACGCCAACCCTAGCCCGTCCGCCGCCTCAACGAGAACTACCCGACATCGCAACGAAACGTTTGCCCGGGAGCCGCGGCAGGCCACTAGGTTGGCCGGAAGGTGAACGCAGAGGGGGCGGTTCACCGGGGGTGGCGCGGAGGTCTGACGGGGGTCGCCGCGCCACCCCCGCTCGTTCACGGATGCGCGGCCGGCGGGGGCACCATCGAGGCGCGGGTCGAGGCGAGCGCGGTGTCGGGAATCTTGATCAGCCCGCGGGTGGGCCGGTCGAGGTCGAAGGTGACGAGCAGCAACATCGTCACGAGCGCGGCCGCGAGGACCATCGGGGCGATCCCTCGGCCGAGCACAGAGAGGTAGAGCCCAAGCAGGCCGAGCGCGAGCGCCGCGCCGATCAGCTCGAGTCCGAGCACTGCACCGGGGACGCGGTTGTTCAGCGCGGAGATTCGCACCGTCTGCTGGTCGATCATCGAATTGAGGCTGTCGACGTACAGCCGCGGTGCGCTCGCGACGGGCGCAGCGGCAATCGACTGCCCCGCGAGCGCCCAAAGTTGTCGCTGGATGAGATCCTCGGCGGCGGCCGTGCGCCGGGCGCCGGGGCTGTTCGGGACTTCGTGCGAGAGCCGCAGCGCGAGGTCGGTGTAACGGCGCAGCAGCACAATCGATTTCGTTCGCGCCGGCTCGGCGATCAGCTGCGCCCGGAGGTACGTGGTACCGATCGCGTTCGCCTCTGCCACGACTGCGGCCCGCCGGTCCTCGTAGCGGCCGAGCGCGAGCGAGAGGCCGAACGCGAGAATCAGCCCGACCAGGCCGAGCAGCGCCCCTTGCAGCACGCCGATCGGCTCCCGCAGCGCTTCCGAGTGCTTGCGCAGATAGCGGCCGACCGCGACCCCGACGGCGCTCGTCGCCGCGATGATCGCGAGGATGATCAGCACGAGCTCCCAGCTGGTCAGCGAGAAGAACATCGCGCGATCATCTCCGAGAGCTACGACGCGGGGGCGACGAAGCGATCGTCACGGAAGTGCACCTCGAGCACCGCGCAGTTGGCCACCGGGTGGTACGGGTGTTCGCTCACGTGATCGTGCAGCGCCCGCATGGTTCCGCCGTGCGTCACGACGAGCACGCGTTCCCCCGTATGAGCCCGGGCGATTCGCTCGACCGCCGCGAGCACGCGCGCCTGATGGTGCTCGCGCGACTCGCCGTCGACGAGCACGCCGCCGAAGCGGTCGTCGATCTCGGCGCGTGTGAGGCCGGACCACGACCCGATGTCGATCTCGCGTAGCCCGGGATCGGCGACGACCTCGACGCCGTGGCTGCGCGCCAGGATCTCAGCCGTCTCGAATGCCCGGCGCAGGTCGCTCGAGTAGACCGCGTCGAACGGCGTCGAACGCAGCTGCTCGGCGAGCTCCCGCGCCTGACCGCGGCCGGTCTCGTTGAGAGGCGGGTCGGCCCAGCCCTGCCACCGCCCGTCACGGTTCCAGTCGGTCTCGCCGTGGCGTGCGAGGAGGATCGTCGTCACGCCGCTAACGTAGCCAGCCATGCAGCTGGGGCTCGAGGACAAGGTGTGCGTCGTTACCGGCTCGACCTCCGGCATCGGGCAGGAGGTGGCGAGCCAGCTGAGCGCGGAAGGCGCGCTGGTCGTCTCGTCGGGCAGGCGCGCGGAGGGGCCGGGCGACGTCCACGTCTCGGGTGACCTGGCGCACGCCGGCGGCCCCGAGCGCGTCGTCGGCGCGGCGGTCGAGGGCTACGGCCGTGTCGACTGCCTCGTCAACAACGTGGGCGGCACCGGCATTCGCCGGCTCGGCGACCTGACCGACGACGACTGGCAGCGCTCGTTCGAGCTGAACCTGATGAGCGCCGTGCGCGCGACGCGTGCGGCGCTGCCGCACATGGGGCGGGGAGGCGCGATCGTCAACGTCTCGTCGAGCGCGGGCAAGCGCCCATCGCCGACCATGCCCGATTACTCGGTGATGAAGGCGGCGCTGCTCTCGTATTCGCGGCTCGTCGCCGACGTGCATGCCGCGGACGGCATCCGCTGCAACGCCGTCACGCCCGGGCCGACGGCGACCGACGCGTGGCTCGGACAAGGAGGTCTCGCCGAGCAGCAGGGCGCCCGCGACGAGGTGCTCGCGAAGGTCGCGTCCGGCCGGCCGCTCGGCCGGCTCGCCGAGCCCGCCGAGGTCGCGTCGGTGGTCGTGTTCCTGCTGTCCGAGCGGGCCGCGTACGTCACCGGCGCGGCCTGGAGCGCCGACGGTGGGACCGTCGCGATCATCGTCTAGCCTGGCGGCTCGATGCCAGAGTTGACCGGCAACGTCGCGGACACGTTCGCGTCCCAGATACGCGAGCTCGAGGAGATCGCGTTGTCGCCGCTCGCGGTGCGCTCCTACGACACACGGGGCCGTGCGCATCCGGAAGAGGAGTGCAGCGTCCGGACGCCGTTCCAGCGCGACCGCGACCGGATCCTGCACTCGAAGCCGTTCCGGCGGCTCAAGGGAAAGACGCAGGTGTTCATCGACCCGGCCGGCGACCACTACCGCACGCGTATGACGCACACGCTCGAGACGACCGGGATCGCGCGCGTTGTCGCGAGGGCGCTGCGCCTGAACGAGGACCTTGCGGAGGCGATCGGCCTGGGGCACGACCTCGGCCATCCGCCCTTCGGCCATGCCGGCGAAGCGGCGCTCGACGACCTCGTCGACGGCGGCTTCCGGCACAACGAGCAGTCGGCGCTGATCGCGACGCGGCTGAACCTCACGTACGAGGTCGTCGACGGGATCCTCACGCACACCGGGCCGCAGGAGCCCGAGACGCTCGAGGGGAAGATCGTGCGCATCGTCGACCGCGTCGCCTACATCAACCACGACATCGACGACGCGATCCGCTACGGGCTCCTGACCCAGGCCGATCTCCCGGCCGAAGAGCTTGCGATCCTGGGGCCGTCCGGCTCCGATCGCATCGACACGCTCGTCCACGACCTCGTCGAGAGCTCCGCGCGGGCGGGCGACATCGTCCAGAGCGAGCGCGTCGGCGCGGCGATGCTCGCATTGCGTGCGTTCATGTTCGAGCGCGTCTACCTCGGCCCGGCAACCCTGCGCGAGCACGAGCGCGCGCGCGACGTGATCGGCAGCATCCACGACCACCTCGCCGCCGAAGGGAAGGAAGGCGAGGAGATCGTCGAGTTCATCGCGGGGATGACCGACCGCTTCGCTCTCACGTACGCGGGCGGGCTCTAGGTGGCGCGCATCAAGGACTCGACCGTGGAAGCGGTCAAGGCGACCGCGGACTTCGTCGACGTCGTCGGCGCGCGCACGCAACTGCGGAAGGGCGGCGGGGGCCGTTACATGGGACGCTGCCCGTTCCACGAGGAGCGGACGCCGTCGTTCTCCGTCAACGCGGTCGACAAGCTCTACTACTGCTTCGGCTGCGGCGCCAAGGGCGACCTGATCACGTTCGTGCGCGAGACCGAGGGGCTCGACTTCACCGGCGCGATCGAGTGGCTCGCCGACCGCTTCCGCGTCCCGATCGAGTACGAGGAGAGCTCGCCCGCACAGGACGCCGCGCGCCGGCGGCGGGAGCGCATGCACGCGCTGCTCGACCAGGCGGCGACGTACTACACGCGCACCCTCTGGGAGACCGAGGCGGGATCGCTCGCGCGCGACTACCTGACCGGTCGCGGGCTGGGGGAGGAGACCTGCCGTGAGTTCAGGCTCGGGCTCGCGCTCGGCGGCAACTCGCTGGCTCGCAAGGCGACGGCGAAGGGGTTCACGAACGAGGAGCTCCGTGCGGCGGGCCTCCAGCGCGCGAACGGCGCCGATTACTTCGCGCGGCGGCTGCTGTTCCCGCTCGCCGACGCGCGCGGCCGCGTCGTCGGCTTCCAGGCCCGCAAGCTGCACGACGACGACCCGTTGAACGCGAAGTACGTCAACACGCCGGAGTCGGAGCTCTTCCACAAGGGCGCGGTGGTCTACGGGCTCGACCGATCGCGCGCGTCGATCGCGCGCGAGGACCGTGCGTGCGTGGTCGAGGGGAACACCGACGTGCTCGCGCTGCGCCAGTCCGGGTTCGAGCCCGTCGTCGCCTGCATGGGAACCGCGCTCACCGACCGGCAGCTCAGCGAGCTGCGCCGGTTGACGAAGCGCCTCTGGCTCGCCTTCGACGGCGACGCCGCGGGCGAGTCGGCCGCGCTGCGCGGGATGGAGCTTGCGGTGCGCCAGGGGTTCGAGGTGCACGTGGTCGCGCTGCCGCCGGGAGTCGACCCCGCCGACGACCCGGACGGGTTCGAGCGCAGGCTCGGCCAGGCCGAGGCGTACCTCCTGTACCGCGTGCGCGTCGAGATCGATCGCGCCGAGAGCAGAGAGGCCGGGTTCCAGACGGTGAAGGAGCTGCTCGACGCGGCGCCTGACTCTCCGGAGCGGCAGGACGCCTGGCGGTACGCGAACGACAAGCTCGGCATGACCGTTCAGCTCCGCGCCGCCAGCTCGACGGCCAGGGCGGCCGCGCCGGCCTCACCGCGCGCGCTCGATGCGAGCGCGAAGCTCGAGCGCAGCGCGCTCTCTGGCGTGCTGCGGCACGAGCAGCTTCGGCCGCTGCTGGCCGAGCTGTCGGCCGAGCACTTCTACGACGAGCGGCACCGTGCGATTCGGGGCCACCTCGTCGACGGCACGCCGCTCGACGAGACCGGCATCGGGTTGCTCGCGGAGCTCGACGCCTACGCCGAGGCGGAGGGCATCGGCGAGGCGACCGGCACCGAGCTGCTGCTCCGCCTGCGCGAGCGGGAGCTGCAGCGAGAGCTGCGCGCCGCCCCCGTCGACCGGCGCGGCGAGCTCACCGAGGCGCTGGCGCGGCTGCGCGAGCGCGCGGCGTCGATCTCCGCCTGAGCGCGGCGGAAGGCGCGGCTACACTGTCCGCCGCCTGTTGATCCCCGGTAGCTCAATTGGCAGAGCATCCGGCTGTTAACCGGAGGGTTGTTGGTTCGAGTCCAACCCGGGGAGCTCGACGCTTCGGAACACGCGCAGCCAGTTCTCGCGCAAGACCTTCGCGATGTCGGCCTCGTCGAATCCCCGCTCGACCAGCAGCCGCGTGACCGTCGGAGCGTCACCGTGGTGGAGCAGGTCGGGGGGTAGGTGGACGGCCGCGAGGTGCTGTTCGAACGCCGCCTTCTCCTCCGGCGGCATCGCGCGATAGATGAAGTCGAAGAAGTCGAAACCGAGCCCGACGTGGTCGATCCCGACCAGCTCGGCGACGTAGGCGATCTGATCCACGTACGCCGCGGCGCTCGCGCCCTCACTGGTGGGGCTCAGGAGCACCGAGCTGATCCCGACCACGCCACCTCGCTCGGCGACCGCCTGCATCTGCGCGTCGCTGCTGTTCCGCTCGATGTCGTAGAAGCGGCGCGGGTTGGTGTGGCTGATCACCAGCGGCCCGTCCGTCCGGGCGAGCACGTCGTCCACGCCGGCGGCGTTCAGGTGCGCGAGGTCGATCAGGATCCGCAGCTCCTGGCACGCATCCACGACGGCGCGCCCGAACGGCGAGAGACCCTGCGGCGACGAGCCGCTCGGCGCGATCAGCCCGCCGTCGCCCGCGAGGTTGCGGCGCACGTGGGTGAGGCCGATGCAACGCACGCCGAGCTCATGGAAGGCGCGGAGCAGGTGGATGTCCGACCCGAGTGGCTCGACGCCCTCCATCGTGAGGAGGATCCCGATGCGGCCGTCTGCTCGGGCCGCTTCGATCTCGGCGCTGTCGCGGCAGACGGCGAAGCGGGGATCGTGCGCGACCTCCTCGTGGAGCAGCGCAAGCTGGTCGATCGCGACGCGAAGCGCGAGCTCCGACAGGTAGCGGTCGTCGAGGTAGATCGCGGCGCCGACGAGCCCGATCCCGCCGTCGTGGAGCTGCTGCCAGAAGTCACGCCCGAGGAGGCCGACCGGCTCGTGCTTGTTGACGCGCTTCTCGTAGAGGTCGAGCAGCAGGTCGAAGTGGAGATCGACGACGTCGCCCACCGCGTCATCATGGCGATGCTCGACCCTAGCGTGCGAAGAGCGCCGCGCAGGCGGCGGCGAACCCGGCAAGTGCGACTGCTGCCGTGAGCTTCAACATGGATCTCACGGTGCGCCTGCCGCGCGCGTGTCGCCCAGCGCGATCGGCCTGCCCGCGCCCGACGAACGTTCTGCACGAATACCGGTGGGCGACGGCGCGCGAAGGGCGCTGCCGTCGCCCACAGTCGGCGACTCCGCCGAGCGTGTCCTCGTTCCCCCCTTGCCGGCGGCGGTCGCGACGGACGAAGCTTGCATCGCGCCGGAGCGTCCGTCCCCGTCCCTTCGGCTAGTGCGGGTCTAATGGAGCGGCGCGGACGTGCGCGGGAGCTGCGCGAACGCGCGCACGCAGGCCGGGTCGAACTGCGTTCCCGACGCGCGGAGCACCTCATCGATCGCCTCGCGGCGGGCACGGGCGGTGCGGTACGGACGGTCCTCGAGCATCGCCTGGAACGCATCGGCGACGGCGACGATGCGCGCCTCGAGCGGGATGGCGGTCGTGCTGATCCCGTCCGGGTAGCCGCTTCCGTCCCAGCGCTCGTGATGGGAGCGGACGACCGCTCGGATGCACGACGGGATCGCCACCGGAAGGGCCGCCGCACCGGCCTCGGCATGCGTCTGGACGTGCTCGCGCTCGTCGTCGTCGAGCGGGCCGGGCTTCGCGAGGATCTGCTGGTCGAGGAGCGTCTTGCCGACGTCGTGGAGGAGCGCGCCCGCCGCCACCGCGAAGCGCAGGCTGAGCTCGACCCCGAGCTGCTCCGCGATCTCGACCGCGACCTGCGCCACCGCGTTCGCGTGTGGGTCGTCCGCGATCTCGCTGCTTCCCCAGTGCCGGACGGCCCCGACCGCCGAAGCGAGAACATCCGCTCTCTGCGTCGTCTGCTCGACCGCCGTGCTCACGGTATCCCCCATTCGGGGGACGTCCGTCCACTCCTCTAGGCTCGACCATTGCGGTGGGTTTCGACCCGGCGGCAGGCTCGGATGGTGCGGCACACTCGGGAGTGGTCAGCGTGACAGCAGAAACGCCGCTCGGGCGCATCCGGGCCTGGATCGCTTCGCCGGTGAGCACGGTCGGCTTCGCGCTGGCCGTCGCCGTCGTCGTGCTCCTCGCCGCGTGGGCGGTCTCGTCCGTCGTTTCCGCCGTCTCGGCCAACCACGCCGACACCCGCCTCAAGTCCGCCGCCACCGTCGCGCGCGGGCTGCTCGCGGAGCGGATCGACGCCGCCGCCGGCCGCGCCGCCGACGTCGCCGGGTCACCGAACGTCGTCCGCGCGATCCTCAACCACGACACCGACCGGCTGCGGTCGGTCGCCGCCCGCCGCCACGTCAACTTCGTGATCGGCGCCACCGTGATCGGCGCCGAGCCGCCCGCCGGCGCGCCGACGAGGGAGGTGGTCGTGTATGCGGGCTCGAAGCCGCTCGGGCGGATCGTCGCCCCGGTGGTGCTCGACCAGGCGTTCGTCGACCAGGTCGCCTCCTCGGCGGGCCTCCGGCACAGGGACGTCCTCTATCTCACCGTCGGCCCGCGCGCCGTGCCGCGCACCGGATCGAAGCCGGTCGTGGAACAGGGCTCGCGCAAGGTGCGGCGGACGCTGCTCGACTCGCGGCCGCCGACCGACATCGTCGGCGGCGCGAAGGCTTGGGGCGGCCTGTCGGTGCTCGCGCTGCTCGCGATCGGGCTGCTCGCGTTCGTGGGCGCGTTCGTCTATCGGCAGCGGCGCCCGGCGCGCAGAGCCGCGCCCGGGCGGGCGGCGCTCGACGCCGTCTCGCTCGTCGGGGAGACGCTCGCCGCGACGCACAACCCCGGCGCGCTGCTGGCCGTGATGCTCGAATCGGCCATCGAGGCGACGCACGCTGCCGGCGGCGCGTTGCTGCGCGGCGGGAAGAAGGTCGACGAGCGCGGCGACAGCTCGTCCGGCGAGCAGATGCGGATCGACTTCACCGACGCCTTCGACGAGTCCACCCTGACGATGGTGCTCGCCGCCGGCGAAGGCTCGTTCTCCAGGGACGCCCGCGAGGCGGCGGAATGGATCACCGCCCAGGCGGCGATCGCGCTCGAGAACGCGCACCTCCACCAGCTCGTGCAGGAGCAGGCCGTCACCGACGAGCTGACGTCGCTCGCGAACCGGCGCCAATTCCTCGAGGCGCTCGCACACGAGCTCACCCGGTCTGCGCGCACCGGGGAGACGACGTCGCTCATCCTCTGCGACCTCGACGACTTCAAGAACGTGAACGACCGGTTCGGGCATCCCGCAGGCGACGAGGCACTGCGGGTGGTCGGCCGCGTGCTGCGCGACACCGTGCGCGAGCTCGACGTACCGGCGCGCCTCGGCGGCGAGGAGTTCGCGGTCGTGCTGCCCAACACCAATCTCGACGGAGCCGTTCGGCTCGCGGAGCGCATCCGCGTCGCGATCGCCGAGGCCGCGATCGTCGTCGGCGGCAGCCGCATCGTGCTGACGGTGAGTCTGGGCGTGGCGGCCCACACGAACGGCGACTCGGTCGAGGACCTGATGCACCAGGCCGATCGCTGTCTCTACGCGGCGAAGGAAGCGGGGAAGAACGTCGTCGTCAGCGGCCCCGAAGAGCCGCGCAACGGAGCCGGACGGCGTCCGGAGCCATTGCGAAGATCCCCGACCTAGATGCGGCGCAGTCACACGCTCACCGCTGTGGCGGCCTCCGTCGGCGTGGCCGCACTCGCTCGTGCGTGGGCCGGGCCGGCGGGGCACGAGGCGGCTTCGCCGCTCCGCGCCTCGCCGCCGTCGCTGCCGGCGCCGCGCTCACGCGTCGTCGGCGTGACGGTCACGCCTCCGCACCCGCTCGTGCGTCCGACGAGGCGCGTCGTGGGGCGCGTCGCACATCACCACACGCTGCCGCCGTCCGGCGGCGCCGATGGAGGCAGCGCGTCGTCGCCCGTCCTGATCGCCTACTCGCCGTCCTCGGCGGGCTCGGGCACGTCCTCGACCGTCTCCTCGCCGGCGGCGCCGCAGGTCGTCGAGCCGGGCGGGGCGCCGACGCGCTCGATCCCGAACGGCGAGACCGGCTCGAAGACCAAGGCCAAGGCGAAGGCGAAGGCGGGATCGAAGGGGAAGTCGAAGTCCAAGGGCAAGTCCAAGGGCAAGCCGACGCCGACGCCCACGCCGACGCCCACGCCGACGCCGACGCCGACGCCTACGCCGACACCGACGCCTACGCCGACACCGACACCGACGCCTACGCCGACACCGACGCCGACGCCGAGTCCGACGCCGAGTCCGACGCCCACGCCGAGCCCGGCGCCGGCCCCGACGCCGTCACCGGACCCCTCGCCGACGCCGCCTCCGACGACGTCGCCTCCCTCCTCGCCGAGCGAGCCGGCGCTCGCGGTGGCGAATCCCGGCGTCGTGACGGTGACCAACCGGCCGCCGCTCGATCTCTCGCACCCGCGCGACGTCGACCCGGGCGGCGCGCCGCCTCCCGCCCCACCGCCGCGAACGCTGCCGCCCCGTACGGTCGATCCGGAGCCGATCCCGCCGGCTGCTCCGGCGCCGACGCTGTCGACGCGTTAGCGCACGACTACCGGCACGGTCTGCTCGTGCTGCGGCGATCCGTCGGCTGCGCTCGGTGCGAACGCCACGACCGTGGCGTCCCCGCTCGACGGTGCGTGGACGGTCGCTTTGAACGAGCCGCGGCCGGGCGCGCCCTCGCTGGCGGTGACGGTCTGCCGCTCGAGCACGGCGCCGCCGCGGCGGAGCTCGACCACGAGCGTCGCCTCGAACACGCTGGCCGTCCCGCGGACGACGAACGTGTGGGGCACGACTGCGTGCTCGGCGGGCGATTCGACGACGATCGGCGTGATCTCCGCCGTGGTCGTCGCCGTCGTCGTAGTGGCTGCCTGCTGCCGGCCGCCGCACGCGGCCGCCGAAAGCGCTGCCACGACGAGAACGAGCCCGAGCGCCGCCTTCGGCATCGCCCTAGTCTCCCAGGCGCGCGGCGGGGATATCCTGTGGGGGTGAGCGTCGTCGGTGTCGTTCTGATCGCAGCCGCCGTCGTCCTCCTCGCCGCTGCCGAGTGGCCCCTGCTCGCCCGGCGGTTCGGTGTCGACGGCCGGAAACGGCGGGAGCGTGCCCGCCGCAAGTCGCAGCTGCGCGTCGTGAAGACGCCGGCGGACGACCCGGATCAGTTCGCGCGCGACGTCGAGCGCGACCTCGCCGCGCTGCCGACGATCGACCCGCGGGACGCCGAGAACCGCTAGAGGGTTGATGTGGAATTGGATGTCTGTGGGGATGGCTGAGACCGAGCAGCTTGGACGGGGTGGGCGTAGCGCGTAGCGGTGGCTACGGGCAAGCCCGACCCGGCCGAGATGCGACGTGTCTCAGCCACCATCCACAGGCGTTCGGCATTTCACATCAACCCTCTAGCCGCCGACGACGGTGGTGCGGAGCGTCGTCGTGTTCGGCGTGACGGTCGTCGAGCCGCCGACCGGGACGACGTCCTCCATGTTCTTCGTCTCCTGGTAGTCGCTGACGCTCAGCACGAGCTTGTGCCGGCCCTTCGGGACGTGGATACGCACGGCGCCGTTCGCCCATGCCACCTGGGCGTCGCCGCCGTCGAGCGTCGCCCTGATCGACGATGGGTCGACGCCGGAGCCGGCGTCGGCCGCGGCGACCACGACCTCGTTCTTGCTCTTCCGCGGCCGGAGCACGAGCCGCGGCGGGGTCGTGTCGTTGATCCACCAGCGGAACGTGAACGGCCCGGCGTTCGCCGAGGACGCGGAGTCGAAGACGATGTCGTATGCGCCGGGCGCGGGGAGGACGGCGCCTGCGATCAACCTCGGATCGTCGAACGTCTTCCGGTACGGGTTGAGGTCGACCGGCAGGCCGGTGTAGCCGACGAGGTGGTTCTCGTCGCCGGCGAACGTCACGTGCGGCGTGACGTGGCCGCGGAGGACGACGGCGCCGAAGTTGGCGGGACGGCCCTTGACGTTCAGGCGGTAGACGCGCTCCGGGCCCGGATAGGTCTCGCCGTCGCCGGTCGGGTAGCGGTAGCTCGAGACGAGCGACGGCGCACCGGCGGTCGTGCCGTGGAGGATGCCCGGGCGGCCGAGCGCGATCGCCTTCTCGCGCGCGAGCTTCGGGCTCGCGACGGTGAGCCAGAACGGGACGCGGCGCACGTCGGTTCCGCGCGTCAGCACGACGAAGCCGGTGACGTCGCCCGTGGTGGCGCCGGCCGTCGCGGTCACGGTGAGCACACCGGGTGCGGCGATCTGCGGCTGTGTCGCGACCGCTGCGTCGCCTTGCTGCACGACGACCGACGCGGTCCACGGCACCGGGCCGCCGCCCGCGTCCGTGAGCGTGACGCTTCGCGTCGCGGTCGCGCCGGGCCGGAGCTGCCCGAAGCTGAGCCCGGTCGGCGAGGCGAAGAGCAGCGGCGCGTCGGCCCGCGGGACGTCGACGATGCCGCCGCCCTCGCGGGTCACCGGCACCTCCGCGCCGTTGCCCGCGCGGATCGGGTCGCCCGTCTGCACGAGGGCCGACTTGATCTGGGCGACCGTCCAGTCGGGATGGCGCTCGCGAAGCAGCGCGGCCGCGCCGGCGACATGCGGCGTCGCCATGCTCGTCCCGCTCAGCAGGCCCCAGGTCTGACTCGAGGTGGGGAGGGACGAGACGACGTCGACGCCGGGTGCGGTGACATCCGGCTTCATCTGCAGCGAGACGGGCGTAGGCCCGCCCGACGAGAAGCCGGCGATCGCGTTCTTCGAGGTCGCGGCGGCGACGGTGATCGCGTCGGGGGCGTTCCCCGGCGACGACACGGAGCCGAAGCCGAACTCCGAGAAGTCGTTGCCGGCCGCGACCACGGGCACCACGCCGGCGGCGGCCGCACCGTCGATCGCCTGGACGACGATGTCACGGGACGGGTCGATCTCCGGCTCGCCGATCGAGAGGTTGATCACGTTCATGCCGTCGCCGACGGCGGCCTCGATCGCGGCAGCGATCTCCGCGGCGTTTCCGTCGAGCCCGAGCAGCGGCGTCGGGATCGTCAGCGCCTTGTAGTTGCCCAGATACGCGTTTGGCGCGACGCCGGAGATCGTGTTGCCGAGCGCTTTCGCGCCGTAGTCGCCGGCGGCGATGCCCGCGACGTGCGTCGCATGGAAGGAGTTGTCGGGGTCGAACGGCACCTTCGCGTACTTCCACGTCGTCGACGGCGGCGTGAACGTGCGCTGCACGATCACCTTCGGCGTCGTGTACTTCGTGTCGCCCTTCGGGAACCCAGCGGGGTAGGTGAATCCGCTCGGGTTGAAGTACGGGTGCGTCGCCTGGAGCCCGTCGTCGATGATCCCGATCTTCATGCCGTTGCCCGCGGTCGAGAAGTTCGGCCCCCAGAGCTTGTCCGCCCCGATCTGCTGGGGGCCGGCGGTGTCGCGCAGGGTGTGGAAGCGGACATTCGGCCAGACGCGGACGACGCCCGGGATGCGCGCGAGCGCCGCGGCCTGCGAGCGCGGCAGCGCGACCGCGAGGCCGTCTGTGACCAGCTTGTAGTGCCACCGCACCTCGGCCTGGGGCAGCGACGTCTCGATGCGGTCGGCCAGCTCTGCCTGCGCCGAGTCGAGCTGCCGCATATAGGTGCGGTGCGACGCGGACTGCAGCGACCGGCCGAAGGCGGCCATCGCCGGCGCGCGCATCGTGACGACGACCTCGGTGAGAGGCTCGGGTGCGCGCGCGCCGAGGACGTCCCCGGAGAGCGCGACGGCGGCAGTCGCCGCCGCTGCAGCAATCAGTAGAAGCCGCGTCAGAGTGCGGATGAGAGGACTTGAACCTCCACGCCCTTACGGGCACACGGACCTGAACCGTGCGCGTCTACCAATTCCGCCACATCCGCGGGCGGCCGTCAGTGTAGCCGCGGGTTACCCGAGAACTGCCGGCTGCGAGCCGAGCTGCTTGGCCCACCACTCGGCGTCGCGCTCGCGGAACGTGTCCTTGAGCTCGTCGACGTACGTGGCGAGATCCTCCTCGTGCTGCGCGATCCACTGCTCGCGCTCCACGAGCTCGCGCGCCAGCTCGTCCTGGCGCTCCTGACGGGTCTCGATCTCGGACTGGAGGCGCGCGACCCTCGCGCGAAGCTCCTCCTCGAGCTTCCCGTTCTCGTTGGCGTTCGCCGCGAGCTCGGCCTCGGCCTCGGCGAGCTTGCGCTCGCGCGCCTCGACCGCAGCCTGCCGCTCGGCTGCTTCGCGCTCCAGCCCGGCGACGTCCTGCTTGTGGGCGTCGAGCGCGGCCTGCAGCTCGAGCAGCTCCGTCTCGCGCGCCATCAGCTCGACCTCGCGGTCGTCCAGCTCGTGCCCGCGCACGGCGTTCGTCTCGGCCATCGCCGCCTCGAACGCCGCGCGAGCGGCTTCGAGCTCCGCGCGGCCGCGCTTCTCCAGCTCGTCGATCTCCTGCTCACGCTCTTCGAGGGCGGCGAGGCGGGCCTCCAGCTCGCGCTGGCGCTCGGCCGACGCTTCCGCGGCGGCCACGGCGGCGGCCTCGGCCGCTGCCGTCTCGAGCTTCGCCTGCGCCTCGGCCAGCTCGGCCTCGGTGCGGGCCTTCACCAGCTCGAGCTCGCTCTCGCGGGCGCCCAGCGCCGTCTCGCGGGCGGCAAGCTCCTGGCGCTTGGCCGTGAACCGGCGGTCGAGCTTCTCGAGCGCCTCGGCGACCTCGGCCTCGCGGCGCTCCAGCTCCTCCTGGCGCTTGTCGAGCGAGACGAGCAGCTCCGACGTCGCCTCGTTCATCTGCTGGTTGCGCTGCTCCTCGGCCTCGGAGCGAATCTCTTCGAGCCGCAGCTCGGCCAGCTCGCGCTCGCGCTGCGCCACGGCCTCGGCGTGCTCACGCTCGCGCCTGGCAGCCGCGCGGGCTTCGGCGTCCTTCGCCCTCTGGACGGCCGGCGGCACCTCGGACTCGGACGCGCGCACGCGCAGCCCGACGTCGTTGAGGTAGACGACGGTCCGCTCCGCCTCGGGGGCCCAGGACTCCTTCGCGCTGTGCTGGCGCTCCAGCTCGGCCAGGCTCTCCTCGATCACGCGATCGTGCTCGGTGCGATGCGGTGCGGTTCCGTCCATCTTCATGGCGAGTCTCCTCGTCGATTGGGACGGCGCGCCGCAAGCGCCGGGTAGTGCCTCATAGGTTCGACGCCGGCGGGTGGCGCGGCGACCCCTTTCCGAGGGATTCTGCGGTCGACGGCGTAGTGCCCTTCGATGCGCGTCGCGAGGCTGACGAAGGCGGACGGGACGGTCGTGTGCGAACGCTGCCTGATCGCCGAGCGGCCGTGGTCGCGCCTGCGCGGGCTGCTCGGCCGGGCCGGCCTCGAGCCCGGAGAGGGGCTCCTGCTCCGCCCGGCCGGCTCGATCCACATGGCGTTCATGCGCTTCGCGATCGATGCGGTCTTCTGCGACCGGGAGCTCGTCGTGATCGATGTCGTCGGCGGGCTCAGGCCGTGGCGCGCCGCCGGGCGGCGCGGGGCGAAGGTCGTGATCGAGCTGGCCGAGGGCGCGGCCGAGGGCCTCGGGCCTGGCGACCGCCTCGCCGTCGCTACGATCGATGCGTGAGCACGCAAACGCTTCGCGAGCTGCTCGAGGGCGCGTTCCCCGACGCGACGGAGCTCGAGGTGCTCGACCGAACCGGGGGCGGAGACCATTTCCAGGTCATCATCACCACGCCGTCGTTCGACGGGCTCACGCGCGTCGAGCAGCACAAGCGGGTGTACGACGCACTGGCCGAGCCGATGGCGGACGGCACGATTCACGAGCTGCGTATCCAGGCGAAAGGGGCAACGTGAGCTACACGGACCAGATCAAGGACGTCATCGACGGCTCGGATGTCGCTCTCTTCATGAAGGGCACGCCGTCGTTCGTGATGTGCGGCAACTCCGACCGCGCGCTGAACGCGCTCCGGGCGGCGGGCGCCCCGGTCACGGCGGTCGACATCCTTCCCGATCCCCAGATCCGCCGGGAGCTGAGCGCGCTCTCGGGCTGGCCCACGATTCCGCAGGTCTTCGTGAAGGGCGAGCTCGTCGGCGGCGCCGACATCGTCGAGGAGCTCGCGGCGAGCGGAGAGCTCGAGCAGACGCTGCGCGAGCGGCTCGGCGACGGCTACGAGGAGCGCCGCAGCGAAACGACGGTCGCGCTGACGTAGCGCTTACTCGCGCTTACTCGGCCAGCACGGCGAGCACGTCGTCGGCGTGCGTCGCCGGCTTCACCTTCGGGAACACCTTCTTCACCGTCCCGTCCTCGGCGATCACGAACGTCGAGCGCTCGACGCCCATGTAGGTGCGGCCCATGTACGACTTCTCGGTCCAGACGCCGTAGGTGTCGGCGACGTGGTGGTCCTTGTCGGCGAGCAGCGTGAACGGCAGCCCGTACTTGTCCTTGAACTTGGCGTGCGAGGCCTCGTCGTCCGGTGAGACCCCGAGCACCACCGCCCCGGCTTCCTCGAACTTCCCGTAGGCGTCGCGGATCCCGCACGCCTGCGTCGTGCAACCGGGCGTGTCGTCCTTCGGATAGAAGTAGAGGACGACCTGCCTGCCGCGCAGATCGGAGAGCTTGACGTGGTCGCCGCTGTCGGTGGCGAGCTCGAAATCGGGTGCGGCCGTGCCTTCTTGGATCATCCTCGGACCTCTCCAGTAGTGTGGGTGCTCGGCGATGCTAACGGCCCACCACGTCAACGCATTCCTGTTGATCGCGGTCTGCGTCGTCGCGTCGGCCGCCGCGTTCGTGGCACGCCGCCGCGGTCGGGCGGGCAGGGCGGTGTCGCAGCTGCTGGCGCTCGCGCAGACACTGTTGATCGCGCAGGTCGGTCTCGGCCTGCTGCTCCTGTCCGACCATCGGCGCGCGCCCGACCGGCTGCACTACGCATACGGGACGTTCGCCCTCCTCGCAGCGCTCTCGCCGTGGCTCTACGCCCCGGTCGACCCGCGTGCGCGGCTGCTCTGGTTCGCCGTTGCGACGCTCGTCGCCGCCGCGCTCGGCGTCCGCGCATACATGACCGCGTCATGAACCCGTTCATCCGCAACATCCTCATCCTGGCGGGCGTCGCGTTGGCGGTGCTCGTGCTCAACCTCGAGGTCGCGCTCGTCACCGTCAGCCTGCTCGTGCGCATCGCGTTCCTGATCGCGATCGCGGTGGCGGCCTACCTGTTCTGGCGGGACTTCGCGCGCCGCGAGATCTCGACGTGGCCGTCACGCGCCCAGTGGGTGGTCTACGGGGCGGTCGCCCTGCTCGTGATCGACCTCGTCTGGTTCTTCATGTGGACGCCGTCCGGGCCTGACGCGCTCGCCTTCTTCGTGGTCGCGATCGTGTGCGTGTTCGCCGGGTGGCGCACCTGGCGCGACCAGCGGACCTATATCTAGGCGAGCGAGATCGACCCGACGCCGTCGAGGCGGTCGAGCGCCTCGCGGATCGGCACGTGGCGGCCGACGAAGATCGGCGTGTCGCGCTCGGTGTAGGCCGACGCCTCGGAGTCGCGAAGCCGGAGCATCAGGTGCATGAAGTCGGCGGGCTCGTCGCACTCGAACGCCGTCATGAACTCCTGGTCGTCGATCCCGAACGAGTACGTCGTGTGGTTGTGGATCCCCGGGAACTCGTCCCGGCCGATGCGAATGTGCTCGTCCATCGCCCGCTGGCGGTGCTCCTCGGTCAGCGAGTACCAGGCGCGGACCTTCACGAACGGGTAGACGACGAGATAGGGAAGCTCCTTCGGCACGATCTGGCGCGCTTTTCGCGCCGAGGTGTACTGGGACGCCCGAGTCGTCGCGAGGTACGAGAACGGGGTCTCGACCCAGCCCGCGAGCGCAGTCGCGTTGAGCGCCGAGCCGAGCTCGCCGAGGTCGTCGTAGCGGCGCGTGATCTTCCAGAGGAAGAAGTCGACGTCCGGGCGGATGCCGGCCGTCGTGTAGACGCGGAGGTGGTCGAACCGCGAAGCGTGGTCCTCGATCACGTCCGCGAACGCCTCCTTGGCCGCGGCGCGCTCCTCGACGGGCAGGCGCCGGAACGCCGGATCGAGGCGGTAGAACGTGTAGGCGACGTACTGCCCGTCCATGTCTCGTAACGCTAGCGTGGACGATGTGGCGACGGAGGAGCTCGAGCCCAGGCTGAAGCGCGTCCCGGCGGGGGCGGGCGTCTACCTGTTCCGCGACGCCCGCGGCGATGTTCTCTACGTCGGCAAGGCGAAGTCGTTGCGTCCGCGCGTCCGCTCGTACTTCCAGGCGGGCTCGAGCGACACGCGGCCGGGCATCCGCCAGATGGCCGACCGCGTCGCAGAGATCGAGACGATCGTGACGCAGAGCGAGGTCGAGGCGCTTCACCTCGAGCAGAACCTGGTCAAGCGCCACCGGCCGCCGTACAACGTGCGCCTCCGCGACGACAAGTCGTTCCCGTACATCGCGGTCACCGTCGAGGACGACTATCCGCGCGTCATGTTCACGCGCGAGCGGCACCGGCGCGGCGTCGTCTACTTCGGGCCGTATGCGAACGCGAAGAAGGTGCGCGAGACGCTCGACGTCCTGAACCGCGTGTTCCGCTACCGCCCCTGCGAGGGGCCGCAGCCCGGGCGGCGCAGCGGGATCCCGTGCCTCGACTACCACATCGAACGGTGCTTCGCGCCGTGCGTCGGCTACATCTCGAAGGACGGTTACCGCGAGCTGATCGACCAGGTGATCGAGTTCCTGTCGGGTGACGACCGCCCGATCCGCCGCTCGCTCGAGCAGCAGATGCGGGAGGCGGCGGCGGACGAGCGGTTCGAGGATGCGGCGCGGTATCGGAACCGGCTCGCGGCGATCGAGCGCCTCAGCGAGCGCCAGGCGGTCGAGCGCCGGTCGATCGGCACGATCGACGTGATCGGGATCGCCGTCTCGCCGGTGCACGCGGCCGTGCAGGTGTTCCCGCTCCGCGACGGCCGGATGGTCGATCGCTATTCGTTCCACCTCGAGAACGCCGGCGGCGTCGAGCTCGCCGACGTGCTCGAGAGCTTCTGCCTCGAGTACTACGGCGCGGCGCCGTCGATCCCGCCGCAGATCCTCGTGCCGCGCGGGAGCGGCGACACGTCTGCGCTTGCCGGGTTCCTCTCGGAGCGGCGGGGCTCGCACGTCGAGGTGCGCGCGCCGGAGCGCGGCGAGAAGCGCCGCCTGCAAGAGCTCGCGCAGCAGAACGCGAAGCTCGCGCTCGACTCGGAGACGTTCGTCCGCGAGACCAAGCGCGCGCGGCGCGTGGAGGCGCTCGAGGAGCTGCGCGAGGCGCTCAACCTCGAGTCGCTACCAATCCGGATCGAGTGCTTCGACATCTCGAACATCCAGGGCCAGGAGATCGTCGGTTCGATGGTCGTGTTCGAGGATGCCGTCGCGAAGAAGGGGCACTACCGCAAGTTCCAGGTGCGCGGCCAGGAAGGCCAGGACGACTTCGCCGCGATGCGGGAGATCATCCTCCGCCGGTTCACGAGGCTGTCGGCCGACCCGGCGTCCGCCGAGTGGAACGAGTCGTTCGCGCAACCGCCGAACCTCGTCGTCATCGACGGCGGCAAAGGTCACCTGTCGGCGGCGCTCGAGGCGATGGCCCAGCTCGACCTGCCTCGGGTTGCAGTGATCGCGCTCGCGAAGCGGATCGAAGAGGTGTTCGTGCCCGGTCGACCGGAGCCGATCCTGCTGCCCGCGCATTCCTCGGGCCTGCAGCTGCTGCAGCGGATCCGCGACGAGGCGCACCGTTTCGCCGTCACGTTCCACCGGCAGCGGCGGGATGCGGCCGCGCGCGCGTCGATGTTCGACCAGCTCGAGGGCGTCGGGCCTGCGCGCCGCCGAGCGTTGCTCCGCTACTTCGGCTCTGCCGAGCGGGTGCTCGAGGCGACGGCCGAGGAGCTCCAGGGGGTTCCGGGCGTGCCCGCGAAGACCGCGCGCAACATCTACGCGCAGCTCCACCGCACAGGCCGCGCCTAGCGTGCGTTCAGCACGACGGCGATCACGTGCTCGACGTTGCCGTCGCGGAGCGCGTCGCCGACCCGACGGTCCGAGCCGAGCCCGGCGCGGGTGTTCAGTAGCTCGGCGACCCGCTCGTCGCTCATCCCGACCGACCGTGAAGCGGCGAGCACGTGGGCGAGCGCCGGCAGCGGCTGCCCGTCGGGGCCGAACTGCCAGGCCGGGTAGTCGTAGCCGTTCCCAGACGGCACGCCGAGCAGCCGGCCCTGCCGCCGGAGCGCCTCGAGGCGGCCCGGATCGAGGCCGGTGCGGGCCCCGAGCCACGAGGCCGAGAGCGAGCTCGACATCCTTCAACTGTAGATCCCTACTCTTCCGGCGTGCGCCGGCTCCCGTTCCTGCTCGCCGTGCTCGTCCTCGCCGCCTGCGGCTCGTCGAAAGGCGCGTCGCCGCCCGCCACGACCGCGGCTCCGCCGCCGCCATCCTCGGCGGTGCCCGGCTCGACCGGGCTGTATGCCGGCGGGAACTGGGCGGTCGTGCTCGCGAACGGCCGCGCGATCGCGGTTCGGCTCGAGAACGGGACGTGGCACACCGATACGAGCGGCCGGGTGAAGATCGCCATCCTCGGCCCGAAGCCCGGCAGTACCGCGCCGAGCCTCCCGCAGGTGGCCGCCGAGCTCCGCGCGTCGAAGCCGCTCGTCGAGTCGGGGCTCTGGGTCGACGGCAAGGAGCTCGTCGTGAAGGGCGGCGGCACGCCGACGCGCGCGACCATCTACGGCGCCCCCGCGGCCGACCTGCCCCCGGGCCGCCACGTCGCCGTCGCCTACGGCCGTACCGACTCGACCGGAAGCGCGCGCGCCTGGTCGTTCCGCGTGCGCTGAGAGCTTCTTACGTGCCGCCGGCCGTCTCGTTGCCGTTCAGGAACGGGTAGCGGTAGTCGCGCGGCGGGGCGAACGTCTCCTTGAGTGAGCGCGGGGAGACCCAGCGGATCAGGTTCCAGAGCGAGCCTGCCTTGTCGTTCGTGCCAGAGGCCCGCGAGCCGCCGAACGGCTGCTGGCCGACGACCGCGCCGGTCGGCTTGTCGTTGACGTAGAAGTTGCCGGCTGCGTAGCGGAGCTTCGAGGCGGCGTCGTCGATCGGTCCGCGCTCCTGCGAGAACACCGCGCCCGTCAGCCCGTAGGGCGCCGTGCGGTCGATCAGGTCGAGCGTGTCGTCCCAACGCCCCTCGTCGTAGACGTAGGTGGTGACGACGGGCCCGAACAGCTCCTCGCGGAGCAGCCGGAAGTCGGGATCGCGCGTCTCGACGACGGTCGGCTCCACGAAGAAGCCGCGCGAGTCGTCGTAGCCGCCGCCGACGACGATCTCCGAGTCGGCGTTTCGCTTCGCCTCCTCGATCGCCTCGGCCTGCGTCGAGAACGACGCGCCGTCGATCACGGCGCCCATGAAGTTGCCGAAGTCGGCGACGTCGCCGACCTTGATCGTTGCGACCTCCTCCTGCAGGCGTTCGCGCAGCTTCGGCCAGAGGTTCGACGGCGCGTACACCCGCGACGAAGCCGAGCACTTCTGGCCCTGGTACTCGAACGAGCCGCGGACGATGGCTGCGGCGAGCGAGTCGATGTCGGCGGACGGGTGCGCGACGATGAAGTCCTTGCCGCCGGTCTCACCGACGATGCGCGGGTAGTTGCGGTAGCGCTCCATCGCGCCCGCGACGGTGCGCCACATCCCGTTGAAGACAGGGGTCGAGCCCGTGAAGTGGATGCCCGCGAGGTGCGGGCTCGCGAGCGCGGCATCGCCGATCGTCGCCCCGGAGCCGTAGACGAGGTTGATCACGCCGTCGGGCAGCCCAGCCTCCTGGAAGAGGCGCATCAGGTAGTAGGCGGAGAGCATCGCCGTGCCGGCGGGCTTCCACACGACGGTGTTTCCCATCAGCGCGGGCGAGCTCGTGAGGTTCGCGGCGATCGCGGTGAAGTTGAACGGCGAGACCGCGAACACGAAGCCCTCGAGCGGGCGGTACTCGAGCCGGTTCCAGATCCCCGGCGAGGACATCGGCTGCTCGGCGTAGATGCGGCACATGAACTCGACGTTGAAGCGGAGGAAGTCGATCGACTCGCACGCCGCGTCGATCTCCGCCTGGTGCGCCGTCTTCGACTGGCCGAGCATCGTCGCGGCGTTCAGCGTGTCGCGCCACGGGCCCGCGAGCAGCTCCGCGGCGCGGAGGAACACCGCGGCGCGGTCCTCCCACGACCACGTCGACCAGTCCTCCCACGCCTTCGCAGCTGCGTCGACCGCCTGCTGGACGTGCTCGGCGCCGCCCTGGTGCACGTCGGCGAGCACGTGCTCCTTGTCGTGCGGCATCACCGCCTGCTTGAGGTTGCCGGTGGTGACGTCCTTCCCGCCGATCACGAGCGGGATCTCGATGCGCTCGCCGCGCATCTGCTCGAGCCGTTTCTGCAGGCTCGCGCGCTCGGCGCTGCCGGCGAGGTAGTCGTTGACGGGCTCGTTGCGGGGCGGGGGCGGGCGGAAGATCGCGTGGCTGCTCATGCGCCGTACATTACGGCGGTGGACCCGGTTCACGTCCTGTGGATCGGCGGCGCGACCGGAGCCGGGAAGACGTCGATCTCGCGCGCGCTCGCGTACCGGTACGACCTGCAGCTGTACAACGTCGACCACCGGACGTTCGACCACGTGTCCCGCGTGCGCGTGCCGCCCGACCTGAACTGGGATCTCCCGCCACCCGTCCTCGCCGACCGCTTCGTCGAGTACTCGCGGAATCGGTTCGAGCTCGTGCTCGAGGATCTCGCGGCGCTCCCGGCGTCGCCCGGTGCGATCGCGGATGGGCCGTTCCTGCTGCCGTCGCTCGTTCCTGCCGGCGGCGCGGCAGTCTTCCTCGTGCCGGGCGAGGAGCGGATCCGTGCGACCGGCGCCGAGCGCGGCCAGCGCGAGGTCGTCGTCGAGCGCAACCTCGTGCTCGCCGAGCGGATCGCCTCCGCGGCCGAGACGGCCGGGTTGCCCGTGCTCCCGGTCGACCGCGGGCTCGAGGAGATGACGGAGCGCGTCGAGGCTCTTCTCGCACCGGCGGTCGCGGGGCTGCCGCGCGGCGGCGACCTCGCAGCCGTCCGCCGCTTCGAGAACGACGTGCTCGCCGAGCAGGTGCGCCTCTACCGGGCGTCCGGCGAGGCGCCGCCCGGGTCGCCGCCGCTCTTGTTCGCCTGCGAGTGCGGCCGGTCCGGCTGCGCCGAGGAGATCGAGCTGACGCTCGAGGACTACCTGAGAGTCAGCGCCGGAGCAGATAGGTCGCCGTTACGACGACCCAGATCATGAAGCCGAGCAGCGAGGCGGAGGTCCCGTCGCTGCCGAGCGTCCAGCTCGCCGCGCCCTCGATGAGCCCGACGACGAGCACCACGAGGCCTCCGGCGAGCCCGGCGCGTCCGAACCAGCGGTCGACCTTCCGCGCGCGCAGGGCGGCGAGCGACGACCCGATGATCACGGCCGCCGCGCATGCAGCCGCCGACGCCGTGAACGCCGCCTGGTCGAGCAGGAGCGTCGCCGCCTGCAGCGCGATCACCGCCGCGCCGCCCATGGCGACGATCCCGGCGAAGAACCCGTCCGGGTCGTAGCGGACGAGGCGCGCGCGCAGGCTCGCGAGGAACCACAGGAACGCGAACGTCGCGGCGGCGAACAACGCCGACTGCGCGCCGCGGTGGTCGTCGCCCAGGAGGAAGGCCGGCAACGCGAGCGCGACGTAGGCGTATCCGAACGCCGCGATCCGTTCCGGAGCCACGCGGCGACGCTACAACATCGGTGCATGAGGCCAACGCTCGTCCAGTACGACGCTCCTGGGTGGGGCGTCGGCGAGGTGTGGCTCGACGGCGATCGCGTCGTCCACTCGGAGCTGCCGCGGCCGCGGCGGCAGACGGCGTCACACTTCCGTGTGTCAGACGACGGTCTGACCGTGGTCAGACGACTCGAGCGGTTCTTCGCCGGCAAGAACGAGGACTTCGCGGACGTGCCCCTCGACCTGCCCGACGGCTTCCTCGGCGCGTGCGCGCAGGCTCTGCGCGCCGTCCCGCGCGGGGAGGTGGTGACCTACGGCGAGCTGGCCGCGCTCGCCGGCCGGCCGCGTGCCGCGCGCGCCGCCGGCACGTTCTGCGCGCGCTGCGACCTGTCGCCGTTCGTGCCCACGCACCGCGTCGTCTCGGCGAACGGGCTCGGCCCCTACGGCGACCTCGGCCCCGGCTACAAGCGCCGCCTGCTCGCGCTCGAGGGAGTGGCGCTCTGACCCTGTCGGAGGAGCTTCGCGACGAGCTCGCCGCGATCGCGCCGACGCGGCGCTGCTGCACGCTGGCGGAGCTCAGCGCGCTCTTCCATGCCTCCGGTGCCTGGCACCTCCGCGACGGCGGCGTCGCGGTCGAGCTCGACCTCGCGACACCGGCGGCGGCGCGGCGTGCCTTCGCGCTACTCCGCGATCACGGCGTGCGCTCCGAGATCCGCACGTATCCGCGACGCGCCTTCGACGGCGCGACTCGCTACCAGCTTCACGTCGAGGTCGACGACGCCGCGCGCGAGACGCTGGTCGAGGCGGGCGTGCTGTCGCCCTCCGGCGCGCCGCTCGAGCGCCCGCCGAAGCGGGTGGTCGGACGTTCGTGCTGCCGCACCGCGTACCTGCGCGGTGCGCTGCTCGGCGGCGGCTCGCTGTCCGGGCCGCGCGACCCGCACCTCGAGCTGCGCACGTCCGGGCGCGCGGGGGCGGAGTTCATCGTCGCGACTGCCGCACACGAGGAGCTCGAGCTCCGGGTCGCGGAGCGACGCTCGCACGCGCTCGCGTACGCGAAGGGCCACGACGCAATCCGCGACGTGCTCGCCGCCGCGGGGGCGGGGCGCGTCGCGCTCCGGCTCGAGGAGCACGCGGTCGTCGCGGCGACGCGCGCGCACGCGCACCGGCTGGCGAACGCCGACGAGGCGAACCGGGAGCGCACCGCGGCCGCCGCGCACCGCCAGCTCGAGGCGATCCGCGCGCTCGGGATCGACATGCTCCCGCCGCACCTCGCCGAGATCGCGGAGCTTCGGCTCAGGCATCCAACGGCCTCCCTGACCGAGCTGTCGGCGAAGACGAAGCCGCATCTGGGGCGCGCGGCCGTCCACCGGCGCCTCGTCGCGATCGTCGCGCTCGCCGAGCACGTGTGATTCCGATTTGCAACTCCTCTAGCGGCGCACGGCGATTCATCCCCATACTCTTCTCGACGGCGGGTCCGCGTTCGTCCGGCGGTGGATTCAGACCCCGTCCATCGCCAACGTTCGGAGCGTGGTTCAACCGGAGGGGGAGGTCGTCCTCGGAGCTTCCCCTCCGGCCCGCCGATCTACCGACGCGCGGTCCCGACGGGCTGATATACGATTCTCTGCCGTGAGCCGCGAGGCGTTCGACGACCTGCTCCAACGGCTGCGGCCGATCAGCGACCTCGGGAAGACGATGGCGCTGCTCGGCTGGGACCAGCAGGTGATGATGCCGCGGGGCGGGGCGCCGCTCCGCGCCGAGCAGATGGCGACGGTCGGGCGGATCGCCCACGAGCGGTTCACGTCGCCCGAGATCGGCCGGCTGCTCGACGACCTGCGCGACTGGGGTGAGCAGCAGGAGTACGACTCGTTCGAGGCCAGCCTCGTCCGCGTCGTCTCGCACGACTGGGAGAAGGCGCGCCGCGTCCCGGCGGATCTCCGCGCCGAGATGTCCCGGTCGGCGGCACTCGCGCAGCCGGTCTGGGTCGACGCCCGCAAGAACAACGACTTCGCGAGCTTCCTGCCCGTGCTCCGCAAGAACCTCGACCTGCGCAAGCGCTACATCGAGTGCTTCGACGTCGCCGACGAGCCGTACGACGTCGTGCTCGACGACTTCGAGCGCGGGATGAAGACGGCCGAGGTCCGGCAGCTCTTCGACTACGTGAAGGAGCACCAGGCGCCGCTTGTGAAGGAGGTCGCGGAGGTCTCCGAGGAGCGCGCGCCGGCCGGGCCGGAGTTCCCGCTCGAGGACCAGAAGCGCTTCGAGCTCGAGGTCGCGCGCGCATTCGGCTTCGACGACGCGTGCTGGCGACTCGACCCGACCGTCCACCCGTTCGCCTCGGGCACCGGCACGACCGACATCCGCATCACCACCCGGTACTTCTCCGACAACCTCGACGGGCTCTTCGCCGTCATGCATGAGTTCGGGCACGGGCTCTACGAGCGCCAGGTCGACCCCGGGCTCGAGCGCACGCCGCTCGCCCGCGGCGTGTCGCTCGGAATGCACGAGTCGCAGAGCCGGATGTGGGAGAACCTCGTCGGGCGGTCGCTGCCGTTCTGGCGCCACTTCTTCCCACGCCTGCAGAAGACGTTCCCCGGCGCGTTCGACGGATACGACGCCGAGCGCTGGTACCGCGAGGTCAACACGGTGCAGCCGTCGCTGATCCGCGTCGAGGCCGACGAGGCCACCTACAACCTCCACATCATCCTGCGCTTCGAGCTCGAGCAGGCGATGCTCGCCGACGAGTTCCCGCTCGAGCAGCTGCCCGAGGAGTGGAACCGGCGGATCTGGGACTACCTCGGGATCGAGGTGCCGAACGACACCCAGGGCGTGCTGCAGGACGTGCACTGGTCGGGCGGCTCGATCGGCTACTTCCCGACCTATGCGCTCGGCAACCTGATCTCGGCGCAGATCTGGGAGACGGTCACGGCCGAGCTGCCGGGGCTCTACGACGACTTCGAGCGCGGCGAGTTCGGTGCGCTCCGCGACTGGCTCCGCGAGAACCTGCACCGCCACGGCCGCAAGTTCACGCCGGGGGAGACGCTCGAGCGGGTCGTCGGCACCAGCGAGATCGATCCGGAGCCGTACGTCAGGTACCTGCGCGAGAAGCTCGCGGGCATCTACGGAATCCCAGCCACCGCCGCCTAGCTAGAGTCGCCGCCATGGCGAAGACACGCGTTGGCATCAACGGCTTCGGCCGGATCGGCCGGAACTTCTACCGCGCGGCCCTCTCGCGCGGCGGCGACTTCGACGTCGTCGCGTTCAACGACCTCGGGAACGTCGAGACGATGGCGCACCTGCTCCGCCACGACTCGGTGCTCGGACGCTTCGAGCACGAGGTGGAGGTGAAGGACGGGTCGCTGGTCGTCGACGGCGCCGAGCTGCGCGGGCTCGCCGAGCGGGACCCGGCGGCGCTGCCGTGGGGCGACCTCGGCGTCGACGTCGTGATCGAGTCGACCGGCCTGTTCACGAAGCGCGACGCGGCGCAGAAGCACCTCGACGCCGGCGCGAAGAAGGTGATCATCTCCGCGCCTGCCACCGACCCGGACGTCACGCTGGTGCTCGGCGTCAACGACGACGCCTACGACGCCGACAAGCACGCGATCATCTCGAACGCGTCCTGCACCACCAACTGTGTCGCGCCGATGGCGAAGGTGCTCCACGACGCGTTCGGAATCGAGCGCGGCTACATGACGACGATCCACGCGTACACGAACGACCAGCAGATCCTCGACCTGCCGCACAGCGACCTTCGGCGCGCCAGGGCGGCCGCGATCAACCTGATCCCGACCTCGACCGGCGCGGCGCGGGCGATCGGGCTCGTCCTGCCCGAGCTGAACGGCAAGGTCGACGGAGTCTCGGTGCGCGCGCCGGTCCCGACCGGGTCGATCACCGACTTCGTCGTGCAGCTCGCGCGCGAGACGAACGCCGACGAGGTGAACGCAGCCTTCGCTGCCGCCGCCGACAGCGGCCCGCTCGCGCCGTACCTCGACTACTCGACGGAGCCGCTTGTCTCCACCGACATCGTCCACTCGCCGGCCTCGTGCACCTTCGACAGCCAGCTGACGATGGCCGGCGGGACATTCGCGAAGGTCTTCGGGTGGTACGACAACGAGTGGGGCTACTCGTGCCGGCTGGTCGATCTCGTCCCCAGGGTGCTGTGACCGCGCTGCCGCGCTCGGTCGAGACGGCCGACGCGCGCGGGAAGGTGGTGCTCGTCCGCTCGGATCTGAACGTCCCGCTGGAGGACGGTCGCGTCGCCGACGACACCCGCATCCGGGCGTCGCTGCCGACGATCCGGCTGCTCTGCGACCAGGGCGCCGCCGAGGTGCGGGTCTGTTCCCACCTCGGCCGGCCGAAGACCGACGAGGACCGAGCCCGCTTCTCGATCGATCCGGTCCGCGACGCGCTGCTCGCCGCGGTCGGGGACGACCGCGTGCACGTGCTCGAGAACACGCGCTTCGACCCCGGCGAGACGAAGAACGACCCGCGCTATGCGCGCGAGCTCGCCGAGGGGTGCGACCTCTACGTCGACGACGCGTTCGGCTCCGCCCACCGCGCCCACGCCTCGACGGTCGGCGTGACCGACCTCCTGCCCGCGTACGCCGGGCTGCTGCTGCTCGACGAGCTGCGCAACCTCGGCCGCCTGCTCGGCGACGTCGAGCGTCCGTTCGTGATCATCGCCGGCGGCGCGAAGGTCGAGGACAAGCTCGCCGTGCTCGAGCACCTCGGCGAGCGCGCCGACGAGGTCTTGATCGGCGGGAAGATGGCCGAGGAAGTCCGCAGCGAGAATCCGTTCACGTTCGAGGTGGTGCTGCCCCGGGACGTCGTCGCCGCCGCGTCGTTCGACGCCGACGCCGAGGCGAAGCAGGCGGCGTTCGACGAGCTGCCGGAGGGCTGGCTCGGGCTCGACATCGGGCCGGAGACGCGCCGCGACTTCGCGGAGCGGATCGGCCGCGCGAAGACCGTGTTCTGGAACGGGCCGATGGGCGTGTTCGAGTGGCCGCGCTTCGCCGAGGGCACAGCCGCCGTCGCGCGCGCAGTGGCCGCCTGCGAGGGATTCACTGTGGTGGGCGGCGGCGACTCCGTGCGCGCCGTCCAGGAGGCCGGGCTCGCGGGCGACATCTCGTGGGTCTCGACCGGCGGCGGCGCGTCGCTCGAGCTGCTCGAGGGCCGCGAGCTCCCGGGCGTGGCCGCGATCCCGGCGTGAGCGGGCTCCTCGACACGATGCCGTTCGCCTCCGGGCTCGGGCTCGCGGTCGATGCCGCCGCGCCCGAGGGGGTTCGCGGCGGGCTCGAGTTTCGGCCGGAGCTCTGCACCGCCGGCGGCGTGCTCCACGGCGGCGCCCTGATGGCAGCCGCGGACAGCCTCGGCGCGATCTGCGCGTTCCTCAACCTGCCGCCCGGCGCCTCGACGGCGACGATCGAGTCGAAGACGAATTTCTTCCGTGCGGTGCGCGGCGGTCGTGTCCATGCAGTCTCGCGGCCGCTCCACGTGGGACGCACCTCGATCGTGGTGCAGACCGAGCTCTCCGACGACGATGGCCGTCCGGTCGCCCTCGTCATCCAGACCCAGGCCGTCGTCGCCTAGGATCGCCCGGTGCTCGTCGCAGGCAACTGGAAGATGTTCAAGGGCCCCGAGGAGGCAGGCGACATCTGCCGCGGGCTCCGGGAGCTCGAGCTGCCGCCCGACGTCGACACCGTCGTCTGCCCGCCGTTCGTCTCGCTCGCCGAGGCGGTGCAGGTGCTCGCCGGCACCGAGATCGGCGTCTTCGCGCAGAACTGCCACTGGGAGCGCGAGGGCGCGTTCACCGGCGAGGTGTCGGCGCCGATGCTGCTCGAGCTGGGCGTCTACGGGACGATCGTCGGCCATTCCGAGCGGCGGCAGCTCTTCGGCGACACCGACGAGACCGTGGCGCGCCGCGCGGCCGCCGCGCTCGAGGCGGGGCTGCACGTGATCGTGTGTGTCGGCGAGACCGAGGCCGAGCGCGACGCCGGGGAGACCGAGGCGGTGCTGCGGCGGCAGGTCGGCTCGCTCCAGCACGACGACAACCTCGTGGTCGCCTACGAGCCGGTCTGGGCGATCGGCACGGGCCGGACCGCGACGCCGGCGATGGCGCAGGAGGCGCACGAGATCGTGAAGTCGCTGCTCGACCTCCCCGTGCTCTACGGCGGCTCGGTGAAGCCCGACAACGCCGGCGAGCTGCTCGCGCAGCCGGCGGTGGACGGTGCGCTCGTGGGCGGAGCATCGCTCGAGCTCGACTCGTTCGAGGCGATTTGCCGGGCCGGTTCCCGCTCGTAGCGCTCGTCATCCTCGACGGATGGGGTTGCGCGCCGCCGGGGCCGGGCAACGCCGTGTCGCTCGCCTCGACGCCGGTGTTCGACCGGCTCTGGCGCGAGTTCCCGCACGCGCAGCTCGAGGCGTCCGGCGAGGCGGCGGGCCTGCCGCCCGGCCAGATGGGCAACTCCGAGGTCGGCCACCTGACGATCGGCTCTGGGCGGCGCCTCTACCAGGACCTGATGCGCGTCAACCGGTCGATTGCCGACGGCGCCTTCCTCGAGCTGCCGGCGCTGCGCGAGGCGTTCGACCGCGGCCGGCGCGTGCACCTGCTCGGGCTCGTCTCGCACGGCGGCGTCCACTCGCACATCGACCACCTGAAGGCCCTGCTGCGCTTCGCGCCCGAGAAGACGTGGATCCACGCGTTCACCGACGGGCGCGACGTATCGCCGACCTCGGCCGTCCACGACCTGGCCGAGCTGCCACGCGATCGGATCGCCACCGTGGTCGGCCGCTACTACGCGATGGACCGCGACCAGCGCTGGGACCGAACAGAGCGCGCGTTCGACGCGATCACGGCGGGCATCGGGCGGCCGGCGGCCGACCCCGTCGACGCCGTCCAGGCGAGCTACGACGCCGGCGTCACCGACGAGTTCATCGAGCCGGTCGTGATCGAGGGGACGCCGCGCCTCGAGCACGACGACACCGCGATCTTCTTCAACTTCCGGCCCGATCGCGGCCGGCAGCTGTCTCACCTGCTGCTCCGGCACGACTACCGGCTGACGACGATGACGCGCTACGCGGCCGACCTCGACGCGCCGGTCGCGTTCGAGGAGCAGCAGGTCGCCGACACGCTCGCCGAGACGCTCGCGGCGCACGGGCTCGGCCAGCTGCACGTCGCCGAGACGGAGAAGTACGCGCACGTCACCTATTTCTTCAACGGCGGGCGCGAGGAGGCGTGGCCGGACGAGGCGCGGGAGCTCGTGCCGAGCCCGCGGGACGTGCCGAGTTACGACCACAAGCCCGAGATGTCGGCGGCCGGTGTGGCGGCGAAGGTCGTCCACGGCGTGGGCGACGGCTATTCGTTCTGCGTCGTCAACTTCGCCAACCCCGACATGGTCGGGCACACCGGCGTGATCCCGGCGGTCGTCCGGGCGGTCGAGGAGACCGACCGCTGCCTCGGCGAGGTCGTGGGAGCCGTCGCCGAGCACGGCGGCGTCTGCCTCGTGACCGCCGACCACGGGAACGCCGAGGAGCTCCTCCAGGCCGACGGCGTCAGCCCGCAAACCGCCCACACCACGAACCTCGTACCCCTGATTGCGACGTCCGCCGAGCTGTCGCTGAAAGACCACGGCGAGCTCGCCGATCTGGCCCCGACGGTGCTCGGCTTGCTCGGCGTGGACACGCCCGCTGCGATGACCGGTCAGGATCTCGTAAATCGTTCGTAAGCGCTTCTGAGCAGGCCGAAAGCGGCGCTATACTCCTGCTCCCTTGGCCCTGCCCCAGCCAGATCCCGCAGTCCTGCGGAAGGCCCAGAAAGGTGACGAGCGTGCGTTCGCGATCATCCTGCGGACATACGAGACGCCCGTCTACAACTACGTCCTGCGGCTGACCGGCGACAAGGTGCTGGCCGAGGATCTGACCCAGGAGGTCTTCCTCCGCGTGTACCAGGGTCTGCCTCGCTTCTCGCTCCGCTGCAAGTTTACGACGTGGCTCTTCCAGGTGACGAAGAACCGCGTGCTCGACGAGCTCCGCGCGAAGGAGCGCCGGCCGGTCGCCCCGGCCAACCTCGACGACATGCCGCAGCTCGAGGTGGTCGACCAGCCCGTCGAGCGCGTCGAGACGATCGACGCCCTCTGGCGCGCGATCGAGGTGCTGCCCGTCGACCTAAAGATGGCGCTCCTGCTCCGCGACGTCGTCGGGCTCTCGTACAACGAGATCGCCGACTCCCTCGAGATCACCCTTGCGACCGTGAAGTGGCGCATCTTCAAGGCGCGCGAGGACGTGCAGATCGCGCTCGCCCGCCAGGGCATCACCTTCGGCTCCTCCGCTCCCGCGGTCGAGTCGTCCGTCGGCTAGCGGCCCGGCGCCCGCTCACATGCCGTGCGCGAGGCGCGCGGCGAGGATCTCTGGCAGGCCGGCCGCGCGCGAGTCGCGCTGTGCGGCGGCGACGTCGTACTCCGTCCGCCGGAAGGTCGCCGCCTCGGCTTCGAGGTCGAGCGCGAGCCAGGCGGCGCGCGGGTCGGCGTCGCGCGGCTGGCCCACTGACCCGGGGTTGAGCAGGCTGCGGCGCACCGACCACTCGATCTCGGTCGACGCGTCGGCCTGGCCGCCGTCCAGGTGGTCGCCGTCGAGCCAGACGCCGAGCGCCACGTGGCTGTGCCCGACGAGGACGAGCGGCGCGGTCGTCAGCGCGAGGCTCTCGAGCGCGATCGCGTCCGACAGCACGTAGTCCCAGACCGGGTCGCGGGGGCTGCCGTGGTACGCCTCGATCCCCGACCGCGTCCCGGAGGCGGCGAGCGACCGGAGCCAATCGGCGTGCTCCGGAGCGAGAACGTCGCGCGTCCAGCGCGCCGCCACCGCCGCGTCGCCGCTGAAGTCCGTCAGGTCGAGGCCGCCGACCACCGCCAGGTCGTGGTTCCCGCAGAGGGAGAACACGGCGTGCTCGCGGGCGAGCGCGCAGCACTCGTTCGGGTGCGGGCCGTAGCCGACGACGTCCCCGAGGCACCACACCTCGTCCGCTTCTTCGCGCACGATGTCGGCGAGCACGGCCTCGAGGGCGTGCAGATTTCCGTGGATGTCCGACACCACCGCGACCCGCATGCCGAGACGCTCTCACAAGATCCTCGTGGTCGTCGCTGCGGCTGCCGTCTGGGCCGTCGCGGCATGGCTGCTCGCGCGTACGAGCGTCCCGTCGCTCCATCTCTCCGGGCTCGACGCGCACCGCCTGTTCTCCGTCGCGGCGCTGCGGCGGTCGGCGCACTACGCACGCGGCGCGGAGCTGCTCTGGCTGCTGGGCACGCTCGCCTCGCTCGCGGCGCTCGGCGTGCTCGCATGGCGGCTCCCCCCGAGCATCCGTGCGATGGGGCTGGGCCGGATCTCGGCCGCGATCGTCGCCGGCATCGTGATCCTGGTCACGCTGTGGTTCGTCGAGCTTCCATTCGGGCTCGCGTCGCTCTGGTGGGATCACCACTTTGGGCTCGGCCCGTTCGACGCGCTCGCGTGGCTGAACGCGCAGTGGGCGCTGCTTGGCATCGAGGTCGCGTCGGTGATGCTCGCGATCGTGCTGCTCGTCGGGTTCGCCGGGCGCTGGCCGCGCGGCTGGTGGCTCGCGGCCGCCCCGTCGATCGTCGCGATCGCCGCCGCCTTCGCGTTCGTCGACGGCTGGGTCTCGGGTGCCGGCTCGCACCCGCTGCGCGACCCGGCGTTGCGCGCCGACGTCGTGCGTCTCGAGCGCGCCGAGGGGGTCCGAGGGACGCCGGTCGGCGTCCAGACGGTTTCGACCTGGACCAACCAGGCGAACGCGTTCACCTCCGGCTTCGGCCCGTCGACGCACGTCGTGCTCTGGGACACGCTGCTCGACGGACGCTTCAGTCGCGGGGAGATCGACGTGGTGATCGCGCACGAGCTCGGGCACGTGCGCAGCCGGCACGTGCTGAAGACGATCGGATGGTCGGCGCTCGTCGTCCTGCCGACGCTCTGGCTCGTCGCCGTCGCGACGCGGCGACGGGGCGGCATCGCCGATCCCGCTAACCTCCCGTACGCGATCCTCGTGCTCGCAGTGATCGGCCTGGCGAGCGCACCGCTGCAGAACGTCGTGTCGCGCCGGTACGAGGCCGAGGCCGACTGGCGCGCGCTCAACGCGACCCGCAACCCGGCGGCCATGCAAAAGCTGTTCCAGTCGTTCCAGCGGACGAGCCTCGAGGAGCCGAACCCGCCGCTCCTCGACTACCTCTGGCTCGAGAACCACCCGACGCTGATGCAGCGGATCGCGATGGTCCGGCAGTGGCGCGCGCGCAACCCGGGGAAGTAGGCCCTCGCTAGTCGGACGGGCGGTCCGTCTCGGGGAGCGACTGGATCCCCTTGACCGTCGTGTATTTCGAGTACGCGTCCTGCAGCGCCGCGAGCAGCTCCTTCGCGAACTGCTGCGACATGTTGACCCGCGCGACCACGACGCCCGGCACGTCACCCTCCTCGACCTCGTGGTCGATGCGCGCGAACGTGAGCGTGAACTCGTAGTCCGAGAAGGTGATGTTCGCGAAGTTCGCGTAGACGCCGGCGAGATGCTGGGGATCCAGGTGGATGTTGAGCTGACGCTCGGTGCCGTCGTCCATCCGCCTTGACGATACTAGACCCATGTTGCGGCCGGATCTGACCGTCGGGCGCCTGGCAGCCCGGCTCGACGAGATCGCGGGTGCGGCGGTCGAGCTCGAGCGGCCGAAGAACCCGGAGCACGGCGACTTCGCCACGAGCGTCGCGCTGCGCTCGGCCGCGAGCGCACGCCGGGCGCCGCGTGACGTCGCCGGCGAGCTCGCGGAGCGCTTCGCCGCGCTCGACGAGGTCGCCGACGCGTCGGTCGCGGGCCCGGGCTTCGTCAACCTGCGGCTCGCCGACCCGTTCTTCGTGGACGCGCTCGGCGAGATCGACGAGCGCTACGGCGGGGGCTTTGCGGATCCCGCGCAGCGCGTGCAGGTGGAGATGGTGTCGGCCAACCCGACCGGACCGATCGTCGTCTCGGCGGCGCGCAACGGGGCGCTCGGCGACTCGGTGGCCCGGCTGCTCGCCTTCGGCGGCCACGCGGTCGAGCGCGAGTACTACTACAACGACGCCGGCACGCAGATCGAGCGATTCCGCGCCTCGGTCGAGGCGCTGCGCGAAGGCCGGCCGGTGCCGGAGGAGGGCTACCAGGGCGAGTACGTCGCGGAGCTCGCGCAGAGGGGAGAGGACCCGGTTCCGGCGATGCTCGCGTCGATCGAGACGACGATGGAGCGCTTCCGCATCCACTTCGACAGCTGGGCGCTGCAGAGCTCGCTCGAGCAGCGTCTCGACGAGTTCCTCCCTCGGCTCGACACGTACCACTCCGACGGCGCGCTGTGGGCGCGGTCCTCCGCGTTCGGCGACGAGCAGGACTGGGTGCTCGTGCGCTCGGCCGACAAGGGCGGCACGCCGACGTACCGCGCGGCCGACGTCGTCTACCTCGTCGACAAGCTCGAGCGCGGCTTCGACCGCGCGATCTACGTGCTCGGCGCCGACCACCACGCCACGGCGCGTTGGTACGGCGCGATCGCGCGCATGCTCGGGTACGACGCCGAGCGGGTCGAAGTGCTGCTCTACCAGTTCGTGCACCTGACGAGCGGCGGTGAGACGGCGAAGGCGTCGAAGCGCGCCGGCAACGTCGTGTTCCTCGACGAGCTGCTCGACGAGATCGGCGTCGACGCCGCACGCTGGTTCCTCGTCAACCGCGGCCCCGACCAGACGATCGACATCGACCTCGATCTCGCGGCCGAGCGGTCGAACAAGAACCCGGTCTACTACGTGCAGTACGCGCACGCGCGGATCGCGGCGATCCTGCGCAACGTCGACGGTGCGCGGGAGGACGTCCCGCCTCCCGGCCCGCTGGCCGCCGAGGAGAAGGAGCTGATCAAGCGCCTCACCGACTTCCCCGAGACGGTGCGCGAGGCCGCCGACCGCCGCGGCCCGCAGCTCGTCCCCGCGTACGCGATTCGCCTGGCGGACGACTTCCATCGCTTCTACCACGAGTGCCGCGTGCTCGGCGACCCGGCCGAGTCGTTCCGACTGCGGCTGTGCCGCGCGACGCAGCAGGTGATCGCCCGCTGCCTCGACCTCGTCGGGGTCGAGGCGCCCGAGCGGATGTAGCCGCTTCGCCTCGCAGGGGCGGCGGGCGCGAGCGCGAATCTGGTCGCCATGACGCGCGCCCGCCGCCGCGAGAGCTGGCTCGAGCACTGGATGACGCACCTGACGCTGTGGCGCGCGGTCCGTACGGTGTTCATGATCGCCGTCCTTCTGACGATCATCGGCGGGACGCTCGCCCGACTCGTCGAGCCGGAGGTGTTCACGAGCTGGGGCCTGGGGCTCTGGTGGGCGACCGAGACGGTTACGACGGTCGGCTACGGCGACATCGTGCCGACGAGTGATGCCGGTCGCGGGGTCGGCGTCGTGCTGATGCTCGTCGGGATCAGCTTCATCCCGGTGCTCGCGAGCATCATCGTGTCAGTGCTCATCGGGAAACGTGGCGACGCCGAGCGCGATGAGGTTGCGGAAGAGCGCCGCGCAGGTGTGGAGGCGCTCCGCCGCATCGAGGAGCGGCTCGCCCGGCTCGAGACGAAGAGCTGACGGTCAGGCGCCGGCCGAGTAGATCCGGCGCACGATCTCCTCGATGTCCGGCTCCGTGATCTGCAGGTCGACGAGCCGGGTGGTCGCGGCGACGCGCGCCGTGAGCTCGGCGGCCGGGCCGTGGAAGCGCAGCCACTGCCGCGGCCCCTCGACGCGCTCGACCTCGGCGCCCTCGATCCGAAGCGGCGGCGCGGGCTCCTCGAGGTCGACGACGAGCGTCCGCTCGCTGCCGTAGCGCTCCCTCAGTTCGGCGATCCCGCCGTCCCAGATGAGCGTGCCGTGGTCGATCACGAGGAGCCGCGTGCAGAGCCGCTCGATGTCTCCGAGGTCGTGCGTCGTCAGCAGCACCGTGACGCCGCGCTCGCGGTTGATGTCGACGAGGAACTCCCGCACGCGCTGCTTGGCGACGACATCGAGGCCGATCGTCGGCTCGTCGAGGAAGAGCAGCTCCGGGTCGTGCAGCATTGCCGCGGTCAGCTCGCCGCGGATGCGCTGGCCCAGCGAGAGCTGCCGCACCGGCGTCTGCAGGAACGGGTCGAGCTCGAGCACCTCGCGGAAGCGCGCGAGGTTGGTGCGGTACCGGTCGGCCGGCACCCGGTAGATGTGGCGCAGCAGGTCGAACGAGTCGGCCAGCGGCAGGTCCCACCAGAGCTGGACCCGCTGGCCGAACATCGCTCCGATCCGGCGCGCGAGCTCGACCCGGCGGCGGCTGGGATCGAGCCCGGCCACCGAGACGCGGCCCGACGACGGCACGAGGATGCCGGTCAGCATCTTGATCGTCGTCGACTTTCCCGCGCCGTTCGGTCCGAGGTAGCCGAGCAGCTCGCCGCGCGCGACGTTGAAGGAGATCTCGCGCACCGCCTCGACGACGACGCGCTCGCGCCGGACCCGCCCGCGCCGCACGACGAATTGCTTGCTGAGCCGCTCGACCTCGATCATCCGCCGGCACTTCGGTAGTGACGGACGGCGGACTGCCATGCGGTCCCGGCGATGAACGCGGCTGCGAGCGCGACGAGCGGCGCGGCGAACTCGAGCGCGGTCGGCAGGCCGAGCGGATCGGGTTTGTCGAGCACGTAGAGCGCCGGGAAGTAGGCGACGAAGGCGAGCGGCACGATGTACGCGAGGAAGCGTCGCAGCCACGTCGCGAGGATGTCGATCGGGTACTGCGCGAGGAACGTGCCGCCGTAGGTGAACGCGTTCGTGAACTCGCCCCCGTCCGTCGTCCAGAACGCGAGACAGCTGCCGACGACCCAGACCGACGCGAAGATCACCACCGCCGTCGGGATCGTGACGGCGAGCATCGCGACGCGGCCTGCCGTCCATTGCACGTGGAGACCTCCGAGCGCGAACACGAAGACCGCCGCGCCCTGGATCGCCTTCCCGAGCCGGCGCAGCTGGAAGTCGGAGGCGACGACCTGGAACAGCGTGCCCCGCGGGCGGACGAGGAGGATGTCGAAGTTGCCGTCTCGGATCTTCTGCGGGAAGAGGTCCAGGTGCCCGATCGCGAGATCGGTGAAGGCAAACGAGATGGTCGAGAGCGCGTAGAGCAGCGCCACCTCGTGCACGGTCCACGTCCCGAGCGCCGGGACGTTGTGGAAGATCACGAGCACCGCGAGGAAGTCGACGAACGAGATCAGGAACGCGCCGGTGAGGTCGAGCGCGAACGACACGCGGTACTGCAACTGCGATCGGACCTGGGCGGCGACGAGGCGACGCCAGAGGAGGACGCTGTCAACCACCTTGCACCACCAGCCGTCGTGCGCCTGCGCGCAGCGCGAGCCGCCCGAGGGCGATCAGCACGGCCGCCCAGAACACCTGCAGGCCAAGGAAGAGCGCCAGCTCGGCGCCCTGGCGCTTGCCGAGCCAGACGTCGATCGGCGTCTGCAGGATCGACGCGAACGGCAGCGCTTGCGCCAGGGTGCGCAGCCACCCGGGGAAGAACGGCACGGGCACCGTGAGGCCCGACAGGAAGACCGACATCGTGATCGCGAGCGTGACCACGCCGCGGATGTCCGTCAGCCAGAACGCGGCGGTGTTGTAGAGGAAGCGAAAGCCGAAGCTGACGACCACGGCGAGCGCGAGGCTGACGACGAACGCGAGGAGGTCGAGGGGAGAGGGGTAGTGGAGGCTGAAGACGAGGCCGCCGACCACGAAGGGCAGCACGCCGCGGTAGATCAGGTGGAACGGTGCACGGCCGAGGTCGAGCGCGAGCCAGTAGCGCTGCGGATCGAGCGGCCGCGACAGGTCGGTCGCGATCGAGCCGTCGCGGATCCGCCAGGCGAACTCCTGCCAGCCGAACGAGTAGACGGTCATCAGCAGCGCCTGTCCGAGCCACACGTAGGTGACCGTGTCGCGCGCGTCGTAGCCGCCGACGTCAGTCCGGTGCTCGTACATGGCGAGCAGCACGTAGGCCTGGATGAACCCGAAGATCGTGTTGGTGAACATCCCCGCGACGGTGGCCCACGGATAGACGGCGTAGCGACGCCAGCCGCGCTTTGCGATCTCCCAGTCGAGGCGCACTCGAGGGACTCTAGGATCAGGGGTCGATGGCGGCCCAGGCCCCGGATCGCAACCTCGCGCTCGAGCTCGTGCGCGTCACGGAGGCTGCCGCGATGGGCGCCGGGCGCTGGATCGGCCGCGGCGACAAGAACGCCGCCGACCAGGCTGCCGTCGACGCGATGCGCACGATGCTCGACACGGTGACGATGGACGGCGTCGTCGTGATCGGCGAGGGCGAGAAGGACGAGGCGCCGATGCTCTACAACGGCGAGCACGTGGGGGAGGGGCGCGGCAGCGCCGTCGACGTGGCCGTCGACCCGCTCGAAGGCACACGCCTGACGGCGCTCGGCCAGCCGAATGCGATTGCCGTGATCGCCGTCGCCGAGCGCGGCTCGATGTTCTTTCCCGGCGCGGCCGTCTACATGGAGAAGATCGCCGCCGGCGCCGACGCGATCGGGGCCGTCGACATCACCGCGACGCCTACCGAGAACGTGCAGGCCGTCGCGAAGGCGAAGGGCGTCAAGGCGACGGACGTCCGGGTGGTCGTCCTCGAGCGCGAGCGCCACGAGCAGCTGATCGGTGAGCTCCACCAGGTCGGCGCGCGCGTGAACCTGATCCGCGACGGCGACGTCGCGCCTGCGATCGCCGCCGCGCGTCCCGAGACGGGCGTCGATCTGCTCTACGGGATCGGCGGCACGCCCGAGGGCGTGATCTCGGCCGCTGCGCTCAAGTGCGTCGGCGGCGGCATCCAGGGGCGGCTGTGGCCGCGCTCGCCCGAGGAGCGCGAGGCGCTGGTCGCGGCCGGGCTCGATCCCGACCGCGTGCTCACGACGGACGACCTCGTGGCCGGCGAGGACGTCTTCGTCGCCGCCACCGGGGTGACCACCGGCGCCCTGCTCCGCGGCGTCCGCTACGTTCGCGACGGAGCGATCACCGACTCGATCGTCATGCGCACGCGCTCCGGCACCGTCCGCCGGATCGAAGCGCGCCACAACCTCGACAAGCTGACGCATTTCACGGGAAAGGAATTCAGATGAGCGAGCCCATCGGCATCGACGACCTCGGCTACGACGACCGTCTCTACATCCTCGCGTTCGACCATCGCGGCTCGTTCGAGAAGATGGTCGGAGGCGACCACGACAAGGTCGCCGGCGCGAAGCGCCTGATCTGGGAGGGGTTCCAGCGCGCCGTCGAGGACGGAGCCCCGAAGGAGTACGCGGGCATCCTGGTCGATCCGCAATACGGCCCCGATGTCGCGCGCGAGGCGAAGGAAGGCGGCTACCACCTCGCGATGCCAGTCGAGAAGTCGGGGCAGAACGAGTTCGAGTTCGAGTACGGCGAGCAGTTCGGCGAGAAGATCGAGGAGTTCGACCCGGACTTCTCGAAGGTGCTCGTCCGCTACAACCCGGAGGGCGACGCGGAGATGAACGAGCGCCAGACGGCGAAGCTGCGCCGCCTCTCCGAGTGGCTGCACGAGCACCGGCGGAAGTTCCTGTTCGAGCTGCTCGTCCCGGCCGAGCCGGCGCAGCTCGAGCGCGTCGGCGGCAGCGACGAGCGCTACGACACGGAGCTGCGGCCCGAGCTGATGCTCGAGGCGGTGCTGCAGCTTCAGAACGGCGGCGTCGAGCCCGACATCTGGAAGATCGAGGGCATCGACGACCGCGAGGCGTGCCGCGAGATCGCCCAGCTCTGCCGGCGCGAGGGCCGTGACCGCGTGTCGTGCGTCGTGCTCGGGCGGGGCGCGTCCGACGCGAAGGTCGACGAGTGGCTGCGCGCGGGCGCGGGCCTCGACGGGTACATCGGCTTCGCAATCGGCCGCTCGATCTTCGCCGACGCGGTGAAGGCGTACGCCGCCGACCCGGCCGGCTTCGACCGTGCAGCCGCCGTCGCGAAGATCTCGGCCAACTACCGCCGCTTCATCGAGGTCTACGAGGGGGCGCCGGCACCTGCTTGATTCGTTCGTCGGGAGCGGTGCCTGGCACCGTGGTGCCAGGCACCGCTTTTCGCCGCGAGCGAAAGCCCGGGAATTAGCGAGGTTCCGGCTTGTGCCGCCGGCCACGCACGCGTAGAACTCCGGCGTGACCGAGCAAGCGCTCGAGGCGGCCCGCGCCGCACACCGTGCCGAGCTGGCAGAGCTGCACGAGCAGCTGGCGCGAACGCGCCACGCCGCGAACTGCGCGCCGGCTCGCGGGATGCTGATCATGGGAGCGGCCAACCAACCGGCCGAGGCTCGGCTCGCACGCCTGCTCATGCGGCTTACGAGCAAGCCGGGCGAGCGTCCGGCCGCGTGGCCGTACGGCGCGTCCCCCGAGTAGAAGCTTCACCGATCGCCGGGATCGCCGAACCACGTACGGCGAGCTCAACGGGTGGATCAGAGTCGCCCTCCGCGCCTCTTACTTGTACGACCGCGCCGGTTGCGCGGCCGTGCGAGCAAGCGAATGGAGGGAGGTAAAGATGGCGGTACAAAACGTCATCGACGACTGGAAGGCCTGGACGGCGGAAACCGTGATCGGTGGGAACAATCCGCTGTGGAGGCGACTCGACCCGCGAACCACCGCGGATGAGACTCCTTGCATTGAATTCGTCTACAACAACGGCAACGGGCTACTCCCGGTCGGAGACCATGCGCGCGCATGGGAGGGCCTCCTGTTCTTCAGCGGCCCGGGACCGCTCGGCCGCGCCCTCCACCTGCCCGGCAGCTTTCGCGGGTGGGGACGATCGATGCAGTCGCCTGCGACCGGCACGAACACGACTGCCTCCGTAGACGCGACGAAGACCTCGCTGGAGGTGAGAGACCGGGGTCAATTTCCGGCCCATCCACAATTCTGGATCGTCGTCCAGACGTCCCCGTGGAATGCGACGAATCGGGAGATCATGCTCGTCACGGGCGGAACCGGTACGGGCTCCGGCAGCTTCACCGTCAAGCGCGGGCAGCATGGAACTACGGCCGTGCCCCATCCGGGGCACCCGACCAATCCACAGCAGTTCAGCTTCGCCGGTCTGATCTGCCCCGCCGGCACCACGCAAGATCCGCCGCTGACGATCTACGACCCTCCGAACGCCGTCCAGTGGGTGCAGGTCGAGATTCCGGCGGGTGCGGGTGCAGCGACCTTCACGTTCTACACGTCCGACGACTTCGGCACACCGGCGAACGTCGACGCCCAGAAGCAAGTGGCTCCGCGCGACGGTGGCGTCTGGGACTCGATCCACGGCGAGCTCAACTTCGAGCCGACGTGGTGGCTCACCTATCGAAAGCGGACGGCTGCCTAAGCCAGGTGGCGGCTAGGATTGGCGGCGACGCGGGCGTAGCTCAGTTGGTAGAGCATCAGCTTCCCAAGCTGAGGGTCGTGGGTTCGAGCCCCATCGCCCGCTTCGGCCGAATCCACATCGGTCTCGAACTCACGGTTGTCGCCTGGGTTCGGCGAGAGGCGACTTGTGAGGGCCGCCTCTCGCCGAGTTGGGCTACGGCGTCGGGTCCGGGTACGTGCCGCCGAAGATGTCCGAGTTGCCGAAGGTCGCCGGGCAGTCCTGCTCCGGCGCCGGCGTCGGTACCGAGCCGCCGGTCTCCAGCGACATCCGGTACGCATCCATCTTCGGGCAGTCGGCCGCGAACCGCGTGTCGTTCCAGACGGCCGCGCCATAGGTGTTCGTCGCCGCGGCATAGACGTAGTCGCCGAGGAACTCGCCCTGGAGGTTGTTCTGGGACGAGCCACGCGGATCGCCGGGCGGGCTGCGGTGGAGCGAGCTGAACGCTCCGGTCGCGGTGCCCGGGTTCGCCGAGCTGTCCGCGTGGAGGACGACGCCCACGAGCGACCGCGGGTCCGTGGTGTTCGTGCGGTACGGGGTCGTGAACGCGTTGTAGACGACGTAGACATCCCGTCCGTTCGGCGAGATCGCAGGTGCGGTGTAGATACCGCGATCGCCGGCAGTCTCGATCGCCAGCGGCGTCGACCACGCGTTTCCACCGTCCGTCGACTCCGTGAAGAAGACGTGCGGGGTGGTGATGTCACCGCTGACGTACGTCATGACTATGCGATTCGTCGCCCCGGCTCCGGTCGGTGCGCCGTTGGCGATGTCGACGCTCGGCGCCGGCGCGAGATCGCTTCGGGCGCCCGCGATCCCGTCGATCGTCGGCCTGCCGAGCACCGGGTCGAAGAGGCCCGGCTGGGTGACCGGCCCGGCAACGGGCGTCGGCTTGGACCAGTTCGATCCGCCGTTCGTGGAGGTCGACATGAGCTCGAACGCGTTCTTTCCTTGCGACGGCACCGTTCCGACGCCGAACAGATACGCGGTGCCCTTGCTGTCCGTCCGGATCGTGCAACCGTCCGGAGGGTTCCGCTGGCCGTTGTCGGCCGCCGCGCTGATCGGGCGCTGCCGCCACGTGACCCCGCCGTCGTGCGACACGGCGACCTGGAGCTGAGCCGGCGCCGCGTTGCCTTTCTCCTGGCCGACGAACGCGGCCCAGCAGACGTAGACCGTGCCGAAGAACGGGCTCGACGATGCGTTGTCGGCCCAGATCTGCGACTTGTCCGAGAACGTCGTCGAGGACTGCTTCGAGACGAGCGCCGGGTCGGACCACACGGTGGCGTCGCCGCGCGCGGCAGCCTGCACGTTGTCGGTGTGCGAGACCGCGATCGCCTCGAACCCCTTGAACGTCTGCTCGCTCTTCGAAGTCCCGACGTTCGACGTCAGGTTGGAGTAGTAGAGACGCGAACCGGTCGACCAGCTGAACTTGCCACTGGAGTCGGGGCTCGGGCCGAATGCGACCCCGGGATCACCGTCGGAGACGAGACCGTTCTCCGCGTAGTGCGGCAACGTCCCGATCGGGCCGGTCGTCGCAGTGCAGTCCGGATCGGAGTTCCCCACCGCGCCGAGGCAGTTTCGGGCCGAGAGCCCCGTGTACGTCGGCTGCGCCCAGGTCGTTCCGCTGTCGAACGAGAAGTAGGGAGCACTGACCCCGACCCCCGGGGTGAACGGACACGTCGTGTCGTTGCCCGCGTTGCATGCCTCCATGTCGATGTTGTCGTTCGATCCGGCGACGAGGATGTTCGGATGGTTCGCGTCTACCGCGATCGTCGGCTCGTTCTGCTTGTTCTGCGAGAACGGTGACGTCGGGCTCCCGACAGACACCCTCGTGTCCGGGTTCAAGGCGAGCGCCGTAGGAACCGCGACGATCGCGGCTGCGATGAGCATCGCGCCAAGGATGCGACCACGCCTCGACGGACCCGCCAAGAGCTTTCTCATTGTCAACCCTCCCTTGATCGTGACCTGTCGACCTTTTCCTTTCCCTGCGCATCCCAATCTCACTCAGCGCCAGCCTGCTCTCCGAGGAGTTCGACGTGACGCAGCGCCGGCTGCGCGGCAATCCGCCGCAGGCGTTCGTGCATGCGCTCCTGTTGAAGCGCACGGTCGATCCGCGCTGGGCGACTAGCCGACCGTGATGCGGCCGCCGCCGTGCGGCAGCTGCTCGAACGCCGCCTCCAGGTCGTCCTGCTCCGAGCGGAGGTCGGCCATGATCCGCGCGAGCCTGCGCTCGCCGTCCGCCGTTACCTGCAGCTGCACGACGCGTCCGTCGTCGGGCGAGCTCCGCCGCTCGACCAGGCCGGCGTCCTCCGCGCGGTTCACGAGCTCGGTGACCGTGCTCTGTGCGAGCTGCAACCGTTCGGCGAGGTCGGTCACCGTCGCGCTGCCCGTCCCGTCGGGCGAGCCTCTGATCATCAGCAGCAGCAGATGGCGCTGCGGCGTGAGCCCGGCGCGCTGCGCCGCGCGCTCGGCAACGCGGTGAAAGCTCCGCAGCGCCGAACGGAAATGCGCGGCGTGCACATAGTCGCCGGTCGAGATCTTCGCCATTTTCCCCACGATCCTAGGGGCCGCCGTGACTACGATCATCCGTTCCACCGGCCTCTCCGGGCGAAACCCGCGGCTCGCCGGTGCTCGTTCGGCGTAGGCCGCCCGAGCGCGAAAACAGGCGTATCACGGAACGTCGACCCGACTCTCTTCTCGTAGGGGGACGGCACTGCGGCATTTAGGGCGGGCACCGAGGGCGCACGGTGCCCGCCCTTCACGCTCTAGTCCAGCCGGAAGACCTCCTCGAGCGCAGGCGGACCCGCGTCGGGCACCCGTTCGTCGAGCAGCGGCGCCATGTGGTCCTGCCAGCGTGCGTTCACGTCTTGCGCCGCCATGAACGCGCCTGCCCGCTCGAGGTCGTCGGTCTCGAAGTAGCCGAAGACGTCGGTGCCGGCGCGGAAGATCGAGTAGTTGCGGATGCCGGCGTCGCGGAGCGCCTGCAGCATCTCGGGCCAGACCTTTCCGTGCTCCTCGACGTACTCGTCGATCCGGTCCGGCTTGACGTGGAGGACGAACGCAGTGCGCTGGGTCACGGTCGCTCCTTGGTGACGAGGACGGTCAGCTGCCTCGGGCCGTGGACGCCCTCGACGCGGCTGAGCTCGATGTCGGACGTGGCGGACGGTCCGGAGATGAAGGTGATCGGCCGGCGTTCGAGGCCGGCGCGGTGGAGGGCGTCGAGCGTCTCGGGCAGCAGCTCGTAGACCTGCGACTCGCGGACGACGCAGATGTGCAGGTCGGGGACGAGCGTAATCGCGCGCCGCCCTTCGAACGGCGCCGCCGTCAGCACGATCGTTCCGGTCTCGGCGACCGCGGCAGTGCAGCCCGTGAGCGCGCCGCCCAGCTCGTCGAGCACACGAGGCTCGAGGCCGTCGTCCTCGACGAGCTCGACGGTGCGCGGACGCCAGGCGGCCGGAAGCGCGGGCGGGATGACGAGCCTCTCGACCTCGCGCTCGGTGCACACAGTGTCGACCGCCGCCGCGATCATTCCCTCGACGCGGCGGACGTCGGCTTGGTACTCGCCGACGCGCTCGCAGAAGCGCTCGACCCGCTCGGCGTCCGACAGCTCACCCGACCGCCGGTAGGCCTGCTTCAACTCGGCGGCCGGGTCGGCACCGCCGATTGCCTCGGCGACGCGGGCGAGGATCTCGTCGCGCGCGTTCACCGCCGCTTCTCCCACCACGTCCGAAAGCTCTCCCGTGCGGGCGGCCGCAGATCGCGGGTCGCGGTCCAGGCCGTCAGCGGACGCGGGAGCCGGCGGATCACGGCCTTGTGCGGCGCGGGCCGCGCCAGCGCTCGCGACGCGCGCTGGGCGAGCGCAAACCGGCGAGGGCCGCGGAAGGCCCACGCCGCGAGCCCCATCATCGTCCGCTCGCCCGAGTCGCCGGCCGTCGCGACGACCCGCTCGCGGAGGTGCACGAGCACCTGCGGGATGTCGATCTTCACCGGGCAGACCTCGTAGCAGGCGCCGCAGAGGCTCGACGCGTACGGCAGCGACGCGTGCTGCTCGATGCCCTCGAGCTGCGGCGTGAGAATCGCGCCGATCGGGCCCGGGTAGACGGAGCCGTACGCGTGGCCGCCGGTGCGCGAGTAGACCGGGCACACGTTCAGACAGGCGCTGCAACGGATGCAGTGGAGCGCCTGCCGGCCGATCTCGTCGGCGAGCACACGCGTCCTGCCGTTGTCGAGCAGCACGACGTGGAGCTCCTGCGGCCCGTCGCCGTCCGTGACCCCGGTCCACAGCGACGTGTACGGGTTCATCCGCTCGCCCGTCGACGAGCGCGGGAGCAGCTGCAGGAATACCTCGAGGTCCGAGAACCGCGGCAGCAGCTTCTCGATGCCGAGGATCGAGACAAGCACGGGCGGCAGCGTCGTGCACATGCGGCCGTTGCCCTCGGACTCGACCACGCAGACGGTGCCGGTCTCCGCGATGCCGAAGTTCGCGCCGCTGACACCGACCCGCGCATCGAGGAAGCGCTCGCGCAGGTAGAGACGGGAGGCCTCGGCGAGGTCGGCGGGATCGTCAGACGCGATCCCCGGCGCGATCGTGCGCGCGAACAGGTCGCGGATCTCGGTGCGGTTGCGGTGGATCGCGGGCACGAGGATGTGGGACGACCAGTCGCCGTCGAGCTGCAGGATGAGCTCCGCGAAGTCGGTCTCGAGGGCGTGCACCCCTGCTTCGGCGAGTGCGTCGTTCAGGCGGATCTCGTCCGTCGTCAGGGACTTGACCTTGACGACTTCCTTCACGCCGTGCACGTGGGCGATCTCGGTGACGACCGCGTTTGCCTCGGCGGCGTCGCGCGCCCAGTGCACCTGCCCGCCGGCGGCCTGCACCGCCGCCTCGAACTCGAGCAGGTAGCCGTCGAGGTTCGCGAGCAGCTCCCGCTTGACCGCCCGGCCCGCCTCGCGCAGCTCCTCCCAGTCGGGCAGCTCGGCCACGACCCGCGCGCGCTTCGCGCGGATGGTGTCGGTTGCGTGGCGCAGATTCGTGCGGAGCTGCGCGTTCGCGAGCTCGACGCGCGCTGCCTCGGGGAAGCTCGTCATCTCGACGCGAGGATCTCCGCGAGGTGCAGAGGCTCGACGGGGGAGCCGCGCCGTGACAGGCCGCCGCCGATCTGCAGCAGACAGGAGCTGTCGACGGCGGTGCAGAACCGCGCGCCGGTCTGCTCGATCGCGTCGCACTTGTCGGCGAGCATCGCGCTCGACGTGTCGGCGTTCTTGAGCGCGAACGTGCCGCCGAACCCGCAGCAGTCCTCGGCGCCGGGCAGATCGACGAGCTCGAGCCCGCGCACCTTGCGGAGAAGTCGAAGCGGCGCGTCGCCCACGCGGGTCACGCGCAGCGAGTGGCACGTCGGGTGGTAGACGATGCGCCCCGGGAACGATGCGCGCACGTCGTCGACGTCGAGCTTCTTCACGAGGAACTCGGAGAGCTCGAAGACGTTGCCGGCGCCGAACGACTCGCGCACGGTGCCGACGCACGACGACGACGGCGAGACCACGGCCTCGTACTCGTCGAAGATCGAACGGAACCGTCGCCCAAGTCGCTCTGCCTCGCGGCGGTAGCCGCTGTTCAGGTGCATCTGACCGCAGCAGGTCTGCTCCGTGGGGAAGACGACCTCGTGCCCGAGAGCCTCGAGCACCTGCACGGTCGCACGCCCCACCTGCGGGAACACCGTGTCGCCCACGCACGTGACGAACAGGGCGACGCGCACGCCGCCTACAGCCGCTCGTAGGCGCTCTCGGCTGAGACCGTGCCGCGCTCCTGCGCAAGTGCGTCCGCGTACCCGCCTTCGCGGAACGCGGCAACCGGGTCGGCGCCGAGGCCGAGGCCCTCGCGGAGCGAGGCCAGCAGGGGACGGACGTCGGCCTCGTAGGCGTCCAGCAGCACCCGGTGCGCACCGAGAACGTCGCCCTCGGCCTGCGCGGCTTCGAGCCGTGCCGTGTCGACGAGCAGCGCCTTCGCGTAGGCCGTCTGGATGTTCATCACCGACTGCAGCATCGCGTCGATCTTGCCCTCGACGTTGTGCGACTGGTCGATCATGAACGCGATGCGCGAAGTGTCGGCCGCGCGCGCGATCTCGAACATGATCCGATAGAGCTCGAACGGGTCGATCGAGCCGACGATCAGGTCGTCGTCCGCGTACTTGCGATTGTTGAAGTGGAAGCCGCCGAGCAGGTTCTCCGCGAGCAGCAGCGCCACGATCTGCTCGACGTTCGTTCCCTGCGGGTGGTGGCCCGTGTCGACGAGCACCTGCGCCTGCTCGCCGAGACGGCGGCAGACGAGCGCGGCGGTTCCCCAGTCGGGCAGGTCGGTGCTGTAGAAGCCCGGCTCGAAGAACTTGTACTCGACCAGCAGCCGCATGCCGGGCCGTAGCCCGGCGTAGACCTCGCCGAGCCCCGCAAGCAGCCGCTCGTGCCGTCCGCGGAGGTCGTCCTGGCCCGGATAGTTCGTACCGTCCGCGAGCCAGAGGCTGATCACGTCGGAGCCGACCTCTCCCGCGATCTCGATGCAGTCGCGGCAGTGATCGATCGCGAGCCGGCGAACGGCCGGGTCGGGATGGCACAGGCTGCCGAGGCGGTAGGAGTCGTCGCCGAACAGGTTGGGGTTGATCGCGCCGATCCCGATGTCCAGCGACTCGACGTACGCCCGCAGCTCGCCGTAGTCGTCGACGGCGTCCCAGGGGATGTGCAGCGCGACGCGGGGGCAGCACCCCGTGAGGCGATGGACGAGGGCGGCGTCGGCGATCCGTTCTCGCACCGAGCGCGCCGCGCCGGGCCAGGGGTAGACGTGGAAGCGCGTGCCGGAGTTCCCGAAGCCCCACGACGGCGTCTCGATCTCGAGCTGCCGGAGCCGCTCGAGGACGGCCTTCTCATCCATGGCGCGGAGTCTGCACGATTCGCCCGCGGTTTACGAATCGACTTTCGCTTCGGTTCGTTTCGAAAGCGATTCGCTCTTCACCATTGACACACCCGCAGCGGCGGCATAGGGTCGCGCGCATCGAACGTCCCCGCGATTTTCCCGGTTTGTCGCAGGAGGAGCGGATGCGCGAGGTGCTCCGGATGCTCGAGACGCGTGATTCCGTTCCGGTTACGGAACTTGCGGAGACCTTTTCGGTTTCCGAGGTCACGGTGCGGAGCGATCTCTCGGCGCTGGCCAAGCAGGGCCTCGTCGCGCGCGTCCGGGGCGGCGTACGCGCGCTCAGCCAGGGCGTGTCGGAGGTCGGGTTCGACCTGCGCCTGCGGCTCGAGGTCGAGCGGAAGCGTGCGATCGCCCGGGCGGCCGCGGCGCTCGTGGGCGAGGGCGAGGCGGTTGCGCTCGACGCGAGCACGACGGCGTACTACCTCGCGCTCGAGCTTCGCGCCAAGCGGGAGCTTGTCGTCGTGACGAACGGCCTGCTCGTCGCGACCGCGCTCGCCGACGCGCCCGGGATCACCGTGCTCGTCACCGGCGGAACGCTGCGGCTCTCGGCGATGTCGCTGGTCGGCGACCTCGGCACCGACGTCCTGCGGACCACGCGCATCAACAAGGGCTTCCTCGGTGCCCGCGGGCTCAGTCTCGAGCGCGGCCTGATGGATCTCAACCCCGACGAGGTGCGGATCAAGCAGGAGATGGCCGACGCGTGCGAGCAGGTGTACGGCATCTTCGACGGCACCAAATGGCACCGCAGCGCGCTGCTCTCGTTCGTCAGCACCGACGACCTGAACGGGATCGTCACGGACTCCGGAGCCCCGCAGGAAGAGGTGCAGTCGTGGCGGGCCGTGGGGGTCGAGGTGGTCACCGCGGATCCCGGCCCGCGGGAGCCGCTGCCGGTTCGGCCGCGTGACCTCCGCCGCTCGGTGCGCAACGACGGAGAGCTCAGCTGATGACGGTGATGGCCGCCGTCGATCTCGGGGCGCAGAGCGGTCGGGTCGCCACCGGCCGCTTCGACGGCTCGTGCCTCGAGCTCACCGAGGCCCATCGCTTCCCGAACGAGCCGATCGAGGAACGAGGCAGGCTCCGCTGGGACTTCGACCGCCTTTCCGACGAGTCGCTCGACGGGCTGCGCGCCGCCGCGCGCGACTGTGAGATCGACTCCGTCGGCGTCGACTCCTGGGCGATCGACTTCGGCCTGTTGGACAGCAACGGCCGGCTGATCGCAAACCCGGTCCACTATCGCGACCATCGCCGCGCCGAAGCGGCGTCGGAGCTCTATCGGCGCATTCCGCCGCGCGAGCTCTACGGGCGGACGGGCATCCAGCTGCTCCCGATCAACACGGCGTGCGAGCTCATCGCTATGGCCGGCGACAGCGACCCCGCGCTCGAGGACGCCGAGCGACTCCTGATGATCCCCGACCTCCTGCACCACCGGCTCTGCGGCAGCGTGACGACCGAGCTCACCAACGCCACGACGACGCAGTGCTTCGACCCGTTCACCGGTGACTGGGCCACGGACGTGCTCGAGCGCGCGGAGCTCCCGGCTCGGCTGTTCCCCGAGGTGGTGCCGCCGGCCAGCGTTCTCGGCCCGGTCGGATCCGACGCGGCGAACGAGACGGGGCTCACGTCAGCCCGGGTGATCGCGTCGGCCACGCACGACACCGCCTCGGCCGTCGCCGCCGTCCCCTTCCGCCGGCCGGGATCGGCGTTCCTGAGCGTCGGCACCTGGTCGCTGGTCGGCGTCGAGGTCCATGCTCCGGTCGTCACCGACGAGACGTTCGCCGCCAACTTGACCAACGAGGGCGGCGTCGCGGGCACGTTCCGACTGCTTCGCAATGTGACGGGCCTCTGGCTCTTGCACGAGTGCCGGCGCCGGTTCGCCGAGGTCGGCCGCGGCTACACGTTCGAGCAGCTCGGCGCGCTCGCGGAGGACGCGGTCCCGCTCCGCTCGCTGATCGACCCGGACGATCCGTCGTTTGCCGAGCCCGGCGACATGCCCAAGCGCATCGCGGAGTTCTGTCGCGCCACCGGGCAGCCCGTCCCGACCGAGCCGGGTGACGTCGCCCGGTGCATCGTCGAGAGCCTCGCGCTCAAGCACGCAGAGACGATCGATCTCCTCCGCGGCGCGGCCGGTGCCGAGCCGACCGAGCTCCACATCGTCGGCGGCGGCGCGCGCAACGCGCTCCTGTGCACGGCGACCGCCGACGCTGCGGGACTGCCCGTGCTCGCCGGTCCCGAGGAGGCCACTCTCATCGGCAACCTCCTCGTCCAGGCGATGGCGCTCGGTGAGCTGTCGTCGCTCGCGGAACTGCGCGAGGTCGTTCGCGCCTCGTTCGATCAGACCGTGTACGAGCCGGTGCCGTCGCACGGCTGGCAGGAGGCGCGCGCGCGCTTCGCCGGGCTGCGCAGCGACGCGAACGTGGGGGTGGGCGCATGACCGACAGCGGCGCCGTGGGCGTCTTGAAGGGCATCCGCACGCCGGTCGACCGCTGGGACCCCGCTGCGACAGCGGGGCTCGCGGTGCTCGACGCGCTCGTCTACCGGTCGAACCTCCTCGGCGCCGACCGGGAGCTCGCGAACATCGGCGGCGGCAACACGTCCTCGAAGGAAACGGTGATCGACCACGTGGGCCGCGAGGTGCGGGTGCTCTGGGTCAAGGGCTCGGGCACCGATCTCGCGACGATCACGACGGCCGGCTTCGCGGGTCTCAAGCTCGATGAGCTGCTGCCGCTCCGGAGTCGGCGGGAAATGACGGACGCCGAGATGGTCGACTACCTGCTCCGCAGCGCCCTTCGGCCGGATCAGCCGCGACCGTCGATCGAGACGCTCCTGCACGCGTTCGTCCCCGCCACGCACGTCGACCACACGCACCCGGATGCGATCATCGCCATCACCTCCACACCGGACGGGCGTCGGCTCGTCGAGGAGACCTTCGGCGAGGAAGCGGTCTGGCTCGACTACCAGCGTCCCGGGTTCGACATGTCACGGCGCATCGGCCGGCTGCTCGACGAGCATCCCGACGCGCGGGCGGTGCTGCTCGAGCGCCACGGGCTGGTGACGTGGGGCGAAACAGGCGAGGAGAGCTACGAGACGACGATCGAGTTCGTCTCGCGGGCCGCGACGGCGATCGATTCGGCGGCCCAGAGCCGGTTCGGGCTGGGGGGCCCGAAGGCCGAGGAGCTCGGGCGCGAGGCTGTGGATTCCCTCTTGGCGCAGGCTCTGCCCGCGCTTCGCGGCGCACTGCTCGCCGACGCGAACGGCGTCGTCCTCGAGGTCGACCGCAGCCCCGAGGCGGTCGCATTCGCCTCGGCAGAACGGACGCCGACCGTCAGCCAGATCGGAGCGCCCTGCCCGGACCACCTGATCAACACGAAGCACAAGCCGCTGGTGGTCGACCTCGACCCGTCGTCGACCGGCGCCGCCGAGCTGGCCGATGCCTTCCGGCGCGGGGTGGACGAGTTCGCTGCCTGGTACCGCGGCTACTACGAGGGCCACCTCGATGCGGAGACGTCGCAGTTCCCGATCGACCCGGTCGGTCCCCGCGTGATCGTGATCCCGGGTATCGGCATCGTCACCAGCGGCGCCGATGCAGGGCGCGCCCGCGTGAGCCGCGATCTCTACCACCGCGCGATCGCGGTTCAGGACGCTGCGGATGCGCTTGGCGGCTTCCGCTCGCTCAGCGAGCGACAGGCGTTCGCGATCGAGTACTGGCCGCTCGAGCGCTACAAGCTGGCGCAGGCGCCGACACCGGGTGAGCTCGCAGGCCGGGTGGCGGTGATCACGGGAGGCGCGAGCGGTATCGGGCGCGCCACCGCCCAGATGCTCGCCGATCGCGGGGCGCACGTCGTCGTCGCCGACCTGAACCTCGAAGGCGCCGACGAGGTCGCGGAACAGCTCGCCCGCGTGCACGGGCCGCGGCGGGCGCTCGCCGTCCAGGTCGACGTCACCAAGGAGGAGGCGGTTCGCGAGCTCGTTCGCCGGACCGTGCTCGAGTACGGCGGCCTCGACATCCTGGTGGCCTCGGCGGGGCTCGCGAGCAGCGCGCCGATCACCGAGACGTCCCTCGAGGAATGGGAAAAGAACTACGCGGTCCTCGCGCGCGGCTACTTCCTTGCCGCCCGCGAGGCCTTCCGCGTACTGATCGAGCAGCGCTCCGGCGGCTCGATCGTGTTCGTGGCTTCGAAGAACGCGCTGGTGGCCGGCGCGAATGCAGCCGCGTACTCGTCCGCCAAGGCAGCCTCGCTGCACCTCGCGCGGTGTCTCGCCGAGGAAGGCGGGCCGCACGGCGTCCGTGTCAACACCGTCAACCCCGACGCGGTCATCCAGGGCTCGAGCATCTGGTCGTCGGGCTGGAAAGCCGAGCGCGCACAGACGTACGGCATCGGCGAGGAGGATCTCCAGACCTTCTACAAGGGCCGTACGAAACTCGGCGTCAGCGTCCTCCCCGAGGACGTCGCCGAGGCGATCGCGTTCTTCGCAGGTCCCCGGTCGAACAAATCGACCGGAAATGTCGTCAATGTCGATGGCGGCGTTACCGCCGCGTATCCCCGGTGATGTGGAGGAGGCGCAATCACCGGTCTTTCAGTCCCTCCAGTCGAAAGGAAGCCCTGATGCACACGCGCAAGTGGCTGATTCTCGCGGCGGTGGTCCTGGTCGCAGGCGTCGCCGTGACGGCAGCGCTGGCCAGGTCGAGCGGTACAACCGCGGGCAAGACCTACTACTTCATTCCCAAGGACACCCTGAATCCGTACGAAGTGATCGCCGATACCGGCGGGAAGCGGGCCTTGACCGAGCTCGGCGACACCCAGGTCGTCTCCTCGGGCACGGAGGACACGGCAGCGGCGCAGCAGCCGGCGATCCAGGCCGCGATCCAGGCGCATGCGGCCGGCATCGTCATCGCCGGCAACGACCCGCAGGCCGTGTGCCCGGCGCTCCAGCAAGCGCAGGCGCAGGGAACCAAGGTGATCGCGTTCGACTCGGACGTCAACTGCCGTAGCCTCTTCGTCAACCAGGCGGACACGGCGACGATCGGGCGCAGCCAGATCCAGCTGCTCGGGAAGCTCATGAACTACACCGGTCAGTTCGCGATCCTGTCGGCGGCGTCGACGGCGACGAACCAGAACGCGTGGATCAAGTACATGAAGCTCGAGCTGAAGAAATCGAAGTACAAGAACATGAAGCTCGTGAAGATCTACTACGGCAACGACAACCCGGCGCAGTCGCGTCAGGCGACCGTGAGCATGCTTCAGGCGTACCCGAAGCTGAAGGGCATCGAGTCGCCGACCACGGTCGGGATCTCCTCGGCCGCGCAGTACCTTTCCCACTCGAAGTACAAGGGGAAGATCGTGCTCACGGGCCTCGGGCTCCCGAGCCAGATGAAGACCTATGTGCACAACGGCACTGTGAAGGAGTTCCAGCTCTGGAATCCGGACGATCTCGGCTATCTGGCGGGTTACGCCATTTCGGCGCTCGCTGAAGGGAAGATCACGGGCAAGGTCGGCGAGACGTTCGAGGCCGGCAAGCTCGGGCACTACGTGATCATCCGGGGGCCGGACGGCAAGCCGCAGGTGGTTCTCGGGCCGCCGTTCACGTTCACGAAATCGAACGTCGACAAGTTCAAGTTCTAAGAGAAGACAGGTTGCGAGGGCGCCCGCCGGTGCGGGCGCCCTCGCTCATTCGAAACGATGACGACCGGCAACCTCGACGCCCCACTGCTCTCGCTCGAGCACGCCCAGAAGAGCTTCGGGGCCGTGCGTGCGCTCGAGGACGGCGTGATCGAGCTCCTCGGCGGTGAGGTGCACGGGCTCGTGGGGGAGAACGGCGCCGGGAAGTCGACGCTCGTCAAGATCCTCGCCGGCGTTCACAGGCCCGACGCGGGGCGGCTCCTCGTCCGTGGCGACGAGGCGATCTTCGACAACACCAAGCAGTCGCAGGCGGCCGGAATCGCGATCATCTTCCAGGAGCCGACGCTCTTTCCCGATCTCACCGTCGCCGAGAACATCTTCGTCGGTGCGCAACCGCTCAAGCGCTTTCGCAGGATCGACGGAAGGCGTATGCGCCGCGACGCGGCCGACGTGTTCGACCAGCTCGGCGTCCGCCTCGACCCGGACCGACTCGCGCGCGGCCTCTCGATCGCCGATCAGCAGCTGGTCGAGATCGTCAAGGCGTTGACGACGAACGCCTCGGTGATCGTGATGGACGAGCCGACAGCGGCACTGACGCCGAGCGAGGTGGAGCGGCTCTTCGGCATCGTCCAGACGCTGCGCGCGCGCGGAAACGCGGTGCTGTTCGTGTCGCACCGGCTCGAGGAGATCTTTGCGCTCTGCCAGCGCGTGACCGTGATGCGCGATGGCCGGCACGTGCTCACGCAGCCGACCGGAGAGCTGACGATCCAGTCGGTGATCAGGGCGATGGTCGGGCGCGACATGAGTGCGCTGTTCCCGAAGGTGCCGGCCGAGCAGGGTCGCTCCGTCTTGAAGGTCGACCGGTTGACGCGGGAGGGTGTGTTCACCGACGTCTCGTTCGAGGTGCGAAGCGGCGAGATCGTCGCCCTGGCGGGCCTCGTCGGCGCCGGCCGCACCGAGGTTGCACGGGCGATCTTCGGGATCGACAAGTGGGACGCCGGATCGGTGGAGGTCGACGGCAGGTCGCTACCGACGGGCTCTCCGACCGCTGCGATGACGGCTGGTGTCGGGCTCGTACCGGAGGACCGGCGTCAGCAGGGGCTCGTGATGGACTTCTCGATCGAGCGCAACATCGCGCTCGCATCGCTCGACAGCGTTCACCGTGGCGGCCTGATCCCGCGCGGCGTGGAGCGGAGGTTCGCCCGGGACTGGGCGCTCCGCCTCCAGCTCAAGTACGCGCGGCTCTCGAATCCCGTCTGGACGCTCTCGGGCGGGAACCAGCAGAAGGCCGTGCTCGCGAAGTGGCTCGCGCGCAAGCCGAAGCTCCTGATCGTCGACGAGCCGACGCGCGGGATCGATGTGGGCACGAAGGCCGAGGTTCACCGGCTGCTTTCCGAGCTGGCCGCGCAGGGCGTCGCGGTGCTGATGATCTCGTCGGAGCTCCCCGAGGTGCTCGGGATGGCGGATCGCGTCGTCGTGCTCTTCGAGGGACGGGTCATGCGTGAGTTCAGCCGCGCGGAGGCGAACGAGGACGCGATCATGCATGCCGCGACCGGGCTCGTCGAGGTCGCCGCGTGACCGCGGTCGCGGAGGAGCGCAACGTCGCCGAGGCGCGGCCGAGCTCGCACCGCCTCGCCGAGCTGATCTTCCGGTTCCGCGAGCTCGGGATCGTCCTCGCGCTCATCATCGTCGTCGGCGCCACGGCGATCGACAACCACCTGTTCCTCAGCGCGACGAGCCTCCAGAACCTGCTGTCGAGCGCCTCGATCATCGCGCTGCTCGCGATCGGCGAGACGATCGTCATCGTCACTCGGAACGTCGACCTCTCGATCGGCTCCGTGCTCGGGATCTCCGCGTACGCGGTCGGCGTGCTGTACCGGGACCACCCGCACATCTCGATCGGGCTGGTGTTCCTGGCGGCGCTCGGGATCGGAGTCGTGTGCGGGGTCGTGAACGGCGCCGTCGTGACGCTCGCCCGCGTCCCGAGCCTCGTCGTGACCCTCGGGACGCTGTACATCATCCGTGGCATCGACGGAGCGTGGGCGGGCGGGAACCAGGTGAACTCGTCGATGCTTCCCGAGAACTTCAACAAGATCGGCTACGGGACCCTCGCCGGCATTCCCTACCTCGGCATCATCGCGATCGTCGCCGTTGCGATCGCGACCTACGCGATGCGAAGCTTCCGAACCGCCCGGGACCTGTACGCGATCGGTTCCGACCCGGAGGCTGCCCGACTCGCGGGCATTCCCGTCGGCTGGCGTGTCTTCCTCGCGTTCGTGCTCAGCGGCGCGATCGCGGGGCTCTCGGGCGCGGTCTGGCTCTCCTACTACGGGTCCGTCGACGCGATCGCGGGGGTCGGCTACGAGTTCCAGGTGATCGCGGCAGTGGTTGTCGGCGGCGTCGCGATCTTCGGCGGTAGCGGAACGGTGCTCGGCGCCGCTCTCGGTGCGCTTCTGCTGAACACGATCAACAGCGCGCTGGTCGTGGTGAACGTGTCGTCGTTCTGGAGCTCGGCCGTCGCAGGCGCCATGCTGATCGGCGCGATCGCCTTCGACCGCCTGATCGCGGTTCGCGTTGCCCCTAGCCTGCGATCGAGGCGGAGGCGCCGTGGCTGAGCTCGAAGACATGAAGCCCGGCGACGAGGCGGGGAGCCGGCGGCCGATGCGCGAGTCCCTCGGGCTCTTCGTTCGCTGGGAGGCGCTCCTGCTCGTGCTGCTCGGCTGCACGATCCTGTACGGCGCGTCCGTCTCGCCGTACTTCCTCCAGAAGTCGAGCCTGTTCTACATCTGCCTGAACGTCGGCGAGGTCGCGATCATGGCCCTCCCGCTGACGCTGATCGTCGTGACAGGCGAGATCGACCTGTCGGTTGCCTCGATGCTCGGGCTCTGCGGCGTGGCGATGGCGGAGCTGTTCAAGCACGGTTGGGGGATCTGGCCGGCGATGATCGTCGCGGTGCTCCTCGGCGCGGTGCTGGGCGGGTTCAACGGCTTCCTCGTGACGCGCGTCGGCTTGCCGTCGCTCGCCGTGACGATCGGGACGCTGACGTTGTACCGCGGGATCGCGCAGGGGATTCTCCCGACCGACACGATCGGCGGGTTCCCGTCGCACCTCACGAACATCGGCGTCCTGCCGGTACCGGGCACGCGCATCCCGTACTCGATCCTGTTCTTCGGGGCCCTCGCGGTGGTATTCGCGGTGGTGCTGCACGCCACGCCGCTCGGCCGCAGGATCTTCGCCATCGGCGCGGGCCAGGAGGCGGCGTTCTTCGCCGGCATCCGCGTCAAGCGGATCAAGTTCTGGCTGTTCGTGCTCTCCGGGATGCTGAGCGGGTTCGCGGGCGTCCTCTGGTCGTTGCGCTTCGCGTCCGCGCGGTACGACTCGGCGATCGGGATGGAGCTGGTCGTCGTGACGATCGTCCTGCTCGGCGGCATCTCGATCTTCGGCGGACGCGGGACGATCGCCGGCGTCGTGATTGCGGTCGCAGTCCTCGGCTGTCTCCAGACCGCGATGACCGACGACCAGATCCCCGCTCAGGACCAGAACATCGTCGTGGGCGCGCTGCTGATCGCGAGCGTCATCCTGCCGAACGCGGGGGAGCTGTACCGTCGCGCGCGCGCCCGGTTGCGAAGCGCGGAAGCGCGGCGGCATGCAGCCGCCGCGATCCAGAGCGAGGGCCCGTGACGCGCGCGGCGCGCCCGCGGCTCGGCGTCTTCGGCATCGGCCTCGCCGCCTACTGGCAGCAGTTCGAGGGGTTGCGCGAGCGGCTCGAGGGCTACCAGCAGGGGATCGAGTCGAGGCTCGAGCAGATGGGCGCCGAGGTCGTCTCCGCCGGCCTCGCCGACTCGGCGCAGCAAGCTGGGCGCGCAGGCGATGCGCTCGCGGCCGCCGGCGTCGACCTCGTCCTGCTCTACACGGCGACGTACGCGACGTCGTCGCAGGTCCTGCCGGTCGTCCAGGCGGCGGGCCGGCCGGTTGTGATCCTGAACCTGCAGCCGACGAGGAGTCTCGACTACGAGCGGATGACGACCGGCGAATGGCTCGCGAACTGCTCGGCCTGCTGCGTGCCCGAGATCGCAGGCGCGTTCACGCGGGCGCGCATTCCCTATCGAACAGTCACCGGCACCCTGCTCGACGGGGATCCGGCCTGGGATGTCATCCACGAGTGGCTGGACGCAACCCGCGCCGTGCGCAGCCTGCGCACGGCGCGACTCGGCTTTCTCGGCCATACCTACCCCGGCATGCTCGACATGTACTCCGACTTCACGCAGGTGCAGGCGCAGACGGGCGCGCATGTCGAGGTGCTGGAGATCGACGATCTCGTCGAGCGCGTGGAGTCGGCCACAGCGGCGGACGTCGAGCGCAAGAGTGAGGAGATCCGCTCGACCTTCGACCTCGCCGAGGCGGGTGTCGACCCGATCGCGGCCGAGATCACGCCCGAGGTCTTCGACTGGTCGGCACGCGTCGCGGTCGGGCTCGACCGGCTCGTGGAGGACTTCGAGCTGAACGGGCTGACCTACTACTACCGCGGCGCCGGCGGCAACAGTGCCGAGCGGGTGGCGGCGGGGCTCATCGTCGGGAGCTCGCTGATCACGGCACGCGGCGTCCCCGCGGCGGGCGAGGGCGACCTGAAGACGAACGTCGCGATGCTCCTGCTCGACCGCCTCGGTGCGGGCGGCTCGTACACGGAGTTCTACGCGCTCGACTTCGACGAGCAGTTCGTGCTGATGGGTCACGACGGGCCCGGCCACCTCGCGATCGCCGAGGGCCGGCCGGTCGCCCGGGCGCTCACGCTCTACCACGGCAAAGCGGGCGCCGGCCTCTCGATCGAGATGAAGGTCAGGCTCGGCCCGGTGACCATCCTCGGGGTCACCCAGACCGCCGACGGTCGGCTCAAGCTCGTCGCCTCGGAGGGGGAGTCGATCCCGGGCGCGACGTTTCGCATCGGGAACACGAACTCGCGGCTCCGCTTCGCCAGTGCGCCGGCTCCGTTCATGGACGCGTGGTGCGAACTAGGCCCCACGCATCACGTGGCGCTCGGGATCGGTCACCAGCTGGGGAGGCTGCGGAAGGTCGCGGACCTGCTCGGCCTCGAGCTCGCGATTGTCGACTAGGTTCGGCGGGGAATGAATGACGTCGAGCGCATCGTTCTCGGCGGCGCCGAGCTCCGGGACGACTCAACGCATTCCCTGCTCGATCTCTTCGTCGCGCGCGGCGGCCGCGCACTCGATCTCGGGAACGTCTACGCCGACGGCGAGTCCGAGCAGGTGGTCGGACGCTGGCTCGCCCGCGGCGAGCGCGGCGTGACGCTCTACGTCAAGGGCTGCCACCCGCCGCGCTGCGCACCGGAGCTGGTCGCGGAGGAGGTCGAGATCGCGCGCACGCGCCTCGGCGTCGAGACGCTCGACGTCTTCGTCCTGCACCGTGACGACACCGAGGTGCCGGCCGCCGCATGGGCGGAGCGCCTGCTCGCGGACGTCGAGCGTGGTCGCATCCGGGCGTTCGGCGTCTCGAACTGGTCCGTCGAGCGGTTCCGCGAGCTGCAAGCGGCGCTCGGCGGCGATGGTGCGCCGCTCGCCGTCTTCAGCAACCACTTCTCGCTCGGGACGATGGTCGCCGCGCCCTGGCCGGGCTGCCTCGCGATGACGAGGGACGAGGCCGCCGCGCTCGCGAGCGAGGGCACGCTCGTGCTCGCCTGGGCGAGCCTGGCGGCCGGCTACTTCGCGCGCCGTGGCATCCCGGAGTGGGAGAGCCCGGAGAACGAGGCCCGGCGGCGGCGCGCCGAGGAGCTCGCGGCCGAGCGCGGGACGAGCGCGACCGCCGTCGCGCTCGCCTACGTGCTCGCGCAGCCGCCTCACGTCTTGCCCGTGGTCGGCACCCGGTCGGCGGAGAGGCTCGAGGAGCTCTTCGGAGCGGCGTCGCTCGAGCTCTCCGCGGCCGAGGTCGTCTGGCTCGAGACCGGGTAGTGACGCCTAGCAGCGGCAGTCGTCGCAGGAGCAGTCGCCGTCGCAGCAGTCGCAGTCGCACGCAGCGAACAGGAGCATCTCGCCCTCCTTTCATCGAAGAGTGTCGATGAACCATGAGCGTAGACGTTATATTGATGAACGTCAATGAAGACGTTGCCCGTCCTCCAACCGATCTGCTGCGCGAGCGACGAGCCGCCGATGGCGCGCGACGCCGCGGAGGACCTGGCCGCGACGTTCAAGGCGCTCGCGGATCCCACGCGCGTCGCGATCGTGAACCGCCTGACGAAGGTCGAATCGGTCTGTGTCTGCGACCTGACGTCGGCATTCGAGCTCTCGCAGCCGACGATCTCGCACCACCTCCGCATCCTGCGAGACGCCGGCCTCGTCGAGGTCGAGCGCCGCGGCACCTGGGCGTACTACGCGCTCGTGCCCGACGTGATCGACGGGCTCCGCGACGTCTTCGGCACGCCCTGAGGCTTAATCCAACCGCCCTCGCGGTCGATTGAGAGGGGGTGAAGGTGAGGAGATCTGCCTCCCTGCTAGGGCTCGTGCTGGTGGCGGCCGGCGGCTTCGTCGTGCTGCTCGTAGCGCGGCTCGGCGACTACCCGGCCGACGCCGGCCCCGCGGTCGCGGCGCTCGCGCACGGGAGCTTGCGGCGGGCGGCAGCGGTGCCGTTCCTGATGGGCCCGTTCTCGATCGTGCTGCGCGCGCCGTTCGTGTGGGTTGCAGACCGGCTCGGCGCCGGCGACCTCGGCGTGTACCGCGCCGGGATCGTCCCCTGCCTCGCGGCGGCCGCAGTGCTCGGCGTGGCACTCGTGCGCCGGTCGCGTTCCAACTGGGCACCGCTCGTCGCCGCGCTGGCTGTGCTCACGCCTGCGTCCGTCGCTGCCGCGAGCAACGGCCATCCCGAGGAGCTCCTCGGCGGCGCTCTGTGTGTCGCGGCCGTCCTGCTCGCGCATGGTCGGCGGCCGGTGTGGGCCGGTATCGCGCTCGGCCTCGCGATCGCGACGAAGCAGTGGGCGCTGATCGCCGTCGTGCCGACACTGCTCGCGGCGCCCGCGCCGTCGCGCGTTCGCGTCGCGCTCGTCGGCGCCGCCGCAGCGCTCGCGTTCTACACGCCGTTCATCGCCCAGGACCCACACGCGTTCATGGCCGCGACGCGGAACGAGGCCCACGTCGAGTCGGCCGCCACCCCCGAGACGATCTGGCTCGCAGTCGCGTCGGACCGGCACGTGAACGTCGCAGGGTCGCCGACCCTGACCTACCACGCCGTCCCGAAGTGGGTCCCGCCGGTGAGCCACGCGCTGATCGTGCTCGCCGCCCTGCCGTTCGCACTGCTGCTCTGGCGGCGACGCCTCCAGGCGTCCCAGGCGCTCGCGCTGCTCGCGCTGCTGTTCCTGGTGCGGTGTGTCTTCGATCCGGTCGACCAGGACTACTTCCACGTCCCGTTCCTGCTGGCGCTCCTCGCCACCGAGGTGACGGCCGGCGCGTTCCCTTGCGTCACGCTGTTCGCGGTCGGCGGCCTCTGGCTCAACTTCGGCGTGCTGCACGGCACGGCCTCGCCATGGCTCAGCGCGGCGGTGTACCTCGGCTGGACGGCGGTCGTCGGAGCGTTCCTCGGTGGCCGCATCTTCGGCGTCAGGCTCTTCCGAGGGATCGAGTTGCCCGCCCTGGTTCGACGCGCTCCCCGTAGTCTGGAGGTATGAGCGAGCTCCGCGACCTGCTGGCGTCGACGTCGCAGCTCGCCGGAGACTTCCTCGAATCGCTGGACGAACGGCCGGTCGCTCCGGACGTGGATCTCGATGCGCTGCGGCAGGCGCTCGGCGGGCCGCTGCCCGACGGGCCGACCGCCGCTGAGACGGTCGTCGCCGAGCTCGCGCACGATGCCGAGCCGGGGCTGGTCGCGACTCCGGGCGGTCGGTACTTCGGCTTCGTCATCGGCGGAGTTCTGCCGGCGGCGCTCGCAGCCGACTGGCTGACGGCCGCGTGGGATCAGAACGCGGGTCTCTACGCCGCGTCACCCGCCGGCGCGGTCGTCGAGGAGGTCGCCGGCTCATGGCTCGCCGAGCTGCTCGGCCTCCCGTCGGGGCTCGCCTTCGGCGTCGTCACCGGCTGCCAGATGGCGCACGTGACGGCACTCGCAGCCGCGCGCCACCATGTGCTGGCCGCGCACGGCTGGGACGTCGAGCTGAAGGGGCTGGTGGGCTCACCGCGGATCCAGGTCGTCGTCGGCGCGCAGCGACACGCCACGATCGACCGTGCGCTTCGCTTCCTCGGGCTCGGCGCGCCTTCGACGATCGTGCCGGCCGACGATCAGGGTCGAATCGATGCGCGCGCCCTCGACGTGGCGCTGGACGCCGTCGAAGGGCCGACGATCGTGTGCGTCCAGGCCGGCGAGGTGAACACCGGCGCGTTCGACGACCTGGAAGCCGCAGCCGACGCCGCGTCGAAACACGACGCATGGCTGCATGTCGACGGCGCGTTCGGGCTCTGGGCGGCAGCGTCGCCGACGACGAGGCGACTGGTGGCCGGCGTCGAGCGCGCAGACTCCTGGGCGACCGACATGCACAAGTGGCTGAACGTTCCGTACGACTCGGGAATCGCGTTCAGCCGCCACCCGGAATCGCACCGCGCGGCCCTCGGAACGCACGCCGCCTACCTCGTCCATGCGGACGAGACAGGACCGCGGGACGAGCTCGACTGGAACCCGGAGTTCTCGCGGCGCGCGCGCGGCTTCACCGTCTACGCGGCGCTGCGCTCTCTCGGCAGGAGCGGCGTCGCGGAGCTCGTCGAGAACACCTGTGCGCACGCCCGCCGGTTCGGCGAGGAGCTCGAGCGCATACCGGGCTGCGAAGTCCTAAACGAGATCGTGCTCAACCAGGTGCTCTTCCGCTTCCCGTCGGACGAGGAGACCGACGCCGTCCTGGCGGCGGTGCAGCAGTCGGGCGAGGCCTGGATGGGCGGAACGCTGTGGCAGGGACGCCGTGCGATTCGCATCTCGGTGAGCAACTGGTCGACGACCGACGACGACGTCGACCGCACCGTCGCTGCGTTCGCGACCGCTGCACGCGGCGTCGCGACCGTCTGATCGTCAGCCGGGGACTTCCAACACCTCGGCCGCGACCGCCGGGCGCGCGACGAGCCCGGAGCGCTCGGCGAGGAAGAAGCTCCCCTCGACGCTCGGCCCGACCAGCAGCGCGAACACGACCGTCCCGACGCCGACCTCGCCGCCGAGCGCGAAGCCGACGAGCAGCGCCGTCGACTCGAGCGCTGCTCGCACGATGCCGACGCGCCAGCCGGTGCGCCTCGACCAGACGAGCATCAGCGAGTCGCGCGGGCCGGCGCCGACGCCCGCGCCGATGTAGAAGGCAGTGCCGATGCCGAAGCAGACGAGCCCGGCAACGAGGAGCGCGATCCGTGCGGCGAGCGGCCCGTCGCCCAGCGACTGCACGGCGTGCGTCGGCTCGAGCAGCGCCACGAACAGGCCGATGAGCAGGGCATTTGCGATCGTCCCGATCCCGGGCGGCGAGCCGAGCGACCAGGCGATCACCAGCACGACGACGGCGACGACGACGTTGGCGGCGCCGAACGAGAGCGGCGTGTGCTTCGACAGGCCCTGGTGGAGGACGTCCCACGGCGACAGGCCGAGACGCGACTGCAGGAAGCAGAGGATGCCGCAGGCACAGAGGAAGAGGCCGCCGACGAGCCAGACTGCGCGGAGCACCGGCCCGCCGCGCAGAACGGGAGCCGCGCGCACCTTCCGACTGTAGACACGCCGAGTCACTCGAACGAGTGACGTTCCGAACCGCAAGCTGGACGTCCGGTGGACCAAGGCTAACCCGGAGGGGGGATTTCGTCGTTCGGGACGCTCCTACGGTGACCGAGCGGCCTCCACCTGGATGTCGCGGGTGGAGCAGGGCGGGGTGGGTCCCCGCTCTGTATCAAGAACTCAAGGGAGGGCACTATCGTGATGGACGCCATCAACGGCGCGATCCTGCGCCTGTACACGGTGAGCAAGCGCGAGGACGGGCAGACGTTCGTCGAGTACTCGCTGATCGGTGTGCTGATTGCGGTTGCACTCGTCGCAGCTCTCGGCGTCTTCGAGGGCAAGATCGAGGGTGCGCTGACCACGATCGGCGGCAAGCTCTAGAGCCATCGAGCTCGTCGGCGGCGGGCGCGCTTCGTCGCGCCCGCCGCCGGCTCTTTCGAAACAGCGGGGGCACATCCATGCGGCGGATGAAGAGAGAGGAGAACGGTCAGGCGCTGGTCGAGTTCGCGCTCGTCGCGCCGATGCTGTTCCTGATCCTGTTCGGGATCGTCCAGTTCGGGATCGCGTTCATGCACTCGGTCGCGCTGACCGACGCGGTGCGCGCAGGCGCGCGCAAGGCCGCGGTCAGCCGTTCGGCGGCTGACCCGACCCAGGCGACGAAGAGCGCCGTGCTCGGGGCCGCGAACGATCTCGACCCCTCGAAGGTTTCCATCAACGTCACATCAACCTGGCAGTCCGGCGGCAACGTGACCGTCGACGCCACCTATCCGTACGAGATCAACCTCCTCGGCATCGTCGTCGCCTCTGGTGACTTGCACAGCACGACGACCGAGCGGGTCGAGTGAGTCGGCGCACCTGAGGAGGGAACGATGCCGGAGCTTACGACCAACCTGAAGAACATCCTGATCGCGGCCGCGCTCGCTGTTGCGGCGGTCGCGTTGACGGTCGTGTACGTCTCGAGCTCGAAGTCGAAGCAGTCGGCCTCGAGCCCCGCGTTCCGCACCGTGCTGGTCGCCGCGCGCGACATCCCGGTCGGCACGACGGGCGCCCAGCTGGCGCATGCCGGTTGGCTGACGTCGGCGCGTGTCCCGGCGAACGCCGTCGCCTCGGGCGTCGTGCCGAGCAGGGGCGAGCTCGCGGCGCTGGTCGCGATCCAGCCGACCTACCGCGGCGAGCAGATCGTCGCGCGCCGGTTCGGCACGAGCCAGCAGGAAGGCCTCGTGTCGACGATCCACGGACAGCTGCGCATCTTCGAGCTGCCCGGCGACACGCACCAGCTGCTCGCGGGCATTGTGCATGCCGGCAACCGTGTCGACGTCGTCGGCTCGATCGTCAAGCCCGAGGGGTCGCAGAGCCACTACGGCGTGATCGCCGTACGCAACGTGCTCGTGGTCAAGGCGCCGTCGGGCTCTTCGAGCAGCAGCGACCAGACCTCGGTCGACCTGCAGCTCACGTCGTCGCAGGCACAGAAGGTCTTCTGGATGGAGAAGAACGCGGACTGGTCGCTCCTGCTGCGGCCGTCGGTGCACCCGTCGAACGCGGCCGGCAAGCCGGTGACGGCCGAGTCGCTGGTCGAGGGCGCAAATGCACGCTGACGAGACGCTTCGCCTAGCAGTCGTCGGCGGGACGGCAGCTGCGGCGCTGGAGCGGGAGCTCGAAGGGATCGATTCCTTCGAGCTCCTTCCCGCCGGCGCTTGCAATGCCGACTGCCGCGCGGACGTGGTCGTGCTCGTGTACGACGCGGCGATCAAGCCGCGCACGCAGCTCGCGAAGGTCCGTGAGCACACCTCCGCACCGGTCGTGTTCGCGGCCGAGCGGCCCACGACGGAGCTCGTCCACTGGGCGCTCGACGCGGGCATCGCCGACGTCCTCTCGCTGCCCGTCTCGCGCGAGGCGGCGATGTTCGCGATCGAGAAGGCGGCACACGCCGCGCGCCGCAAGGCGGACGGCGATCCGCAGGGTCGCGTGGTCACGGTGTTCTCGCCGAAGGGCGGGTCCGGCAAGTCGGTCGTCGCGACCAATCTCGCGGTCGCTGCGGCGGCACAGGGACGCAAGCGAACGCTGCTGGTCGATCTCGACCTGCAGTTCGGCGACGCGGCGATCATGCTCGGGCTGTCGCCGAACAGCACCGTGCGCGAGTTGATCGGCACGCAGACGGAGCTCGACGCGGAGAAGCTCGCGGTGTACACCGAGCGCCACTCGTCGGGTGTCGCGGTGCTGCCCGCGCCGCTCAACCCTGCGGAGGCCGAGCTCGTGGGCGAGGAGGCAATTCGCTCGCTGCTGACCGTAGCGCGGTCGGTGTACGACCTGGTAGTCGTCGACACGGCGCCCTTCTTCTACGGGCCGATGCTCGCGACGCTCGACCAGACCGACCGTCTGCTGCTCCTCTGCAACCCGGACGTGCCCACGCTGAAGAACGTCCGTCTGACACTGAAGACCCTCGAGCTGCTCTCGTTCGGCGAGGACAAGCTCAGCATCGTCCTGAACCGCGCGAACCCGGCCGTCATGGACCGGGGCGACGTCGAGGCTGCGCTCGACCGCAAGGTCGACTTCGTGCTCCCGCTGGACGCGAGTGTCCCGCAGGCGGTCAACCAGGCGACGCCGGCGGTGCTCGCTGGCCTCGAGTCGCCGTTCTCCGGCGCGATGCTCGAGCTCGCCCGGTCGGTCGTGGGCGGCGAGCAGTGGCCCGTCGCTCGCCAGGCGCCCCGTGCGGCGCGGATTCTCAGCTTCGGGAGGAACTAGCGATGTCGCTGCAGCAGCGGATTCACGGCTCGGACGGGCACGACGACAGCGCGGCGCTGCAGTCGCGGATCGGGACGACGCAGTCGGACCGGCTCCTCGATCGCTTCGCCGAGCTCCGCTCGTCGCTCCACTCGGTGTGCGTTACGAAGGTCGGGCCCGAGCTCGGCTCGTTCGACGACGCGCCGGAGGAGTTGCGCAAGCGCGTGCGGTGGGTCGTCGAGAGCGAGCTCTCGCGGCGCACGGAGCGACTGACCACCGAGGAGCGCGCCCGGCTCGTGGAGGCCGTCGTCGACGACGTCCTCGGTTACGGGCCGATCGACCCCTTCCTGCGGGACCCGTCGATCACCGAGATCATGGTCAACGGCCACGAGCACGTGTACGTGGAGCGCGCCGGCCTCGTCTGCGAGACCGACGTGCGCTTCGCCAGCGAGGATCACCTCCTCCGCGTGATCGACCGGATCGTGTCGGGTGTCGGGCGGCGCGTCGACGAGGCGTCGCCGATGGTCGACGCGAGGTTGCCGGACGGATCGCGTGTGAACGTGATCCTGCCGCCTGTCGCCCTGCAAGGGCCCGTGCTGACGATCCGCAAGTTCTCGGTCGACGCGCTGACGGCGGAGAACCTGATGAACCTCGGCTCGATCACCCCGGAGCTCGTCGACGTGCTCGCGGCATGCGTCCGCGGAAAGCTGAACATGCTGATCTCGGGCGGCACAGGCGTCGGCAAGACGACGCTCCTGAACATCCTCTCGAGCTTCATCCCGAACAACGAACGGATCATCACAATCGAGGACGCGGCCGAGCTGCAGCTGCAGCAGAGCCACGTCGTCTCGCTCGAGTCGCGCCCGGCAAACATCGAGGGTCAGGGCGAGGTGCGGATCCGGGAGCTCGTCCGCAACGCACTCCGCATGCGCCCCGACCGGATCATCGTCGGCGAGGTCCGCGGCGCGGAGACGGTCGACATGTTGCAGGCGATGAACACCGGCCACGAAGGGTCGTTGACGACGATCCATGCGAACTCGCCGCGCGACGCGCTGTCGCGCCTCGAGACGCTCGTGCTCACGGCAGGCGTCGAGCTTCCGTTGCGGGCGATTCGCGAGCAGATCGCGAGCGCCTTCGACGTCGTCGTGCAGATCTCGCGCGGCGTCGACGGCACCCGCCGGGTGACGCACGTGACCGAGGTCCTACGGATGGAGTCCGACGTCGTGACCCTGCAGGAGATCTTCTCGTGCAAGCCGATCGGTGGAGCCCCCGGTGCGGTGTACGACCGGCCGCTCCCGACGGGAATCCGGCCGCAGTTCACAACGAAGCTCGCGGACAACGGCGTCACGATCTCGCCCGAGACCTTCGATCCGACTCCGGCCGCGTACCGGCTCCAGACCGTCGGTGGAGGGCGTGTCGGATGACCGTTCTCGTCGCGGTCGCGGTCGGAGTGCTCGTCTTCGGCGCAGCGCTGGTCGCGCTGACAGCCCGCCGTCGCGCGGTCGTTCGGCGTCGCATGAGCCCCTATGTCCCGGCGTCGTCGTCCAAGAAGCGGCCCGCCGTCGATCGCGGCGAGCTGCTCGCCGGTGTCGAGCGCGTGCTCGAGCGCGCCGGCTTGCACCGCCGCGTCACGGCGCTGCTCGAACGGGCGGGGATCGATGCTCGTCCGGGCGTCGTCGTCTCCGCCGACCTCGCGCTGGCGATTGTCGCCTTTGCGTTCCTGACCACGAGGTCCGGTTTGGGCGTCGCGCTGCTCGGTGCGGTCGCGGCCGGAGCGCTGCCCTGGGTGGTGCTGTCGGTCAAGGGCGCGCGCCGCTCCCGGGCGTTCGAGAACCAGCTGCCCGAGGTGCTGGACACGCTCGCGGCCTCGCTCCGTGCGGGCCACGGCTTCGACGCGGCGATCCAGACCGTTGGCGCCGACGTCGCCGAGCCGGCCGGGCGCGAGTTCCGCCGCGTCGTCGCAGAGGTGCACCTGGGCCGGTCGCTCGACGACTCCCTCGCCGACCTTGGCCGGCGCATCCGCTCGAAGGACCTGAAGTTCGTGCTCGACGCCATCACGATCCAGCGCCAGATCGGGGGCAGCCTCGCCGAGCTGTTCGCGCTCGTCGCCGAGACAGTGCGGTCCCGCGAGCAGTTCCGGCGGAAGGTGCGCGCGCTGACGGGGATGGTCCGCACGTCCGCGAACGTGTTGACGGCGCTGCCGTTCCTCGCGGCGGTGCTGCTGACGGTGCTCAACCCCGACTACATGCGCCCACTCTGGACGACTACGGGCGGACACGTGATGGTCGCGATCGGGCTCGCGATGATGACCTTGGGGACGATCACGCTGCGGCGGATCGGGACGGTAAAGGGGTAAACGATGCTGCTGCTTCTGCTCGCCGGCCTTTCGCTCGCCGGCGCCGTGTTCGTCGTCGCCGACACGCTGACGCCTCAGGGGCGGCGGCGGACCGCCTCCGTTGCGATGGTGCGCCGCTTCTCCGGCGCGTCCGGTTCGCACGCGCGGCGGCGCCAGTTCGAGACCACCGACATGCTCGACAATGTCGGACGTCGCTTCACGACCGCGCGCATGGCCGAGCGCCTGCCGAACCGCATCGCGGCGGCCGGGGTGGCAGGCCGCGTCACGCCCGAGTCGTTCGCAGCGATCCGCATCGGCCTCGTCGGGTTGGCTGCGCTCGCGACGATCGCGATCGGCACAGCGATGAGCCTGAGCGGCGGGATGCTCTTCGTGGTGCTCGCGTGCGCCTGCGTGCTCGCGTGGGTCGCACCCGGCTGGAACCTCGACCGGCGCGCGCGCGCCCGGCGCGAGCGGGTCGCGGAGGCGCTGCCAGAGGCGCTCGACCTCCTGGCGGTCTCGGTCGAGGCCGGCCTCGGCTTCTTCGGCGCGATCCAGCGCCTCGTCGAGTGGAGCACCGGCCCGCTGGCCGACGAGTTCGCGCTCGTCCTGACCGATCTGCGCGTCGGGCAGAGCAGCGAGCACGCGTTGAAGCGGATGGCGAAGCGCATCGATACGCCCGAGATCGCCTCGTTTGTCCGCGCGATCGTGCAGGGCGAGCAGCTCGGCATCTCGCTCGCTCGGACGTTGAAGAACCTGGCAGACGACACGCGCAAGCGGCGCCGTGCCGTCGCGGAGGAGCGGGCCGCGAAGGCGCCCGTGAAGATGTTGTTCCCCGCAGCGTTGTTCATCTTCCCGGCGCTCTTCATCATCATTCTCGGCCCCGCGGTGCTCACGCTCGCGAAGTATCTGTGAGCCGCCGGCGCCCGCAGCTTCGCGACGAGTCCGCGCAGTCGCTCGTCATCGTTGTGCTCATGCTCGTCGTGCTGCTCGGGTTCGCGGCGCTCGTGCTCGATGTCGGCCGCGCGTACCTGACGCAGCGGCGTCTGCAGGCGTCGGTCGACGCAGCCGCGCTCGCCGGAGCCGACGGCCTGCCGATGGTCGGATCGGCGACCGACCTCGCGAACGACTTCGGGGCTTCGGGCGCGAACGTGCCGCAGGGTGTGGACGACGTCGAGATGACGGTCTCGACGAAGTGCATCACGAGCGCGCCGGGCTGCGCCCCGGCGAACGCAATCGTCGTGCAGGAGGCGGCCAACGTGCCGACCGTGTTCGGCAAGCTGTTCGGCGTCGGCTCCTTCACCGTGCATGCGAAGGCGACCGCGTGCTCGCCGTGCGGCACCAGGCCGCTCGACGTGATGCTGGTGCTCGACCGGACGGGCTCGATGTGCACGAACGACGCCGGCCAGGACGACCACCCGGCGTGCACCGACATGCAGAACGCGCGCGGCGGCCTGCGGACGTTCCTCGGTTTCATGGACCCGAAGATCGACCATGTCGGGTTTGCGGTGCTGCCGCCCGCGAAAACGCAGAACGACGTCTGCCCCTTCACTGCCGGGCCGTATACGTCGCCGAACGACAACTACGTGCTGGTTCCGCTCTCGGGCAACTACAAGGATGCACAGGGACGGCTCGACGACGGCTCGCCGCTCGTCTCCGCCATCACCTGCGTTCAGCCGAACGGGACGACGTCGTACGCGAACGCGCTGGAGGCGGCCCAGGCGGAGCTGGTCAAGGACGGTCGGTCGAACACGCAGAAGGTGATCGTGTTCATGTCGGACGGCGCGGCCAACACCGGGCCGACCTCGTACGACCCGTCGTCGCCGTACCGCTCGACGCCGTGCCATCAGGGCATCACCTCGTCGCAGGCGATTCAGACGGCCGGGACGATCGTCTACTCGATCGGATACGACGTCGGCCACGACGTCTGCCAGGGCCTCTCGAAGGACGCGAAGGGCAACTGGAAGCAGGGCCCCGAGCAGCCTGCGATCACCGCCGAGCAGGCGCTTCAGTCGATGGCGACGCGAAACGACTACTACGAGCAGCCCGACGCCGGCAAGCTGAACAACCTCTACGCGGCCGTCGCCGCCGACCTGCTCGCGGGCACGTCGCGGCTGATCGACGACAACTAGAAAACCTGTTCGAGCTTGCGGCGCGTCGCGACGAGCGCGTCCGGGATCACCTTCACGTCGCCGAGCACCGACATGAAGCTCGTGTCGCCGTTCCAGCGCGGCACGACGTGCAGGTGGATGTGGTCCTCGATCCCGGCGCCGGCGACGCGGCCGAGGTTCCAGCCGAGGTTGAAGCCCTGCGCGGCGTAGACCGAGCGAAGCGCCTCGACGCACCGCACCGAGAAGCGGTGAATCGCGAGCGCCTCGCTCTCCGAGAGCGCGCCGAGGTCGCCGAGGTGGCGGCGCGGCGCGACCAGGAGATGGCCGGAGGCGTAGGGGAACCGGTTGAGCACGACGAGCGCGTCGTCGTCGGCGGCTACGAGCAGCTCCGGCTCGGGCTCGCAGAAGATGCAGCGGTCGAGCTCATCGGCGTGCTGGACGTACTCGAGGCGCCACGGTGCCCAGAGCGGCTTCGGGCTCATCGCGTCGAGCGTACCGCGCTTTCGTCGAGCGGACGCCGCGGGCCAAGGGTGAGCTCTTTCCCTCCTGCGGCGAAGGGGCCAGAGGACACCGACCCGCGGCGCCCACTCTCCTTGTCGGCAGCCTTGCGCCGACCTTTAGCCCGGAGCCTCTAAAGGAACCGCTTGAAGCGGAAGAACGCGAGCACGCCGGCCAGCGTGGTGACCATCACGACGAAGATCGTCCAGAAGGCCCAGGCGGTGTCGAACCCAGGGAAGTCGACGTTCATCCCGAAGAACCCCGTGATCAGCGTGAGCGGGAGCAGGACGACCGAGAACACGGTCAGGATTCGCAAAACGTCGTTCTGGCGGTGCGAGATCACGGACTCGTTCGTATCCTCGAGCGCCTCGACGACCTCTTTGTAGTTGTCGAGGATGTCCCAGATGCGCTCGCTGCTGTCGACGATGTCGTCGAAGTAGAGCTCCAGCTCCTCGGGCAGGAAACGCTCGATGTGCCGCTCGAGCAGGCGAAGCGTCGAGCGCTCCGGCTTGATGATCTTGCGATAGCTGATGATCTCCTGCTTGACGTTCGAGATGTCGCGAACGACCGCCTCGGAGCGTCCCTCGAACACGTCGTCCTCGAGCGCGTCGAGCTTGTGGCCGATCTTGTCGAGGATCGGGAAGCAGTAGTCGAGCAGGTCGTCGAGCACCTCGTAGAGCAGCCGGCCCGAGCCCTTCGAGAACAGCTGCTCGCGGAAGTCGGCGTCCTCCTCGCAGCGCCGGAAGAGCCGCGCGACGGGCAGCAGCTCGACGGTCGGGAGGGTGACGAGGTAGTCGGGGCCGACGAAGAAGTCGAGTTCGGCGGCGTTCAGCCGCTGGATCGCCCGGTCGTACACCGGGAAGTGGAGGACGCCGAAGAGGTAGCCCTCCTCGGCGTAGTCGTCGACCTTCGGGCGCTGGCGCTTGGAGAGCACGTCCTCGACGTCGAGCGGGTGCCAGCCGAAGCGGTCGGCGAGATCCTGCGCCTGGCCCAGCGTCGGCGCGTCGAGGTGGATCCAGGTGAGGTCGGCGGCGCTGAGCTCAGCGGGCGGCGACGGCGCAGCCGGAAGCGTGACGACCGTGTCGCGCGCGCGTGCGCGCCGGATGCGAGGCAGGCTCGGCATCGGTACTGAGCGGGTCCTCGATGATCGGCATCACCGGCATGTTCGTGATTGTACCCCGGTTTCCCTGTTCATCCCGTGCCTGCAAGCGCGAGCACGGGCGGCTCGGGGTCGGCGTGCGGGATGCGCGCGAGCTCGCCGGGGATGCGGGGCTCAGTCCGGAGCGCGCCGACCGCGGCGATTGCACAGACAACCGCGGCGAGCGGCCAGAGCGCGAAGGGCGCGGCGGCGAGCACGAATCCGCCGAGCGCCGGCCCGACGGTTCCGGCGAGCCCCCAGGACAGCGAGTGCACGGCGAAGTAGCGGCCGCGCAGGTGCGCCGGGCCGATCTCGGCGACGAGTGCCTGGTGTGCCGGCCCGTGGAAGCACTCGCCGACGCCGAAGATCGCCAGCGCCACCGCCATCAGGACGAACGCGGTCGTGCCGTCGAAGCGCCAGCCGGCGAAGTCGAGCAGCAGCCAGCAGATGACCCAGAGCGCGGGCATGAGGGCGAGCGCGCGCATCCTGCGCCTGCCCTCGATCGCGCGGGAGATCGGCAGCTGCGCGAGGACGATCACGATCGTGTTGATGAAGAACAGCGCGCCGATCTGGTGCTCGCTCACGTCGGCCTGGTCGCGCGCGAACGGCGGCACGAGGTTGAACAGCGAGTAGCCGGCCGCGACGAACAGGAAATTGAGGATCCAGAGCCGCCCGAACACGCGGTCGCGCAGGACGGCGCGATAGGAGCTCGGGGCGTCCGCGTGGTGCTCGAGGGGGCCGTCGTCGTGGATGAAGAACAGCACGACGACGTACGCGAGAAACGTCGCGGCGTCGACGAGGAAGAGCACGGTGAACGACGTCGGGCTCGAGACGCTCGCGATCAGGCCGCCGGTCAGCCCGCCGAGCCCGATGCCGAGGTTCATCGTCACGCGCTGCTGCGCGTACGCAGCGTGCCGCCGCTGCGGAGGCGTGAGCCGTGCGATCAGCGTCGACTGGCTCGGCCAGAAGCCGGCGCTGCCGGCGCCCTCGATCGCAATCAGCAGGAACGCCTCCCACGGACTGCGCACGAGCGGGAACAGGCCGATGCCGATCGACTGCATCACGAGCCCCGCGCCGAGCACCCGCTTCGCGCCCAGCCTGTCGACCAGCGGCCCGGCGCCGATGCCGGCGGTGAGCTGCGCCGCTGCCGAGGTTGCGACGACGAGACCCGAGATGCCGAGCCCGAAGCCGCGGATGTCGTGCAGGTAGATGACGAGGAACGGCAGGACGATGCCGTTGCCGAACGAGTTCATCACGCCGCCGATCTGCAGCAGCCATACCTGTGTGGGCAGGCGCGGGTCGAGCGTACGGGCGAGCCGGCGGATCACCGGGCGAGGGTATCGTCGGCGTCGTGGAGGGAGCGCGCTGGTGGGAACTGCGGCCCGCGCAGAACCTGAAGGCGGCGAGCTACGTCTGCCCGCTCTGCGACGGGATGCTCCACGCGACGAGCGAGCATGCGCTGATCGCGCCGGAGGGAGATCTCTCGCGGCGTCGCCACGCACACATGGAGTGCGTGCTGGAGGCGCGGCGGGCCGGGAAGCTACCGACGCGGGACGAGTGGAAGGCCAGGGCCTCCCGCTGAGCCGCGTCTAGACTGTGGTGTCTCCCCGGCGCCCGTAGCTCAGGGGATAGAGCGTTCGCCTCCGGAGCGAAAGGTCGCAGGTTCGATTCCTGCCGGGCGCATCAAGCACTCAGACGCGACGCGAAAACCGCATGGTTGAGCGAAGTCACTCGCGTCACTCACGTCAAAAGCGACACCCCGTGCTGCACCCGTGCTGCACCGGGATCGAGCAGTCGAAGAGCTGAGCGGGCTGGTCGCGGCGCGTCGACGCTCGTCGCGACCATCTGCTCGCCTTCGACGCTGATCCCGGCGCTCTGTCCGTCCGGTCGCATCGGTTCACTGAGGCGCATGAGCGAAGAGCAGAAGATCGCCCAGCCCGAAGGGAAAATCGCCCAGCCCGAAGTCGAGCGCGGCCTGGTCGCTGAG